>NZ_CP117866.1:608653-1217307 GCF_028736035.1 Streptomyces sp. T12
CCCGGAGACGACAGCCGCCGTCCCGTGCCTCCCTGGGCGCCGCGAGCCCACTACGGACACAGAAGCGAAACATGACCACATGGAGGCGGACCATCTTGAACGGCAGGCGCGTGAGGATTCCCGCGGCACTCGCTCTGGGGGCGGTGATGGTCTTCGGATGCGGTCACCCTCCCGCCCTGACAGCCGAGGCAGCCGAGCCAACCCACACCGAAACCGGCATCGCGCTGGCGAATCAGAAGCGTCTCTCGCCGCGGCTCAGCGAGCTGACCTTCACCTCGTCCGCGCTCGACGGCACGACCAAGGTGCGTGTACTGCTCCCCCGCGGCTACGACGCGCAGAAGGGGCGCCGTTACCCCGTGCTGTACCTCTACCACGGTGGAGGGCAGAGCGCTGCGAGCTGGACACAGGACGGTGCCGCGGAGGAGATCACGGCCGGCCTGCCCGCGATCGTGGTGATGCCGGACGCCGGCTCCACGGAGTGGTATGCCGACTGGTGGAACAACGGTCACCGCGGTCGGCCGATGTGGGAGACCTTCCACATCAACAGGCTCCTCCCCTGGGTGGACGAGCACTACCGCACGATCCCCGAGCGCGGGGCGCGGGCTGCCGCCGGACTGTCGATGGGCGGGTTCGGGGCCGTCTCGTACGCCGCCCGGCACCCCGACCTCTTCGGTGCCGTCGGCTCGTTCTCCGGCGACGTCGACCACCGGAACGTCCAGATGCGCACCATCATCGAGCAGCTCCACCCCTCCCTCTGGGGCCCGCGGGCGACGCAGGAAGTCCGCTGGCGCGGGGACAACCCCTGGGACCTGGCGGCCAATCTGGCCCACACGGACGTGTCCCTGTACACGGGCAACGGACGACCCCGGCGCGACGGCGAGGCCGTGGACCCCACGGAACAAAGAATCCGGCAGGAAAACGTGTCCTTCCACGAGCGCCTGCTGGATCTCGACATCCGGCACCGGTGGCACGACTACGGACCCGGCAGCCACACATGGCCCTACTGGCAGGCCGACCTCCGAGGCTGGATACCGCACCTGAAGTCCTACTTCGCCCGCCACTCGCAGCACCGCGCCACTCCCCGGTCGTTCACCTTCTCGTCGATCAGGCCGCAGTACAGCGCCTACGGCTGGACCGTACGGATGCGGCGGGACGTCACCGAGTTCAGTGCGCTGAACGTTGCGCGCCAGCGCCGCTTCACGGTGGTCGGAAACGGCTCGGCCACGGTACTGACGCCCTCACTGGCTCGACCGGGCACGCGGTATCACGTCACGATCCGCGACCACGCTGGCGCTTCAGCGCGGTCGGCCACCGCCGACGCCCAGGGGCGCTTGACGATTCCGCTCACACTGGGCCCCGGCAACCCTCACCAGCAGTACTCGCCGCGGGCCGAGACGTCGAGCACGGGCCCCAGCCCTGACCACGTGCCGTTCCACACCAGGGGTAACAGCTCCCGCTTCAACCGGGCCGAGGTGACGATCCTCCCGCGTTGAGATCTGCGCACATCCCGGCACCGGGCAAGGCCCCGCCGCTTGAGCGACTCGGACGGACCTCACTATCGTCTTGCCCAGAGGTGAGACACCTCTCTCCGATGAGGCATCCCGGGAGGCTCCCCCTGACGGTCAAGAACGAGGAACAGGGTGCTGGGCGCGGCATGCGCCGCGACGCGGTCCGCAACCGGCGCAAGCTCCTGGAGGCCGTGGGGGAAGCCCTCAGGACCGAGCCCGGCGCGATGACCATGGCGGTCATCGCGGAGCGGGCCGACCTGTCGCTGGCCACGGCCTACCGGTACTTCCCGTCGGTCGAGGAGCTCCTCAAGGCCTACCTGCTCGGCGTGATCGTCCAGCTGCGCAACTACAGCCACGACTGCCCCAAGACCGGCCCGGACCTGTTCGAGGAGGTCGTCCGGGAGTGGGCTCGTCTGGTCCGCAGCTACGGCCCCGCCATGGTCCAGATCCGATCGCGCACGGGGTTCCTCACCCGCCTGCGCGACAACGACGAGGTGATCACCCCGGTCCGGGACGCCTGGGAGCGCCCCATTCGCAGTGTGATGAGGCGCCTGGACGTGCCGGATGAGCATTTCGATCACGCGTTGTTCCTGTACAACGCCATGTTCGATCCACGCGAGATCCTGGACCTGATCAGCACCGGCCTCCCGGAGGAGGAAGCGATCAGCCGTCTGACGGCGGCCTACTACGGGGCTCTCCAGGGCTGGGCCGGCGCCTGAGGCACACGATCGGCAGCCGGTGAGGGGCGGCTCCCCCTGGGGGCCGTAGCTCAGCACCAGGAACCAACCACCCACGGCATCTGCGGTGGGCTTCAGGCATGCCCATGTGCAACCACCTGCCTACGGCCGATCCAGCCGCGCCCCCACCCTTGAACCGCTCATCACGATGTGAGAATGTTCTCGCACTTTACATCCGTCGTGACCCCCTGGAGATCGGATGAGCGCCCTCCCCTCCCGAACGGCCAGCTCTCTCCCGGAACGCATCAGAGCAGCGTCGAGGCGACCCAGAACACTGGGCGGTGCGGTGCCGGGCGCCATCTCTCTGGCCATGGGTGAACCGGACAGCAACACACCGCAGCCAGTGGTGGAGGCTGCCGTCCGGGCGTTGCGCGCCGGTCGCACTCGTTACTCGCAGATCACAGGGTCGCCGGATCTCCGGCAGGAGATCGCCTCCCACCTGGCGCGTTTCCAGGGCCTCGGGGTCGACCCGGCGAATGTCGTCGTCACTCACGGAGGCAGCGCCGGCCTCGCAGCCACCGTCCTCGCTCTGCTGAACCCGGGCGATCGAGTGCTGCTCCCCGAACCGACCTACTCCCTGTACGCGGACCACGCGGCCATGGCAGGGGCCAAGGCCGAGTGGATCTCCACGCGGCCTGACGGCTCGATCGACCTGCACAAACTCGCGGCGGCCGCAGCGGGTGCCCGCATGCTCATCCTGTGCAATCCCGTGAACCCCACCGGAATGGTGTTCTCCAAGGCCGATATCGAAGGAGTCGGCGCCATTCTCCGCGATCACCCCGACCTCTACCTCCTGTCGGACGAGGCATACAGCGACATCGTCTTCGACGAGATCGCGTTCACCTCGGCATCTGAACTGATCTCCGTGCGGGACCGGGTGGTGCTCTCCGGCACGTTCTCCAAGTCGTACTCGATGACCGGCTGGCGCATCGGTTTCATCTGCGCCGCCGCCGCTGTCGCCGAAAAGATCAACCTCGTTCACCGCACGATCAACGGGCCTCTGAACACCTTCGTCCAGGACGCAGCCGTCGAGGCGCTACGCATTCCCGACAAAGATCTGCACGCACTCTCGGCGCGCTTCCAGCGCCGCCGAGATCTGGTCATGCAGCACCTCGACGGTCTCGATGCGGTGAGCGTCGTCCGGCCTCTCGGAGCGTTCTACGCATTCCCCCGTATCGACAGCGCCCTGTCCTCCGTCGAACTCGTGCAACGGCTCGCCGACGGAGGTGTGCTCGTACGCGCCGGGTCCGAATTCGGCCCGTCGGGCGAGGGACACGTACGCCTGTCCTTCGCCACGGACGAGGCCGCACTCGAAGAGGGTCTGCGCCGCTTTACGCACGTCATCAACGCGCTTTAGCACTGCCCCTCGATTTCGATCACATATCAGCTCGGCCGACAGCGCACATACACATAGACCCCGGAGATCTCGAGTGCGCCACAGAGGTCCCGAAGTCCGTGCTGCCCAGCAACCCTTTCAGCGAAGAGCCAAGCTCTTCACCAAAAGTCGACGAGAAAGCGTTGACAGGCGGCGCACCCGGCCCCATAGTCGACGCAACTGAGATTCGCTTCGCACTTCAGAGTGAGCCGCTCGGTTCGAACGCAAGCACTCCGAGCCTCGGACGCTGCTCTGCGGTGCCAGTGCATCACCTAGGCCAGACGGGCCAACAAGGGCTGGCGCACACCTCAAGTGAAACCCCAATCGCAAGCCGTTCGGCAGTGTTCGTAGGGATGAGTCCCCGATGGCGGGAAGCTCTCAACGACTCCGTGCGCGACACGCCGCTCGCAGATCAACCGGCAGGCTCCGCAAGGCGGACGGCCGACGGAAGGAGTTCCCATGGCTTCACGGTGGGTGAAGGGGGCTGGGGTCATGTTGGCCGTTGCCTCGCTCGTCACGCTTAGCGCCTGTAGCGGTTCCGGCGACTCGGGCGGTTCGAGTTCCGGCGGCAAGCCGGTGACGGTGGAGTTCTGGGGGGCGGCGGTCGGCCTCGACAAGTCCGTGGCGCTGTGGAACAAGTCCCACCCCGACATCAAGGTCAAGTACAGCCAGATCCCGGCGGGCAGCATCGGCGGCTACGCCAAGATGCAGAACGCGGTGAAGGCCGGCAACGCGCCCTGCCTCGGACAGGTGGGCTACGACACCCTGTCGAACTTCATCGCCACCGGCGCGCTGGAGGACATCCACGAGTACGCCGATGCCAGCAAGGACAAGTTCGTGCCGTGGACCTGGCAGATGTCCAGCGTCGGCGACAGGGTGTTCGGCATCCCGGTCGACACCGGGCCCATGGCGATGTACTACCGCACCGACCTGTTCAAGAAGTACAAGATCTCGCCACCGAAGACCTGGGACGATTTCGCCGCGGCCGCGCAGAAGGTGCACAGCGCCAACCCCTCGGCCTACCTGACGACCACGCCGCAGGACGCCTATGACCTGGGGGCGCTGACCTGGCAGGCCGGAGGCAAGTGGTTCGGTACCGCGAACGACCGGTGGCAGGTGACCATCGACAACCCGCAGACGAGCAAGGTCGCGCAGTACTGGCAGGGCCTGCTGGACAAGAAGCTGGTCACCAGTGACCCGATGCTGGACACGGCCTGGTTCAAGAAGGTGCAGGACGGGCAGTTGCTGTCGCTCGTCAGCGCCGTGTGGGCGGCTCCGCTGATCTCCAAGAACCTGCCCGAGCTGTCCGGCAAGTGGGCCGTGGCTCCCATGCCCCAGTGGTCCGCCGGGCAGAAGGCGGCCGGTAACCGCGGAGGCTCGGCGACCGTGGTGCTCAAGGGGTGCGAGCACCCGAAGGAAGCCACGGAGTTCGCGACCTGGATGAGCACCGACAGCGACAGCGTCACCAGTCTGATCAAGAACACGGGCATCTACCCGGCCGCTACGAGCGGACAGCAGCTGCCTGCCGTGGACCAGCCGTCGGCGTACTTCGGTGGACAGAACATCTACGACGTGTTCAAGACAGCGGCCGCGAACACGAGCACAGGCTGGGTGTGGGGCCCGACGATGAGCCAGGTTCAGTCCGACATGAAGGACGGGCTCAAGAAGGCCGGAGCCGGGCAGGGCACCATCCCGAAGACCGTCACCTCCGTCCAGGACAGCACCGTCGCGGCCATGAAGAGCCAGGGGCTGAGCGTCGGGAAGTGACGCGGGCGGTGAACGACGGCGGGCGCCCGGCGGTCTTCCTGACCTGCCGGGCGCCGGCGCCGCGGCTTCACGCCCTCGGCCCCGGCATGCGGGGGTCCGTCCTCCCCCGTGCCACCACCGCCCGCGCCCCCGCAGGGCGACGACCAGCCCGACCAGCATCAATGACCAGCCGGTCCCTCACTTCACGGGACCACTTCACGAGCAAGGAGCAGGCATGGCGACAAGAACGCCTGGCGACGCTCTCGCCCACCCCATCGCCGGCTCGGCAGCGAAGCGTGTCCCCGGCCGTGGCCACACTCGTTCCGCGGTGCTCTTCCTGGCACCGTTCGGGCTGCTGTTCACGGCGATGTTGCTCGCACCGATCGGCTACGCGGTGTACCAGAGCTTCTTCAGGACGCACCGCAGCGGCCTCGGACTGGGACCGTCGACGACTGTCTTCGCCGGGTTCGACAACTATGTGACGGCTCTGCACGACAGCCGGTTCATGTCGTCGTTCCTGCGGGTGTTCACGCTCGGCATCGTGCAGGTGCCGGTGATGCTGGGCCTGGCGCTCCTGCTGGCGCTGCTGCTGGACTCGCGTGGCGCCGTGTTCAAGAAGTTCTTCCGGCAGATCTACTTCCTGCCCTACGCGCTGCCGGGCGTGATCGCCGCGATCATGTGGTCGTTCCTGTACGCACCGAGCGTCAGCCCGTTCACCGCTGCCCTGCGGCACGTCGGGCTCGAAGTGAACTTCCTGTCCGGCGACCTCGTGCTCGCCTCGATCGGCAACATGATGACGTGGGCCTGGACCGGCTTCAACATGCTGATCATCTACTCGGCCTTGCAGGCGATCCCCGGCGAACTCACCGAAGCCGCTGTGATGGACGGCTGTTCCGGGTGGCGGGTCGCCTGGCACGTGAAGATTCCCGCGGTACGGCCGGCGCTGATCCTCACCACCGTGTTCTCCATCATCGGTACCGCCCAGCTGTTCAACGAGCCCGCGGTGCTGAGTCAGGTCGCCCCGACCGTCTCCCCGACCTACACACCGATCCTGGCCACACAGCAGTCGGCGGACATCAACAACTACAACTACGCGGCCACCCAGTCGGTCATCCTCGCCCTGCTGACCTTCGTGCTGTCGTTCGGCTTCCTCAAGTTCACCCAGCGGAAGGGCACCTTCGCATGACGACCGTCACTCCCTCAGCAGCACGTGCCGCCGCCGGGCCTCCCGGGCGACTGCGTACGTCATCGCTGGCCGGCCGGGCGGGCGTGTTCGCGGTCATGGCGCTCTTCGCCCTGTACACGCTCATCCCGGTCTGGTGGCTGCTGGTCACCGCGACGAAGAACAGCGGCTACCTGTTCACCACGAACGGGCTGTGGTTCTCCCACTTCGACCTGTGGACCAACATCCGTGACGTCTTCCAGGAACAGGACGGCATCTTCGCCCGATGGCTGCTGAACAGCGCCCTCTACAGCATCGGCGGCGCGGCGGTGAGCACGACGCTGTCCGCCATGGCCGGGTACGCGCTGGCCAAGTACCCCTTCCGCGGTCGCGACCTGACCTTCAACGTCATCCTCGGCGCCGTCCTGATCCCGGACGTCATGTTCGCGCTGCCCCTGTACCTGATGTTCAGTCAGGTCCACCTCGTCAACACCTACTGGGCCGTCTTCCTGCCCAGCGTCGTCAGCCCGTTCGGGGTCTACCTGTCGCGCATCTACGCCGGAGCGTCGGTACCGGACGAACTGATCGAGGCCGCGCGACTCGACGGTGCCGGCGAGGCCCGGATCTTCTGGCGGGTCGCCATGCCGATCATGTCGCCCGCGCTGGTCACCATCTTCCTGTTCCAGTTCGTCAGCATCTGGAACAACTACCTGCTGCCCCTGCTCATGCTCAACAGCGACGAACTCCAGCCGGTCACCGTCGGGCTGGCCAACTGGAGGGAAGGGGTGAACCAAGGCATCCCCTACAACATCACCATCACCGGCGCGTTCCTCTCGGTGATCCCTCTGATCGTCGCGTTTCTCGTCTTGCAGCGGTTCTGGCGCTCCGGACTGGCCGCCGGGAGCGTGAAGTAGGCCTGCCCGCCCGGCAATTCCGGCCGGCCACGAGGCTGAGCGAACATCCCCCGCCGCCGCCCGCCTACGCGCGCTGCACCCGATTCCCCCCGCACCCCTGGAGACCCGACCCTGATGGCCCTGCACCCCAGCATCTCCGCCCGGCTCAGCCTGATCGAGGACCTCCCGTCCTGGCGCGAGGCACTCGCCGATCCGGCTGTGCAACCGCGCCTCCAGGAATACCGGACCTGGGAGGCGGCTCCGGCACTGCCCTCCGTCGAAACCAGCGACGAGAGCATTCCCGGCCCGCACGGCCCGACAACCGTCCGCGTCTACCGACCGCCGTCAGCACCGCAGCGGCCTCGCCCCGGCCTGGTCTGGGTGCACGGCGGCGGATGGGTCTTCGGCGATCTCGACATGCACGAGGCCGACTGGACCGCCCGCGAGGTGTGCGCCAGGGCCGATGCCGTGGTCGTGAGCGTGGACTACCGGCTCGCGGTCGACGGCGTGACGTATCCGGTGCCGCACGACGACGTCGTGGCGGGCGTCCGATGGGTGCGCGAGAACGCCGCGGTGCTCGGCATCGAACCGGCGCGGCTCACCGTCGGTGGCGCGAGCGCGGGGGCGAACCTCGCCGCAGGAGCCGTACTTCGCCTGCGGGACGACGACAACTGGCTGCCCGCCACCCTGGTACTGGCCTATGCGACCATGCACTCCGTCTCGCCGCCCCTCGCGCCGCCGCTGGCCGAGGCGTTCGCGCCGTTGCCGCGCATGGTCCGGATCCTGCCGAAGGACGTGACCGAGATGACGGCCAACTACCTGGGCGGCACGCCGGATCCGCACGGCTACGCCTTCCCCGCGGGCGCCGTCCTGGACGGACTCTGTCCCACCCTGGTACTCGACGCCGAGTACGACGATCTGCGCGCCAGCAGCGAGGCGTTCGCGGCCGCACTCGTGAAGTCGGGCGTACCCGTGCGGCATGTCACGGTGCCCGGAGTACTGCACGGCTTCCTGAACCTGCCCTCTTCAGTTGAACCGGTGGACCAGGCGCTCGCTGTCCTGGCCGAGACGGTGGCAACGGCTCATGCGGGAGAACTCTCGCCGGACCAGGGAGAACGCGGATGACGGAGCGCCTGTACTCAGTGCAGCTCTATACGCTGCGCAACGCCATCACGACCGATCTCCCTGGGACGCTGGCGCGCGTCGCCGCGATGGGATTCGAGAACGTGGAGCTGTGGAGGTTCGAGCAGTACCGCGACGCGTACCGGCGTGCGCTGGCCGAGACACCTCTGTGCCCGCTCAGCGCACACGCGAGCCTTGTCGATGGAAATGCCTCCGCGGCTGTCCGCGTGGCAGCAGAGTTCGGAATCGGCACGCTCATCGAACCGCACATCATCGCTCAGCGCTGGACCACTCGGGCGGACATCGAAGCGGCAGCCGCGAGTCTGAACGCCGTCGCGAGGCTTGCCCGGGACGCAGGCGTCACCATCGGGTACCACAACCACGACCATGAGGTCCGTCAGGGCTTCGGCGGCAGGACCGGCCTCGAAGTCTTCGCGGAGGCGCTGGACGAGGACGTCGTCCTGGAACTCGACACCTTCTGGGCCGAGGTCGGTGGCGCTTCCGCCGTGGAGTTGATCTCCCGGCTCGGGGCGCGCGTCAAGTTCCTGCACCTCAAGGACGGCCCGTACACCACAGCCCTCCTGGAGCAGCAGCCGGTCGGCCAGGGTGCGATGCCGGTGGCGGACATCCTGAAGGCCGCACCGGACGCGGTCCGCGTCGTGGAACTGGACGACTACGTGGGCGACCCGTTCGAAGCCGTGCAGCAGAGCCTGCGTTATCTGGTGGAGGTCGACCGGTGAACTCCAAGCGAGTGGGTGTCGGCGTCATCGGCGCCGGCGTCATCAGCAGCCACTACCTCGAGAACCTGACGCGGTTCCCTGATCTGAACGTGATCGCGATAGCGGACCTCGACCATGAGCGCGCCCGTGCTCGTGCGCGGGAGTTCGGGTTGCGGCCCCTGCTCGTCCACGAGCTCCTGGCCCACGACGACATCGAGATCGTGCTGAACCTCACCGTCCCCGCCGCCCACTTCGACGTGTCGGCCCGGATCCTCGCGAGCGGCAAGCACGTCTGGAGCGAGAAGCCCCTCGCCATCAGCCGCCGCGAAGCACGGTTGCTGCTGGACAAGGCCGGTCGGAGAGGACTTCGCGTGGCCTGCGCGCCCGACACGTTCCTCGGTGGTGCCCTGCAGACGGCACAACGAGCGGTCCTCGCGGGCCGCATCGGCGAACCGAAGAGCGCGCTGGCGATCATGCAGTCCCCAGGGCCGGAAGGCACCCACCCGAATCCCGCCTTCTATTACGACCAGGGAGCCGGCCCGCTGCTGGACATGGGGCCGTACCACGTCACCGCGCTCGTGCAGACCTTGGGTGCCGTCCGGCGCGTGAGCTCGGTTTCCTCAACCGCACGAGCCGTAAGGCGCGTCCTCGTCGGCGCGGGCGCAGGGACCGAGTTCGACGTGCGCGTACCGAGTCAGCACATGGCTCTGCTCGAGTTCGCCTCCGGCGCTCGGGCGACCCTCGTCACGAGCTTCGATTCGGGGATCCGCCGCGACCTCCTCGAACTGCACGGCACGGAAGCCTCACTCGAGGTCCCCGACCCCAACCGCTTCGCTGGAACAGGCAGGTTCGTCCCTCTCCATGCGGAACCGGAAGACGTACCCGCTGTCGGGTCCACGTGGGGCCGGGGAGTGGGGGTGCTGGACCTCGCTCGCTCGATACGCGACGACGTACCGGAACGCGCCTCCGGCGCTCTCGCCTGCCACGTTCTCGACGTGCTCCTCGCCATCGAGGAGGCGGCACGGGCCGGGACACCGCTGACCCTCGAATCCACCGTGGCATCGCCGGCCCCCCTGGACGAGAACTGGGACCCCACGGCCGCGACCCTCTAGAACGATCGAGCAAGGAAGTTCCAATGATCCGCATCCCGTTCAACGACGCGTGGCGCGTCGGCCCTCTCGTGTCCGTTCACGAGGCGATCGTGGTCGCCGGTGCCGGCGAGGAAGAAGTCACCCTGCCGCACGACGCCATGCTGGGGGGAGGGCGGTCCGCGGAGAACTCCGGTGGACCGCAGACGGGCTACTTCCGCGACGGAAAGTGGACCTACGAGAAGCAGTTGGACGTTCCGGAGGAATGGGCGACGAAGCGAGTCACCTTCGAGTTCGAAGGTGTCTACCGCGACGCGATGGTCTACATCAACGGTGCTCTCGCCGGTCAGTGGGCGGGCGGATACTCCCGCTTCCACGTCAGCGCGGACCCCTTCCTGCAGTACGGCCGGGCCAACACCGTCCGGGTGGACGCACAGGCACACCAGGACTCCCGCTGGTACTCGGGGGGCGGCCTTCACCGTCCCGTCAGCGTCCTCGTCGGCGACCTCGTCCACGTCACCCCGACCGGGCTGCGACTCACCACGCCGGACATCGACGCCGATCTCGCCACCGTGGTGGCGGCGACCGAGATCCTCAACGAGGACGTCTCCACTCGCGTCGTCGAAGTGCTTCTGGAAATCCTGGACGCCGGGGGCGAGGTGGTGGCGTCCGACCGGGCCCGGGTCACGCTCCTGGCGGGCGAAGGGATCACCACCCATCAGCGGGCCTACGTCCAGCGGCCGTCACTGTGGAGCGTCGACTCGCCCCACCTCTACCACGCTTCCGTGCGCCTCTTTGACGACAGCGGCCCGCTCGACGAGGCTTCCACGCACTTCGGTATCCGCACCGTCACCGCCGACCCGATCCGCGGCCTGCGGATCAACGGCGAGACCGTCAAGCTCCGCGGCGGTGCGATCCACCACGACAACGGCATCCTCGGCGCCGCCGACTTCGCCGACGCCGCCGAACGGCGGGTGCGGATGCTGAAGGCCGCGGGCTTCAACGCCGTACGCTCCGCGCACAACCCGATGAGCATTGCCCTGCTCGACGCGTGCGACCGTCTCGGCATGCTCGTCATGGACGAGCTGTTCGACGTGTGGACGGTCGCGAAGTCCGGTGACGACTACTCGCGCAGATTCCCGCAGTGGTGGGAACGCGACGTCGACTCGCTCGTGGCGAAGGACTTCAACCACCCCAGCGTGATCATGTACTCGATCGGCAACGAGATCATCGAAGCCGGAACCCCGCACGGTACGCGCCTGGGCCGCCAGATCGCCGATCGGGTGCGCGCGCAGGACCCCACCCGCCTGGTCACCCACGCGCTCCAGGGCATGTACATCGCCCGCGACAAGATCCCCGCGCTGAAGGCCGAACTGGGCCAGGACGCCGCCCCTGTCCGGGGCCTGAACGACTACCTGGGCCAGGTGACACACCTGATCGACGCCCTCATGGCCTCGCCGGTCGTCGGAGAACGACTCGTCGAACCCGCCTCCGTTCTCGACGTCGTGGGGCTCAACTACGGCGAGAGCCGGTACGTGCTGGACAAGGAGGCGTACCCCAACCGCGTGGTCGTGGGCTCGGAGACATTCCCGACGAAGATCGACCGGCTGTGGCAGCTCGTCACCGAGAACCCCCACGTCATCGGCGACTTCACCTGGACCGCATGGGACTTCCTCGGCGAGGTCGGAACCGGCCGGCACGTCTATCCCGAGGACCAGCAGGTACACCGCGCCCCCTACCCGTGGCTCACCGCCGAGTGCGGGGACATCGACATCATCGGGCAGCGTCACCCGATCTCCTACTACCGCGAGATCGTCTACGGGCTCACACAGACGCCCTACCTCGCCGTGCGACGCCCCCGGGAGGACGGTTACGTCATCAAGCCCAGGGCATGGACCTGGGCCGATGTCTTCCCCAGCTGGACCTTCGAGGCTCCTGTCGGCTCGCCGCTCCATGTCGAGGCGTACGCGGCGGCCGAGGAGGTCGAGTTCCGGCTCAACGGCACCACCGTCGCGACCGTGCCCGTCGGCACCGAGCGGAACTTCGTCGCCGAAGCCGACGTGCCCTACGAGCCCGGTCTCCTGGAGGTCGTGGCGTACCGCGACGGAGCGGAGGTGGGACGCTCGGCGCTGCGCACCGCCGGCGAACCCACGCACCTGAGCCTGGAGACGGACCGCACCGAACTCGGCGCCGATCCGCAGCGGTTGGTCCACATCGACATCACCCTGATCGACGACAACGGTGTACTCAACCCGAACCGGGACACAAAGATCACGATCCAGGTCGACGGTCCCGGTGTCCTCCAAGGATTCGGTACGGGAGCGCCGTCCACCGAGGAGAGCTTCCTCGACGATTCCGCCACGTCGTTCAAGGGACGTGCCCTGGCGATCGTCCGGGCCACCGGGGAAACGGGACGGATCACCGTCACAGCCCGGGCGCACGGACTCCCGGACGCCTCCCTCGAGATCGACGTCGTCCAGGCACCCATTCATCACGTGACAGGGGAAGGACAGAAATGACCTACGCGCCGACATCGGCCGGTTCGCCCAACATCGAGGTCGGCCCGAAGTGGCAGCGTCCTGACGGGGAGTTGCTCGCACAGTTCCAGCGGCACTCGGTCGCGAACATCGGAGACGCACTCGGGCGCCTCGGCATGCCCGACGGTGGCATCACACCCCTCTGGGACGGCTGCCGTGCCGTGGGCAGCGCCCTGACGGTCCTGACGGTCGCCGGAGACGATCTGGCCGTGATCGACGCCGTCGCGCACATCGAACCCGGCGACTTCCTCGTCATCAACGGATTCGGTTACCCGGGCCGGGCCGTGATGGGCGACATCCTCACCCAGTACTTCTCCTCGCGGGGTGCCGTAGGAGCGATCGTCGACGGAGCGGTCAGGGACCGCGACGAGATCCGGCAGCAGCAGTTCCCCGTTTGGTCGCGCTCGGTCACGCCGGCAGGGCCCTGGAAACACGGCCCGGGAGCCGTCGGGACGCCCGTCGCCATCGGCGGTGTCGTCATCACCCCCGGTGACGTGGTCGTGGCCGACGCCGACGGCATCGTCGCAGTGCCCCTGAAGAAGGCGTATGACATCGCCGCCGAGCTGGCGCGGATCGCGGAATCCGAGCAGGGCATGCGCACGCAGGCCAAGCAGGCGCCCACGAAATGAGCCGCGGACATGAAGAGGACGCGCATGCGCAGGGATCAGCGGTTGAACAACGCCAAGCTGATCCAGGCCGCCGCAGAGCTTTTCGAGCGTTGCGAGCAGCCGATCAGCCTCGCCGACATCGCTCGGCAGGCGGATGTGTCGGTCGCGACGGCTTACCGGCACTTCGAGTCCGCGGACGACGCCCTCAGCGCCTACCGACGGGACATCGTGGGCAAGTTCCGCGATCACAGTCTCGAGCAGCCGAGCAACGGTCTGGCCCTGCTCGAGAGTGTCTGCGGCTTCTGGGTGGACCTCATCCTCGCCGAAGGCGCGGCGCTGGTGCACCGCCGGTCCTCGGAAGGGTTCCTCGCGCGGTACAAGGCCCAGGAGCCGTACTTGGAAGGCCAGGCGGAGGCCCTCGCCCGCCCCATCCGCGAACTCGTGGCGATTCTCGGGGTGGGCGAGCTCGTCGGCGTCGAGGACGAGGCCGCCTTCCTGTGGAACGTCCTCTTCGACCCTCGGGAGATCTTCGACCTGCGTGACACGCTCTCACTGCCGCCCGCTCAGATCACGCGCCGACTGGTATCGGCGTTCCGCGGCGCACTGCTCGGCTGGGCGACTGCTCGGCTGGGCGAACCAGCCTGACCGCGAGGAAGCCGTCTCTCCGCACGCGCAGACGGGCGGGACCTTCAGCAGCCCCAGATTGTTGTGAGGAAGAGGACGATGACTGCACCCATCACCGAGACCGGGCAGCCGGGCAGCCGACGCTTCCGTCTGGATGACCGCTACCGCCGCGAGGAAGGCGTCGTGCACCTCTCCGGGATCCAGGCTCTCGTCCGCGTTCTGCTGGACCGCTCCCGGCGTGACAACACGAACGGACTGCATACCGCGACATTCGTCTCGGGATACGAGGGATCACCACTCGCCGGCTACGACATCGAGTTGGGCCGACGCGGGGCGTTGTTGCACGAGCACGACATCGTCCACAAACCGGGGCTGAACGAGGAGCTCGCCGCGACCGCCGTCATGGGCAGCCAGTTGGCCGGCCAGGTCAGCGCTTCGCGGTGCGACGGCGTCGTGGGCATCTGGTACGGCAAGTCCCCCGGCCTCGATCGCGCCTCCGACGCTCTCCGCCACGCGAACCTGGTGGGAACCGACCCTTCCGGCGGTGCGGTCGCGCTGGTCGGCGACGACCCGGGAGCCAAGTCGTCCAGCGTGCCGTGTGCCAGCGAGGCGACGCTCGCGGACCTGGCGATCCCGACGCTGTACCCGGCCGATGCCCAGGACGTCCTCGACTTCGGGCTCCACGCGCAGTTCCTCTCCCGGTTCAGCGGCCTGTGGTCGGGCCTGAAGATCACTACCGCCGTGGCGGACTCAGCGTCCACGGCCGTCGTGGCACGCGATCGGATCACGGGCACCGAGGGCGACGGGAGCCCCAGCCCGCACAAGCCGAGCTCCATGCTCCTGGGCGCCAACCTCATGGCCCTCGAACGCAGCCTGCACGACATCCGCCTCCCTCGTGCCGTGGCGTACGCCCGCCTCAACCGCCTCAACCGCCTGGTCCAGCGCGGGCCGTCGGACACCATCGGCATCCTGACATCCGGCAAGACCTACCTCGACGTCCGCGAGGCCCTCCGCATCATCGGCCTCACCGACACAGACCTCGCACGGTACGGCATCAGGATCCTCAAGCTCGGCATGGTCTTCCCCCTCGAACGCGACGCCGTCATCGAGTTCGCGGACGGTCTCGACCAGCTGGTCGTCGTCGAGGAGAAACGGCCGTTCCTCGAAACCGCCGTCAAGGAGATCCTCTACGGCCGCCCCAACGCCCCGGTCGTCCACGGCAAACAGGACCAGGACGGGCAATCGCTGTTCAGTCGCTCAGGAGAGCTCGACGTGGACAGCATCGCCACCGGACTGTCCAGGGTGCTCGCTCCGCTCGGCATCGAAGCCGCCCGCGCATGGCGTCAGCGGCCCAAAGCGCGTTCGACGTTGGCGCTGCCGCTTCTGGCCCGCAGCCCGTACTACTGCTCGGGGTGTCCGCACAACACCTCGACCACCGCCGGCGGGGACTCACTGGTCGGCGCTGGGATCGGCTGCCACTCCATGGTCGTGTTCATGGATCCCGAACAGGTCGGCTCGGTCGTCGGCATGACCCAGATGGGCGGGGAAGGTGCTCAGTGGATCGGAATGGAGCCGTTCGTCGACGCCGACCACTTCGTGCAGAACATCGGTGACGGCACCTTCATGCATTCGGGCAGTCTGGCCGTCCGGGCAGCGGTCGCCGCGGGGGTGAACGTCACGTTCAAGCTGCTCTACAACGGAACGGTCGCCATGACCGGCGGCCAGGACGCCGTCGGTGCCCTGCCGGTCGACCGGCTCGCCGCCATGCTGCTGCACGAAGGCGTCGCCAAAGTGATCATCACGACAGAGGACCGGGCCCGCATCCCGCGGGCCCGGCTTCCGAAGTCGGTGAAGGTTCTGGACCGGGCCGAGATCGAGGGAGCGCTGGCGGAGCTGAAGGCCACTGCCGGTGTCACGGTCCTCATCCATGACCAGGAATGCGCCGCCGAGAAACGGCGTGCGCGTCGGCGCGGCAAGGCCGAGGCGCCGACGACGCGCGTGTGGATCAACGAGCGCATCTGCGAGGGCTGCGGTGACTGCGGCCGCAAGTCGAACTGTCTGTCGGTTCACCCGGTCTCGACCGAGTTCGGCCGCAAGACCAGGATCGACCAGTCCTCGTGCAACCTGGACTATTCGTGTCTCGACGGCGACTGCCCGGCGTTCATGACCATCACGCCCGCCGGCAAGCCGAAGCACGCCGACCTTCCCGCCCTGGGGGCCACCGACATCGCCGAGCCGGCCCGCACGGCCGGCGCCGACTCCTTCGGCATGCGGATCACCGGGATCGGGGGAACCGGCATCGTCACCATCTCGCAGGTGCTGGCGACCGCGGCCGTCATCGACGGCCGCCACGCCCGCAGCCTCGACCAGACCGGACTGGCCCAGAAGGGCGGCGCGGTCGTCTCCGACATCAAGATCACTGATGATGTCGTCGAACAGGGCGCCAAGATCGCCGAGGGACAATGCGACCTCTACCTCGCGTGCGATCCGCTCGTCGCGACCGACCCGAAGTACCTCTCCGTCGCCTCCGCGGATCGCACCGTCGCCGTCATGACCACAACCGAGATACCCACCGGCCAGATGGTGGTCGACACGACCGTCAGCTTCCCGGCTCCCGATGTCGTACGTCATGCCGTCCACGACGCAATGCGCCGGCTCATCGCTCTGGACTCCGGCTCGCTGGCCACGCAGCTCTTCGACGACGAGCAGTACGCCAACATGCTCCTGGTGGGTGCCGCTTACCAGACCGGGCTGCTGCCGATGGCGGCTTCGGCCATCGAAGAGGCCATCACCCTGAACGCAGTCGCCGTCGAACGCAATATGCAGGCCTTCCGGCGAGGCCGCCAGGCGGTCGCCGACCCCGAGGCGCTGAGTGCCGCGCTTGCCGACCCGACGCTCCCAGACGTGGAACTGCGGCTGCCCGCCGGGACCACCGAGCTCGTGGCGTTGGTCACCGATGATGAGGAATCGGAGCTGCATCGCCTCCTCACCGTGCGTGTGGCCGACCTCATCGACTACCAGGACAGGCGCTACGCCCGCGCCTACGTCGACTTCGTCCAGACGGTGGCAGCCACGGAGCGCGCTGCCGCCGACGGCTCGACCGAGCTGACCGAGGCTGTCGCCCGCTGTCTCCACAAGCTCATGGCATACAAGGACGAGTACGAGGTCGCACGACTCGCCATCGACCCAGCCGTGGACGACCACATCACCGCGGCATTCGGAAGCGCGAGCCGACGCTCCTACCGCCTGCATCCGCCCGTCCTGCGAGCCCTGGGCATGGAAAGGAAGGTCGCTCTCGGAAGCTGGTTCCGCCCGGTCCTCAAACTGCTGCATGGGCTGCGGCGCGTTCGAGGAACCCGCCTCGACGTGTTCGGACTCCAGCACGTGCGACGCATCGAGCGTGAACTCGTCGTCGAGTACCGGGAGTCGATCAAGACCGCGCTCGCGCTCCTGAACGAGGAGAACCTGGCCGAGGTCCGCCGGCTCGCGGAACTGCCCGATGCGGTCCGTGGATACGAAGGCGTCAAACTCGCGGCCATTGAGCGCTACCAGGCCGAACAGGCGCGCATACTCGGCGAGTTGCGGGAGAGCGCGGACCCCGTCCCGACGGAAGCCGGGCAGGGCCGTTGAACTCGATGTGAGGCAGGCCGTCTCGCGGGAGCCATCGGCTCAGGGAGTACGGCCGCGTCCGGCCCGGAGGCTCGCCCACAGGTCCGTTGCCCCGCCCCGGACGCGCGCATGGTGAAACTGACACCATGCCGGTTCGGTACGGGACCCGGTCGGCATGATTGGCCACGCCAGCGAGACGCCCAGTTGTTCGGTTCCGTGATCGCCCGCCGTGCGGCTGCTTCATTCCCGTGGCAGCGATTCCCTTGACGAGGTAGCGCCGGCCGACCAAGAGGACGACGAAGAGCGGGATCAGCCTGATGACGGACATCGCGAACCGCGTTCCCAGGGAACGGTGGCCGAGGACGACCTCGTCGCCGGCCACGAGCGTGAGGGCGGCCCGGATTTCTCGTCTCGAGGGAGACCGAGGTGGCGGCCCCACCGTGGGCCACGGCATCCATCAGTTCCACTTCGCCGTCACTGCTGCGGCTTGGCAACAAGATCGGGAGGCCCACCGACGCAGAATGTGTGGGTGCCCGCGCCGAGTTCGACCACGTCCCCTTCCCCGGGTGGCGAGAACAGTCCGCCGATACCTCGCCGTGCGAGGTGGCCAGTCTGGTGGAGGCCGAGGTCAGCCCACCGCCGGGTCTGGGCGCCACGAGCACGCGCCGGTAGCCCGGTTCGAGGGGGGCGAGGTGTGGGGCTGCGGGGGCAGCGACATGGCGGGCGGGCGAGGCAGGCGCCGTCGTGACTACGGATACCCGCGCCGGGCCACCTCGCGGAGATGTCCGCAGGCTGCGTGAGTCATCACCGATGTCCCTGCTCATGTGCCGAACTGTCCCGGGTCGCTGCAGTGGTCGACGCGTTGAGCCGCGCCCTGTTCCGCCCGCTCACGCGCCAGGAGCCCGCGCCGCTCCTCCCGGTGCTCGCGCTGTGCGACCGGGTCGGGGACGGGCGCGGCGACCAACAACGGCCTTGGGTGTAGGGGTGTCGGGGCGTAGCGGTCGCCTGCCCGGCGGCTCCGGTGTCGACGATCTCACCGCCTCGGCTCGCGCCTCAGGCCTGCTCACCACGTCTGGACCAGCGGTTTCCGCTCCGCCCACAGGGGGGGCACCCCATTTCTTCGCCACCGCGTCTGCTGCGATCGCAGTAGGCGCAAGTGTCTGCGAACGGCCAATGACGAGAGGCCGGAGAACTGCGAGCGTGAGGGTGGGCCGTGATCACCGGCTCCGTTGCATGGCATTTTCTGGAAAGGCACGTCGATGTCCCCTCTCGCCCGCTGGTGTCATAGGCACCGGCTCGCCGTCGTCCTGCTCTGGGTGGGCCTGTTGCTCGCCCTGGGAGCCGGGGTCGGCGCCGCCGGCAGCGCCTTCGGCAACAGCCCGACCTCACAGGACACCGACTCGGCCAAGGCCACGGCCCTGCTGCAGCAGGCCTCCGACAGCGCCGCGGGCAAGAGCGGCCGGGTGGTCTGGCAGCTGGACGGCGGCGAGGTCACCGAGCCCGCCGCCGAGAAGGCGATGACCGGCACGCTCAAGGGCATCGCCGACGCGCCGGGCGTCGCCGCGGTGACCAGCCCCTACACACCCGTCGGCAAGGGACAGATCAGCAAGGACGGCAGGACCGCCTACGCGACGGTCGCGTTCGACCAGGACGTCTCGGACGCCCAGCTGGACCACGTGAAGGAACTCGCCACCGAACCGGAGACGGGGAGCCTGCACATCGCCCTCAACGGGCAGGCGTTCACCGTCAACCCGGAGCCGAACGCGGTCGCCGACGCCATGGGCATCGTCCTCGCCTTCATCGTGCTGCTGTTCGTCTTCCGGGCGGTCTGGGTGGCGGCGCTGCCCATCATCACGGCCGTCATCGGCGTCGGCACCTCCGCGGTCACGGTGATGCTGCTCAGCCACGTCATCACGCTCTCCGACACGACGCTGACCCTCGGCTCGCTGATCGGCCTGGGCGTGGGCATCGACTACGCGCTGTTCATCGTCAACCGGCACCGCGCCAACCTGATGGCCGGTATGAGCGTCGCCGAGTCGGTCGCCAAGTCCCTCAACACCTCCGGGCGGGCCGTGGTCTTCGCCGGGCTCACCGTCGTCGTCGCGCTGCTCGGCATGCTCACCCTGAACGTCGGCATCATCAACGGCATGGCGATCGGCGCCGCCGTCACCGTGGTGCTGACCGTCCTGGCCGCCATCACCCTGCTGCCTGCGCTGCTCGGGATGATCGGTCCGCGCGTCCTCAGCCGCATGGAGCGCCGCGAGATGGCCGGCTGGACACAGCCGCGCTCTTCGGGCCGCACCGGCGTGTGGGGCCGGTGGGCCGAGCGGGTGCAGGCCAGGCCCAGGACTCTGGGTCTCGTCGCCCTGGCCGTGTTGACGGCGCTCGCGTTCCCGACGCTCTCCCTGCGCCTCGGCGCGTCCGACGACGGCAACCTGCCCACGTCCTCGACGAACCGTCAGGCGTACGACATGATCGCCGGCGGCTTCGGCCCCGGCTTCAACGGCCCGCTCGTCCTGGCCGTCCAGGCACCCACCGCCGCCGACAAGGCAGCCGAGGCGAAGCTGGTCACCGCTCTCGGAAAGGTCGACGGTGTCGCCAGTGCCAACGCCGCGCCCATGACGGACGGGCAGACCGTCGGAGTGGTCTCCGTCGTCCCGACGACCTCCCCGCAGTCCGAAGCCACCTCCGACCTGATCCACCACCTGCGTGACGACGTGATCCCCGAGGCCGAGCAGGGGACGTCGATGAAGGTCTACGTGGGCGGTGTCACCGCGAGCAACGACGACTTCGCCTCGGTCCTGATGGGCAAGCTGCCCGTCTTCGTGCTGGTGATCGCCGCGCTCGGCTTCCTGCTGCTGACCGTCGCCTTCCGCAGCCTGCTCATCCCGGCGGTCGGCGCCGTGCTCAACATCCTCAGCATCGGAGTGGCGTTCGGCGCGATCGTGGTCGTCTTCCAGTACGGCTTCGGCGCCGGACTGCTCGGACTCGGCGCCGGCGGACCGATCGAGTCGTTCGTGCCGATCCTGGTCGTCGGCATCATGTTCGGCCTGTCCATGGACTACCAGGTCTTCCTCGTCAGCCGGATGCGCGAGGAGTGGTCCCACACCGGTGACAGCCACCGCGCGGTCCGGGTCGGGCAGGCCGAGACCGGCAAGGTCATCGCCGTGGCCGCCACCATCATGGTCTGCGTCTTCGGCTCCTTCGTGTTCGGCGGCATGCGAGTGATCTCGGAGTTCGGGGTCAGCCTCGCGGTGGCGGTCGCCGCGGACGCCCTGCTGATCCGCATGATGGTCGTCCCCGCCCTCATGCACCTGTGCGGGAAGGCGAACTGGTGGCTGCCCCGCAGTCTGGACAGGGCGCTGCCCAACGTGTCCGTGGAAGGCCCTGCCGACCAGCCGGCGCAGCCGCTGCACGCGGTGCCGGAGCGGGAGACCGCCGACCTGGCCAACTGACGGTCGGCACGACGGACCGATTTCCCGCACGGGCCGGGGGAAAACGGGGTGGCCCCGGATTCCGCCGGCCCGCGCTTCATAGAGTGAGGGAATGGAACTGCCCATGGTGTGGCGCCAGTGGCTGGCTCGTCATGACCGGATCAGAGACGCGCTGCCCGCCGTTCCGCTGATCGTGATCGCCGCGGCGGCGACCGCCGTCGGCCCGTCCCACTGGCACGAGCCGCGGTGGGACGAGGTGGTGTGGACGGCGCTGTCGTCCGTGCCGCTGGCCTTCCGGAGCCTCTGGCCCCTGGGCGTCGCCCTCTTCACCCTGGCCGGCGACCTCACACTGATGGCCGTCGCCTCGCACATCTCGCCGACCCCGGCGGCGAGTTTCGTCGCCCTGTACACCCTCGCCCTCCACGGCAGCCGGCGCACCGCGTGGATCGTCGGCTCCGTGGCGGCCGTGGCGATCACCGGTGTCTACGCCGCGACCCACGCGCAGTCCGTGGTGGGGGGTCCCGGCCTGCTGCGGTTCGACCTCGCGATCGCGGCCACCGCGCTCGGCCGTACCGTCCTCAACCGCCGCCAGAACCTCGCGGCGGCCAGGGAACGCGTGGAACACGCCGAACGCACGCGGGAGGAAGAGGCCCGGCGCCGGGTCACCGAGGAACGCGTGCGCATCGCGCGCGACCTGCACGACGTGGTCGCCCACCACATCACCCTGGTCAACGCCCAGGCGGGGGTGGCCCACCACCTCATGCGCGCCAACCCGGAACAGGCCTACGCGGCACTGGCCCACATCAAGGACAACAGCCGCGCCGCGCTCGACGAACTGCGCGCCACCGTCGGTCTGCTGCGTCAGCCCGACGACGCGCCCGGCTCTCGTGCCCCCATCGCGACCCTGGCCGATCTCGACGCCCTGGTCAGCGGGTTCCGGGCGAGCGGCATGCCCGTGTCGGTGGCCCGGGCCGGCGATCCGTCGCCAGTGGCACCCGCGACCGAGCTGACCGCCTACCGGATCATCCAGGAAGCACTCACCAACACGCACAAGCACGCCTCCGCGACCCGGACCGCGGTGGTGCTGGACTACGGGGTGCACTCGCTCCGGATCACCGTCACCGACGACGGGCGGCCGGGCGCGCCCAAGGGCGCGGGAACCGGCCACGGGCTGATCGGGATGCGCGAACGGGCCACCGCCATCGGCGGTACCGTGACCGCTGGGCCGCGACCCGAGGGGGGCTTCCAGGTCGTCGCCGACCTGCCGCTCTCGCTCGCCCCCACCACTGTCTGACCCCACGTGAGAAAAGATCACCCATGGCCATTCGCGTCCTGCTCGCCGACGACCAGGCCCTGCTCCGGGGCACGTTCCGGCTCCTCATCGACGCACAGTCGGACATGGAGGTCGTCGGGGAGGCCTCCAACGGGCGGGAGGCGGTGCGGCTGGCCCGGTCCGAGCGTGCCGACGTCGTGGTCATGGACATCCGGATGCCCGAGCTGGACGGCATCGAGGCCACCCGGCTGATCGCTCAGGACGAGGACCTGGCTGGAGTCAAGGTCCTCGTCCTGACCACCTTCGAGGAGGACGACCTCGTCGTAGAGGCCCTCCGGGCCGGCGCTAGCGGCTTCCTGGGCAAGGGGGTCGAACCGGCGCATCTTCTCGACGCCGTCCGGCTCGTGGCCGCCGGCGAGGCGTTGCTCTCCCCGGCAGCCACCAAGGGCCTCATCGCCCGCGTCCTGGCCCACCCTGCCCCCGGCGACCTCGTCGACCCCCGCAGGCTGGCCACTCTGACTCCCCGGGAACAGGAAGTGCTGACCCTGGTGGGCTCCGGCCTGGCCAACGACGAGATCGCCGAACGCCTCTTCGTCACCCCGGTCACCGTCAAGACCCACGCCAACCGGGCCATGGCCAAGCTCGGCGCCCGCGACCGGGCTCAGCTGGTCGTCATCGCGTACGAGACCGGCTTGGTGCGCGCGGCAGAACGACCGGGCTGAGGTGCGGGCCGGGCATGGCCGACGGCCTGGCCGCACCGCGCGCACGTGGGCCGGTCCTCCGCCAACCCCCGCCCGCCTGCCTCATTTCTGCTGCGCGGCGGCGAGCGCCGCCTCGGCCTTCTTGCGATAGACGGCGAGTTCCTCGGCAGGGGCGACGATCTGGTGGCTACGGGACCTGACGGACACGTCGTGGTCACCCGCGGCCCTGCGCAGGGCGCCCACGGTGGCCTCTTCCCCAGGTTTGGCCAAGGAGGGCATAGAGACGCCCAGCGCATCAATGAGGCGGTCCCGCGACCGAATCATCCGCGGCCTGGCTCGGTCCTGGTCCGTTGTACACAGTGCGAGCCGCCCGCCAGAGACTGACGGCAAGGGACGACCCTCACCCCTGCCCGCATCACCGTGCACCGAGGAGAGTATGCAGGCATGGACATCCGCCAACTGGAGTACTTTCTCGCGATCGTGGATCACGGCGGCTTCAACCGGGCGGCGTCTGCCCTGTACCTCTCGTAGCCGTCGCTCTCCCAGGCCGTGCAGGCCCTGGTGCGGGACCTGGGCAGCAGTCTGTTCTACCGGATCGGCCGCCGAGCCGTGCTGACCGAGGCGGGGACGGCGTTGATCGAGCCGGCCCGGGCGGCCGTACGCAGCCTGGAGACGGCCCGCGCAAGCGTCGCAGCCGTACACGAGCTGCGCGAGGGACGGCTGGACATCGCCGCGATGCCGTCCCATGCGGTGGAGCCACTGACCACCATGATCCGTGCGTTCAGTAGCCGGTATCCCGGGGCTCGGTGAACATCCGGGCCGCCTTCACCTCCCGCGATGTCGTCGACATGGTGCGCGGCCCGTTCCCCGCGGGCCGTCCGGTCGCCTGCGAGAAGCTGGCCGGGCGGCGGCGATCGTAGGCCAGCGAGGCACCGGCATGCGCGCGTACGTGGACGGCCCGCGCGAGCACGGCATGGCCTTCATCATCGCGGCGGAGACCGAGCACCGGGTGGCGATCCTCCCGCTGGTCCTCGCGGGAGTCGGGCTGGCCGTGGTCACCGAGTCCTGGCGCGCCACCGCAGAGCGGGCCGGCGCACTGGTCCTGGACATAGAACCGAGAACAACCCTGCGCATAGCGCTGGTCAGCCGCCGCACCGACCAGTCTCCAGCCGCACGCACCTTCCTGACCTGCGCGCTCGATGCCGTCAAGGACGAGGAGAGCGCCTGATGGGCCGGCCCTGTAAGGCAGATCGACAGAACGTCTTGGACTGCCTCGCGACCCGATTGCTGCAATCGACGCATGACCGACCACCCCATAGCGCTCATCCCCGGCGACGGCATCGGCGCCGAAGTACTGCCTCCCGCCCAGCAGGTCCTGGACACCGTCGGAGCCCGCCACGGCTTCGGCTTCTCGTACACCTCCTACGACTGGTCCTGCGAGCGGTACGTCCGCGAGGGCGCGATGATGCCCGAGGACGGGCTCGACCAGCTGCGTAACAAGGACGCGATCCTGCTCGGCGCGGTGGGCTACCCGGGAGTGCCGGACCACGTCTCGCTGTGGGGGCTGCTGATCCCGATCCGCCGCGGCTTCCGCCAGTACGTCAACCTGCGGCCGATCCGTGTCTTCGAGGGCGTCGCCAGCCCGCTGCGCGCAGCCGCGGCCGGTGACGTGGACTTCGTCGTTGTAAGAGGTTGTTTTCATCTACAGTACGGTGATAGATCCATTTTTGTGCAGGACGGTGATCTGGTGCCGATGAGGGTGCTGAACCGGTCGTGTTTGGCGGTGCAGATGGTGTGACGTGCGGGGGCGGTGTTGGCTTGCGCCTGTTTCATTCCTGGACGCCCCCGTCTGTGCCGTGCTTCCGCGGGGCAGGATGCACGCCTGGGCGCACGCCCCCAACCCAGCGGCACGCCCAGGTCATGACGGAACGTCGCGCATACCCGAGTGATCTGTCCGACGCCCGCTGGGAGTTGATCGAGCCGGTACTGTCCACCTGGCGCTGCGAACGCCGGGGCCGGGCCCTGGACTTCGGCCGGCCACCCCGGCACGACCTGCGCGAGATCATGAACGCGATCCTCTACGTGGACCGCACCGGCTGCCAGTGGGCCTACCTCCCGCACGACTTCCCGCCCCACCAGACGGTCTACGGCTACTTCGCCAAATTACAGACCGACGGCATCTTCGCCCAGCTCAACGGCCTCTTACGGGAGCTGGTGCGCCGGCAGTAGGGCAAACACCGCCACCCCTCGGCCTGCGTGATCGACGCCCAGAGCGTCAAGACCTCCACCTCTGTTCCCGCCAGGACGCAGGGCATCGATGCGGGCAAGAAGATCGTGGGCCGCAAGCGCAGCATCATCACCGACACCCTCGGCCTGCTGCTGGCGGTGCTGGTCACCGCGGCCCGTGTCCAGGACTCCACCGCCGGCCGCGCCCTGCTCGAGCATGCCGCCGCCCTCGGCGTCGACCTCGAAATCGCCCAACGCGCCCCCGGGACAAGGGGGTTCACCCCGATCCCGAAACGCTAGGCCGTGGAGCGGACTTACGGCTGGCTCATGCTGCACCGCCGCCTGGTCCGCGACTACGAAACCCACCCGCACCGCTCCGAAGCCATGATCCACCTGGCCATGACCGACCTCATGGCCCGCCGCCTCACCGGCGAGGCCACCACCTCCTGGCGCGACCCGACATCAACGGATGAAATCCGCATCTCGGGATGAAACAACAGGAGAAAACGACCTCTAAGTCCAGGTTCACGACTGAAGGCTTCCGCAGCCCGTAGCACCTGCCACGTGCGCGCTCGATGGTGCCCGAACGCACCGGCACATGGCCCCGGATACTCCGGAAATGAGCAGGTGTTTCACGTACGGCGAGCATGGAGAACGGCCAGTGCGGCTGCGGCGCAGATGGTCATGGTGGCGCCCATGGAGACTGCGGTGAACTGGCCGGGCAGGCTCATGGCGGAGGCGGCGAGGCCCCCGACGAGGAATTGCAGCAGCCCTTGTCGGATCCGCGAGGGGCCGCGTGCGCAGCATGTCCGGGCCCGACCCCCGAGCGGCGGGACGGCCGTCCACTCCGGAAGCACCACCACGGCCCCGGCCAGGGGCGCAGGGCCCTGACCCTGCTGCCGGACCAGCACATCTGCGTGGACCGGGCGGACCAGATCGCCCCCGATGTGCCTGAGGCGCTGAGCCGGCTCGACCCTTTACCGGCCGCTGCCGCTCATCTCCGGGCCCCCGGCGACCAGCGACATCGTCCTCGACCGTGTCGAGGACGTGCACGGGCCACGGGCCCTGGAAGACGGAGCCGCTGGTTGTTGCCGCCGCGGTGAGCCCACTGATCCACGAAGGTGCGCGGCTCGTACGTCCGGCGGGATGCGCGTGGAGGGCCAGGATTCGGCCGTCATCGAGAGCGGTCACTGCCGTCGGGATCGTTTGCTTTCGGTGACGAGAGCTCCGTACGGGGTCCGTCGTGACGACGTGTGATGGGGCCGTGGTTCTGGTTCTCCTGGTTGTCAGGTGTTCGCTCGGCAATGAGAGCGCCAAGGCGGGACCGAGCCCGGCAACCCGGGAGTTGTCAGCCATCCTCCTCTCATCAGGGAAAACAAACCCAGCACCGCTGGTACGAACAACTTCTCCGGCGAACATCACATTCGGAAAGGGTTCTCGCCCGAGGGGGACGAAAAGTACCTTGTGCTGCTGATCAGCATGTTCTTCTTGTATGCGAAAGAGGCTTCGCCATGGGGCGCCCCGAACTACCGGTCGATGCGGCGGCCGGTCCCGTGCAGCGACTCGCCCACGATCTTCGGGAACTGCGCCGCTCGGCGGGTGGAGTGTCGTACCGGGCCATGGCGAAGAAGGCCGGCTTCTCGGTGACGACCCTGGCGAAAGCGGCGAGCGGCGAGCGGCTGCCGTCGTTGGCCGTGCTCCGGGCGTACGTCCAGGCATGCGGCGTCGACCCCGTTCCGTGGGAGGCACGGTGGGCGGAGGCCGAGGCGCTGGCCGGGGAGGAGAGGCAGGAGGATGCCGACGCCGCACCGCCCTACCTTGGCCTCGCGCGCTTCGAGCCGGACGACCGTGAGCTGTTCTTCGGCCGGGACCGACTGATCGACGAGCTGAGCGAGCTGGGGTACGGGTCCCCGTTCGCCGTCGTGTTCGGGGCGTCCGGCAGCGGCAAATCCTCCCTGCTGCGGGCCGGTCTGATCCCCCTGCTGCGGGAGAAGATCGCGCAGCAGGGACGTACGGCGGTGCTTCGCATCCTCACTCCGGGAGCCCGGCCCGCCACCACCTACGGACATCTGCTGACGCCGACGGCCGACGAGCCGGAGAGCTGGGTGGTGGTGGATCAGTTCGAGGAGGTCTTCACCCTCTGCCGCGAACGCGCCGAGCGGGACCGCTTCCTCGACCTTCTGCTCGCCGCGCGCGACCCGGGAAGCCGACTGCGCGTGCTCATAGCCGTACGGTCCGACTTCTATGCGCGGTGCGCCGAGCACCCGCGACTGGCGGAGGCACTGCACGGGAGCGGGCTCCTGGTCAGGCCGATGACCGCCGACGAACTGCGCGAGGCGGTGATCGGTCCCGCGCAGGCGGCCGGGCTCATCGTGGAGCGGACCCTGACCGCACGGATCGTCGAGGACGTGCTCGACGAGCCCGGCGGACTGCCGATGCTGTCCCACGCCCTGTTGGAGACCTGGCGGCGGCGCAAGGGACGGATGCTGACCCTGGCCGCGTACGAAGCGGCCGGCGGGGTACGCGGCGCGATCGCGGCCAGCGCCGAGGAGGCGTACGGGGAACTCTCACCGGCGCAGGCGCACGCTGCCCGGCACCTGCTCCTGCGGATGGTGGAGCCCGGCCAGGGCAACGCCGACACGCGCCGCCCGCTGAGCTGGGAGGAAATGGCCGGGTGGGAGGACCCCGAAGTGCGGGCCGTCGCCGGGCGGTTGACCCGGGCCCGGCTGCTGACCACCGACGACGACGGAGTGCAGCTCGCCCACGAGGCACTCATCACCTGCTGGCCGCGGCTGCGCGAGTGGATCGACGCGGACCGGGAGCGGCTGCGCCACCACCGGCAGCTGACCGACGCCGCCCGCACCTGGCTGGAGCACGACCGCGACCCGGGCACGCTCTACCGGGGCACCCGCCTGGCGCGGGCCGAGGAGCTGTTCGCGGGCGACGACCGCGGCTACGACGGTCTGACGTCCGAGGAGACGGCCTTCCTGGTCACCGCGGCGGAGCAGCGGGCGACGGAGGAGCGGGCCGCCACCCGGGCCCGGCGCCGCAGCCGCACGCTCACGGCCTCGCTCTGTGCCGTGCTGGCGGTGGCCCTGGTCGTCGGCCTGACCGCCGTACGACTGCGTCAGGACAGCGAGAAGCAGACCACCGACACGGCTGCCCGCCGGGTGGCCGCGGTCGCCGAGGCGCTGCGTACCACCGACCCGCGCACAGCGATGCTGCTCGGCGTCGCCGCATGGCGCATTTCTCCGCTTCCGGAGTCCCGCCGCGCCCTGCTGGGCGCGCTGGCCCAGCCCGAACTGGGCAACTTCACCGACCCGGCTCCCGGTGACGAACCGAACCGGTACCTCGACAGCTCCGGGCGCACTCTGCTCAGCATCGGCGACAACACCTGGCGGACGTGGGATGTGGGCACCCACCGCCGTATCGCCTCGGGGCCGGTACCTCACGGGGCGATACTCGGCGCGGGTCCGGGCGGCCGGGTGCTCGTCATCCAGACCGCCCAGCAGACCCAGCGGCTGTGGGACACCCGAACGAGGCGCTGGATCGGGGGCCCATTGCCGTTCAGGGACACCGTGACCTTCGGGGCGAGTGGCCGCAATTACCTGGTGAGGAGCCCGGACGACGACCGGGCCGGGCTCTACTCCGTCACCGACGGCCATCTGGTCTTCCGGACCCCGTCGGCCGGCCGGGGGGAGCTCGCCCACGCGGCGGCCGACGACCGGCTGCTGGCCGTCTGCCCGCCCGGCCGGGCCCCGCAGGTCTGGGACACCTCCACGCGCAGCGTCCGCTCCGGTGGCTGGACGAGCGCTCGCGGCGTCTGTGGTGACGGCGCCTTCCTGGGCCTCACCGGCGGCCGGCTCCTCGCTCTCGCCGGGGACCGGGTGCGTGTATGGGACACCGCGTCGGGACGAGAGCTCGCCAACGTCGCCCACCAGGGTGCCGATTCCGCCGTCGTGAGCGCGGACGGCTCGTTTCTGGCGACCGGCGGCGGCCAGGAGATCCGAGTGTGGCGTCTGCCCAGCGGCGGCGCCCCCGTTTTCCGGCACTCCTTGGACAACGAGACGCTCTCCGATCTCGCCTGGGACTCCTCACGGCCCCTGCTGCGGTACCTCGAAGGGGGCACGGTCCACACCCTCGACCTCACCACGACGCTCACCCGCGCCTGGCGCACGAGTCCGCTCACCGGGGTCCGGCTCAGCCCCGACGGCAGGACGCTCGCCACCGCCGAACGTATCGGCGACCGCCACGTCTTCCGGCTGCGGAGCACACGCGACGGCCGTCTGCTGCGCACCCTGCCGGACCCGTCTCATCCCGCCTTCCGCACCGGCACACCGACGGTCCCCGCGGACGTCACCGAGCCCTTGCTGTCCTTCAGCCCCGACGGCGGCGTGTTCGCGTACGGAGTCTCCGCCGTCGGCTGGGACACGGTGCCTCAGCGTCTGACGGTGTGGGACGTGGCCGCCGGACGGGCGAAGACCACTGTGGACCTGGCGACGGCGTCCGCGATGGCGCCGGACGCGATCGCCCTGGGACCGGGCGGTCGTACGCTCCTCACCGCACGTCTGACCGACGACGGCATCGTCAACGAGACATGGGACACCACGCAGCGGCGAAGGACGGCGCTCCTCCCCGGCCCGGCCGGCCGGCATCTGGCCGTCAGCCGAGACGGCGGGCTCCTCGTGACCGACAACCGCGTCGTCCGAGCGGGCCGGTCCCACGCCCATGACCTCGTCCAGCACGACGACATCGCAGCCCTCGCCTTCGCTCCCGACGGCTCCGGCCTGGCGGCCGGCGACAGTACGGGGCGGGTGGCCGTCTGGGACGGCGACCTCCGGCACCGAGCGGGCATCCTGAGGAACGTCTTTCTGGCGCCCGTCGATCCGTCCTCCGACTCGGCCGAGACGATCACGGCCCTCGCATTCAGTCCGGACGGCAGCACGCTCGCCGTGGGCGGCGACGCGGGCACCGTCCAACTCTGGGACATCTCGACCCAGCAACCTCTCGGTCCTTCTCTGCCCAGCGCCGGTGAGAGCGTCGACACGCTCGCCTTCAGCCCGGACAGCACCATGCTGTACGCCGGCGGCAAGCACGTCCCGCTCCAGCGATACGTCGTGGATCCTGACCGAGCGGTGTCCCTTGTCTGCTCCCGTGCCGGGAACGCGGAGCTGACCCGGGCGCAGTGGCGCACCTATGTTCCGGACCGTCCGTACATGCGGGTCTGCCCCTGACCGTCTCGGTGGATCATGAAAGTGGCCGGGGCGGCAGTGCGATCCAGCCCCGGGACTCGCGCCAGTACGGCGCGAACCAGTACCCGCCCGCCTACCTTCCTTGCTGCTTCCGCTGACGTGGTGGTGGCGCCGGCGGTCCTGCCCACCTCCCACGGCAGCACGCTCGCCGTGGGCGGCGACGCGGCAGGCTGCTGCCCCGGCCGAGGGGGAAGTCCGGACCAGGGCAGCGACGGGTCGATCGTCAAGGGCCCGGGAGTTGTCCCTCCAACCATCCAGAGCGTGCGGCGGCGGACGCCTGGTCGCCGGAGCCGAGAACCGTACGCGGGCGCCGGGCAAGCAATCTCCAGGGGCGTCCCGGTAGAGGCAGAAGCCTCTGACGCCGGCCAGTCCGGAACCGCCCACCGAATTGTCTGACCTGGCAAAAGGGACGTGCCAAACAACCTTCCGGTTGCGAGCGTCGGTGCGGCAAGGCCGGATTCCGGCACCCTGAGTCACCCGGAGAAGAGCACATGCCTTCCACCGGCGCGATGACGCTCCCCGAATCGGAAGCGCCTCAACAGCCGCCGCCGCGACGCCGCACCCGCAAGATCACCGTCGGCGGTCAGTACCCCGCACCCGCAGCGCAGGGCCATACTCACCGGAGGGCCGCTGGCCTCCGCGCCCCTGATCACCGGACGTTCGTCGAAGACGGCCGACACGAAGGCCTCGGCCGCGACGGCGGGGGCCACGGCGAGCGCCTCGGCATCCGCGAGTGCGGCCGCAGTCCCGGGCTCCCCCTGGTCGGCGTTCGCGCGGCTGATGGAGGGCAACAAGCGCTGGGTGGACGGCACGCTCCAGCCCCCCGACCGGGACCCCGAGCGCCGACAGTTCGTCGCCCCAAGCAGGACCCCTACGGCGTGATCCTGTCCTGCATCGACTCCCAGGTGCCACCGGAGCTCCTCTTCGACACCGGCCTCGGCGACCTGTTCTTGCTGCGTACAGGCCGCGCCTTCGTGGGACCCCTCGTGACCGGTTCCGTCGAGTACGGCCCCCTGACCTCCGGCACCCCGCTGATCGTCGTTCTCGGACACCAGCGCTGCGGCGCCATCAAGGCCGCGTACAGGGCGATGAAGGCCGGCGAGATTGCCCGGCAACCTTCAGGCCGTCGCCGACGCTCTGAAGCCGGCCTACGACGAGGCACTCAAGGACAAGCACCCCGATCCGGTCGACGCCATGATCCGCATGCACACCAAGAAGACCTCCGCGGCCCTGCGCTCCAACCAGGACCTCGCCCCCCTCGTGAAGAAGGGCGACCTATCCGTGGTCACCGCCTACCACTCACTCGACACCGGCCGCGTAGAAGTCCTCACCGGAGCACCCTCCGCCTGAAGATCGCGAGACCGGGCCCGCGCAAGGCGCCGCCGCCGGCCACCCGGATCGGTCGCCGGCCGTGTCGGGCTCGAACCGATCCCCGCGGAGCCTGCGCAGAACGCGGGCGGCAGGGCCCGCCTCCGCCGGCTCCGGCCGGCACGGGTGCGGTCGCCTCGCCGAAGGCGAACACAGTGACACTGACCAGCCACATCACAGGGAATCGGGGGACGCCGCACGTGCGCATCGCCTTCCTGCTGCACAACGCCTACGCGATGGGCGGCACCGTACGGACGACCATGACACTCGCCGACACGCTCGCCGGGCGATACCAGGTGGAACTCGTGTCCGTCTTCCGGCACCGCGAGACACCACAACTGGGGCGGTCGCCGGAGGTACCGCTGCGGGCCCTGGTGGACCGGCGCAAGGGATCCGAGGACGCGGCGGACCCCCTCGCCCAGCGGGCCGGGGAGGTCTTCCCGAAGGGAGACAGCCGCTCGCACCTGTACCACCGGCTCGCCGAGCAGCGGGTCATCGACTGGCTGCGGGAGACGGACGCCGACGTCATCGTGGGCACCAGGGCCGGGCTCAACGCGCTGCTGGCCCGGTTCGGGCCACGACATGCCGTACGCGTCGGCCAGGAGCACCTCACCCACGACAACCACCCGCACCGTCTGCGGACGGAACTCCAGCGCTGGTACGGCGGTCTCGACGCGCTGGTCACCATGACCGAGGCCGACGCGCGCGACCACCGGCGCGGCATGCGGCTGCCGCGCACCCGGGTGCTGGCCATCCCCAACAGCGTCCCCGAACCCCCGGTGCCGCCGGCCGACGCGGCGGCCAAGGTCGTCGTCGCGGCGGGACGGCTGGCCCGCGTCAAGCGGTACGAGATGCTGGTCGACGCGTTCGCCCTGACCGGTGCGGCCTGCCCGGACTGGTCCCTGCGCATCTACGGGGACGGCCCGGAGCGCCCCCGGATAGCCCACCGGATAGCCCACCACGGCCTGGGTGACCGGGTCTTCCTGATGGGTTCGGTCACGCCCATCGAGGCCGAGTGGGTCAAGGGCTCCATCGCCGCGGTGACCTCCGCGCACGAGTCGTTCGGAATGACGATCGTGGAGGCCATGCGCTGCGGCCTGCCCGTGGTGAGCACCGACTGCCCCCACGGGCCCGGCGAGATCATCCGCCACGGTGTGGACGGCTGTCTCGTCCCGCGCGACAGCACCCGGGGCGTGGCCGACGCGCTGCTGGCACTGATGCGGGACGACGGACGGCGTGCGGAGATGGGCAGGGCCGCCCGGGCCAGTGCGGCGAAACGATTCACCCCGGATGGCATCGCCGACCGCTACGAGCGCCTGTTCAGCACACTGGTGGAGGAGCGGGCCGGGCGCGCCGCTCCTCCACCGCCCGGCCCGGCCGACTGGCGCGACCGTGCCACCGTGCTCGCCGCCACGGCAGGCATCCTCGCCCGCGCAGCGGTGCGCCGCGGGCGGCGCAAGCTGGGCCGGGTCGGATGAACGCGGATCGCACAGTGGCCTCGGCACAGCGGATGCTGTGGATCGTGGTCGCCGGTCTCTGTCTGCTGTCGGCCGTCCTCGTACCGCTCACACTGCCGCTCGGCTGGGACGAGCTCGTGTACGCCAGCCGCTTCGGGCCGTACGGTCCCGCGACCCCGTTCAGCGCGCCGCGTACCCGCGGGGTCCCCCTGCTGCTTGCTCCGATCGCCTCCTGGAGCGACTCCACGGTGCTGCTCAGGGTGTGGCTGCTCCTGCTGGCCGGCGGTGCGCTCTGGCTGGGATTCCGGCCCTGGCTGCGCATCGTGCACCGCCCGGCGACGGTGTGGGTGGCGGCCGGGCTGTACGGCAGCCTGTGGATCACTTTGTTCTACGCCGGTTCCGCGATGCCGAACCACTACACCGCGATGGGTGCCACCGCCGCGGTGGGCTGTTTCCTCGCGCCGCGTCCCCGGTACGCGGGTGTCGCGGCAGGCCTGGCGGTGGTGACCCTGATGCGGCCCAACGACGGTGTGGCCGTCGCCGCGCCGCTGCTCCTGGCCGCCGTACTGATGCCCGCACTGCGCGGCCACGGCCGCCTCCGGGGACGTCTGTCGGCCGTGGCGGCCGGACTCGTGGCGGGTGCGCTGCCCTGGGTCGTCGAGGCCGAGGGGCGGTTCGGCGGGGTGCGGAACCGGCTCGCGGAGGCCGACGAGGTCCAGGGCGGCCTGCGGGCCGTCTTCTCCCTGCGCGCCCATCTCACCGCGCTGGACGGCCCGCTGCTGTGCCGTCCCTGCACGGGCGACACCGTATCGCTGCCCGTGACGGAGTGGTGGGTGCTGCTGCCGCTGCTGGTCGGCCTGGGGCTGTGGGCGGAGCGCCGGGCGCGCCGGTCCGCTGCGCCGCTGTGGCTGTCCGTGGCGGTGGCGGTGGCCACGGCGGCGCCGTATCTCTTCGTTGTCCCCTACGCCGCGCCGCGGTTCCTCCTGCCGGCCTACGCCCTGCTGGCGCTCCCTGCCGCCGTCGGGCTCCTCGCCGTCGTCCACCGGGCCCGCACCCGCCGTTCACTGCCGACGGCCGCGGTGCTCGCCCTGGCACTCCTCGGGCACTGGGGCATCCAGATCGGGCTCGTCCACACACATGCGGGCATCCAGCAGCGGGCCCGCGGAGACTGGGTCCGGATCGCCTCCGTGCTGCGCGAGCACGGGGTGCACCCGCCGTGTGTCCTCGCGGGGAACACTTCGACGATTCCCATCGCCCACACCGCGGGCTGCACTGTCTCGGAGACGGATCCCCCGGCGCACCCCAGTGCGCTGGTCCTTCGCGAGCGGAAGCCGCCGCGCTGGGCGCGCGACTGGCAACGCTTTCCGGTGCCGGACACCTACAACCCCGGATGGACCGTCGTCGTGCGTCCATGACGGCCGACTGCGCGCCTCAGGGCCGGCAGGGCGATACGGCCCCCGAGGTCCACTGCGGCGCCGCCGGCTCCCGAGGCGCCACCGCCCCGGCCGTGTCCTTTGGCCGGCTGATCCCTCTCAGCGTCCACTGGGACGAACTGGACGCGCTCGGCATGCTGCACACTCCCGATACCCGCTACCCGCTACCCGCTACCCGCTGCTCGTGGAGCGCGCGTGGCTCGACCTTTGGCAGCAGGACGTTTTCCGCCCCGACGGCAGTGACGCTTTCCACGTGGTCACGGAACTGCGGGTCCCCTGCGAGGTGCCGGTCACCGGTCCCGGTTCGTACGCCGTCCATCTGTGGCTGGAGCGGCTGGCACCGCCAGTCTGACCTGTGCTTCCGCTGCTGCGGGGCTGACGGTGGCCCCACCCCCGCCCACGGCGCTCTACGAAGACCAGCCGCTCCAGCGCCGGTTCCGGGACTCGGACGCCATCACCGCCCACATCCAGGTGAGCCCTGCGACGTGGGAGACGACCGGACGGATCCTCCTGGGGCGCTTAAGGAAACGTGCGCGGGGCGAGCGCGCGGGGCGAGGGCTTCGGCCCCGGCGCGAAGAGGCGGGCGGGGCGTCGAGCAGGTTGCCGGGCAGCCGCCGTACGCCGGTGGCGTCCTGCACCAGCGTGTCGCCCGCAAGGTAGAGGCGTGGAGCGACGACAGCGTTACGTCCGGACAAGTAATGTGGAACTAGATCCTCCGGAATTGTCTGCGGCGGCAAAAGGGGCCTGCCAAACAACCTCCCGGCTGTGAGCGTCGGTCGTGACATCGCTGCACGTCGAACAACCGGAGCACACCATGCCCACCAGCGTCCTGATCGCGGTCGCCTTGTCCGTCCTTCTCGGAATCCTGGTGTTCTTCACACAGCCCAGGGACACCGAGACATCCGCCTCGACGGCGGCGGACCATGTGACGATCAACGCCGAGACCGTCGCCGACAAGAAACACGTCGACTTCCCACAGGTCCCCTGGAACATCAACCGCGGCTCGGGCGCCTATCTGACAATGCTCGACCAGCTGCGCAACCTCGCCGAGACCTCGGCCAACGGCCGCGTCATGCCCAACGTCGACACCGAGGTGAACGTCGCCATCACCGGCAACACGGAGAGCCAGAGTTTCGCCGACATCGTGATCAGCAGCGGCAACCACACCCCCGCGGTGCATGCGATCGTACGGCTCAGCGACTTCTGCGTCGTGCGGTTCTTCTCCAGCGACACCCCGCACCACTTCGTCCTGAACCTCGCCTCCGACGTCCCCAACCATGGGGACGCCGACGACAACTGGTTCCTCGGCAAGGAGGGCTACGACGCCCTCGCCCGCGTCGCGAACCAGTCGCTGACCGCCGTCAACCTGAACGAGTTCAGCCTTGAGAACAGCCTCAGGGACCTCGGCATCCGCGGCACCGACCGCACCGCCCAGGCGCGCGGCATGCTGCGCTACATCATCGCCATCACCGAGGCCTCCCGGTTCCGCCCCATCGCCAACCGCATCGCGAACGGCATGGACAACGGGTCCGACGTCTTCGTCACCGCACAGCAGGTCGGCCTGATACGTCACTAGGCCGGCATCAGCGATGTCTTCATCGGCCACACCAACCGCACCGACCTCTCCACCAGCACCAGCGTCCCCAGCAACACCATCGCGGACGTCCGCGTCGCCGCGGAGCGTGACCAGGATGCGTCACCAAGCCCGGCACGCGATGGCGTAAGCAGTGCCCAGACGGCTCTGTGGCGGAGGATTGTTCGTCGAAGTGGCCGTTATGTCGCATTTCATGCCACGACCCTTGTACGACCGTATCGACCGGGCGATCCTGGACCACCTCCAGCGCCAGGGACGCACCCCCAACGTCGACCTCGCCGAGGCCGTACGCCTGTCACCCTCGTCCTGCCTGCGCCGCACCAAGGCGCTGGAGGAGGACGGGGTCCTGGCCGGCTACCGGGCCGATCTGGACCGCGAGCGTCTCGGCCTCGGGCTGACGGTGTTCCTCTCCCTCAAGGTCGAGCACTCCCGCACCACCTCCCAGGTGGTCGAAGAGGCACTGAAGGCGATCGACCACGTGGTCGCCTGCCATGTGGTCTCCGGCGACGCCGACTTCCTCGTCGAGCTGGCCGTGCCGGACCTGCGCACCTTCGAAAAGGTGCTCACCGACCAGATCCTGGCCATCGGTCCCGTTCGCGACGCCCGCAGCACCTTCTGCATCCGCACCGTCATCGACCGCGGCCCGCTCCCCCTCGACTCCTGGCCCACCCCGCGCGCATGACCGGACGACACGGCTTCATCCACTTGAGGAACACCGCGATTCCGCGGAGCGGGCTCAGGAGGAGGCGGAGCGCGATGCCGCCATTGCTCAGTTGCCCGAACTGAGGCGGCAGATGACCAGCGTTCACCTGGAGTCCTTTCCCGCGGCGCATCCGCCCGTCATCCCAGACGCTCCCCAACTGAGCCTGTCCTGGGCGCTCGCCGAAGCCCGGACGTTCCATCTGCAGGGCGTGGGGCGGCTGGCCCGCGCGGAGAGGGCTGCGGCCAGAAGACGGGCGGAATCGAGCGGGCAACAGCGGGGAACCACGGTGAAAGCAGCCGAGGCCGACAGAGCAGCGGCCAAGCTGTTCGCCCAGGTCAGCGCCCAAACAAGCCCCAAATGCCCGCAGCTTCCCAAGCTGAGAGCGCGAGTTCGATTCTCGTCACCCGCTCCATGATGAAACCCCAGGTCAGCAACCTGGGGTTGGTTGGTTATCTAGTCCAATTCTAGGGGAGTGCCCTCCGCGTGAACCGACCGGGCTACTGCCCGTCGGCGACGACGTCCCAGTGCTCGATGATCTTTCCGTCGGCCACCCGGAAGATGTCCGCGACGACGTAGTCGGAGCTGAAGACCCACACCAGGTCCCCGTCGGCGAGGGTGTTGCCGAACCGGGTCCCGCCGCCTCCGGTACTGCTGGGCGAGGGGGAGCTCTGCGTGTTCTGCTGGAAGAACCGCTTCAGCGGGGCCGTTCCGTTCGGGGCGATCGGGTTGTGCTGGTAGTACCGGGGATCCCAGCTCTTGTCGATCACGGTCGCGTCACCGTCGGAGAGCTTGCGGTACGCGTCGACGGCGAACTTCCGGTTCTTCTCCTCCTGTTCCTCGGACAGGGTCGGTTCCCCGTTCGGGTACCGGTACACGTCGCTGAACAGCGAGTTCCCGCTGGCCGTCTTCTTCGGCACGGTCTGCGTGATGCCCCAGTGCTCGACCAGCTTGCCGTTGTCGACCCGGAACAGGTCGGCCTTGGCCTGGCCGGTCGCCTCGTTCTTCGGGGTGGCCGACGCCTGCCAGTGCACGGCCACCAGGTCACCGTCGGCGGCCACGTGCTTGACGGTCGCCACCGCACCGGGAATCTTCGCCTTGACGTCCTTGAACTGCTTGACCTGCCCGTCGGCCCCGCCGGGCACCGCCTTGTCGTGCTGCACGTAGTCGGTGCCGACGAGTTCCTTCACCACGTCGGTCCTGTTCTTGTTGAACGCCTCCGAGTACAGGCGCAGAACGAGCGCCTTGTTCCGCTCCTCGGAGGCCGACGCCGAGCGGGCCGCGGCGGACGTCGTCGACGGGGTGGCCGGGTCGGTGCCGGACGTGCTGCTGCAGGCGGTCGCGAAGCAGGCCACGGCAGCGAGCCAGGGCAGGGTCTTGCGGTATCTCACTTGAGTCTCCTGTGTACGGTCAGTCCGGTTCTACTTCGGGGAGTTCCACCAGGGGGTGCCGGCGGCGCGGATCGTGTGGGTGCCGCAGTGCACCTCGCCGCCGAAGACGTGGTGGGTACGCCAGTCGTCCAGGCCGACTGCCAGGTCGCGGTCAGTGCGCACGCGGTCCCCGACACTGCCTCGGGGCGGATGTCCGAGGTGCCGGACACCCGCTCCTACCGCGTCATGCGACTTACTGCGTAACCTTCTCGATGGTCACGTCGCCCACACCCAAAGTCATGCCGCGCGTGTGCACCAGCCGTATCCTTCCGACGAGTTCGCGGCCCTCGGCCACGGCCCTCCCGGCGGTGACGCTCGCCGACACCTTCACCGAGTCGCCCGTGCCGAGCCTGACCGGCGACGACTCGTCCACGGCGACCTTGCCGAGCGCGGAGGAGAAGAAGACGTCCCGGTGGTCGTACGAGGTCGAGCCCGAGGGCACGGCGTAGGCGAGGACCTCGACGGTGTACATACCGGCCGCGGGGTTCGCGAGTGAGACGGACTCGTCGGAGTCAGGGTCGGCGGACTGGCCGACGACCTTGCCCTGGGCGTCGTAAACCGTCAGGTCGAGGTCGGCGGCCGCGTCTGAGACCTCGCCGATGGCGACGTCCAGCGACGTGGTGCCCTCGGCCACCTCGATCGTGCTCTTCTGCGTGGCGCCGTTGGCGATGGTCGGCCGCGCGGTCTTCGAGTGTCGTCGGTGAAGTCGCCGTTGTCGTCGACATCGACGGTGACCGTGCCGGCGGCCGGGTCGTACAGGACACCCCAGTCGTCGGTGGTGTCGCCGTCGCGGTTGACGTCACCGTCGGAGCGGCCTGGCCTGTCCGTGACCTTGCCCTGCACGGTGACGGACTCACGGAAGACGCTGACCCGGTACGAGCCCTCGGGGGCCTTCCAGCTCGTGCCGCCGAAGGTGAAGGCCGGCCCGGAGACCGAGGTGGTCATCGGGCGCCAGGTGCCGTCGCCGTCGGTGACCGGGTCCGTGACGGTCACCCAGTCGACGATCTTGCGCTCACCGGTCGTCGTCTTCTGCAACGCGGGAGTGGCGAGGTCGACACCCGTGTCAAGGACCCCGATGGTGATGCCCCGGCCGTCCGCCTTCGGGTTCTTCTTCACGAAGTCGACGGCACCCGTCTCGGACGGGTTGCAGGGGTTCCTCGCGGGCGTGTCGGCGCCCGGGCCGAGGTAAGTGGCCGCGGAGGCACTCGACTTGCCCTTTTCGAGACTCGGCTCCTCCATGGGGATTTCGTCGCGCAGGTCGATGGCCTGCACGGAGGACAGCCTCGCGGCGGCGGCGATGGCCGACTCCGCCTTGCCGGTGGGAACCGTGGCCCGTACGTAACCGAGCTTGTCGTACGTACGGCCCACGGAGCCGCCCTTGACCGCGTCGAGCTCCCGGGCGACCTTCTCGGTCTGCCCCGGCGCTGTGGCGATCATCATCGTGATGTTCCTCTCGCGGTGCGCCTTGGCCTGCGCGAGGAGATCGGCGTCGTCCGAACCGAGCTTGTCACGGGCGGACTTGATGCCGGGGTCGGTCGTGACGGCGGGGCCGTCCGTGGCGAAGGCCGCGGGTATGGGGCCGGTCGCGGCGAGCGCGGCGACGAGACCCGCGGCCACGGCGATACGGGCGACGCGTCTCGCGCCCGAAATCGGGGCCGGGTGGGGGGTGGGGGCATGCGTGATCCCTGGTGCAGAAGGAACGTAGGCATGGGCCGCCGGATCAGGCACTCCGAGCCACTTCGACCGCCGCCGTCCGGGCATGAAGCCGGATGATCGCCAGCCTTGCACAAGAGACCGATTTTATTGAGAGTTCACGTATCGCGATCGCGACCCTGACACAAACATTCCACACACCATCGGGCTGCCCCAGGCGGCTGCGTCGCCAGAGCGAGTCTCCGAGAGCGGGGCTGCGCCGCACAGATGAAGCAGTTCACGAATGCAGGCGTGCGCAGCCCTTCACCGGCAGCTCCCCCCGCACACCGCTTGGCTCCCACGGGGCGTCATGAGGACACCCACAGCCGTAGGAGCTGCCACGTACTGCCACGCCGAGCTCGGCGAGCAAGCCCCGGATCCGGTCCTCGATCGCCGGACGATGTCAGCGAGTGGCGTGGAGGCGGGTGGTGTGCCGGGGCGGGTCGCTCGTCTGCCCGCGGGGCGTGCGGGGAGGAGGGCGGTATCGGGGGTGTGAGCTTGAGGGCTTCTCGAAACCGAGTGTGGTTTCGAGAAGCCCTCTCAGTCCTGGGCGGTGGTGTCAGCCGAGGCGCCACTGCTGGTTACTGCCGCCGTTGCAGTCCCACAGTCCGACCAGTGCGCCGTTGGCGGTGGAGGCACCGGTCACATCCAGGCACAGGCCCGACTGGACGCTGGTGACGGTGCCGTTGGAGTTGAGGTTCCATTGCTGGTTGGTGCCGCCGTTGCAGTCCCAGATCGCGACTTTGGCGCCGGCCGCGGTGCCGGTCGCGTCGAGGCACTTCGCACCGCCGTAGACGGTGAGCTGCTTGGCCGACGTGCTGGTCCAGGTCTGGTTCGTGCCGCCGTTGCAGTCCCAGATCTGCGTCTGGGTGCCGTTGGTCTGCGAAAGGCCGGGCACGTCAAGGCACTTGCCCGAACCGGTGGCGTGGACCGGACCCGTGGTGGTCCCGCCGGTACCGCCGGAGCCGTCGAGTCCGAAGAAGGCGATGGCCCGGGCCGCCATGCCGCTGGCGGGCAGGGAGTGCCCGGCACCCTGGATGCTGATCGCCTCGACCGGTGCCTGCGCGCCGGCGGAGCCGTAGCGGGTGCGGGTCCAGTTGGACTGCGGGGAGTCGGTGAAGACCGGGGTCTGGCTCACCCCGAGCACATTGGTCCACTGCTTGATCTCTTCACCGAAGTTCGGGTAGCGCAGCGCTTCGTCCTCGGTGCCGTGCCACAGCTGCATCCGCGGCCGGGGGCCGGTGTACCCCGGGTAGGCGTTCCGGACGAGGTCGCCCCACTCCTGCGGGGTCTTGGTGATCTTGCCGGTGGCGCAGTCGGTGTTCCAGCCGGAGCCGTCGGTGGTGGCGAAGCAGCCGAACGGCACGCCCATGAACGCCGCACCGGCCTTGAACAGGTCGGGGTAGTCGCCGAGCAGGACATTGGTCGTCATCGCGCCGGACGAGGCGCCGGTGACGTAGACGCGGCCCGCGTCGGCGTTCATGTTCTGCACGGTGTACCGGACCATCTGGGCGATGCTCGTGGGGTCGCTGCCCCCGTCATGCTTGAGCGCCTGGGGCGAGGAGACGTCGAAGCACTGCCCGCTGACGTTCGCGTCCGGATAGACGACGATGAAGCCGTACTGGTCGGCCAGGCGGGCGAACTCCGTGTTGGAGTGGAAGGTGGGCCCCGTGCCGGTGCAGTAGTGCACTGCCACCAGCACCGCCGGGCGTGCCGGAGCGTTGTCGGGCTTGTAGACGTACATCCGCAGGTTTCCGGGGTTGCTGCCGAAGTCGGTCACCTCGGTCAGTGACGCGGCCGACGCGGTGGTGGCCGAGGTGCCGGTCAGTACGAGCGCCCCGATCAGCGGCGAGATCGCCATCAGCAGGGCTGCCAGTGCATCTCTGACACTTCTCTTTTTGGACTTCCGGGACATTGAGGTGTCCTTTCTGGAATCCGGCGCGGCCGGGGGGATGACCGTTGGTGAAGCGCTTCGACGCTCCCATTGGCCCGGATGTGGTGTCAATGCCTGGTGGGAAGCAAGGTCGCGTTGCCTTCATGCCTCTTGTTTCACCAGAGACCTCTCATTGACTTGAGCCGTGAGGTGAAGCGCTTCGACAAACGAGTCGGCCTGGTCTACACGCTCTACAAATCGTGGGGGTACGAGGACATCGGCAGAGCCATCCGTCACCGGCCTCGCCGGTCCTCACTGTGATGGTCTGCGCCTGTCACTGGCCGACACCCGCGACGGCCCGCCAGTACCGGGCGACGCGGCCTGGACACGGCGCCCGGTTCGAGCGGTTGCCGCCGGGAGCGTCAGGATGCTGTGCGCGTTCGCAGTTTGAGCTGGTAGGACTATCGTTTTCGACAGACTCCGCACTTATCGAGTCTTACGTGCTCGTTCGAATATATCCAAGCCTCTTGGCAATGAAATACCCAAGACCGAAGGTGCCGCCGAATGCGCTCACAGCGGCCATTGCCGTCGTCCTGAGGCTCGTACCCACGAGGGTTAGCACCAGCTCAGACATCAGTGTCACGCATGTCGACGTGAAAAGGATGACCCCGATGGCAAACCTGCGGATTTCGACGTCTTCCGATTCACCTTGTGGAGTTTTATTTGCTGGAGGCGTCTGACCGGTTCCCATTACAGGCGGCGTCTGATTTTTCACTCAATTTGCTCTCTGGTTGCGGGTGGCGCGCTGCTCGCCACCTTCGTTCCGACGCCCCCGTCGCAGACCACGTGAGGTCTTCCTCCTCGGGCGCCTCCGGCCTGTGGAAGTAGCGGCCGAGCCAAGGCGTCGAGATCGCTCGCCGGGCGCAACATCGCTCCGTGGCCCCTGGCCGCCGATGGCGGACATCGGCCGGTTCGGCCGTACGAACCGTCGGCGTCACGGTGGGTCCGTAGCGCGTACAGAGCGTCAACTGCAGGTACGGCTCGGGCTTCTCCGGCGTAGTCAGCCACCGCTCCATGCCGGTGATCCCGGCTTCCCTAATGGCGTCCCGCTTACGCTCGGGACCGCTGCCGGCCTCGATCCCGTCGACTTCGACGAGGCCGTTCTTCAGCAGCCAGGACACGGTGGAGCAGACCTGGCCGTAGTGCAGTGGCCGGTCGTGACCGAACTTTTCGTCAAAGGCCCGCTTGAGGTCGTAACCGTGATCGGGGTCCGGACTCCAGGAGCCCCAGGAGTGTGTAGCTGATGGACATGCACCGCACTCTACACGCGATGTATACCCTGCATGTATACATCGAGTGCTGAGCTCGCAGGGAGCATGGCCGCGCAGGCGGGGCCGGTTTCCACGGCTAGCTGCAGCGCCTGCCGCTGGGTTCCAGTACCGGGTCCGGATCGACAGGCGTATGCGTCGGCGCCGGCAGCTTGGACCAAGGCGGGCACCCGGCCTCCGCCCGAAGAGGTGGGCCCGTCGTATCAGAACCGTGACAAAGGCCCCCCACCTGTACGGGCATACCCCACGCCATGATCTAAACACTGCGCGTATACATGCCACGTATACATGGTGTGTAGAGTGCCGGGCATGTCCATCGGTAATACCCTTCTGGGGCTCCTGGAGTCCGGTCCGCGGCACGGTTACGACCTGAAGCGGGCCTTTGACGAGAAGTTCGGTCATGACCGGCCGCTGCACTACGGCCAGGTCTACGCGACGATGTCCCGGCTGCTGAAGAACGGCCTCGTCGAAGTCGACGGCGTCGAGTCGGGCGGTGGGCCCGAGCGCAAGCGGTACGCGATAACGGACGCCGGGATCACCGATGTCGAGCGCTGGCTCGCGACGCCGGAGAAGCCCGAGCCGTACCTGCAGTCGTTGCTGTACAGCAAGGTCGTCCTCGCGCTGCTGACGCACCGGGACGCCGCCGGCGTCCTCGACACGCAGCGCTCCGAGCACCTGCGCAGCATGCGGATCCTGACCGACCGCAAGCACAAGGGCGACCTCGCCGACCAGCTGATCTGCGACCACGCCCTGTTCCACCTCGAAGCGGACCTGCGCTGGCTGGAGCTGACCGCCGCGCGTCTGGACAAGCTCGCCGAGGCGGTGACCGCATGACCCGTGTTCCTCCTCCCGGTTCCCTGCTCGCCGCCCAGGACCTGCGCAAGGCGTACGGGCCGACCACCGCGCTCGACAACGCCGACTTCTCCATCCACCCCGGTGAGGTCGTCGCCGTGATGGGGCCCTCCGGGTCCGGCAAGTCGACACTGCTGCACTGCCTCGCCGGGATCGTGCCCCCCGACTCCGGGTCCATCACCTACAACGGGCGTGAGCTGGCCACCATGAACGACGCCCAGCGCAGTGCGTTGCGCCGCTCCGAGTTCGGCTTCGTCTTCCAGTTCGGTCAGCTGGTGCCCGAGCTCACCTGTGTGGAGAACGTGGCGCTGCCGCTGCGGCTGAACGGCACCTCTCGCAAGGAGGCCGAGCGGGCCGCGCTCCGGTGGATGGAGCGGCTGGAGGTCGACGACCTGCGCAAGAAGCGGCCCGGCGAGGTCTCCGGCGGCCAGGGCCAGCGGGTGGCCGTGGCCCGGGCGCTGGTCACCAACCCGCGGGTGCTGTTCGCCGACGAGCCGACCGGCGCGCTCGACTCCCTCAACGGCGAGCGCGTGATGGGGCTGTTCACCGAGGCGGCCCGCTCCACCAACGCGGCCGTCGTGCTCGTCACGCACGAGGCGCGGGTCGCCGCCTACTCCGACCGCGAGGTCGTCGTACGCGACGGCAGGTCCCGGGACATGGAGCGCGCCATATGAGTGGACGGCAGTGGTCCAGGGACCTGGCCATGGGGGCCCGGTTCGCCTTCACCGGCGGGCGGGACGGGTGGGCGCGGATGCTGCTCACCGCCGTCGGCGTGGGGCTCGGTGTGGCACTGCTGCTGCTCGCCACCGCGCTGCCGAACGCGCTGGCCGTCCGGCACGACCGGGAGGACGCGCGCACCGACCTCACGTTCGGAACGCAGCGCGCGCTCGGCGAGTCGCCGCTGCGGAAGGCGGACGACACGCTGCTGGTCGGCTGGGCCGGGACGACCTTCCGCGACAAGGAGGTGCGCGGCCGGTCGTTGCAGCCCGAGGGGCCGAAGGCGCCCCTGCCGCCGGGGATCTCGCGGTTCCCGGGGGCGGGCGAGATGGTGGTCTCCCCCGCGCTGAAGCGGCTGCTGGCCTCCGGCGAGGGGAAGATGCTGCGGGAGCGGCTGCCGGAGCGGATCGTCGGCACCATCGCCGAGCCCGGGCTGATCGGTGCCCAGGAGCTCGCCTTCTACCGCGGCGCCGACAACCTCGTGGTCAAGGAGAACAGCGGCGAGGTCGAGCGCATCGACCGATTCGGCACAGGGTACAAGACCCCGGAGAAAACGGACCCCGTCCTGGTCCTGCTCGCCCTCGTGGTGTTCCTGGTGCTGCTGCTGCCGGTCGGTGTGTTCATCGCCGCGGCCGTGCGGTTCGGCGGCGAGCGCCGCGACCGGCGACTCGCGGCCCTTCGGCTGGTGGGCTCGGACAGCCGGATGACCCGGCGGATCGCCGCCGGCGAAGCCTTCGCCGGCGCCGTGGCCGGCCTGGCCATCGGCACGGTCTTCTTCCTGCTCATCCGGGGACTCTCCGGGTCCGTGGACCTGTTCGATGTGAGCGTGTTCCCCAGCTATCTGACCCCCTCCCCCCTGCTCGCCCTGCTGGTCGCGGTCGCGGTCCCGGCGGCCGCCGTGCTGGTGACGCTATTCGCGCTGCGGAGTGTGGTGATCGAGCCGCTCGGCGTGGTGCGCACCGCGCAGCCCCCGCGGCGCCGGCTGTGGTGGCGGCTGCTGCTGCCGCTGGGCGGGATCGGCATGCTCTACCCGATGATCGGCAAGGACCGGTACGGCAAGGACTTCAACCAGTACCAGGTCACCGGTGGCGTCCTGCTGCTGCTCGTCGGGGTGACCGCGCTGCTGCCGTGGGTCGTGGAGACGGTCGTGAACCGGCTCGGCTCCGGCGGGGTCGCCTGGCAACTGGCCATCCGCCGACTTCAGTTGAGCAGCGGCACGGCCGCCCGCATGGTCAACGGCATCGCGGTCGCGGTGGCGGGCGCCATCGCCCTGCAGATGCTGTTCTCCGGGCTGCAGGGCCAGTACACCAAGCACACCACCAACGACGTCACCCGGGCCCAGATGCACGCGGACCTATGGGACAAGGTCCCGCTCGCCCAAGCTGCGGCCGGCTTCAAGGCGACCAAGGGTGTCGCGAAGGTCTACGCCTTCGACGAGGGCGTCGTCGGCAACCGGCGCAAGGCCGCCGACAACCAGGACTACGCCAATGTCACCATCGCCGACTGTGCGTCCCTGCGCACGGCGGCTTCCCTCCCCTCCTGCAAGGACGGTGACTCCTTCGTCCTCCGGGGTGGCGAGGCAGACGAGGAGGTGGCGCCCGGCATGTCCAAGCCCGGCAGCACGCTCTGGTTCGACACCACCGACGGATCCGGTGCCAAGCGGACGCCCTGGACCGTGCCGGCGGACCTGAAGCAGGCACGGGCGATCGCGGACCCGTCCGGGAACAAACGCAGTGGCCTGCTGCTGACGCCGGGCGCCCTGCGCCCGGGCGCCACACCTGCCCTCCACGGGCAGATCTACCTCGCGCTCGACCAGAAGCTGGCGGACGCACCCGACTACGCGCGGAACACGGCCCGCCGTCTCGGCCTGACCGGCGACCCGGTCATGCTGGTGTCCAGCAAGAGCAACGACACCTACGCCTCCATCCGCACCGGCCTGTTCGTCGGCGCCGCCTGCGTACTGGCGCTGATCGGCGCGAGTCTGCTGGTCTCGCAGCTGGAGCAGCTGCGCGAGCGCCGCAAGCTGCTGTCGTCGCTGATCGCCTTCGGCACCCGGCGCCGCACACTGACCCTGTCCGTGCTGTGGCAGACGGCAATCCCGATCGGCCTCGGCCTGGCACTGGCCACGGCGATCGGACTGACACTGGGCGCGGCACTGCTGAAGATGGCGGCCAAACCGGTGGGCGTGGACTGGGCGAGCGTACTGTCGATGACCGGCATCGCCACCGCCGTCGTCCTGCTGGTGACCATGCTCAGCCTGCCGCCGCTGCTACGGCTGATGCGGCCGGACGGGCTGCGCACCGAGTAAGACCACCGAAGGGCCCTTCCACCCGGGAAGGGCCCTTCGGGCCTCCCGGTGCAGCACCCGCACCCGCACCCGCAGCGACAGCGACAGCGACAGCGACAGGAAGGTCTCGCGCAGGGCGCCCGCCAGTGTCTCGCTGATGCCGGCGGGACACGCGACGACCACTTTCTACTCGGAGTGCTGATAGATCGCGGCCTGTTCGGAGGACTGACCTGCGTGGACCATCGTGTTTTGAGGGGGCGCCCGAGTGTGTCAGCGGGGTGTGTCCGGTGTGACGAAGTTCGTGGAACCGGAAGCCGTCCGGGAGGCCGACGGCCGCGCGAGCGCGTCGTCGCTTTCCGCCGACGGAGGTGTGCCGGAAGGGAACCTCTCTCTCGCCGAGGAAGACCAGTCCGTCGGACTCCACCTCGGCGTTCCAGGCGCAGCGCTGCGTCACCTCCTGGGGGAAGGAACTGCCCGTGCCGGCGGCGGTGAGGTCGAGCACCTGTAGGAAGCGCCGGTCGGCAGGGGACCGGCCGCATGGTGCGGCGTCGGCGATTGGGTGGACGGGCTACCGGGAGAACGAGAAGTACAGGGTTCGACCGTAGTCGCCCGTCGCTGTGGTGGGGCCGCCGCTGGGGCCGAGCGCGGCCGGTGGGTCGAACTTGGTGCCGATCGCCGGGATGGCGTCGAGGAAGGAGAGGTCGCCCTTCGGGAAGGGCGGCGCGGTGTGGCGGGGGTCGGGTCCGAACCGGGGTGTGAAGAGGCGCAGGTAGAGGTCCTCGTCCTCGCAGACCACGGTGATGCGTCCGGCGGTGGTGTGCAGGGACGCCCAGCGGACGCCCGCGTGGTAGCCCTTGAACTCCGGGTACACCCAGCCGTCGGCACCGGTCGCGGTGTCGTTGTACTGCTTCGTCCAGACGTCCGTCGCGACGCCGCGCAGCCGGTTCTTCCACACCCTGTGGGGTCCGTGGCCGAGCCATGTCACGCCGGTCACCTGTGATTCGGGATGGTCGAAGCCGACGCCGAAGAGGTCGTGCTCGCCGGTGAGGTGGTAGCGGTAGTCCAACCGCAGCCAGCCGCTGGGGTGCAGATGCCACCGGACGTGGCGCAGGACACCGGAGTACTCGGCCTGCACCGTGTAGCCGTTGCCGTCGGGCCCGTGCGTCAGGCGGGTGAGATCGGCCGTTCCGGTGGTGGGCAGCGGGCCGCGGGACAGCGCGAAGTCACTCCCTCGGTGGGTGACGCCGGCCAGCATGCCCGTCGTGGCGTCGAGCGTGACCGTGGTGTGGCGGGATGCGAGGGTGAGCGTGTCGTCCGAGAGAGAGCCGCGTACGGCCGGTCCCGGGCCCGTCCGCACCAGTCGTCGGGCCTGGTCGGCGGCGGGCGCGATGGTCCATGTCCAGCGGCGGATCTCGCGGCCGTCGGCATCGGTGACGGTGAGCGCCACGGCGTCGGCGCGTCGCCAGCCGGACGGCAAGGGCAGGCGCAGCACTCCCTGCCCACCGGGCTCGATGTCCGGAGCGGAGGCGGTGCCCTGGGCGCGCACCGTGTGGCCGTCCCGCCGCTGCGACGGGGTGCGGAAGTCCAGGAGCCGCCAAGTGAACCGGCAGGTACGGGTGTTGGTGAAGGCGTAGTGGTTGGTGAGGCCGATCCGCCCGTCGAAGTCGTCCGGCAGGCCGGAGGCGAACCGCTCCGGTTCGGCGAGCTGTACGGGGGACCAGATGTCCTTGATCGTGTAGAAGCTGGCCTCCTTCTCACGGAAGGGGCCGAGGATGCCGTCGGGTGCGGCGTTGCCCGCCACGTCGATGGCGCCGCCGAGGTCGTCGCGCACGATGCCCTCGTCGACCAGTGCCCACAGGAAGCCTCCGGCACAGAGCCGTTCACGGCCCATCAGCTTCCAGTAGTCGTCGAGGCCCGCGCCGGCGCCGCCGTCGTAGAGGCCGTGGAGGAACTCGGTGGGCATGAAGACGTCGCCCTGTTCCTGGAGGATGCGGCGTGTGCTGTCGTACGTCTCGTAGTGGTCGGTGTTGATGCCGCCGAAGTTCGCCCAGGGGTGGAGAACGTTGCGCTGCTGGGGGTCGTGGCGGGCGTAGTCGTCGTCGAGGGCGGTGTTCCAGCCGCCTTCGTTGCCGTTGCACCAGAACAGGATCGACGGGTGGTTGACGTCTCGGGTGACCATCGAGGCGACGAGGGGCCTGCCCGTCTCCTCGTCGTAGAACTTCTGCCAGCCGGCCAGTTCGTCGAGCACGTACAGCCCGAGTTCGTCGGCGAGGTCGAGGAAGTGCGGGTCCGGCGGGTAGTGGGACATCCGGACCGCGTTCATGTTCATCTCCTGCATCAGGAGGATGTCCTTGCGGCTGATGCGCGCGCTGGTCGCGCGGCCGGACGTGGGCCAGATGGTGTGCCGGTTGGCTCCCTTGAGGAGGATCTTGACTCCGTTGACGTAGACGCCGTCGCCCGGGCGCACCTCGACGGTGCGGAAGCCGAATCTCTCCTCGACGCGGTGGACGGTGCGGCGGTCGCCGGCGAGGAGCGCGATCTCGACGCGGTAGAGGTGCGGGGTCTCCGCGGTCCACTGTCGGGGGGAGTCGACAGCGGTCCTGAGTGTCACCGTCGTGTCGCCGGGAGCGACGGCCGCGGTGAACGGGGCGCCGACCGGGCGTCCTGAGAGGTCGGTGACCCGGGCCGTGAGGCAGTCGGCGGAACCAGTACCCGACAGATGGGCGTCGATCCGCAGCGTGCCGTCGGCGCGGGCGTCCACGGCGATGCGTTCGATGTGCTGGAGCGGCAATGCCTCCAGATGGACGGGGCGGTAGATGCCGCCGAAGTTCCAGTAGTCCCCGAGGCGTTCGGCCCGGTTGACGGAGTCGTCGGTGGACTCCTTGCTGACGGTCACCTCCAGGAGGTTGTCCTGCCCCGGACGCAGCTTTCCGGTCACCTCGTAACGGAACCGGTAGAAGCCGCCGCGGTGGACGGGCCCGGCCGACTCGCCGTTGATCCACGCCTCGGTCTCGGTCATCGCCCCTTCGAACACGAGGAAGACGCGTCTGTCACGCCAGTGGGCGGGCGGCGTGAAGGTGTGCCGGTAGCGGCCTTTCTCCTCCGGGCGCAGATTCCACCCGTAGTTGTACGTGCCGTATCCGTGGAACTCCCAGTTGGACGGCACCGGGATGCTGCCCCAACTGCCGCTGCGCCGCCCGCTGGTGCACAGGAAGTCCCAGTCGACCGGGTGGTCGGCGTCCTCTCCGGACAGATACAGGCGCTCGGTGCACGTGGAGGCGCCCGCTGCGTCGGCCGTCCCGGCGGCCCGGGCCGAGCCCGCGGGAAGGCCTCCGGCGACGGCCGCGCCGGCGACGCCGAGGATCAGAACGCCACGGCGTGACAACTGCATGACATCTCCAGCCTTCAAGGAACCGTCGGGGTGGGGAACGGCGGGGACGTGCGGGGTAGCCGACGGGCCCGGTCGGCACACGGCAATCGAAGCGCTTGCGCGCACAACGCCGCAGGTCACAGCACACGTGCAGGAGCGACGACGACATTAGGAGTCGAATGAATCGAACACAAGAGGGCAGCAGAAGGTACAGGCGCCTCCGGAATCGCCAAGTCAGCGCCGGCACTGCAAAGCCGCGGCACTCGGAGCAGCTCATCACACGACGGACATCGTCGTGTCGGAAGGTCCGGGCGACGAGGTCCGCCGGGATCGGTTCCGCGCTTCGAACGCTGGACGGGCGGCACCTTCCCCCGAGTTCTCCCCTGAGACAGACCTGGCGGATCACCGAGGCGCAGCGCGCGGCGCCCGGCATGACCTTCAGCATGCTGCGCGGCGACGCCGAGCAGTACGGATGGGACCAGGCGGCAGCCGCCGGGCTCATCGCCGCCTGCCCCATCACCGAGCTGGAGTTCTTCTACAGCGCACGTTCCGCCGCCGACCGCGCACAAGGCATCGAAGACATCCGCCTGCTCTTCGGCCGGGTGCCGGTCGACGACCGCGCCTACGACCGCGCCTGGCAGGTCCACGAGGTCCTCACCCAACGCGGAAAGCACCGCAGCGCCGGAGCCGTCGACCTCGTGCTGGCCGCCACGGCCGAGCTGCACGGGCTCACTCTGCTGCACCGCGACCGGGACTTCGAGTGCATCGCCGCCGTCACCGGCCAGGCGCTCCAGTGGTACGGACCCGATGCCGGCAAATGAGCCAAGGACGAGTACCGGCCGTTTCCGGGGAAGTCGCGGCCATGAGCCTTGCAGCGCCAGAACGGGCTTTCACTCAAACCCTGTGCACACGCGAAGGCATTCCCCAACTGGACGTCCGACCGAGCCCAGCCCGAACACAGTGCCCGTCCGCGCACGCGCTCTGCCCACCGGTCTTCGCGCCCCGTGCCCATAGCGTGCCCGTAAGAGCGGACAACCACGGTCAACAACGATGCGATCCCACCCGCACGACCGCCAGAGCCAAAGCCATCTGCGCACGTCATGGCCATATGGCCCGCCCAAGCGCCATCGCTTCCCAAGCTGAGAGCGCGAGTTCGATTCTCGTCACCCGCTCCATGCGAAACCCCCAGGCCAGAGCCCCGGGGGTTCTTTGTTGTCCAGACCGGTGGGCGGGGTGCGCACCACATCCGCACCATTAGGGACCAGGTCGTCGAGGCCGGCGGCTACCTCGCGCTGCCGCTCGTCGTCGGAGTGCTGATAGATCAGCGCGGCTTTCTCGGAGGACTGACCGGCGCGGACCATCGTGTCCTTGAGGGTGGCACCGGAGCGGGTCGAAAGCGTGTGCCCGGTGTGACGAAGGTCGTAGAAGCGGAAGCCGTCCGGGAGACCGACGACCGCGCGAGCCCGGCGCCACTTCCGACCGAAGGAGGTGCGCCGGAACGGGGCGCCCTTCTCACCGACGAAGACCAAGCCCTCGGGCCCCTTCTCGGCGTACCAAGCGAGATGCCGCTTCACCTCCCTGTGCAGGAAGGCCGGGAGCACGACGACACGGACGCCCGCCTCGGACTTGGTCTCACCGGGAGCGCGTCTGCCGTTGGTCCGCTCGGGCTCGGCGACACGGACGCGGCTTCGTACCGTTGGCCCACCGCCAAAGCGCACAACTGCCCTCCTGCGCATACGCCTTTAAGCCTGGAGCACTTAACCACCCGTCCTAGCGGCCACGCCGCACGAGAGCCTCAGTCTTCTCGACCCAGTCGAGGTACCACTCAGCGAATCCGACCCGCCCGAGGGGACTGAACCGTCCGTCCCCTGCACGCTCGTCGAGCCACACTTGCCCGCACTGTGGGCCAGAGACGACCAGCCAGTCGAAGTAGCCGCACCCTTCGTGGCTGAGGCACACAGCGCCGGACAAGAACCAGTCGGACAGCTTCTCGTCCTCCCCCAACCAGGCGCGGTACGCCGCGTCGAAGACAGCTTCGTCCTCGAAATGTGACTCGACGGGCTCCTTGCGCTCATGCTCGACTTGAGCACGCACGCTTTCCTCCGCATCCGGGAAGGGGAAGCGCAGCCGCTCGTGGGCGGTACCGCCGCCGGGGTCACTCCACAGCCACCCGGCATCTGTGCGGGACAGGGTCGTGAGTCCATAGAAGGGTCCGGCGCCGCCGGCCCCGACTTCGAGCAGAAAAGCCCGGTAGTCCGCGGGCAGCGAGACGCCCCACTGAGCCTCTGCCTCGGCGACACTCGCCTCCGAGAGCGGATCAGCAAGCTTGAAGCGGTGACCAGTTCCCCCGTACTTGTCCCACGCGCCGAAGACCTCCCGCGCCTTGTCAGCACGGGCCAGAATCTCCACCCGCTCTCGGACACCCCTCCAGACCATCGCCCCCATGAACCGAAGCGTAGGCCAACGGATCTACGCCGGGCGCACATACAGCCAAGCCGGGACACGTGGTGTCAAGCATCAGGTGAAACCGCAGCGTCAACCATCCACCGAGACGGAACAGCCCACTCGCTCGCCCGCGCCCGGGAGATCGCCGAGGTCTGCGCGGCACACGGGACCACCCTGCCCGCCGCCGCGATCGCCTTCCCGCACACGCACCCCAGTATCATCAACGTTACCCTCGGTATGCGGACTTCGGAACAGGTCGGACGAAACGTGGAACTCCATGATCAGCGCGTCCCCGACAGCCTCTGGGACGATCTCCGCACTCAGGGGCTGATCAGGCCGGACGTGCTCCCGGGGCACGGTGGGGGGAGGGATGAGCGATGTCTCTGACGGACAAGGCAATCGAGCGGATCCGTGAACTGATCCGGACCGGTGCGCTGCCTCCGGGCTCGAAGCTCCCACCGGAGCCGGACCTGGCCGCCCAGCTGGGCCTGTCCCGCAACCTCGCCCGGGAAGCGGTCAAGGCACTGGCCGTAGCGCGGGTTCTGGAGGTCAGGCGCGGCGACGGAACGTATGTGACCAGCCTGCAGCCGAGCCTGCTCCTGGAGGGGCTGGGCGGCGCGGTGGAGCTGCTGCAGGGCGACTCGGTCGCCCTGCAAGACCTCATGGAGGTACGGCGGCTCCTCGAGCCGATGGCCACGGCTCTTGCCGCCACGCGGATCTCCGATGCCCAACTGGCCGAAGTGAAGCGGCACTTGGACGCCATGCGCGAGGCCCGCGACAACGTGGAACAGCTCAACATCCACGACGCCGCCTTCCACCGCGCCGTCGTCTCGGCCACAGGCAACGAGACCCTTCTCACCCTCCTGGAAGGGATCTCCGGCCGCACCCTGCGCGCCCGCATCTGGCGCGGTCTGGTCGACGACAAGGCCGCGGGTCGCACCCTCGCCGAGCACGAGGCGATCTTCAACGCGCTGTCCACCCGTGATGCCGCCCTCAGCCAGGCCGCCGCGCTGCTCCATGTGAGCAACACCGAGCAGTGGCTGAGGGAACACCTGCGTTCGAGCGAACCTCTCCCCTCCGGGACGACAGCGCGGAAGTGACGGGCGGGCGCCGCCGGTGGTGCGAAGTGGTCGTCGAAGCATCCGGACCATCGAAGGCGTCGCCCGTCGTCGGGATCGTCAGACGGCGATGATCTGCCACTGCTTCTCAGGCGCGCGGTTGTACGTGGACTGGTTGATGTTGGCCCCGTCGGCGGTCGAGCCTCCGTCGACGTTGAGCGACAGTCCGCTGAACCGGTTGGTGAGGTAGTAGTAGCCGTCGCCGGTCGGCGTGACCGCCCAGTGCTGCTGGGGAACGTTGTTGTCCCCGTAGATGGCGACGTTCCCGCCCTCCACCCGCGACAGGCCGGCCACCTCCATCAGCTTGCCGCTGTTCACGTTCTTGATCTCGTAGTAGCCGTCTCCCGTGGAGGCGAAGGTCCACTTCTGGGCGGTGTTGTTCAGCCACGGCCACTGCTGGATGTTGGTGCCGTTGGCGGTGCCGAAGTTGAACACGTCGGCGACTTTGCCGCTCTTGCGGTTGACGATGCGGTAGACCGTGCCGTTGCCCGGCAGGACTCTCGACACCAGGGCCGGCTTGGCCGTCCGGCCGCCGATCCTGACGCCGCCCATGTTGGCGTAACCGCCGGTGGCCGCGTTGGCCTGGATCCGTACGAAGCCCACGTTCCGGGCGGGCCATTCGGCCACCTTGGTGGCCTGGTTTCCGGTCCAGGTGCCGGTGGCGACCTGGGTGAAGTTCGTGCCGTCGGTGCTGGTGGAGATGGTGTACGAGGTGATGTCGCCGTCGGTGGTGTTGCTGCGGTTCCACTGCTTGGGCAGGTACTCCAGGGTGGAGACGTTGCTCCACACCCCGCCCAGGTCGATCGTGATCGAGTGGGGCAGGGCCGAGGACAGTCCCCACGTCGACCAGCAGGTCTCGTAGCCCCTGTCGCTCAGCCCGTCGATGGCGTTGAGCGGTCCCTCGCCGGAGCGGAATGCGGTCGCGTAGGCGCTGACCGGTGTGACGGGGTGCTCGGCGCGCGGCATCTGCGTCGGCAGTGGCGGCCTTGAGGTGTCGGGGCTCCAGGCCGCGCCGACTTCGGCGAGTCGGTTGACGATGTTGGTGTCGAGCCTGCCGTTGCGGTTGGGCGGGCAGTTGAGGATGAACGAGGTGTACTTCGGTTCCAGGTCGGCCAGGTGGGACAGGATCGCGTCCTTGCTCATCGGGTCCTGGGTCGGCGTGTGCGGATGCCAGAACCAGCCGTTGCTGATCGTCTGTCCCTGTGTGGCCGCGTAGGTGTTCCCGGCCGGCGCCGAGACGCCCAGCGGCTCCTCGAAGTAGATCGCGTCGCCGAGGAACGGCACCGACAGAGCACCGTGGTCGATCATGACGATGTCCGGCTGGAGCGACTTCACGTGCTCCCGGATTCGCTGGTAGGAGACGGCCTGCTGCCCCATCTGCCACCCGTAACCATCCGTGATGAACATGTCGATGGTGCCGTAGTTGGTGAGCAGCTCGGTGATCTGACCGAGCATGAAGGTCATGTCGCTGGGCTGGATGGCATCGGTGATCTCGAGACCGGACACCTTGTGCCGGCTCTCCCACGCCTCGACGCCGAAGGTGCGATCCCATATCGAGTAGTAGAACCCGACCCTCAGCCCCTTCGCCCGGAAGGCGTCGCAATACGCCTTCACCACGTCCTGCTTGTAGGAGCTGTTCGCGACGTTCTGGGTGCCGTAGGCGCTCGGCCACAGGGCGAAGCCATCGTGGTGCTTGGTCGTCAGGATGCCGTAACTCATCTTCGCCGCCGCGGCGGCGGCAGCCCACTGGGCACAGTCCACGGCCGTGGGCGCGAACAGAGCAGGGTTCTGGTTCGGGGCGGCCCACTCCTCATTGGTGAACGTGCCCAGGCTGAAGTGGTTGAACATGCCGAACCGCATGTTCACCAGCTTTTCCAGGTTGGTCTGGGGGTCTGCGGCGGCCGCCTCCGCCAGCAGGCGCGACAACGCGGGGGTCACGGGCAGCGCGGTCGCGGCCACAGCGGCGCCCGCGGCGCCCAGCAGCGTGCGACGGGACAGTCTTCCTGACGACATGGGGCTTACTCCTACGTCCAGGGGGATTCGGCGTATGCATCTACGGGAAACCGCCCGTCCGTTCGCGGGAGGGAGGCCGTACGCCCCGACGATGTGGGCACGAGGGCATCCCTTGGCGGAGAGAACACACGAGTGGCGCGGTACTCCTGGGTGTCGGGTACCGGTGTTACGCATGAAGTTCGACCATGTAACCCGTTCTTGTCAACGGGCGTGCAGGGATGAACTGCCATACACGGGAAGTCGTTCTGCGCGCTAACGGCAGTGATACTGCGATTCGTCTGTCGCTATACATCGCATGTCTGGCGCGTCCTTGCGGGTCCCACGGACTACTGCTGTCGGAGGCATTGACGCGTTCTGATTCCCAAGCTTAACGTCTGCCCGACCGTACGAACATCGTTCGACTTATCGAACAACTCGCTTCGGCGGACTGGGAGTCGGCTACGGAGGCTTCCTTCCACCGAGCACGGGGAGGCACACCGCACGGCGCAACAGCGGCCGGGACCCGGAGGCGGAGACCGGGTCGACCGCCGCTCACTTCGCCGTACCCGAAGGCCGTTGGGCTTGGACAAGAGAGAAGCACAGGAGAGAAACAGGAGCCGCACGAGAACGGGACGCCGCAGCGGCACATCCGAAGAGCCGCCTCGCAGGAGCCGAAAGAAGCACCAGACCGTCTCGCCGCACCGCGCCCACACGCGCTCACCACGGCGAAGTGCACCCGCACACAGGAGACACACCGCTACCCGGATCCAGCCGGCCCCTTCCGCGTCGTGCGGCAGCCGGTCCTGTCCCGCCAACACCGAAACCGAACTTCCCCCCGCGCCACTCCGATTTGGGCAACTTTCGCCCGGTGATGGCCTTTGCAGAACGACAGGAGACGTATATGTCCGCGCTTCACGCCCGGCTGTCGGCGATATTGCTCACCGTATGTCTGCTCCTCACATCCCAAGCCTTGATCACACCGAACCGGGCGGCCGCTGCCGACCCGGGCTACCTGATGCTGCACTTCACCGGCGAGGGGTCGACCGGTCAGCAGATGTACCTCTCGCACAGCGCGGACGGTCTGCACTGGAACGACCTCAACGGCGGGGCGCCGATCCTGCGCTCCACGATCGGCACCAAGGGGGTGCGTGACCCCGCACTGGTGAGATCCCCCGACGGCAGCAAGTACTGGATCATCGCGACCGACCTGTGCTGGGGCTGCGGGTCGACCGTGGACGGCTCCATCAACAACGGCAGCCGCAACCTCGTGGTGTGGGAGTCGACGGACCTGGTCAACTGGTCGGAGCCGTGGCTGCTCAACGTCGCCGGCGCGATCCCCGACGGCCGCAACGCCTGGGCCCCGGAGGCGATCTTCAACCCCGAGACAAACGACTACGTCCTGTACTGGGCGACGAACGTGCCCCTCGACGGCAAGACGAAGCACCGCATCTTCTACGCCCGGACCAAGGACTTCCGCTCCATCACCACCCCGCAGATCTACATCGACCGCCCCGGCGCCCAGGAGCTCATCGACACCCAGATCGTCGAGGTGCCGGCCGGCGTCGGCAACTACCGCTACGTACGCGCCTCCGGCGACGGCCAGATCACCCTCGAAGGCAGCAACTCGATCCTGGGGACGTGGACCAACCTCGGCAACCTCTCCGGCATCGGCCTGACCGGCGCCCAGGTCGAGGGCCCGATGTGGATGAAGTTCCGCGACCGCAACGAGTGGACCCTGTACCTCGACCAGTACGCCTCCCGTGGCGGGTACATGCCGGTCACCACGACCAACCCGTCCAACCCCGGCAGCTACAACCTCCCGGCATCGGGAAGCTACAACCTGGGCGGCACCAAGAAGCGCCACGGCTCGATCCTGCCCCTGACGGCCGCCGAGGAGACCCGTGTGCTCGCCCGCTGGGCCAGCACCCCGGCCAAGCGGCTCCAGTCGTTCAACTTCCAGGACCGGTACGTGCGGCACGCCAACTTCGACGTGCGCATCGACCAGAACATCACCGGCCCGGATGCACAGTTCCGGCTGCAGCCCGGTCTGGCCGGCAGCGGCACCACCTCCTTCGAGTCGGTGAACTACCCCGGCTACTTCCTGCGGCACGCCAACAACGACTTCCAGCTGGTCCGCAACGACGGCACCGCCCAGTTCGCCGCGGACGCCACCTTCCGCCAGGTCGCCGGCCTCGCCGACTCGAGCTGGTCCTCCTTCCAGTCGTACAACCACCCCGACCGCTACATCCGGCACTTCGCGTACCAGCTCCGCCTCGACACCATCACCACCGCGACAGCACGCGGTGACGCCACCTTCCGCGTGACGAACTGACCCGACGCCGACGGGGATGCCGGCGCCTTCACGGCGAACCCCTCGCCAGCCAACCGCCCACCAGCGGAGCCGGCGCCGGCTTCCCCTCCACGAGCCATCCCGGCGACCCCTACGTCCCAGCACACGTCTCCCCACCACCGACCGCCATCGAGTTCAGCGGGGCCGCGTCCGGTCGACCAACGCGTGGTGATGACCGCCGAGGCCTCGCACGCCCTGCCACAGCCATGTCTTCTTCAGGGATGTGAATCCATGCACAGCGTGAGACCTTCCGGCCGCCGCAGGTTCCGGCCGGGCGCTCTGGCCGCCACGGCCGCCGCCTCACTCCTGTTGGGCCTTGCCGGCCCTGCCGTGCCCGCCCAGGCTGCGGAGAGCCCGGTCCTGCCAGGGCTCACCGCCGACCCGAACATCATCCGCTTCGGCGACACCTACTACATGTACCCGACGACCGACGGCTTCCCGGGCTGGAGCGGCACGCAGTTCAAGGCGTACTCCTCCAAGGACCTGGTCAACTGGACGGACCACGGCGTCATCCTCGACCTGGGACCGGACGTCAGCTGGGCCGACATCCGGGCCTGGGCCCCGGCGATCGAGGCGAAGAACGGCAAGTACTACTTCTACTACTCCGCCGACACGAACATCGGCGTCGCGGTCTCCGACTCGCCCACCGGCCCGTTCAAGGACCCCCTGGGCAAGCCGCTGATCGCCCGCGGCGCGTATACGGGCCAGATGATCGACCCGGCGGTCTTCACCGACGACGACGGCCAGTCCTACCTCTACTGGGGCCAAGGCCGCGCCCGCGTGGTGCCGCTGAACGACGACATGATCTCCTTCGACGCCTCGAAGGTCCGCGACATCACCCCCGTCGGCTACAACGAGGGCACCTTCGTCATCAAGCGCAAGGGCACCTACTACTTCATGTGGTCGGAGAACGACACCCGGGACGAGAACTACCGCGTCGCCTACGCCACCGGTCCCTCCCCCACCGGCCCCTGGACCAAGCAGGGCGTGATCCTCGAGAAGGACCTCTCGCTCGGCATCAAGGGCACCGGCCACCACTCCGTCGTCCAGATCCCGAACACCGACGACTGGTACATCGCCTACCACCGCTTCGCCATCCCCGGCGGTGACGGCACCCACCGTGAAACCACCATCGACAAGCTGGAGTTCACCTCCGACGGCCTGATCAAGAAAGTCGTCCCCACCCTGAGCAGCATCGACCCGGTCACCGTCGGCACGGCCCTACCGACCAACACCACCCGCTCGCTCCGATCGGCCAACTTCCCCGGCCGCTACGCCGTCGTGCGCTCGGACGGCCGCGGCTACCTCGACCCGGTGACGTCCTCCAGCGCCACGGCGGTCAAGCAGAGCGCCACCTTCACCGTCGTCCCCGGCCTGGCCGACTCCAAGTGCTACTCGTTCCATGACGCGTCCGGCCGCTACCTGCGCCACAAGGACCTCCGGATCCGCTTCGACGCGAGCAACGGCACGACGCTCTTCAACAAGGACGCCACGTACTGCGCGCGTCCGGGCGCGACCGCCGGCTCGGTCAGCCTGGAGTCGTACAACTACCCCGGCCGCTACCTCCGCCACTACTTCTACGAGCTGCGCATCGACCACTACCAGGACAACGCCACCTTCCGCGCCGACAGTTCCTTCACGGCGGTCAGCCCCTGGGCCTGACCGAGGCAACGTCCCTCCCACTCCCGGCGCGAGCGATGCGCCGCGGACCACCTGCAACCACCCGGAAGGCCACATGAGACTCCTCCAACGAAGCGGGGTTCGAGTCGCCGGTACGGCCGCCGCCGTCCTCGCCGTCACAGGCTCGGTCACTGCGGTGCCCGCATCCGCCGCCACGCCGGGGAACTGGACCTCGGTGCAGCCCGGTGTCGCACAGACCGGCTGTGACGGGGTGCGCGCCACCGTGGCGCTGGACGCGAACGGCGCCCTCTCGCTCGGCGCGACCTGGAACTGCCGCCAGGCCCTGATACCCGCTCCGATCGGGCTGGTGACCAGCCAGGCCGACTACACCACCGGACTGGAGTTCGTCAGCCGCACCGATTCGCCCATCTCGTACAACTACCAGGTCATGGCGGGGAAGTCCCGCGTCCGGGCGCGGTCCGCGACCGAGACGAGACTGGTCTTCGCCAAGGGCTCCGCCCAGATGACCGTGCACGTCCGCACGTCCGCGGAGGGGCTGGCGCTGCGCTACGAGATGCCGTCGGGCGCGACGGTGCTGCGCGAGGCGACCTCGTTCGAACTGCCGACTGACGCCCAGCTGTCCCGGCAGGTGTTCAGTCCCGATCACGAGAGGGGTTACGCGACCTCTACGGTCGCCGACGTGGCGACGGGCTCCTACGACATGGGCATGTTCGCCCAGCACACCAACGGCGCGCGGGTGCTGCTCGCCGAGTCCGGTGTGGACGGCAACTATTCGGGTGGCTCGTTCACCCACACTCAGGGCACCGGCCGGTTCACCGTGGCGCTGGCCGACGCTCAGATCGCGCGGTCCGGCGCGTTCACCACAGCGTGGCGCACTGCCGCCATCGGCAGCACGGCGACGGTCGTGGAGTCCACGCTGGTCGACGACGTCGCGCCCGCGTCGAAGATCTCCGACACCTCGTGGATCAAGCCGGGTGTCGCCGCGTGGCCGTGGCTGGACGGCATGGTCGCCACGCAGCGTGACCTGACCAAGCTCAAGCAGTGGGCCGACTACGCCTCCTCGCAGGGCTGGCCCTACCTCCTGGTGGACGACGGGTGGAAAGCCAACCAGGCGATCATTCCCGAGCTCGTGACCTACGCCCGGGACCGCGGCGTGCGGATCATGCTCTGGTATCACTGGCAGGACCTGGACACCGCCGCCGAGCGGGAGGCTGAGTTCACCAAGATCACCGGGTGGGGTGTCGTCGGCGTCAAGATGGACTTCATGGGTTCAGAGACCCGGGCCCGTCAGCAGTGGTACGACGCGGCCCTGGCCGACACGGCCCGGTACAAGCTGATGGTCGACCTGCACGGCTCGCGCCTGTCCGTCGGTGTCCACCGCACCTGGCCGCACGTGCTGACCAGCGAGGCCGTCCGGGGCGAGGAATACCCCGGAGGCCGGGACATCGGACACGTGGCCGCGATCCCGTTCACTCGCGGCGCACTCGGCCCGGCCGACTACTCGCCGATGAGCTTCCAGCAGCGCAACCCGAACAGCGACGCCGCCGAACTCGCCCTCGCCGTACTCCTGGACAGCGGCATCATGCTGCCCGGCAGCCGCATCCCGGACTACCAGGCCCGACCCGAGGCACAGCGGTGGCTGCGCATGCTGCCGACCGTGTGGGACGAGACGAAGTACGTCTCGGGCGACCCGAACTCCGGAGGGGTCATCGCCCGCCGCAACGGCGACCGGTGGTTCGTCGGCGCGTTCAGGCGCGGCGCCGCCGCCACCATCACCTACCCGACCACGTTCCTCGGCACCGGTACCTGGCACGCGGAGATCACCACCGACGGCTCCGCAGGCCTGACCCGCACCAGCAAGGTCATCCAGGCCGGCGACACGCTCAGCGTTCCGGCAGTCGCGGGCGGCGGCCATGTGGTCAGGCTGACCAAGGTCCCGGCCATCCCGACCGGGAACCGCACGGTGACCGTCGCCGGCAGCAGCCACGTACTCGACGTGAAGAGCAGAAGCCTCGCGAACGACGCCGAGATCATCCGCTGGCCCAGCAACGGCGGCACCAACCAGCGCTTCGCCTTCGTGCCCCTCGGCGACGGATACACGCGGATCGTCAACCAGGCCAGTGGCAAGGACGTCGTCATCCGGTACGCGTCCCGCGACGCGGGAGCGAAGGCCGTCCAGTACCCGTACGAAGCCAACGCGAACACCAACGACGAATGGCTGGCGGAAGACGCGGGCAACGGCCGTATCCGGCTCCTCAACCGCCACAGCGGTCTCTACCTCACCGCGGGCAACGCCCAGGGCGACCAGTTGGAGCAACGCCCGTTCGACGGCGCCGACCACCAGATGTTCACCGTCACCTGACGCCGCTGAACGAGACAGCCATTCAGCAGTGCATCACTGGATCAGAACCCTGCGCCCCCAGGCCGGGGCCGTGGTCGAGGGCCACGGCCCCGGTGACGGCGGCGGTGCGGTTGTGGTGGCCACGGCGTCCGCCCCCCGTCGAGCCGCCGACCGTCAGCGGCGGAACGTCCTCGAGCCGGGACCAGGGCTCGTCGGGGACGACGTTCTCGGGCAGCCCTGGTGGCACGACCACGGACCGCGCGCCGGTGCGAGCCGTCGCGCGCCCGACGGCGGCCGAGGCACCGGCCGCTCCCACCGAGCGGGAAACCTGCTGCAACTGCCGGATCTCGAACGGGCCGTAGAGGCTGGACCCGCGGTTCATCATGAGCACCCGGCCTTCGGACTTCACCTCGCTGAACAGGTGTAGCAGGCGGGACGACCAGCGACTTCCCGTCCGCGGACAGCTTGAACAGGTGCACCTTGCAGCTGTCCTAGCACGCCAGGAATGTCTGACATTTCGAACGTAGGTCGACATGCAGAATGGTGGCCCGAATACAGAAGGCACTCGCACGGAAGTCAACGTGCGCAACGGCACTGCTGCTCAGTTGTCCGGGCGGCGCGAGCCGCACCAGAACGGAACCCGTCGGAAACATTGACGGAATCACGACGCAACTCTATCTTCTGCTCGAAGTACCGCACACCGTTCGGAACTTCGAACAACATCCCCCAAGCCTCAGGGCAGTTCACGCAGAAATGGGACGAGCGTTGAACAGAACCCTCAGGGCGCTCCTCGCCCTCCTCACCTCGGTGGCCGCCCTGCTGGGGCTCACCACCGCCCTCGCCGGCACGGCCGGAGCCGCCCACCCGCCGGCGGGACAGACGACGCGGTACACAATGACCGCGTTCACCAACAGCAGCGAGTCGAACCTGTACGTGTACGACTCGCCGGACGCCACCGGATTCACCCTGCGGAAGGGCCCGGCCTACACCCCGCCGTCCGGTCTGATCCGCGACCCCAGCATCTTCAAGCACACCGACGGCTTCTACTACCTCACTTACACCACCGACTGGACCGGGAACACGATCGGCTTCGCCCGGAGCACCGACCGGGTGAACTGGACGTTCCTGTACAACCACACGATCCCGATCAGCGGGCTGACCCGCACCTGGGCGCCCGAGTGGTTCATCGACACCGACGGCAGCGTCAACGTCATCGTGTCCCTGACGTCGGCGAGCACCGCGACCCACTTCACCGCCTACAAGATCACGGCGACCAACTCCGCGCTGACCACCTGGTCCGCGCCCACCCAGCTGGCCGGCATCGGCCCGAACTACATCGACACCTTCATCGTCAAGGTCGGCTCCACGTACCACGCGTTCACCAAGAACGAGACGACGAAGTACATCGAGTACGCCACCGCCTCCAGCCTCACCGGCCCCTACACCATGCGGAAGACGGGCAACTGGGCCGGATTCGGCGACTGGGTCGAGGGCCCGGCCCTGGTCCAGCTCGACAACGGCGGCTGGCGCATCTACTACGACGGCTACCGCGCCGGGAAGTACTGGTACAGCGACAGCTTCGACAACTTCGCCACCTGGTCCACGCCCACCGAGGTGCCCGGGCTGTCCGGCTTCATACGCCACGCCACCGTGCTGAAGGAGACCGTCTCCGGCGGTGTGACCCTCCCGACCAACACCACCCGATCCCTCCAGTCCGTCAACTTCCCGGGCCGTTACGCCGTGGTGCGCTCCGACAACCTCGGCTACATCGACCCGGTGACCTCTTCCAGCAGCACTGCCGTCAAGCAGAGCGCCACCCTCACGGTCGTGCCCGGCCTCGCGGACGCCAACTGCTACTCCTTCCGCGACTCCGCCGGACGCTATCTGCGGCACTGGGACTACCGGGTCCGCTTCGACAGCAGCAACGGCACGGCCGTCTTCAACAAGGACGCCACGTACTGCGCCCGTCCGGGCACGACCGCGGGCTCGGTGAGCCTGGAGTCGTACAACTACCCGGGCCGCTACCTCCGCCACTACAACTACGCACTCCGCGTCGACCTTTACCAGAACACCGACACCTTCCGCGCCGACAGCTCCTTCACGGCGGTCAGCCCCTGGGCCTGACCTGTCCAACCCACACTCGGCCGTGCCGTCGTGGATCCCACCCGCGGCGGCGTGGCCCTCTGCCGCCCCGTAGGCGCCACGGCTGCCTACGGCGGCCCCGGAGACGAGGAACCACATGCCACGGCACCTCTCCTGGCGTGCCCGTTCCAGCACAGGGACGTGTCGCTCGGCCAGGACATCTGCGCCACCAAGCGCCGGCTCGTGCTCGACGACGCACGCGGCGTCATCCGGTCGAAGGAGCTGCGACCGTACTCGAAGGAGGTCAGCCGAGCCAGGCTGCGACGTCGGCCCCTTCTCGTATGAACACGGGGATCCGTTCCAGTGGGGCCTCCGCGTTCAGCCGCGTACCGCCCTTCAGCACGTGTCCGGTGACCGGGTCGAGCCAGCGGAAACCGTCCGGCAGATACACCTGGCGGGTCCGCGCGCCCGCCTCGTACACGGGTGCCACCAGCACGTCGGGTCCGAGCAGGAACTGGTCGTCCACGTCCCATGCCTGCTCGTCCTCGGGGAAGTCGAAGAACAGCGGGCGCATCGGCGGGGCGCCGGTGCGGTGGGCGTCCTCGGACAGCCGCATCAGATACGGGCGCAGCCGCTCGCGGAGCATCAGGTGGTCCCGGAGGATGCCGTACGCCTCTTCCCCGTAGGACCAGACTTCGTTCGGGCCGCCGGTGATGTCCGCGGAGAACGTGGGGTGGTTGGGCTTTCGGTCCCCGTGCAGCCGCATGACGGGGCTGAAGGTGCCGTACTGGAACCACCGGATCAGCAGCTCGCGGTACGCGGGGTCGTCCGGGTCACCGCCGGCGAAGCCGCCGATGTCGGTGTTCCACCAGGGGATGCCGCTCATCGCGACGTTCAGCCCGGCCCTGATCTGGCGGGCGAGGGAGTCGAAGGTGGTGGGGATGTCGCCGGACCACAGCAGGGCCCCGTGACGCTGGCTGCCCGCCCACGCGGAGCGGACGAGCGACAGCGGCCGGTCCTCGCCCGCCGCGCGCAGGCCGTCGGCCACCGCGCGGGTGTGCGACAGGGGGTAGAGGTGCGCGACCTCGGCGGCCGGTCCGGCCGCGTAGACGGCGCGGTCGGCGACCTCCCGGGGCAGATCGGGCTCGCAGGCATCCAGCCAGAAGCAACTCACGCCCAGCGAACGGTAGTTGTCGTTCAGCCGCTGCCACAGCGCGGCGCGGGCTCCGGGGTGGGTGGCGTCGTAGTACGCCATCGGGAGCGTCAGCGCCTCCCCGGCCTCCCGGGACGGCCACGCGAAGGTGAGCAGACCGCCGTCCGCGTCCCGAACGAGGTGTCCGGAGGTGCGCAGCTCGTCGTAGGTGTCGCTGCCGGGTTCGACGGTCGGCCACACCGAGACCGCGAGCTTCACCCCGAGGTCTGTCAGCTCCTTGACCATGGCGGCGGGGTCGGGCCACTCGCTGTGCGCGAAACGCCAGTCGCCCATCTTCGGCCAGTGGAAGAAGTCGCAGACGATGACGGACAGCGGCAGTCCGCGCTCCTTGTGCTGCCGTGCCACCGCGAGGAGTTCGTCCTGGGTGCGGTAGCGCAGCTTCGACTGCCAGAAACCGGACGCCCACTCGGGCAGGAGGGGCGGGCGCCCGGTGACCTGAGTGTAGGCATCGAGGATCTCGGCCGGGGTGTCGCCGGCGGTGACCCAGTAGTCGACGCGCCCGCCGGCGTCGGCGGTCCACCGGGTGGTGTCGGCGCCGAGTTCGACGCGGCCGGTGGCGGGGTTGTTCCACAGCAGTCCGTAGCCGCGCGAGGAGTGCAGGAAGGGGATGGCGGCCACGGTGTTGCCCTGGACGAGGTCGATCACACAGCCCTTCTGGTCCAGGCGCCCGTGCAGATGCTGCCCGAGGCCGTGCAGCCGTTCCCCGTCGTACGCCTCGAAGTGCTGCTCCGTCCGGCCGCCCGCCGCATGGACGCGAGGGCCGGCATGGTGGCTGTACGGGGCCTTGTCGGCGAGGAGTTCACGGCCCGAGGCAGCGTGCAGAAACCTCAGCCGCCCGTCGGCCGAGGCCTCGACGACGAGGCGGCCGTTGAGCAGTCGGGCACAGCCGTCGTCCGATACGGAGACTTCGGCCTGCGTGGAGGGCGAGGGGCTCTCCAGCGCGCCAGGGGCGGTGGGGGCGATGGTCCCCGATGCGGCCCGGACCCGGACGGCGTCCAGTCCCCAGGGCTCGATGCGGAGGATCTCTTCGGCGGTGTGCCGTTCCAGGCCGCCTGCACGGACACTGTAGGACAAGGGGATTCCTCGGTTCGACTCAAGTGCCCGGGCGCATGGTCCGTGCGGGCACGGGCTGATGTCGGTATCCGCGCGTTCATCCGGAGCGGCGCGGGCGGGGCGGAGCCCCGTCGACAGTTCGAGCTGACGTTATCCAGCTCTCGCACTCCTCACACTTCTTCTCGGCAATCCCATGTTTGACTCAGTGTCAGGGCACGGGCCGGACGCAAACCCGCCAGTAGCCAAGTCTTCGTGTCACAAGACTAGACAGAGGCAACGTTCGTATCCGTTAATCCATCCCATGTATCAGTGGAGAGGGCTGTGAGACCGAGACCCCTATGAATCCCAGGCCTCGTCACCCAGTAGGGCTGCCGCCTCCTCAGTGCCGGAGGAGTCTCACTCGCATCGGTTCTCGCCGGCACGGCGGCCGGAGCGATGGCCTCCACCAACGGCTCCGCTGTGATCGCCGGCCTGCTGGCTCTATGGCGCCGCATCGGCAGCAGACCAGCCCGGGACGTGCTGCGCCCGACCGTCGGACATGTGAGCGAACGCACCCACGACCAAGCAGTCACTCTCCTCATACCGAAAGGTTCAAGATGTCTTCCTCCGTCAGCAGACGGCGTCTCCTGCAAGCAGCCGGGGCCACGGCGGTCGCCTCTGCCACCGGATCCCTCATCGGCAGTTCTCCCGCCCATGCCGCCATCCCCCCTGCAAGGGCCGATATCGGGGTCTCCGCGCACCCCTTCGGTCTCGACCAGGTCCGGCTCACCGCGAGCCGGTGGCTGGACAACCAGAACCGTACGCAGAACTACCTGCGGTTCGTCGACGTCGACCGGCTGCTGTACAACTTCCGCGCCAACCACCGGCTGTCCACCAACGGTGCGGCTGCCAACGGCGGTTGGGACGCGCCTGACTTCCCCTTCCGCACCCACGTCCAAGGGCACTTCCTCACGGCATGGGCACAGCTGTACGCCGTGACCGGCGACACCACCTGCCGGGACAAGGCAACCCACATGGTTGCGGAACTGGCCAAATGCCAGGCCAACAACAGCGCCGCCGGTTTCAACGCCGGGTACCTCTCCGGCTACCCCGAGTCCGACTTCACCGCTATCGAGCAGCGGACCCAGACCAGCAACGTGCCGTACTACACCATCCACAAGACCCTCGTCGGTCTGCTGGACGTATGGCGCCACATCGGCAGCACACAAGCCCGGGACGTGCTGCTCGCCCTGGCGGGATGGGTCGACTGGCGCACCGGCCGGCTGAGCGGCCAGCAGATGCAGGCCATGCTGCAAACCGAGTTCGGCGGCATGAACACCGTGCTGACCGATCTCTACCAGCAGACAGGCGACGCGCGGTGGCTCACCGTCGCCCGGCGGTTCGACCACGCCGCGGTGTTCGACCCGCTGGCGGCCAACCAGGACCAGCTCAACGGACTGCACGCCAACACCCAGGTACCCAAGTGGATCGGTGCCGCCCGGGAGTACAAGGCCACCGGCACCACCCGCTACCGGGACATCGCCACCAACGCCTGGAACATCACCGTCAACGCGCACACCTATGTCATCGGCGGCAACAGCCAGGCGGAGCACTTCCGCGCCACGAACGCCATCGCCGGCTTCCTGAACAAGGACACGTGCGAGAGCTGCAACACCTTCAACATGCTCACCCTCACCCGGGAGCTGTTCGCGCTGGACCCGAACCGGGCCGCCCTGTTCGACTACTACGAGCGGGCATGGCTGAACCAGATGATCGGCCAGCAGAACCCGGCCGACAACCACGGCCACGTCACCTACTTCACCCCGCTCAACCCGGGAGCCCGACGCGGTGTGGGCCCGGCGTGGGGCGGCGGCACCTGGAGCACCGACTACGGCACCTTCTGGTGCTGCCAGGGCACGGGCCTGGAAATGCACACCAGGCTGATGGACTCCATCTACTTCCGCAGCGACAACACGCTGATCGTGAACCTGTTCGTGCCCTCGGTGCTCAACTGGTCAGAGCGCGGAATCACGGTCACCCAGACCACGACATACCCGAACAGCGACACCACGACCCTGCAGGTCACCGGCAACGTCAGCGGAACCTGGGCGATGCGCATCCGCATCCCGAGCTGGACCACCGGGGCCACCATCAGCGTCAACGGCACGGCGCAGAACATCACCACCACCCCCGGCAGCTACGCCACCCTGAACCGCTCCTGGGCCTCCGGCGACACGGTCACCGTCCGCCTGCCCATGCGGATCGTCATGCGAGCGGCCAACGACAACGCGAACGTCGCCGCGATCACCTACGGCCCGGTGGTCCTGTCCGGCAACTACGGCAACTCCGCCCTCAGTTCCCTCCCGTCGCTGAACACGTCCTCGATCACACGGACCAGCAGCAGCTCGCTCGCCTTCACCGCCACCGCCAACGGCTCCACCGTCAATCTGGGCCCGTTCCACGACGCGCACGGCCACAACTACACCGTCTACTGGGACACCAGCGGCACCAGCACCGTCCGTCTCGCCAACGTGGGCAGCGGTCTCGTGCTGGGCATCCAGAACATGTCCACGGCCGACGGCGGCCGCGCTCTGCAGTGGAACGACTCGGGCACCGCCGACCACAACTGGCAAATGATCCCCGACGGCAACGGGTTCCGCTTCCGCAATGCCCACAGCGGCAAGGTGCTCGGCGTCTTGAACATGTCTACGACCGACGGCGCGACCGTCCTGCAGTGGTCGGACAACGGCACCGCCGACCACATATGGACGCTGCTCGACCAGGGAGACGGGACCTACAAGATCCGCAACGCGAACAGCGGCAAGTTGCTCGCCATCGCGGACAACTCCACCGCTGTCGGCGCGTTCGCAGTCCAGGACTCGGACAACGGCACCGCCGACAACCGGTGGCGCATCGTGGGGAACTGAGGCCCTCCCCGGAAGCAGATTCTGGTCGCTCTCCACCCTCCCGCTTACGCGAGACTTCGACCATCGTTCGATATTACGAACACGGTCGGGTCGTAGCGCACCAACAGTCCGGACAGCCTCTGACGGGGCCAACCGGAACCGCTTACTCAAGGAATGAGCCCCCCCATGCGCAGACGTGGTTTCAGCCGCAGGCATCTGTCTGTGGCGCTCGCGGCCCTGGTCGCTTCGGCGGCGACACTCGTCGCCAACCCGGCTCAGGCGGCCAGCAGCGGCGCCTTGCGCGGCGCCGGTTCCGGCCGGTGTCTCGATGTGCCGGGCGCCAGCCAGACCGACGGCACGAACCTGCAGATATGGGACTGCCACGGCGGGACCAACCAGCAGTGGACGCTGACGGACAACAACCAACTGACCGTGTTCGGAAACAAGTGCCTGGATGTTCCGGGCCACGCCACCACGGCCGGGACCCGGCCGGTGATCTGGTCCTGCAACGGCGGTACGAACCAGCAGTGGCGGGTGAACCCCGACGGCACGGTCGTCGCAGTGGAGTCCGGGCTGTGCCTGGACGTCAGCGGCGGCGCCACGGCCAACGGCACTGCGGTGCAGCTCTGGAACTGCAACGGCGGCAGCAACCAGAAGTGGAGCGGTCTGTCCGGAGGGGGCAGCACGTGTTCTCTTCCGTCGACCTACCGGTGGACCTCGACCGGTCCGCTGGCGCAGCCGGCGAACGGATGGGCCTCGCTGAAGGACTTCACCACCACGACGTACAACGGCAAGCACCTGGTCTACGCGACGTACTCCGACGGCAACTGGCACTCGATGGGCTTCAGCCCCTTCACGAACTGGTCGGACATGGGCTCGGCCGGCCAGACCGCGATGAGCCAGTCGGCGGTGGCGCCCAAACTGTTCTACTTCGCGCCCAAGAACATCTGGGTGCTGGCCTCAAATGGGTGGGGGACCCAATGGCCCTTCGTCTACCGCACGTCGAGCGACCCCACCAACCCCAACGGCTGGTCCGCGGCGCAGCCGCTGTTCACCGGCAGCCTCCCCGTAGGCGGCCCGATCGACCCGACCCTGATCGCCGACAACCAGAACATGTACCTGTTCTTCGCCAATGACAAGGGCGGCATCTTCAAGTCGACCATGCCGATCGGGAACTTCCCGAGCAGCTTCGGCTCGTCGTACACGACGGTCATGACCGACACGGAGAAGAACCTGTTCGAGGCGCCGGAGGTCTACAAGGTCCAGGGCCAGAACCAGTACCTCATGATCGTCGAGGCTCGCGGTGTGAATGAGGACCGCTTCTTCCGTTCGTTCACGGCCACCAGCCTGAACGGCCCGTGGACCCCGCAGGCCGCCACCGAGAGCAACCCCTTCGCGGGCAAGGCCAACAGCGGCGCCACCTGGACCAACAGCATCAGCCACGGTGACCTGGTCCGCAACAACCCCGACCAGACCATGACCATCGACCCCTGCAACCTGCAGTTCCTCTACCAGGGCCTGTCCCCCAACGTCCCGCCGGGCACCGACTACGTGAACCTGCCGTACCGGCCGGGCCTGCTCACCCTGCAGCGCTGACCCGCGGGCACATGACCAGAAGCTTGTGACCGTGCCTATCAGGCACGGTCACAAGCGGCTTCCGCTCTATCTCCCAGGAAGGAACCCTCCATGGTTCCCATACACAGACGACTGCTGCGTCTCCTCACAGCCACCGCGCTGACGCTCTCCGCCTGCGTCACCGCCTCCGCCGGCACGACCGCCGAGGCCGCGCCGGGCAGCCCGGTGCTCGCGCCGCCGCTGGGCTGGAACAGTTGGAACAGTTTCGGGTGCGGGATTACCGAGGCGCAGGTGCGCCAGGCCGCCGACGCGATGGTGTCCTCGGGCATGAAGGCCGCGGGCTACCAGTACGTCGTGGTCGACGACTGCTGGTTCGACCCGCAGCGCGACGCGGCGGGCAACCTCCGCGCCAATCCGACCAAGTTCCCCAGCGGCATGAAGGCACTCGGGGACTACATCCACAGCAAGGGCCTGAAGTTCGGCATCTACCAGGCACCCAACGAGAAGACCTGCGCCCAGGGCGTGGGCACCTACCCCGGCTCCACCGGCAGCAAGGGCCACGAGGCCCAGGACGCCAACACGTTCGCCTCATGGGGCGTCGACTACCTCAAGTACGACTGGTGCTCCTCCAGCGGCACCCGTGACGAGCAGGTCGCGCGCTTCACGCTGATGCGTGACGCCCTGCGCGCCACCGGGCGACCGATCGTCTACAGCATCAACCCCAACAGCTTCCACGCCATCACCGGCGCCACGTACAACTGGGGCGAGGTCGCCGACCTGTGGCGGACGACCGAGGACCTGCTCGACATCTGGCAGAACAACAACACCAACAGCTATCCCATGGGCGTCGGCAACGTCCTGGACGTCACCGCACCGCTGGCCGCTCAGTCGGGCCCGGGTCACTGGAACGACCCCGACATGCTGGTCGTCGGCCGCCCCGGACTGTCACTGACCGAGTCCCGCTCCCACTTCGCCCTGTGGTCGCTGCTCTCGGCCCCCCTCATCGCGGGCAACGACATCCGCACCATGTCCGCCGACGTCAGCGCGATCCTGCGCAACCCCCGCCTGCTGGCGGTGAACCAGGACCCGCTGGGCGCGGGCGGACGCCGGGTGCGCGACGACGGCGACACCGAGGTGTTCGCCAAGCCCCTGTCCGACGGCTCGGCCGCGGTAGGCCTGTTCAACCGGGGAGGCAGCACCACGACCATCACCACCACGGCCGCCCAGGTCGGCCTGACCGGAGGCTCGTTCACCCTCACCGACCTGTGGACCGGCGCCACGTCCAGCACCTCCGGCCAGATCTCCGCGAGCGTCCCCGCGCACGGCGTCGCCGTGTTCAAGATGACCGGCGGCAGCCCGCTTGCCGCCACCACCGCACGCCTGCGCGGCACCGCATCCGGCCGCTGCCTGGACGTTGATCGCGCCGCCACCGCGGCTGGGACGACGACGCTGATCTGGGACTGCCACACCGCCGCCAACCAGCTATGGACCAGCTGGGCCGGCGGCGAGATCCGCGTCTACGGCGACAAGTGCCTGGACGCCTACAACCAGGGCACCACCAACGGCACGCCGGTCATCATCTGGCCCTGCAACGGCCAGGACAACCAGAAGTGGACGGTCGGCTCCGACGGGTCGGTCCGCAACGTCCATGCCGGACTGTGCCTCGACGTCAACGGGGCCGCCACCGCGGGCGGGACCCCGGTCATCCTGTGGACCTGCAACGGCCAGAACAACCAGAAGTGGACCACGCTCCCCTGACTCGCCACCCCTACCACCGCGCGGGGAGACGCCCGATCGGTTGAGGGCAGTCCCACGACAGCAGACCAAGCTGCGGGGACTGCCCTCCTCACCGGGCTGGGCTACCTGATACGGGTATCCATCCTCCGCGAGGTTCCTCAGCCATGGCGGGGCCGCGGGCCGTTGTGCCTGCGGCCCCGCTCGGGTGCCTGGGTCAGGACGGGTCGCCGTACTGCAGGCCGCGTCCGTTGGTGCCGACGTAGACGCGGCCGTAGGTGTCGGGGCCGCGGGTGATGACGCCGACGCCGCCGATGGCGCCCCACTGGTGGGCCTTGTCGTTGACGCGGAGCCAGGTGGCGCCCTTGTCGGTGGAGCGGAAGACTCCGGTGACGTCCTTGACGGTGCCGATCAGGTACAGGGCCTGGTAGCCGGTGCCCGGCTTGGCCTTGCCGAAACCGAGGGCGGAGGCGGAGGCGGAGGCGGACTGCACCGTCTTGAGCGTGGTGAAGGTGCGGCCGCCGTCGGTGGAGTGCAGCAGCCCCTTGCCGTAGCCGGAGATCCACAGGTCCCCGGCGATGCCCGGGATGGCCGTGAGCTTGCCGGAGGGCAGGTTGCCGGCGCGGGCGGTGAAGGTCGCGCCGTCGTCGGTGCTGGCGTAGAGCGTGCCGCCGGACAGGGAGTAGAAGGTCCTGGCCGAGGAGCGGTCGGCGACGACTGCGGCGTCGTTGCCCAGGCCGCTGACCCTCGACCAGCTCGCCCCGTTGTCGGTCGAGCGGTACGGGGCCTGACCGGCCTGGGTCCAGACGATGGTGGAGCCGTCGGCCGCGAGCGCGACGCGGCCGTCCTGGGCTTCGGCCACCGGCTCGGCCTTGAAGCCGTTCCAGCTGCGGCCGCCGTCGCCGATGCCCTTGATGTCGACGGCCTCTCGCGGAAGGACACCGAGCCCGGGACCGTTCACCGGCCTCGGTGTCACCGACGGAGTCCAGGGTGACGTCCCGGACCCGTGGAGACCCGGGTGCCTATCGGGTAGGCGGAGGCGCTGAGGGGGCGTCCTGAGCAGGGAGTTGGCGCCCGGGCTTCAGCCGGCGAACATGCCACCGGCGCACGGCGGCGGAGGCAGCCCGGGCGGAGTGCTGCTTCCGTGTGTGCGGTGGGGCGCTTGGGTGAGGCCCTGGCTGCGTCCGCGTCAGCCGCTCCTTGTGATCGGGTGAGACGGTCGTTCCCCGAACGGAGACGGGTGGCTGCGGTGCAAGGGTCACTGCTCGGGTGCGAGTCCGCGCTCGGCCAGCCAGTCCAGTTGGACGGGTGGGTTGGAGCCGCAACCGCCGCCGTGGTCGGCGAACGGCCAGACGGTCATGGTCCGGTCCTCACCCGCGTAGTGGTTGAAGGCGGCGTAGACCGTGGAGGCCGGGCAGATCGGGTCCATCAGGCCGACGCTGAACAGGGCCGGTGCGGTGGCCCGCTGGGCGAAGTGGACGCCGTCGAAGTAGTCGAGGGTGGCGAACGTCGGCTCCACGCGGTGGCGGCTGTGCCAGCGCAGGTACTTGGCGATTTCCGGGTAGGGGCCCTCGCCGGTGATCTGGACGGCGCGGCGGAAGTGGCACAGGAACGGCACGTCGGGCATCACCGCCGCCACCCTGTCCCCCAGGAGTCCAGCGGTGGCGAGGGCCAGTCCGCCGCCCTGGCTGCCGCCCGCGACCACGATCCTGCGGGCATCGAGGGAGGGCACTTCCGCGACGGCGTCCACCGCCCGCGCACAGTCGGTCATCAGGCGCCGGTAGTAGTAGTTCTCGGGCGAGTCGATGCCGCGGGTCATGAATCCCTCGACCCACTGCGTGCCGTCGCCCAGGGTCCGGTCCGGGGTGTCGTGGCCTTGGCCTCGGCTGTCGACGACGAGCTGGGCGTAGCCGGCGGCGGGCCAGAAGAGGTGGTCGGTGGGCAGGGCACGGCCGCCGCTGTAGCCGTTGTAGGTGACGACGACGGGCAGCGGGCCTTCGGCTCCGCGCGGGCGGAGCAGCCAGGCGGCCACCGGCTCACCCTGCCAGCCGGGGAAGCGCAGGTCGTCCACCTCGACGGTGCGCAGCCGGAACCGGTCCGTGACGCGCTCGGCCTTCACCGCTCCGCCCTGTGATCGGGCGTCGTCGAGGGTGTGCTGCCAGAACGCGTCGAAGTCGTGCGGTGCGGTCGACACCGGTCGGTAGCCGACGAGTTCGTCATGGCCGAAGTCGGTGAGAGGCATGAGGACTTCCTCCGGATGGGGAGATGGTGAAGCGGCGGGGTGAGGGAACGTGGACAACACGCGAAGGGCGTGACGTCGCACCACCGCCTGTGTGACGGACGGCGTGTGCGGAGTGCAGCGCGGTGGAACGGCGGGAGGAGCGGTGGGCAGTTGGGAGTGTGCAGGGCAGGCGGATACGGTCCAGCACCTGGTGGAGGCGTTCGATGGGGGCGTCGAGCCAGGAGAAGTCATTGCATCCTTGCTCGGACCGGGCCGCCCGACCCTCCGTACGGAGAGTCGGGCGGTACTTACCGGCAAAGGGCGGCCGGTCACTCGTCCGCCCCTCTGCTTGTCTCGGCGTCAGAAGCCCACGGCGCCCCAGGAGTGGGCGGTGTAGTCACCCGGCCCGAATTCCCAGCCGGCCATGACGCTGTTGAGGTAGTGGTCGTTGGTGTAGAGGCCCTTGTTGAGGCCGTAGTTGAAGAACGGGGTGAGGCTGCCGGACCACCAGCCGGACCTGCTCCTGTCCAGGAAGCTGAGGGTGTGGTCGCCGTTCGGCCAGTTGTAGTCGTAGATGTCCCAGCTGCGGCCGCCCAGGCTGACGTTGGTCACGGTCGGGACCGCGTTGCCGTTCCCGTCGTAGCGGTCTGCCAGCGGCTGGGTGTTGGACCAGTTGAGCCAGATCATCAGCTCGGTCTTGGAGTTGCGGTTGTTCGGCTCGGGGTAAGGGTCGATGAAGATGTCGTACGTGGCGTTGTAGCGCGAGCCGGACTTCGGCCACGCCGACTGGCTGAACCACGAGTTGTTGTTGGGGTTGACGTTGCCGATCTTCTTGGGGAGCGTGGTCACCGGGGAGGACCAGCCCCAGTCCTTGCCGTTGACCATGGCGACGAAGCCGGTGCCGGTCGGGGAGTTCACGCCCCAGGAGTTGTCGTTGGCGTACCACGTCGAGGCGTTGCCGCCGGTCGAGTAGTGCTTGAACCAGTACGTCTGTGACGCTGCCACTGCCGAGTTCGGCAGGGTGAAGACGAGAGCCAGAGCCGCGAGAAGCGCGGCCCAGCCGATACGGAATTTCATCAGCCCTCCGGAATGTGTGCTGAGTGGGGGGATCACACAGGAGAGGAGAAGTCGGTCGTCCTGCCGTGGCGGCAGGGCCACGTCGGTCTCCCCTTCGGGACGGCGGGTGCGGAGCGCGATGACCGGGAGTCAGACCTCACTTCGGGTCGCCGTAGATGACTCCGCGTCCGTTGGTCCCGAAGTAGACGCGACCGTAGACCCGGGGATCTCCGGTCATGGTGTTGCCGGTCCAGGCGTACTGGTGGCGGTCGTCGTTGATACGGGTCCAGGTCCGGCCCGCGTTGTCGGACCGGAAGATGCCGCGCACGCCATGGATCTTGGAGCTGGTGTAGACGGCGGGGTACTTGGCGCCGGGCGCGGCCTTGCCGAATCCGACGACGTCGCCCTCGTTCACCGCCGTGAACCTGGTGAAGGACGTTCCGGAGTCGGTCGACCGCCACAGCCCGTACGGTGTGGGGGTGGTGGGCTTGGTGGTGCCGCCGGCCAGCCAGATGTCGCCCTCGTGACCCGGGACCGGCTTGAACCGGACGTTCCCCGCGGTGGGCAGACCGGTCGCCGCCGTGGCCTTGAAGCTCTTGCCGCCGTCCGTGCTGAGGTAGAAGACCCCGGCGTCGTAGGCGTAGAACTTCGCCGGGTTCACCCGGTCGGAGCGCACGGAGGCCCCGGCCGGCAGCCCCTTCGACGCCGTCCAGGTCGCTCCGTGGTCGTCGGACCAGCTGACCGGCGCACCGGCCGGTGACCAGACGATCTGCCTGCCGTCGGCGCTGATGGCGACGGCCTGGTCCTCGACTCCGGGCCCGGTGGCGCCGGACGGCTCACTGCCCGACGGCGTCCAGGTGGCGCCGCTGTCGGTGGAGATGGCGAAGTGCTGGGTCCAGCCGCTGGTGGGGTGGCCGACCCGCACGATGGTGTGGGGCGCCAGCTCCGCGTAGTCGAGGGCCGGAGTGCCGCCGAAGGTCGGGCTGTCGTACATCTTCGGCGCCTTGCGGAAGTCCGTGTGCCGGAAGCCGCCGACGTCGCCGACGCCGGAGAAGAGATGCGCCGCGCCGACGGGCGGGCTGATCACACACATGACAGCGGTTTCCTCCAACCCCTGGGCCCGCACGGACAGGTGCACCGTGCGGTCGCTGTCCCAGTCGGTCAGGTTGTCGGCGCCGTAGATCGTCGCGCCGGTTCCGTACATGAAGTGGTCGGAGTCGAAGGGGTCGATCTGGACGGACTCCATCATCCAGCCCAGCTTGGGGGCCATCTCGGGAAGCGACGGCGAGGCGTTCCAGGTCAGCCAGGGGGCGGCGGAGATGTCGATGTCGTAGCGCAGGGTGCGCTCGGAGTTCGTGTCCAGGTCCCACGCGCGGGTCCAGCTCGCGCCGCCGTCGGTGGAGCGGAAGAGGATGCAGTCGGGGGACCAGTTGACCTGGGTGGACACCATCAGGGTGTCCGGGTTCTGCCGGTCGATGGTCAGGCCGCTGTACCCCCACTTGTTGTCGTCGCTGGTCGACGGGACCGGGCTGATGCGGGTCCAGGTGTCGGTGGCGGTGTCCAGCTTCCACACGTCGCCCTTGGAGCCGTCGTAGGGTCCGGCGGTGTCGCTGGTCGCCAAGTACAGGTAGCCGCCGACGTGGTCGAAGTCCGCATGGTGCGGGATGAAGCCGGTGGGCTGCCCGGGCACGCGTTCCCAGGTCGCTCCCGCGTCGGTGGACCGGTACAGGATGTTGTCCTTGTCGGCCACGGTGACGTAGAGGGTCCGGGTGGCCCGGCCCGCTCTGCCGGTGCGCTTGTCGAAGACGACTTGCAGCACGCCCAGGTTGTCGCCGTTGTAGCCGTCGGGGTCGGTGGGGTCGATGACGAAGTTGCCCGCGTTGGGGAAGCTGGTCACCTTCGCGAACGTCTTGCCGTGGTCGGTGCTGCGCCACAGCCCGTGGCCCCCGCGCACCCCCAGGTAGAGGATCCTGTTGCGGTTGGGGTCGATCACCAGCCGCTCGCCGATGCCCCGGCCTGGCATGTTGCCGCCCAGCCGGAACGGCAGGGGAGTGGTCTTCCAAGTGCGGCCTCGGTCCGTCGAGCGCAGGATCGCCGCCATGCTCGGGTCCCATTCGGGGAGGGTGTACGTGCCCGCCGCCAGGTAGACGCGGTCGGGGTCGACCTCGTCGGTGGCGATGCTGATGATGCCGGTGTGTCCGTACTCGTCCCAGACGATCCAGTCGGTGAGGGGGATCCACCGCCGGGACGCCGTGTCGAGGCGATAGGCGCCGCCGATGTCGGTACGGGCGTACACCAGTCCGGGTTCGCTCTGGTTGAAGACGATGCCGGTGACGAAGCCGCCGCCGACTATCTCGGCGTTGCGGAAGGTGTAGGGCGTGCGTCGGACCTTGCCGGTCGCGCCGGCGGATGCAGCGGAGGCAGCGGACGGGGCGAGCACAGGGAGTGCGGCCGCGGTCGCGCCGGCGGCCAGCAGTCCTCGGCGGGAGAAGTGCGGGACATGGGTCATGACGCGTCCTTGCCTTTCGGGTGCGCGGGAAAAGTGAGGTAACCCGCCTCGGTGACCGCTTTGTTGGGGAGTCCGACGGACGCCGTGTCCGGCCGGCCGACCATGCTGGGCACATGGGCGGGCAGCGCGGCGGCCAAGTCCTTCTTGCTGCTGGTGCCGTCCTTGCCAGCACCGGAGTCGCTGCCTCCGCAGGCGGCCGGCAGCAGTGAGAGAGAGGCGGCGCCCGCTGCGCCGGCGGCTGTTCGCAGGACGGCTCGGCGGTTCGTCTCCGTGCTCATGTCGTTGCGGCCCTTCGTCTCCGTGGAGCTGACCGGCGGGCGGGCCGACGCGGAGTCGCCCGGAGGACTGACGCGGGGAGGGCGGGAGGAATCCAAATCGATGCGCTTCGACGTTTCGGTGACACTAAGACTGTGTTTCCGGGCACGACAACGGGCCGTCAAGGTCACTTTCCGGTAACAGACACGGTCGAGGGCGACGGTTCCCCCGCCCTCCATACGGCTTTGACCCAGGTGAGCTGGCCTTTTGGACGACCTCTCAGAGATGTACGCCAACGCCGGAAAGACGACTTGGGACGGCTGAGTGACCTGTGATTGACACACGACTCGGCGTCATGCCAACGTCGAAGCGCTTCGACTGCATGACAGCAAGATCGAGGAAAGCCGCATGCCGCCCGGGCGCGCAGTCTCCACGCTTCCGACGCCTTTCTCCTTCGACCTCCTGCAAGGGACATCTCAGGTGAGTACCGCCGCCACACCCCCCGAGCCGCCCACCACCGACCTGCCGTTCCGCGACCCCGCGCTACCCCTCGCACAGCGAGTCGACGACCTGATCTCCCGACTGACGCTCGACGAGCGCATCGAGCTGCTCTACCAGTACTCACCAGGAGTCCCGCGCCTCGGGCTGGCCCCCTTCAAGACCGGCACCGAAGGCCTGCACGGCGTGTCCTGGCTGGGGCCGGCCACCGTGTTCCCACAGGCGATAGGCCTGGGCGCCACCTGGGACGAGGAACTGCTGCACGAGGTCGCCACAGCCGTCGGCACCGAGGCCCGCGCCTTCCACGAGCGCCCCGCCGTCGACGGCCCCCGGCACAGCCTCCAGGTCTGGGCACCGGTGGTGAACCTGCTGCGCGATCCCCGCTGGGGCCGCAACGAGGAGGGGTACGCGGAGGATCCACTACTCACCGGCCGGCTCTCCGTCAGCTACTGCCGCGGGCTGGCCGGGGACCACCCGGTCTACCTGCGAACGGCACCCTTCCTCAAGCACTTCCTCGCCTACAACAACGAGGACGAGCGCGACCTCACCTCCTCCGTGGTGCCGCCCAGGGTGCTGCACGAATACGACCTCGCCGCCTTCCGCCCGGCCATCGAGTCGGGCGCCGCCACCGGGGTCATGCCGGCCTACAACCTCATCAACGGCCGCCCCTGCCATGTCAGTCCACTGCTGGAGACCGAGGTACGGCGCTGGGCCGAGCCCACCGGCCACGAGCTGTTCGTCTGCAGCGACGCCGGAGCCGTGACCAACCTCGCCGACTCGGAGCAGTACTTCGACGACCACCCCACCTCCCATGCGGCGGCGGTACGCGCCGGCGTCGACAGCATCACTGAAATGGGCGAGGACGGCAGCGTCACCCTCGACAGACTCCGCACGGCGGTCGACCGCGGGCTGCTCACGGAGGCCGACATCGACCGCGCCGCGCGACGCCACCTGTCGATCCGCTTCCGTCTCGGCGAGTTCGATCCGGACCTCGACCCCTACGCCGGCATCCGTGACGACGTCGTGGACAGCCCCGCACACCGTGCGCTCGCCCTGCGCGCCGCCACCGAGTCGGTGGTGCTGCTGAAGAACGACGGGGCACTGCCGCTGTCACCGGCCCCCGGCCGGCGCGTGGCGCTCGTCGGCCCGCTGACGGATACCCTCTTCGAGGACTGGTACAGCGGCACCATGCCGTACCGGATCACGGTCGCCACCGGCCTGGAGACGGCGCTCAAGGAGGCCGGCGCCGAACTGGTCCGTGCAGAGGGAGTGGACCGGATCACGCTGCGAGCCGCCTCCACCGGAGGCCGACTGCGCGTCCCCGCGTTCGACCCCGGCGGGCCGATGGTGGCCGGCGCCTCCACCGACGAGCAGGAGTCCGGCGACAGCGCCTGCCACGACCTGTTCGACTGGGGCGAAGGCGTGCTGACCCTCCGCAACGCGCGTACGGAGCGCTACATCACCCTCAGGGACGGCGACCTCACCCTCGCCGCCGACCAGACGCAGCCGAACGGCTGGTTCGTCCACGAGACCTTCCGGCTGGAACCCCAGCCGGACGGCACGGAACTGCTGCGCAACATCAGCAACGGCCGATACGCCGCCGTGGATCAGGCCACCGGCCGGGTCACCCTCTCCGCCGAAGCCCCCGAGAAGGCGGAACGCTGGACCCGAACGGTCGTCAGGGACGGAATCGCCGAAGCCGTCGCGGCCGCCGCCTCGGCGGACGTCGCCGTGGTCGTCCTCGGAAACGACCCGCACATCAACGGCCGCGAGACCGAGGACCGTACCGGCATCTCACTGCCGCCCACCCAGGAGGCCCTGCTGCGCGCCGTGGCCATCGAGCGCCCCGAGTCGGTGCTGGTCGTGATGAGCAGCTACCCGTACGCCGTCGACTGGGCCGACGAGCACCTGCCCGCCGTGGTGTGGACCTCCCACGGCGGGCAGGAGACGGGCCGGGCACTCGCCGCGATCCTGCTCGGCGAGGCCGAACCCTCGGGACGTCTCCCGCAGACCTGGTACCGCGGCGACGATCCGCTGCCCGGCCGCCTCGACTACGACATCATCACCGCCGGCTGGACGTACCAGTACCACGAGGCCGCACCCCTGTACCCCTTCGGGCACGGCCTGTCCTACACCGGCTTCGCCTGTTCCGACCTGCGGCTGTCCGCCCGGGAAGCGGCACAGGACGACACCCTGACCGTGAGCGTCGAGCTCACCAACACCGGAACGCGCCCGGGCACCGAGACCGTGCAGCTCTACACCCGCGCGCTCGCCGCCCGCCACCGCGCGCCCAGGCGCAGACTGACGGACTTCCGCAAGGTCTCCCTCGCCCCCGGTGAACGGCGGCGGCTGGAGTTCGGTGTGCCTGTCGCGGCCTTGGCCCATTGGTCCGTCTCAGCCGGCGCCTTCGCCGTGGACCCGGGACAGTACGAGATCCTGATCGGGCACTCGGCCGAAGCCATCGCCCTGACAGCGCCCTTCACCGTGACGGGGCCGGCCCTCCCCGTCCGCGGCCTCATCGGCGGACGTCTGGAGGCCCTCGACTTCGACGAGTGCGTGGGCGGCACGCTCGTCGACGCCACCCGGGAGCAGGGGGAGGCGGTCACGCCGGCAACCGGTGACATCCACTGCCGACTGCGCTACCGCTCGGTCGACCTGGGCGGCCCGGCAGACGGACCGCGTGTCATCACGGCCGAGGTGTCCCGCGCGACGGAGGGGGACGCGACCGTCGAGATCTACGCCGACGGCGGTCCCGGTACCGGCACCTTGCTCGCCGGCCTCCACGTCCCCGCCGACACCGACGGCCGGTACGACTGGCACACGGTCAGCGCACCGATGCCGGCGGAGGTGACCGGGGTGCACGACCTGCATCTCGTTCTGCGGGGCGGTGTCCATTTGGCCGCGATCGCCGGCGGGACGCGATAACGACCGGTGGGACGCGGTAGGAGAACGGTCCACCGCCGCGTTCCGCAGGTTCCGAGCATTGACGCACGTGGCCCGCGCGGATCTATCCTCTGTCTGAACACGGGGCGACGTACCGGAGGAGGGCCGGGGCGGGTATGCGACAGATCGCACGCCATGACGTCGTCTTCGTCTCCGGCTCCGCCGGAGAACATGAACTGACCTGGTCGCAGAGGGCCCATGAACACGAGGGATGCCACCCCCATCTCCACGGCCCCCGCAACAGGAACGTACGGATGGGTCGACCACTCGACGGCACGTCCGACATGGCCGCGGTGCTGCATGCCTTCGCCGCGGTCATGGCCCACTTCGAGGCGCTGCGCACGCTGTATCCACGTGACGCGGACGGGCACCCGCGCGCGGTCGTCGTGGCTTCCGGGGTGCTCCAGGTCGACGAGTACGCCTCCGACGCCCCACCGACCTACGACGAACTGAGCGTCTTCACCCTCCGGCTGGCCGAGCCCGGATTCGCCCCGGACGACCTGCCGTTGCGGGCCGCCGTCATCACCGTGGACGGCAGGCCCATCCACATCGCGCTGTCATTGCACCACTTCTCGGCGGACACGACAGCCGCCCGGATCGTGGCCGAAAACATAGCCCGACTGGCCGCCGATCCGGGCGCCGACCTCGGTTCGGGGTGGCAGCCGCGGCAGATCGCGAGCTTCGAAACCAGCCCCTCGGGGCTGCGGCACGCCCATCGTGTCGACACCCATGACCGGGCCATGCTCCGTCAGTCCGCCATGCCCGAACTCCTCGCGCCCGCGAGCCGCGACGGGGACGCCGTCTACAACTTCGTATGCCTCGATTCGGCGGCGGTCGCGCTGGCGGCAGCCCGTCTGGCGAAGCAGTACCGGACATCCGTGGCCGCCGTGCTGCAAGCCGCATACGCGTGCGCGCTCGCCGAGCACGTCGGCATCGGCAACTGCGTGTTCAACACCGTGATGGCCAACCGGCAGACCGCCTTCGCCCGCGAGGCGGTGGCCCATATCGCCGGCAGGGCCCTCGTCCCGGTCGACACGTCCCTGGGCAGCGACCGGTTCCCGGCGCTGTGCCGGGCCGTCGACGCGGCACTCGTCAGATCCTCCTCCGTCAGCCTGCGAGAGCCCGACCGCTACGCCAGGTCCCTGGACGAGGTCTCGGCCGAACTGGGCCGCTCCGCACACAACCCGTACGTGGTCAACGTCCGCCCCATAGCGCCCCGCACGCTGATCCGGGCTCGCGCGGACAGCGAACAGCAGGACCTCGAACGAGCCATGGCATCCAGCCGTTACCGCCGATTCCCCAAACCCGTCGACACGAACTCCGGAAAGCTCTGCTTCGATGTGTGGGGTATGTCCGAGACGGCCGGAATCAGTCTCGGGACGGATGCGACGTCGTTCGACGCGACGGATCTCGAACAGATACTCCTGTCCTTCGAGAGGCGGCTGGTCAGAGCCGCGATCGGCCCTCACGCCGCACGGAGCGGCTCCTCCGCCGGCGCGTAGAGACGCGGCGGGGTGCGGATGGCGGACGGCGAGATCCGGCTCCGCCTGGAGGAACCGGGTCGGTCGGGGCCGGCGCTCCGCCGGAAGATCGACGCGACGGCTCGGCTCGGGGGTGACGTCCCCGCCCCTCCCCGCCCGCGCCGGTTCCCGATGGTGCACCGCAGGTACCGGAGCCGAGGACGTCTCCGGGCCGAACCTCGGTGCCTTTCTTCCGGGATCTGAGTCCGGAAAAGGTTCAGATCCCGGGTGCTGGGTCATCCCGCGGTCAGAGTGGTCCACTTCTGGTTGGCGCCGCCGTTGCAGTCCCACAGGTGGAGCTGCGTGCCGTCGGCCGTGGAGGAGCCCGGAACGTCGAGGCAGCGGCCCGAAGCGGGGTTGCGGTAACCGCCGTTGTAGGGCTGCCAGACCTGGTTGGCGCCGCCGTGGCAGGACCAGAGCTGCACCTTGGTGCCGTTGGCGGTGGCCCCGCCGGCGGCGTCGAGGCACTTGCCCATGGAGCGCAGGGTGCCGTCGGTGTAGGCGGACCAGTACTGGTTGGCACTGTCGCCGCAGCTCCACGTCTGGACGGCGGTCCCGTCGGCGGTGTTGGCGCCGTTGACGTCCATGCACTTGCCGGCGATGCCGGACTGCACGCGTGCAGGGGCGGGCGCGGGGTTCCTCAGCCACCCTGCGCTGTCCGCGGCCTGGACGCCGCGGTGGAAGGCGTCGGCCATCTTCTGGTAGCCCGCGTCGTTGGGATGCAGGGGGTCGGCCAGGTCGGCCGTGGTCAAGCTGCTCATGTCGACGAATGCGACGCGTTTGCCCGCAGCCTGTGCGTCGCTGACGATTTGGCGGGTGGCCTGGTTGTACGTGCCCCGCCACCGCTCCTCCGAGCTGCTGGTGGACACGACCAGGGAGGCGACGAGGACGGTTGCGTCGGGGACGTCGGCGGTGACCTGGTTGACCAGCGACCTCAGCCGGGCGATGGCGGTGTCGACCTCGGAAGCCCCTTGGAGGTCGTTGGTGCCGATATGCAGCGTCACGACATTGGGCCGGTAGCGGGTCAGCGAGGCGTCGGCGAGTGCGGCGATCTGGTCGATGCGGTATCCCGAGTGGCCTTCGTTGTCCGGGTCGGACATCGAACCGCCCCGCACCGTGCCCACGAAGTCCAGCGGATGGCCGTCCGCCGCAAGCTTGTCCCACAACGGCGCCCGGTAGCCGTTGCCCGTACTGCTTCCCACACCCCACGTTATCGAGTCACCCAACGGCATGACCCGCAAGGGCGTGTTGGGGGCGGCGGAGGCAGGGGCCACACCTGCCGCTGTCAGCCCGAACGCGGCGGCGACAAGCGTGATCAGGGGTAGGATCCCAGACTTTCTCATGGAGTTTCCTCTCTTTTGCGAGTGATTGCTGAATCAGCGGGACTGATCGCCGCCCGGCCGTACCAGGGTGCGGGCGGCCGGGTTCGGGTCATGGCCGGAGCACCGCCACGTCGTAGCGGCCGAGGGTGACCCGGTCCGTGACGTCCGTCCCGGTGAGCAGGTCGTGGTGGGTGCCGGGCACCTCGACGGGCACGGGTTCGCGGCCGTGGTTGAGCACGAACAGCAGCTCGCCCCGGCGTACTGCCTCGACCTGTTCGGGGAGGCCGTCGATTACCGGGGGGACGCCCGCGCCGTCGGCGATGCGGGCCAGCAGGTCGCGCAGGGCGTCCGGTTCGGGAGGGTGGAGAGGTGCGCATGTAGTGCGGCAGGCGGGCCGGCAGGATGCCGTAGCGGGACCCCGGCCTCCTTCATCAGCCGGACGTCCTCGTGCCAGGTCTCCTCGGGCCACTGCTCGGGGTTGTGGTCGCCGCCGAAGAGAAGACGGCCGCGGGTGGCGTCACGCAGGTCGGGCATCAGACGGGCTCCCCGTACTGCACGCCGCGTCCGTTGGTGGCGACGTAGACCCGGCCGTAGACCCTTGGGTCACCGGTGATGGCGGCTCCGGTCCAGCCCCACTGGTGCTGGTCGTCGTTGATCCGCGTCCAGGTCTTCGCCTCGTCGTCGGAGCGGTGGATGGCGTTGAAGCTGTCGACGGCGCCGACCATGTAGATCGCCGGGTAGGAAGCGCCCCTGGCGGCCTTGCCGAAGCCAAGGGTGTGTGCGGCGTGGCAGCTGCTGACCTTGGCGAAGGTCGCGCCTGCGTCGGTCGAGCGGTAGAGCCCGTTCGTCTTGAGGCTGAGCCACAGGTCGCCGGTGCGGCCCGGGGCAGCCGTCAGCTGGGACTCGCTGTCGGGCGAGCTCAAGCCGGTGGCCCGGACGGTGAAGGTCCGGCCGCTGTCGGTGCTGGTGAACAGCGTGCCGTTGGTGGTGTCGAAGGCGTAGAAGCGGGTCGGGTCGACGGGGTCCGCGACCGGGGCGGCGCCCTTCGGGAAGGTGGCGACCTCGGACCAGGTGGCGCCGTTGTCGGCCGAGCGGTATCCGGGGTTCGCCGTGCCGAAGGACCACAGCAGCACGCTGCCGTCGGCGTTGGTGGCGATCGGCCCCGGTGCGTCCTTAGCGACGGCGGGCTGCGCCTCGAAGGGGGCCCAGGTCCTGCCCCCGTCGTTCGAGTAGGCGCCGTTGCCGTGGTCGCTCCAGCCCGCCCGGACCACGTACGAGGGCTTGGCCGCGGCCAGCGACAGGCCGGTGGAGGTGCCGAACACCGGGTTCGACGCCATGCCGCGCGACGGCGACGCCGTGAGCCGCTCGTGGTACATCACGCCGATGTCCCCGGAACCGCTGAGCAGGTGGGCCTCACCGGTCGGCGGCGAGAGCAGCTGGCGGATGGACGCCTCCTCCAGGCCGCGGATCTGCGGGGCCCAGTTCTTCAGGTCCCGGGTGCCGTAGAGGGTCGCGCCGGTGCCGTAGACGACGTGCTCCGAGTCGTACGGGTCGAGGGCGAGGGCCTGGATCCACCAGCCGAACTTGGGCTTGTCCTGGCCCCACTTGAGGTAGGGGGTCTCGGAGACGTCGAGGACGGCCCCGTCCTTCAAGGACGTCCAGGTGCGGCCGCCGTTCGTGGAGCGAAAGACGGTGTCGATCTCGGCCCAGCGGTTGTTCGTGGAGACGACGACCGTGCCGGGGCGGCGGGCGTCGACGGCGACACCGCCGTAGCCGAAGGCGTCGGCCGACCCGTCCGTCGCCGTCCCACCCGGCTTCACCGGGGTGACATCCGTCCACTTCCCGCTGCCGGAAGGCAGCTTGTGCACGCTGCCGTCCGACTGCCCGTTGGGGCCGGGGGCGTTGGCGTACGTCACGTACAGCTCGCGGGTGAGGCGGTCGTACGCGGCGCGGATCGGGACCTTGGCTGCGGCGCCGGTGGGCTGCCCGGGGACGGCCTCCCAGGTCGTGCCGTCGGAGGTGCGGTACAGCTTGGGCTTGCCTGCGGTGCCGTCGGAGTCGCCCCAGCCCGCGTAGACGGTACGGCCCGCGGCGATGAGGAAGGTGACGCCCTGGCCGGTGGCGCTCGGGGTTGCCGGGAAGTCCGCGGGCTGCCATGTGGCGCCGCGGTCGGTCGACTTGAGCAGCCCGTCGTGCCGGGTGCCGAGCCACAGCGTGTCGCAGTTGCGCGGGTCGACCAGGAGCCGTTCACCGCATCCCCGCCCGTCCTCGTTGCCGCCCAGCTTGACGGTGAGGTCGGTGCGCTTCCAGGTGGCGCCCCGGTCCTCGGACCGCAGCACGGCCCCGTTGCCGGCCCAGGACTGCGTGTACGCGCCCAGGGACAGGTACACCCGGTTCGGGTGGGCGGGGTCGACGGCGATGGCCTCGACGCCGAGCAGGTTCCAGTCGTCCCAGCCGAGGTGGTCCGTGAGCGGGATCCACTGGTCGGTCCGGTCGTCCCATCGGTAGGCGCCGCCGATGTCCGTGCGGGCGTAGGCGAGGCCGCGGCAGGAAGGATGGAAGAGGACGCCGGTGATGAATCCGGTGCCGCCCTGGACGGCGTTGCGCCAGCGGTAGGCCCCGCCGGCGGCGGTTGCGGGCGCGGCGAGGGCCGCCTGCCCGGCGAGGGGCGGGAGGGCGGTGAGGGCGGCGGCGGCCGCGGTGCCGGCGAGAACGGTTCTTCTGCTGGGCTGGGACGTGCGCATGACCTACCTCGTTCTTACGAAAGGGGGATGCGGATACCCACTCAGGGGCGCGGGGAACTGCGCGACCAGCCACGAGGCCGCGGCAGACAAAAGACAACCGATGGGCCTGTGGCGCGAAATGAACTACACCGGCGTCAGCCCTTGATGGCGCCGGTGAGCATGCCCTTCTTGAAGTGGCGCTGGACGAAGGGGGAGGCGACGGCGACGGGGATCAGCGCGAGGACCATGACGGCCATCTGCAGGCCCAGCGCGGAGAGTTGACCGGTGCGGACCGCCTGCTGAAGCCCTGTCGGCGCCTCGGTGTTCTTCTGCACCAGCTGGATGAGCACGTTCTGCAGCGGCATCATCTGCTGATCGGTGAGATAGATGGAGGCGTTGAACCAGGCGCTCCAGTACCCGACCGCGTAGAACAGGGAGATGACGGCCAGGACCGCCCGGGACAGCGGCAGGATGACGGTCAGCAGGATCCGCAGGTCACCGGCCCCGTCGATCCGGGCGGACTCGGTGAGTTCGGGCGAGATCCCCATGAAGAACGCCCGCAGCACCAGAATGTTGAAGACACTGACCGCGCTCGGCAGGATCAACGACAGATACGTGTCGGTCAGCCCCAGCGACTGCACCAGCAGATACGTCGGGATGAGCCCGGCGCCGAAGAACATCGTCGCCATCATGGTCATCAGGAAGAACCGGTGCCCCAGACTCCCCGGCCTCGACAGACCGTAGGCCGCGAGCACCGACACCGCCATGGAGAACAGCGTGCCGACGAGCGTCACCCCGACCGAGACCATGATCGCCCGGCTGACCTGGCCCCCGCTGAGCAGCTCGGTGTAGTTGACGAAGGTGATGCCCTGGGGGATTACGACGAGACCGCCGACCCGGTCGATCACCGGCTTCGGGGAGAGGCTGGTGACGATCACGATCCACAGCGGGCCGAGGACCCCCAGGCAGCACAGGGCCAGGAAGCCGCTCTTGGCGGTGAGTCCGACCTTGCTGGGCGGCTCCTCCCACACCGGGCGGGCGGGAGCCTTCAGGCTGCGGACGAGCTGCGTGTTGAGGCTCACTTCTTGTACACCCCCTGCTCGCCGAGCAGGTGCGCGACCTTGTTCGCACCCAGCACGAGACACACTCCGATGACTCCCTTGACCAGGCCGACCGCGGCCGCATAGCTGAAGTCGCCGTTCTGGATACCCATGTTCCACACATAGGTGTCCAGGACCTCGCTGGCCCCCGCACCGACCGCCCACCGCTGGAGCAGGAACTGCTCGAAGCCCACGCTCAGCGCGTCACCCACCCGCAGCACCAGCAGCAGCGCGATCACCGGGCGCAGCGCGGGCAGCGTCACGTGCCACATCCGCCGCCAGCGCCCCGCGCCATCCATGGCGGCGGCCTCGTACAGGTCGGTGCTGACCGCAGCCAGCGCCGCGAGGAAGACGATGATCCCCCAGCCGGCGTCCTTCCACACGGCCTGCGCGGTGACCAGATACTTGAACAGGTCCGCGTTGGTCATCAGGTCGAAACCGCTCCAGCCGTGCTGCTCCAGGGTCTGCGCGATGATGCCCGCACCGCCGAAGATCTGCTGGAAGACGGTGACCACCAGGACCCAGGAGAAGAAGTGCGGCAGATACATGATCGCCTGCGCCACCGCCCGCACCCTCGGCCGGATCACACTGTTGATGACCAGCGCGAGAGCGATGGGGACCGGGAAGAACAACACCAGCTGGAGCACGAACAGCACGATCGTGTTCTTCGTAGCGCTCCAGAACAACGGGTCGTCCATCATCCGCGAGAACTGCTCCACCCCCACCCAGGGGCTGTGGAAGATCGCCGTGATGCCGTTGCCGGCGGCGTACGGGTCGTAGTCCTGGAAGGCGACGACGTTGCCGAGCAACGGGACGTAGTTGAAGATCAGAAGCAGGACGATCACGGGCAACGTCATCACGATGAGCGTGCGGTCGCGGCGCCACCGCACCCGGAAAGGAACCCTGCCCGCCTTGCCGGCCTTGCGCGGAACGCTCTCCTTCACGGTGGCTGCGGCGACCGTGGCCGTCGGTTCCGCGACCGCCGCGGGGGGACGAGTCCCGTCAGGCCTGCTCCCGGCCGTGAGCGACATCAGTTGCCGCTGCCGTTCTTGTCGAGGAGCTTCTTGTACCAGTCGCGCAGCTTGTCACCGCCGGAGGACTTCCAAGTGGAGATGGCCTGCTGCACGTCGGACAGCTTCTTGTTGCCCCGCACGAAGTCGATCTCCAGCTGCTCGAACTGGCTGGAGAGGGTGGCGTAGCGGCTCGGCTCGACGATGTTCATGCCGAACGTGGACGTCTTCTTCATGAAGGCACCCTGCCGCTGCTGCCACTCCACCTGCTTGCGGGTGATCTCGGGGAGGTCGGGGTGGGCCAGGTAGGGAGCCGGGGCCGCCAGCAGAACCCAGGCGTTGTTCACCTCCTGGATACCCCGGTCGTTCTTGACCGGGACTCCGTCCTTGACCGTGTAGTGGGTGCCCTCGACGCCGTAGTCGACGAACATCCGCTCCTTGGTGCCGTAAGGCGCGGCCGCGAAGTTGGCGGCGGCCAGCGCGTTCTCGACCGTCTCCTTCGAAGCGCCCTTGCGGATCATCGACCAGATACCGGCGGGCTGGGCCGCGTACAGCGTCGGGTCGCCGCCGTCGGCGCCGAAGTAGTCCATGCCCTCGATCACGAAGTCCGGGTTGGACGCGGCCTGTTCGGTGGTCTTGCCGTACCAGGCGGATATGTCGCCGTTGAAGACCAGGATCTGCCCGGCGGTGAACCGCTGGCTGGGGTCGCCCGTGTTGGCCTTGTCGTCGGGATGGACCACGCCCGCGGCGAACAGCTTGCGGACCCACTCCAAATGTTCGAGGTACTCAGGATGCTCGTGGCGGTACGTCAGCTTGCCGTCGTCCCCGATGTTCCAGCCGAGCGTCCCGGCGGGGAGGAGACCGAAGAAGGCCGCCGCCGACCACCTCATGTCACCACAGGCCCACACCTTGGCCTTGGCGCTGGTGGCCTCCTTCGCCCAGCTGAGGAACTCATCGGTCGACTTGGGAACGCTGTAGCCCTCCTTGTCGAAGATGTCCTTGCGGTAGTAGGGCACGATGCCGGGCGTGGCGGCGGCGGGCATCGGGATGCCGCGCAGGGCGCCGCCGAAGATGCCCATGCGCCAGGCGTCGGAGGGGATGGCGGCCAGGTTCGGGTACTTCTTGACCTTGTCGCCCGCCAGGTAGGGGCCGAGGTCCATGAACTTCGCGGTGACCGCGTTGGAGATCTTGCCGACCAGCTCCCAGCTCGGCACAACCACCATGTCGGGTATGGAGCTGGAGGCGAGGACCGCGCCGAGCTTCTCGCCGTAGGTGTTGCCGTCCTGGTTCTGCCAGGTGACCTTGGTGCCCGCCGCCGCGTCGAGCGCCGTGTAATACGCGCACCCGGGCTTCGGCGGAGTGCCCCAGAGCGGGGACATGATCTTGAGGGGAGCGCCGGTGCCGAGCTTTTTCGGGACCGAGGAGGCGAGGGCCGCGAGGTCGACCTTGCTGATGTAGCCGGCTGACGAGCCGTTCTTCGACAGAAGGTCCGGCTTGGCGACCGTGCTGGCGACGTACGTCGGAAGCAGTTTGTCCGCATCCTTACGCGACGTGGTGCCCTCACGCGACCCGCCGCCCGAACCACCGCAGGCGGCAAGCAGCGGCATCCCTCCCGCCACCGCTGCGGTGGCGACCGCTGTGGAGGCGAGGAAGCTTCTCCGACTCGGTCCGGAGGAGGCGGAGGCGGCGTTCGGCGTCATTGCGTCAACCCTTCATGGCGCACCTGGACACCCGGCGGTGGGCCGTCGGCTGCGGTGTCTTGACTGGAACTGGCTGAGCTGAAAGGGGACATCCCATTACTGCGACGTAATGCGTAGTCGAAGCGCTTCGATGTTGCAGTGAGGTTAAGTGAAGGCTTGGGGGTACACAAGGGTCACTTCCAAGATTCCTCCGAGGTGCAGGAGGCCCTCCCCCGCATGCCCTGCTTGAGGCAACGATGTCGACCTCTTGACACTCCCCCAGCACCCTGACGAGCATCGAAGCGCTTCGAATGCGCACCCCGCTCCGCCTCAAGAGAATCCCACGTGTCTGCACATACGCCGCACACACCACAGCCGTTCCGCGATCGCAGCTGCCGTTCGCGGAGCGCATCGACGACCTTCCGTCGCGGCTCACCCTCGACGAAAAGATGGGATCCCTGCACCAGTCCACACCCGCGGCCGAGCGCCTGGCCGTCGCGGTTTCGTACCGACCACGAGGCCCTGCACGGCGTCGCCTGGATGGGCCAGGCTGGTCCGGCACTGGTGGTGCTCACGCTCTCCCGGGTACGGCCGGGCCCCACGGCTTCGCTACGTGAGCGCCCACGTTGTCGGGGGCCGGTGTGCACCACGTCCGCCTCGGACTGCGTGGCCCGGCGCGGCTCGCACGCATCGCCTCCTCCCTCTGAGGTCCTCATCGCCCCCATGCGCAAAGGAGTCCGACACCGGAAGGCTTCGGCGCCGGACTCGGCTTCCTCGGGCCTGCGTTCGACATGCTCCTCATCGGTAGTTGGTGGGCAGCTCACGCCAGGCCGGGGCAGCGGAGGGTGCTGCGTCAATGCCCCGCGCCGGGCCTGTGCATGGCATCGGCGAGCGCGGTGCTCTCGGCACAGGCGTCGGCGGCCATATTCGTGCCGCAAGCGGGGCGGGGCCCGGGCTCGCAGTTGCCCAGGCATGCCCTTACGGCTGGCTGATCTCCTCATAGTTGGCCACGTTCATTCAAACTCCATCAAGTGGTAGGGGCGGCCGACCCGCTCGTAGGCGCGGATCGGCCACGGAGGTGGTTACGCTTCTGCCCGAGGAGCTTCCAGGAGCTTTCGTCGCATGATCTTGCCGCTCGACGTAGTGGGGAGCGAAGAGACGAAGACGACCCGGCAGGGCCGTTTGTAGGCGGCCAGGCGGTCTCGAGTGAAGTCGAGGATCTCCTCTTCGCTGAGCTTCATGCCCGCACGAAGCACGATGCAGGCACAGGCGAGTTCGCCCTTGACGTCGTCGGTGACGGCTCCGACCCCGACCATGGCGACGGCGGGATGCGCAGAGATCACCCGTTCGATCTCGGCGGGATAGACGTTGTAGCCCGCCGTGATGATGAGGTCCTTGCGACGGTCCACGACGAAGAAGTGACCACTGTCGTCGGCATAGGCGATGTCGCCGGTGTGCAGCCAGCCGTCGGGCTCGATGGTCTTCTTCGTTTCCGTCGGGTTCCCGTAGTAACCCATCATCACGAGTGGTCCGCGCACCATGAGTTCGCCTGGTTCACCGACCGGCGCGTCACGCGTGGCGTCGCCGAGGTCGGCAACCCGGACCTCGAGACCCGGCAGCGAGATCCCGATTGAGCCGTGGACTGGAGGTGCATCAATGGCGTGCGTCGTGCCCAGCCCGGAGATCTCCGTCATTCCCCAGAGTTCGATCAGCGGTGCACCTGATCGCTGCTCCCATGCCTCGATCGTGCTCTCGGCGATGGTCTGCCCGCCGACAGTGCACCGGTCCAGCGAGGTGAGGTCCGCCTCGCGCACCGCCGGTTCAGCGAGCAGCATCGCGTACATCGCCGGGACGCCCTCGAACATCGTTGCACGGTGCTCGCTGATCAGGGCAAGTGCCTGGTCGGGCGCGAAGCGTTCCATGAGCACCACCGTGCCTCCGGCCAGCAGCGTTCCGTTGATGGCCACGTTGCCGTAGACGTGGGTTGCCGGGAGCGCGGTGACGACGACATCTCTGCTGGTGTGCCCGTGCATGGTCGCAGTGAGTGCACAGTTGAGCAGGACGGCGCGATGCGACTGCATGGCACCCTTGGGATGGCCGGTGGTGACGGAGGTGTAGCCGATGGTGGACAGCGAGGTCGGCTCGACCAGTGTCGGTTGCTCGAGCGGTTCTTCGGCGAACGGCCGACTGAATGCGTCTTCGTCCGTTCCGTCGAGCGCCAGCACGCATTGCACGCTGTCGATCTCCGAGGTGAGCGTACGCAAATCCGGCAGCCGCTCGGCCGCGGTGAGGACTGCGACAGCCTGGCAGTCGTTCAGGACGAATGCCACTTCAGGCGGAGTGAGCATGACGTTGATCGGGTTGACCACCGCGCCGGCGCGCAGGATCGCGTGGTACGCGACAATCCACTGCCAGCTGTTCGGGCCGTACAGGGAGACCGTCCGTCCCGGCGTGATCCCTCTACGCCGTAGCCCGTTGGCTGCCCGGCTGGTCAGGTCGTCGAGTTCGGCGAACGTCAGCGTTCTTGTCGGGGTGACCAGAGCAGTCTTGTCCGCGTACCGGGAGGCCGCGTACGGCACGATGTCCCCGGGGCGGTTCAATGCGTTCATGCTGGGAACCTCACAACGGCCTTGGTCACTTTGCCGTGGTGTGCGGAGTCGATCGCCTCGTTGATCTCGGCGAGCGGGAAGACCTGGAGGAGCCGGTCGAACGGGAACTTGCCCTCTCGGTACAGCGAGATCATGCGCGGAATGAACTCGTCCGGGTCGGCGTCGCCTTCGATGACTCCGACCAGGGAGCGGCCGAAAAGCAGATGGCCCTGGTTGATGGTGATCTCGTTGTCGGCGCCCTGGAAACCAACCGAGGCGCAGATGCCGGGGGACTTCAGGCATTCCAGTGCCTGCTGTACGACGGCGGGGAAGCCGATGCAGTCGACTGAATAGTCAGCTCCGCCCTCGGTGATGCGTGTGATGGCCTCGACAGGATCCTCATGCTTGGGATCGACGGCGTGGGTGGCGCCGAGTTCCAGGGCCAGCTCACGTCGGCTGAGCTGCGGGTCGACAGCGATGATGGTCGGGCAGCCGGCCACCTTCGCCGCCATGATCGCCGACAGGCCGACCGATCCGGCGGCGAAGACGACAAGAGCTGCCCGGCGCCGGATCAAGGGTGTTCAGCACCACACCGGCTCCGGTCTGGATGCCACAGCCCAGCGGGCCGAGCAGCTCCAGCGGCAGATCGCGGTCCACCTTCACGATGTTGCGAGGCGTCGTGATCACGTGCGCCGACCAGGAGGACTGGCCGAAGAAGTGGCCGTGTACGGGCAGGCCTGCCGCGCTGTAGGCGGTGGTGCCGTCGGCGCGGGCGCCCCCGAAGTTCAGGGCCATGAAGTCGCGGCAATGGACGAGCGTGCCGGTCTTGCAATTGGTACAGGTTCCGCAGTAGGCGTAGCTGAGCACGACGTGGTCACCGACCGCCACATCGGTGACGGCCGCGCCGACCTGCTCCACGATGCCGGAACCTTCGTGGCCCAGGATGAGCGGCAGCTGTCCCGCTTCGGCGGCCGCGATCACTCCGAGGTCGGTGTGGCAGATCCCGGAGGCGGTCACTTTGACCAGCACCTCGTCGTCCCGCGGTGCCTCCACCTCGATGGTCTCGATGGACAGGGGCGCCGCAGTCGAGCGCAGTACGGCGGCAGTGGTCTGTGGCATCAGACGGCTCCCTCGGTCTTGTTGAGGGTGATGGTCTGCCAGTTGGTGTACTCGGTGAGACCGTGCAGGGAGTTCTCGGCCCCGATACCCGACTGCTTGTGCCCGCCGAACACCTGGTGGGGCGAGTACTGGTGTACCTCGTTGAGCCACACCGTGCCCGCGTCGATCTGCCGGCCGATCCGCTGGACCGCCTCAAGGTCCTTGCCCCAGACGGTGGCGCCCAGACCGAAAGGAGTGTCGTTGGCGCGGGCGATCACGTCTTCCTCGTCACGCCACTTCAGCAGCGGGAGGATCGGCCCGAACGGCTCTTCCTGCACCAGCCGGGAGTCCTCGGGCGGGTTGTCGACCAGGGTGACCGGGACGAACCAACCCGGTGCCGAGTCGTCGATCTCACCCCCGAGGGCGAACGTGTATCCGTTGTCCTTGCAGTCCGCGAAGTACTCCTTGACCTTCTCGAACTGGGGCGCGTTCTGGATGGGGCCCAGCTGAGTGTCAGCCTCGGCGCCGTCGCCGACCCTGACGGTGCGGGCGTAGTCGACGAGCGCGTCGCGTACCTCGTCGTAGACGTCCTCGTGGATGTAGAGCCGCTTGCTGGCGTTGCAGAACTGGGCGTTGTTCTGGAAGGCCGCCCAGAACAGCTGCGGTGCCACCTTGGCGGGGTCGACATCCGGCAGGACGATCGCCGGGTCGTTGCCGCCCAGTTCGAGGGTCAGACGCTTGAGGTTGCCCGCCGCCGACCGCATGACGTGCTTGCCGGTCTCGGTGCTGCCGGTGAAGGCGATCTTGTCGATGCCCGGGTGGTTGGTGATCCGCTTGCCCAGGTCGTCATCGCCGGAGAGGGCACTGAGCACGCCCGGGGGCAGCAGGTCCTGCATGACCTCGACGAGCTTGAGGTCGCACAGTGGCGTGAAGGGAGAGGGCTTGACGATCATGGTGTTGCCGGCGACGAGCGCGGGAGCGATCTTCCACACCATCAGCAGGATGGGGAAGTTCCAGGGCACGATCGCGCCGACGACACCGACCGGGGTGTAGCGGGTCACGACCCGGCGCGAGTCGTTGTCTTCGACGACCTCGTCGAGCAGGGACTGCTTGGCGAGGTCGCGGAACCAGGCGACGGAGCCGTACACCTCCCACTCGGCCCCGGCGCGCGGCTTGCCCTGCTCCTTCGTCAGCAGAGCGATGAACTCCTCGGCGCTCGGCTGACACGGTGGCCCGTACGACCACCAACTCGTCATCAACTACGACGCCTTCGGCCTTGTGGAACCACAGGTCCCGGAGGAGCACATCACTCACGGCCGTTCATGTCGCGCTTGTGGTGACCCTCCGTGGCTCCGGCACTGAAAGTAATCCAGAACCACGATTCAGTCGTTACCGACAGCGTGTACCACCATGAGACGAAGAATCTACTGGGACGACCGCCCACCGAAATCAAATCCCGGCCCCGCGCTCACCCGCCCGGCAACCGAGTCGCATCGACCGGTTTGGCCTTCGTTCGAGTCGCCTGCCGCAGCGCAGCTCTGGGCCCGATCCGCCCCTGATGCCCGAGTTCTACGGAGCGTAGTCAGCACCAAGTCAGCACGGGAGAGACGAACACGGGTGATGACATGGGAATTTAGTCAGCACGAAACCAGCACGGGAGTCAGCACACCACCGTCAAATCACCCCCAACTACACTTCCCGGACAGCGCAAATTTCGCCAGTCTCCAAGCCCCTCAGCCGCCGCTCCGCGAGCCGGCATGGTGGTCCAACGCATAGCCACGCCCCGAACTATGTCGTCCCACCACATGTGCGCCTGACCTGCACGTTTCTACGGTGTGCCAACACGTACCCGTCCCCACCGCACACGAGGAAGTGGCGCACATGGCCTCCGGAACCACCGCTCCCCCACCACCCGGCAACCTCAAGCGCATCGTCGCCGCCAGCCTCATCGGCACCACCATCGAGTGGTACGACTTCTTCCTCTACGGCTCCGCCGCCGCCCTCGTCTTCAACAAGCTGTTCTTCCCGGACTCCGACCCGCTCGTCGGCACACTGCTGTCCTTCCTGACGTACGCCGTCGGATTCGCCGCCCGGCCGCTGGGAGCACTGGTCTTCGGGCACTACGGCGACCGTCTCGGCCGCAAGAAGTTGCTGGTGCTGAGCCTGCTGCTGATGGGTGGGGCTACCTTCGCGATCGGGCTGCTGCCGACGCACGCGACCGTCGGGGCAGCCGCGCCCGTGCTGTTGACCGTGCTGCGCCTGGTGCAGGGCTTCGCCCTCGGTGGTGAGTGGGGCGGGGCCGTGCTGCTGGTGTCCGAGCACGGGGACGCGCGGCGACGCGGCTTCTGGGCCTCGTGGCCGCAGACCGGAGCGCCCGCGGGCCAGTTGCTGGCAACCGGCGTGCTGTCCCTTCTGACGGCCCTGCTGTCGGACGGCGCCTTCACCACATGGGGCTGGCGGATACCGTTCCTGCTCTCGGGTGTGCTGGTGATCGTCGGTTTGTGGATTCGTCTGTCTGTCGATGAATCGCCCGTCTTCAAGCAGGCGTTGGCCCAGGCGGAGGCGCGCAAGGTCGCGCACGCGGCGGCGGCCGAGAAGCTGCCCCTGGTCTCCGTGCTGCGGCACCACTGGCGTGACGTGCTGGTGGCGATGGGCGCGCGCATGGCGGAGAACATCAGCTACTACGTCATCACCGCGTTCATCCTCGTCTACGCCCCCACCTCGGCCGGCGTCTCCAAGCAGACCGCACTCAATGCCGTGCTGATCGCCTCCGCCGTCCACTTCGCCGTCATTCCGGCCTGGGGGGCGTTGTCCGACCGTGTCGGCCGCCGTCCCGTCTACCTGCTGGGCGCGGTCGGCATCGGGCTGTGGATGTTCCCGTTCTTCTCGCTCGTCGACACCGGCGGCTTCGGCAACCTGATCCTCGCCGTGACCGTGGGCCTGGTACTGCACGGCGCCATGTACGCGCCCCAGGCCGCCTTCTTCTCCGAGATGTTCGCGACCCGCATGCGCTACTCCGGTGCCTCCATCGGCGCCCAGTTCGCCTCGGTCGCGGCCGGCGCGCCCGCACCGCTCATCGCCACCGCACTGCTGTCCGACTACGGCAGCTCCACCCCGATCGCCCTGTACGTCATCGCCGCGGCCGTCCTGACCGTGATCGCAGTGGGCGCCGCCAAGGAGACCCGCCACCGGGATCTGGCCGACATCGAGTCCCCCACCGACGCAGAGCCCGCCGCGGCCCGCGCGGCGGACGCGCGCACCGTCTGACCTCTGGCCGACCCGGCCAAGTCCCCTGGAACCGCCCCCCCGTACGCCCGTGCGTACGGGGGTCAGCGCTGTCCCGGTGCCGACAACCGGTGCAGCCGCAGGGCCAGTTGGACCTCCAGCGCGCGGGCGGGGCTCTGCCAGTCGTCGCCGAGGAGGCGGCCGACGCGCTCCAGTCGCTGGGCGACCGTGTTCACATGGACGTGCAGTTCGTCCTTGGTGCGCGCCGGGCTCATCCCGCAGGCGAAGTACGCGTCGAGGGTGCGCAGCAGGTCGGTGCCGCGCCGTTCGTCGTACGCGACGACCCGACCGATCGTACGGTCGACGAAACCCGCGATGTCCCGGTCCCCGGCCAGCAGCAGCCCCAGGAAGCCGAAGTCCTCGGCGGCGGCGCCGTCCCCGGAGCGGCCGAGCAGCCGTAGGGCGTCGAGGCAACGGCGGCCCTCCTCGTAGGCGGCGGCGACGGCGTCCGGGTGGGCGGCCAGGTCCTCGACCGGGGCGGAGGCGCCGACGGTGACCGCCTCATGGACGGCTGTGCCGAGATGTCGGGCGGTGCGGCGGGCCAGGTCGGTGGCGGTGTCCCCCGCTTCGAGGGGCAGGAGCAGCACCGTGCCACCGTCGCGGGCTGCAGCCAGGCCGTGCCGGGTCGCGGCGAGGTGGGACGCGGCGGACCACAGGCGTCTGCGTGCGGCCGCCTCCTGGTCGGCGTCGGCCGCGACGGCGTCGAGGCGCGCGGCAAGCACGACATGCCCGGCGTCGAGGTCGGCGTCCAGCCGCGCCGCGCGCTCGCGCAGCAGACGCGGGTCACGGTCGCGGGCGTCGAGCAGGTCGTCCAACAGCTCGCCCCGCACGCGCTGTTCGGCCTCGGCGGCGGAGCGCCGGGCAAGGAGCAGGAGCGAGGTGACCATCGCGGCCCGCTCCAAGGTGCGCTGGTCGACGGGGTCGAGGCCTGGGTGGCCACACAGCACCAGCGCGCCGAGCAGTTCGCCACCTGCGGCCACCGCGGCGATCCAGTCGTCGTCGTGCCGTACCGCGTGGCCTTCGGCGCGGGATGCCTCCAGCGCCTGGGCCGGTGCGGCGGCGGCCTCCGTGAACTCGACCATGCCGTCGAGGACTTCGGAGACCGCGGCGGCCACGTCGTGCACCCCGCCACCGCGCAGCACGAGTTCGGCGAGCCGGTCGTGCACGTCCGAGGCCCGTTCGATCACTCCGCTGCGGTCCCGGATGATCTCGTTGGCCAGCTCCAGGTCGGCGAGGGCCGAGCGGGTCTCGGTGAGCAGGTTCGCGGTGTCGATGGCGGCCGCGGCGAGGGCGGCGAAGGAGCCGAGCAGCGCGATCTGCTCCCGCTCGAAGACCCGGGCGCGCCGGTCCGCCGCGAAGAGAACGCCGATCACGTGGTGCCCCAGCATCAGGGGCACCCCGAGGATGGCCACCAGCCCCTCGTCGCGCACGCCGGCGTCGATGGTGAGGGTGTGCTGGAAGCGGTCGTCCTTGAAGTAGTCGTCGGTGACGTAGGGGCGGGCGGTCTGCGCGACGAGTCCGCCGAGGCCCTCACCCATGCCGAGCCGCAACTGCTGGAACCTGGCGGCGACCGAGCCCTCGGTCACCCTCATATAGGTGTCGCCCCTGGCCGGGTCGTTCAGGCTGAGATAGGCGACGTCCGTGCCGAGCAGCGACCGGGCGCGCTGCACGATCGCCTGCAGTACGGCGTCCAGGTCCCGGAGACCGGCCAGGTCGTGGGCGGTCTCGAAGAGGGCCGACAGCTCGGCCTCCCGCCGGCGCCGCCCTTCCAGCTCGGAGCGCACGCGCAGCGCGAGCAGCTTGGCCTGCTCGAGGGCGACGATCCGCTCGGTCGGTCTGCCCTCGGCACGGGCGAGCAGCACCGGCTGCTCGTAGGCGTCAGCGGACGCACCCCTGGCCAGCAGCTCGAGAAACGGCGTCTCGGCGCTGCTCAGGGACGCTCCGGCAGCGGCGGAACGCGAGGCGGACTGCACGTGATCGCGGGACATGCCCACAGGATTGCTCATCGCACCGCCGTCCCGTCAGCCCTGTGGATAACTCGGAATTCCACCGGCGCCGGCCCGCTCAGTGCGCGGTCCAGCCACCGTCAAGTACGAGCGACGTGCCGGTCACGAAGGACGCCTGCGGGCTGCACAGGTACGCCACGGCTTCCGCGACCTCCTCCGGTTCGATGAGCCGCTTGACCGCGCTGTCCTGCAGCAGCACCTCGGACAGCACCCGCTCCTCGGGGATACCGTGCGCCCGGGCCTGGTCGGCGATCTGCTTCTCGACCAGTGGGGTGCGCACATAGGCGGGGTTCACACAGTTCGAGGTGACGCCGTGGGGTGCGCCCTCCAGGGCAGCGGTCTTGGAGAGTCCCTCCAGACCGTGTTTGGCGGCCACATAGGCGGACTTGAAGGCCGAGGCGCGCAGCCCATGGACCGAGGACACATTGACGATCCGGCCCCAACCCTGCCCGTACATATGTGGCAGGGCACCACGGATGAGCCGGAACGGCGCCTCCAGCATCACGGTGAGCACCGTGTGGAAGACGTCGGCCGGGAACTCCTCGATGGGGCGCACCAGTTGCAGCCCGGCGTTGTTGACGAGGATGTCGGTGCCTGCGGCGGCGAGCTCGGCGGCGTCCAGGTCCGTGAGGTCGAGGATGTGGGGTTCAACAGCGCCGGCGAGGCCTCGCGCCCGCTCGGCAAGCGCCTCCAGGCCCGCGGCGTCCCGGTCTACCGCTCTCACCTTGGCCCCTGCGGCCGCCAACCGCAGCGCACAGGCGCGGCCGATGCCACCGGCCGCGCCTGTGACGAGGGCGGTGCGGCCACCGAAGTCGAGCGAAGGCAGGGAAGGGCCGTGAGCCGGCAGGGTGCTGGGCGGGGTCATGGCACGACCCTAGGCAGCACCCTCGCCAGGCCACATATGGTCACAACCCATACTTCAGTCCGAACTCATAGGCTCGAACCACGTGGGTTCATCGGACAGTGCCTGCTTGATCCGGAACAGCTGACGTTCGTCCATCACGGGCAGCGCGTCCACCTCGAACCAGCCGACCTGCAGCGATTCATCGTCGTTCACCCGTGCCTCGCCACCGACGGCTCGACAGCGGAAGGTGACGTCCATGAACTGGCACGTGTCGCCGTTGGGATAGGTGACCTCATTACCCGACCTGACCAGGACGATTCGCTCGGCGACACACCGGACGCCCGTCTCCTCGTACACCTCCCGCACGGCGGCGGCCGCAGGCTGCTCGCCCGGGTCCGGGATGCCGTTGATCACTGTCCACTTGCCGTTGTCCGCGCGCTGCCCCAGCAGGACCCGCCCCTCGTCGTCGAAGACGACGGCGCTGACCCCGGGGAGCCACAGCAGTTGGTGACCGGCGGAGGCCCGGATCGTACGAATGAAGTCAGGAGTAGCCATGGCTCCGACCCTAATGGGCCGGTGGCGGCGCCCCCGGCGGTTTCCGGGGGCGTTCGACCGGCGTACGGCTACACGTCAGCGGTGCGTCGCACGCGCATCCCTGCGCCGATCGCCCAGCCGAGGCCGCCGACGGCGACCAGCACGAGGGCGATCTCCGGCAGGATGCCGAGCCGCGTGGCGGGCGTCTCGCTGGAGCGCAGCGGCACCTTCTGGACCAGCGAGTCGGCCACGAACATGCCCGTCCTCTGCGTGATCGTCCCGTCCGGCATGATGATCGCGCTGACGCCGCTGGTCACCGGGACGGTGACGGTGCGGCTGTGCTCTACGGCGCGGACGCGGGACATGGCGAGCTGCTGGTAGGTCATCTCGCTGCGGTCGAAGGTCGCGTTGTTGCTCGGCACGGAGATCATCTGCGCGCCGTCGGTGACCTCGGAACGCACGGTCCAGTCGAAGGCCGCCTCGTAGCAGGTGACGAGGCCGACCTTGGCACCGTCCATGGTGAACACACCCGGTTCGCTGCCCCGGCTGAAGTCCTGGCGGACCATCGAGGTCCAGTTCTCGTTGATCGCCCCGACGAGCGAACGCAGGGGCAGGTACTCGCCGAAGGGCTGGATCTGCCGCTTGTCGTACGTGTCGACGGGGCCCTTGGCCGGGTCCCACAGGATCTGCTCGTTGAGCAGCTTGCCGTCCCGCTCGACGACGCCGCCGACGGAGATGGGCACGCCGATCGCCTTGGCGGCCGTGTCGATGACGGCGCGCGCGTCGGCGTTGGCGAAGGGGTCGATGTCGGAGGAGTTCTCGGGCCACAGCACGAAGTCGGGCTGCGCGACCTTGCCCGCCTTGACCTCGGCGGCCAGGCGCTCGGTCTCACGCGCGTGGTAGTCGAGTACGGCTCGCCGTTGGGAGTTGAAGTCCAGTCCGGCGCGCGGCACATTGCCCTGGATGACCGCGACGGTCGCGGTGCCGTTCTCGGCCTTGTCACTGACCAGCGGCCGTGCGGCCACAGCGGCCACCACCGGCACGGCCACGCTCAGCAGGGCGACCGCGGCAGCGGACCGCCGTACGGCCCGCGTGCGCCGCGCCTCGACAGCGAGGCGTACCACCTCGTAGAGACCGAAGCCGCAGAGAACGACCGCGAAGCCGAGCACCGGGGTGCCGCCCACCGCGGCGAGCGGCAGGAAGACGCCGTCGGCCTGGCCGAATGCGATCTTGCCCCAGGGGAAGCCGTTGAACGGCGCACGCGCGCGTGCCGCTTCTCCGGCGATCCACAGCGCCGCCGCCCACACCGGCCAGCCCGGCAGCTTGGACACCGCGGCGACTCCCGCGCCCACCAGCGCGACGAAGACCGCCTCGATCGCGACCAGCGCGAGCCAGGGGCCGGGGCCGACCTCCACCCCGGTCCACACCAGCAGCGGCAGCAGAAAGCCGAGGCCGAAGAGATAGCCGAGGCCAAGGCCCGCCTTCCAACTGCGGCCGCGCAGCACCCAGCCGAAAACGGCGAAGGCCGGCAGGGCCAGCCACCACAGGGTGCGTGGCGGGAAGCTGACGTAGAGCAGCACTCCGGAGAGCGCCGCGGCGAGGGCCGGAACCAGGCGCACGAGCCGTGCCGCGCGCGAGGCGGGCGCGATCTGCGGCTGCAGCTGGTCCGACTCGCCCACGGAAGTTGCGGTGACGGTCACTCCGGGAGTGTACGGCGGTTGACGTCGGCGCCGACAGCGCGGTCCGGTGGGGGCAGGGCTCCCACGTGGGCGCATGCGTCCGTCGGGTCCACGGCAAGGTCCACTGCGAGCGCGGTCCCCTCGCGGGGCGACGCGGCGGGGCCGTCGGCCGGCCGTCCCAGTGCCCGGCGCCGTCGCCGGCCCCGCGGCACTCAAGCGACGCATCGTTCCTGCACGACACGTCCACAAATCGCCCATCAGCCGTTACGGTATGCCGGAGCCCAGTCGTACCGGCAGGTCAGGTCAGGTCCGGACGGCGGGGCCCGTCACAGGTCGGGGGACCGGGTTTCGGGGGGGCGGGGTGGATGTCACGGGGATGACGTCTGCGGCAGGTCCGGATGAGGACGGCGACAGACGAAACGTTTCTGATGCGGCGGGCGTGGTCGTGCTGGGGGCATGCGCGGCGTGGTCGCTGATCTCGGCCGCCGTGCACGCGGGCCGCCCCGAGGGTGTGCTGCTCGCGATCCTCGCCGTCGCCGCCGGTTATGCCGCGGGGCGGATCGGCGGAGCGCTGCTGCCGGTCGCCGCGCCCTGCGCCGGAGCACTGGCCGGAGTGGGCCTGACGCTGGCCGTACCGCACCTCGCCCCCGGTCCGCAGATCGTCGCCCCGCTGGGCCACGCCGGTGCCACAGCCGCCGTACTGACCCTCTGCGCCGGCGCCGCGTGCTGCGCCGCCTGGGCCACCTCGGCACCGGCCCTGCGACTGGGTCTGCGCGCGCTGGCCGCAGGAATCGCGGTGACCGCCGGCGCCCTCGGCTCGACCTCGGGCTTCGTCACCTGTTCCGCTGTCGTGCTGTGCTCGCTCGCCGCCGGTCGCATCCGCCATCGCGGCATGGGCATCGCGGGGCTGGCCCTGGGCGCGGCCTCGGTCACCGGTCTGACCTGGGCGGTCGCCGGGCATGCGGTGCCCGGCGGACTCGTCGACTGGCTCGAGGGTCAGCTGACGCGGCACCGGATCCAGCTGTGGCACGACGCCCTGCACCTGGCGGGCCAGGAACCCGCCGTGGGCGTAGGCCCGGGACGCTTCGGGGAACTCAGTACGACGGCCACCGGGACGCTTCTGTCCGACGGCAAGCCGCACTCGGCACCCCTGCAGCAGGCGGCGGAACAGGGAGTGGTCGGCGTCATCCTCCTGGCGGCGGCCTTCTGCTGGATGCTGTTCGCGCTGTGGCGCAGCACGCGCTCCACCCCGGTCGCACTCACCGCGGGTGCGGCCCTGACGGCGCTGGCAGCCATCGCCACGGTCGGCAACGCGCTCAGCTTCACCGCGGTGTCCGTGGGCGCGGGCCTGCTGGCGGGGCTGGCCACGGCACGTCCGGTCGCTCACGGATCGCAGGAGCGCGAGATCGACGTACACGCGCGTGGCGATCGGCTGACCCCATGACGCGGTGGGCGGCGAAGGGGGCGGGGGCGGCCCACACACGTGACTCCGAGTCCCCTCCCCCACGGTGGCGACCGGGCCCTTGATTCAGTGCGCGGTGCCGGGTGCCCGCGTCCGCAGGCGGTCCCTGATCACCAGTACGGCGGCCTCCGCGTCGTCCACGGTGATCGTGAACGAATGGCCGTCCCACAACCGCAGCACCAAGCCCTCACCACGCCGTACGACGACCGCGGTGCCCTTCTCGGGCCGCCACCGGTAGCCCCAGCCACCCCAGTGACGCGGGGTGACGTGCGCGACGAAGTCGGCGCCCGCGACCTCGGACAGCGGAATGCGGCGGCGCGGCACACCGATGTGGCCGCAGCGCACCTCGAGGCACTCCTGGTCGACCCTCAGGGCGACATGCACGAACGCCAGGGTGCCGAAGAGGACCAGCAGCCCGGCCGCGATGCAGCCTACGACGGCCATCACGAGCGGGGCGACGCCGTCCGTCCACGGTGAGTCGACGGCCAGCTCGATCCCGAGCGCCATACAGGCGGCACCGACGAGCGCCAGCAGCCACTGGACCCGGTTGGTCGCCCGCCCGGTCCAGACATCGGGGTGCGGCTGCGCGCTGTGGGGGTGGTCCCTCATGCCTATGAGGTTACTCAGGTTTCGCTGCGCTGGTACCGCGCTGCGGAGGGTGACTACGCCGACCGATGCTCGGACGGACCGATGCCGTCCGTTTCGTGACCGTCGGTTACCGCGCGGGGCTGATCTCCTGCAGGAGACGGCCTTCCTCGTAGGCGAGAGCGGGCTCGGGCAGCGCGCCCTCGCGGCCGCTCAGCAACACCGTCAGGGTGCCGTTCGCCTCGGCCCCGGGGGCCGGCTGCTCGCCGAGCCGGCGCAGCGCCTGGGCCGCGACCGCGCCGGCGGAGCCGTGCAGGACGAGCGGCGGAAAGCCGGGGCGCTGGACGGCGGTGCGGATGCGCTCGGCGACGAGTTCGTAGTGCGTGCAGCCCAGGACGACGGTCGTCACGTCCTTGGGGGTCAGGGAGGCGGCCGCGGCGACGGCGGCCTCGATAGCCGTCTCGTCCGCGTGCTCGACCGCCTCGGCCAGCCCGAAGCACGGCACCTCGGTGACGGCCACGCCGCCGGCGAAGTCCTCGATGAGGCCCCGCTGATAGGGGCTGCCGGTCGTGGCGGGCGTGGCCCAGATCGCGAAGGGACCGCCACCGGCCGCGGCCGGCTTGATCGCCGGGACCGTGCCGATGACCGGTATGTCGGGTTCGAGGCGGGCGCGCAGGGTGGGCAGAGCGTGCACGGTCGCGGTGTTGCAGCCGATGATCAAGGCATCTGGCCGGTGCGCGGCGGCGGCATCCGCGACGGCCACCGCGCGCTGCGTGAGGTCCTCAGTGGTCCGTGGGCCCCAGGGCATGCCGTCGGGGTCGAGGGAGAGCACGAGATGTGCGTCGGGTCGCAACCGCCGTACCGCGGCGGTGGCCGCGAGCAAGCCAATTCCGGAGTCCATCAGCGCGATCTTCACCCGGCCACGATAGACGATGGGCCCTTGCGGGCCCCTTGGGTGGGGCAGACTGCGCGCGTGAGCGCCATCGCGTGGACTGCCGCCGGATCACTCGCCGCCTGGCTGTGGCTGCTGCTCTGCCAAGGCTTCTTCTGGCGTACGGACGTCAGACTTCCGCGGCGGACGCAACCGGAGCAGTGGCCGTCGGTCTGCGTCGTCGTACCGGCACGCGACGAGGCCGCGGTACTTCCCGCGAGCCTGCCGTCGCTGCTGGCCCAGGACTACCCGGGGCGCGCGGAGATCTTCCTGATCGACGACGGCAGTTCGGACGGCACCGGGGAGCTGGCGCGCGAGCTCGCGCGGCGGCACGGCGGACTGTCGCTGACCGTGGACTCCCCCGGCGAGCCGCCCGCGGGCTGGACCGGCAAGCTGTGGGCGGTGCGGCACGGCATCGGCCTGGCACGCGCGCGTGATCCCGAGTACCTGCTGCTGACGGACGCCGACATCGCACATGCGCCCGACAGTCTGCGGGAGCTGGTCGCGGCGGCGCGCACCGGGGGCTTCGACGTCGTCTCGCAGATGGCCCGGCTGCGGGTGGAGAGCCTGTGGGAGCGGCTGGTCGTGCCGGCCTTCGTGTACTTCTTCGCGCAGCTGTATCCGTTCCGCCGGATCGGTAAGCAGGGGGCTCGGACGGCGGCCGCGGCGGGTGGCTGCGTCCTGCTGCGTGCCGAGGCCGCCGAGCGGGCGCGGATTCCGGACGCCATCCGGCACGCCGTCATCGACGACGTGGCCCTCGCGCGGGCCGTCAAGGGCGGCGGTGGCCACATCTGGCTGGGGCTGGCCGAGCGGGTGGACAGCGTGCGCCCGTATCCACGGCTGAGCGACCTGTGGCGGATGGTCTCGCGCAGCGCGTACGCACAGTTGCGACACAACCCGCTGGTGCTGGCCGGAACGGTCGCCGGGCTCGCGCTGGTCTACCTGGTGCCGCCCGTGGCCCTGGTCGCGGGTCTGGTCGGCGGGGATACGGCGACGGCGGTCATCGGCGGTCTCGCCTGGCTGGTGATGACGGGTACGTACGTCCCGATGCTCCGCTACTACCGCCTGCCTCTGTGGCTCGCTCCCCTGCTGCCCTTCACCGCGTTCCTCTATCTGCTCATGACGGTCGATTCCGCGGTGCAGCACTACAGAGGGCGCGGCGCGGCCTGGAAGGGCCGCACCTACACGCGTCCGGACGCGGTGCCCGACGAGGGCTGACTACTTGCGGCCGGGCGTCCAGTTCATGCCCCACGCGTACGCGTAGTCGACCGTGCGCTGCGGGCTCACCCCGCGCTCGGGCACCAGGTAGCGGGCCTCGCGCTGGACGACCAGGTCGCTGCCGGTGTTGGTGATCAGGGCGAGTGCGCACACCGTGGAGGGGACCGTGCACTCGTCGAGCGAGAAGTCGATCGGCGCGCCGTGCTGCGGCGTGAGGGTGACCGTGGCGTTCAGGTCGGCGAAGGAGCGCGCCCCTTCATAGATGGTCACGAAGACCAGGATGCGCCGGAAGGACTGCTGGTGGTCGAGGTTGACGGTGAGGTTCTCGCCACTGGCCACGGCGCCGGTGCGGTCATCGCCGTCGAGGAGGATGTACGGGGGCTGGTGCAGAGCACCGAAAGCGTTGCCGAGGGACTGGATCACTCCCTTCCTGCCGTCGGTGAGCTCGTACAGGGCGCACAGGTCGAGGTCGAGGTCGTTGTGCATGGCGACCGGGCGGCCCAGCTTGCTCGCCCAGCCCGAGAACTGCTTGCGCACCTGCCAGTTGAGATTCACGCGCAGGGCGCCCGAGGTGCCGCCCTGCTTGGTCAGCGAGACGGAGGGGGAAGCCTTGGTGAGCGTCACCTTGCTCAGGCTGACCGGCGGCGCCTGGGGCACTGGCGGGGGGACCGGCGGCATGGCGGGCGGCGCCATGGTCACCGCAGGCGCCACGGGTGGCGGCGTGGCAGCCGGGGGTGCGACCGGCGGGGCCACGGGGGCCGGAGCGGGTGCCGCGTGCTGGGGTTCGTCGACCGTGATGCCGTAATCGGTGGCGAGGCCCTCGAGGCCGCTGCTGTAGCCCTGGCCGACGGCGCGGAATTTCCAGGCACCCTGGCGACGGTAGAACTCGCCGAGCACGAAAGCGGTTTCCACGGTGGCGCCCGTGCTGTCGAAACGGGCGACGACGGTGCCCTGGGCGGCGTCCTTGACCTCGATGTAGAGGTCCGGAACTTGGCCGAACGCACCGCCGTCCGCGGAGGCGGCGAGGATGACGGTCTCGATCGCGGGCTCCACGCGCGCGAGGTCGACGAGCAGGCTGTCGGTCACCCGGCCGCCGGCGTCCCGCTTGCCCTCGTGCCGGACGGCGTCGGAGGAGTGCACCGGCTGGTTGTAGAAGACGAAGTCACCGTCGGAGCGCACTTTTCCGCCGACGAGCAACAGCGCCGAGGCGTCCGCGTCGGGCACGCCCGGTCCGGAGCGCCAGCCCAATTCGACCCGCAGTGCCGTCGTCGGCACCGGAGCATTCGATCCTTTCGGCATTGACATGTCCGCCCCCATCACGGGTCACCGCGCCAGGCCACGTCCCGGCAGCTCACTGGGTTCTTTACAGGGCCAACCTATTCCCCGCGACAACGAACTCCCATGAGGGCCACAGGAACACCGGAGGCCAACCCCCGGTAACCCGCCCGGAACTCGGCATTTACACGATCCGAGCGCTGATTGGCGTCCCTTTTTGCCAAGTTCGCTCGCATTGGGGATCCGGCGTCACCGCGGACACATAAAACAACCCTCTTATCGGTCTCCCCAACCAGCACATCGTGGGCTTAACGTATGCGCCATGACCTCCCCCCGCTCCACCTATGGCGGCGGCTACTACTCCGCCTCCTTCCCGGACACTCCGATCTACGACTCACTCGTGGCCGAGCGGGGCACCCCGCAGATCGCCCCGATCCGGGTCCCGGCCGCGTACGACATGCCGGGCGGCAATCTGCCCGCGCTGCCGTCCGCGCTGCCCGCCCTCCCGGCGGCCCCGTCCCAGCCCTCCTACGGGTACGGATATCCGCAGGCACAGCAGCCCGCTCCGCTACAGCAGGCGCCCGCGGCGTACATCCCGCAGCAGGCGGCCGCGCCGCGTGGTTATCCGGGTCCGCAGGCTCAGCAGCCTCGGCCGGTGGCGCCCGGTGGCACCGGCTACGAGGCGATGCGCCCCGCGGCTCCCCGCCCCGCCGCAGCTCCTTACCAGGACCCGTACAACAACCAGCAGTACCGCGGCTACTGACCCGTCCCCCGGGCTGTCGGCGCCACCTGGCACGATGGCCGCATGGGGCACGCACAGCTGCAGTCGGTTCACGTTCATCCGGTCAAGGCGTTCCGGGGCACAGCGCCCCGGGAGGCCGTCGTGGAGCCCTGGGGGCTGGCCGGAGACCGACGCTGGGTGCTGATCGACGACGGGGGAAAGGTCGTTACGCAGCGCCAGCAACCGCGCCTCGCGCTGGCCGCCGCCGAGCTGCTGCCCGGCGGCGGCGTCCGGTTGTCCGCGCCCGGCACGGACCCGCTGACCGTGCCCGTGCCGCGGACGGTCGGCACGGTGCCGGTGGAGATCTTCCGCGACAAGGTCGAGGCGGTCCTCGCCGAGGACGACACCGCGCATGCCTGGTGCAGCGCCTATCTCGGCGCCGATGTGCGCCTGGCGTTCATGGACGACCCCGGCACGCGCCGGCCCGTCGATCCGGAGTACGCCCTGCCGGGCGAGACGGTCAGCTTCGCCGACGGATACCCGCTGCTGCTCACCACGACGGCATCCCTCGATGCTCTCAACTCCCTCATCGCGCAGGGTGATCACGCGCAAGAGGGCCCCCTGCCCATGAACCGTTTCCGGCCGAACGTGGTCGTGTCGGGCACCGCTGCCTGGGCCGAGGACGACTGGTCGCGCATCGCCATCGGCGAGGTGACCTTCCGTGTTCCCAAGAAGTGCGGGCGGTGCGTGGTGACCACCACCGACCAGGCCACCGCCGAGCGCGGCAGGGAGCCCCTGCACACCCTTGGCCGACACCGCCGGCTGGACGGCAAGCTGGTGTTCGGCCAGAACCTGGTACCCCTGTCCCGCGGCACGATCCGGGTCGGTGACCCGGTCACGATCCTCGACTGAGGAAGATCTCGCGGAGCGGCCGTGCGCGGGAACCGAGGCCGGGTGCCCGCGCGTTGGGCTTTTCGTGAGAAGTTCATGAGAGGCCCCGAACTCAGGTGATTTCGCTCTCTCTTCGGCGGGGTCCGCGCGTGAACGGCTCGGTGAGGGGTTATCACGGAGCGAGAAGGGGGTGTGCGGCGATGCGGGCGATCAGCGGACTCTGGCGCTGGCGGCACAATCCGCTGCGCCGTGCGACCGACCTGGCCGAGGCCTGGGTCGCCCTCGGGGCCCTGCTGCTGATCCTGGTCGTCACGCCCTTCGTCGGAGCCCTGGTCGGCGGCACCGCCCAGGGCGTTCTGCAGAAGTCCGTCCGCGAGCAGCGCGCGTCCCGGCACCTGGTGACGGCGACCGTGGTCCGCAAGGCGGAAGGCTCTTCGCTGGACACGGACCCCGAGGCCACCACCGGGCGGGACCTGCGGACCAGGGTCGTGGCCGACTGGACCGCACCGGACGGTAGCCGGCACCAGGGTTCGGTCATGGCGAGCCTCGACACCCCAGAGCCCGGCGACCGCTTCACGATATGGACGGACCGGCAGGGCCGCCCAGTCGCCCGCCCGTTGGACTCCGCGACTGCGGCGACGCACGCCGTGCTCGCCGGGTTCGGCGCGGCCCTGCTGGCCGCCGGCCTGGTCGAGGGCAGCAGACGGATGGTCGTCTGGCGCATGGTCCGTCGCCGGTACGCGCGTTGGGACCAGGCATGGGACAAGGCGGGTCCGGACTGGGGCCGGACCGGCACCGGCAGTTGACGGCCTTCCGGCTCTGGTCAACCCACCGCCCGCGCGCACGCTACGGTGGACCGGCCGAACTCTTCGGCAGCGAAACCCGCGTACTTCGAGGTGGGGGCACATCAACGCCATGGCACAGGGCACGGTCCAGGTGACGCACACCGGCACATCGCGGTGGCGGCGCCGCACGGGTGAGTACGCATCGCTCGCGGCCGCCCTGGAGGCCGCGGCCGACGGTGACGTCCTCACCGTCGCGCCCGGAACCTACCGGGAGAACCTCGTCGTCCAGCGGGCGGTGACCCTGCGCGGCCCCGAGGGCTCCCCCGGCTCGGTGCGTATCGCGCCCGTGGACGGTGTCCCGCTGACGGTGCGCGCCTCGGCAGTGGTCCAGGACCTGCATGTGGAGGGCCAGGACGCGGCGGCGCCCGCGCTGCTCGTCGAGGAGGGCGCCCCGGAGCTGTCGGACGTCCGGGTGGTCACGCGGTCCGCGGCCGGGATCGAGGTGCGCGGCGGCGCCCGCCCGACCGTGCGGCGCTGCACCGTCGACAACCCCGCGGGCATCGGCATCGCCGTACTCGACGGCGGGGGCGGGGTGTTCGAGGAGTGCGAGGTCGTCGCGGCAGGCCAGGCGGGCATCGCCGTACGCGGCGGCGCGCACCCTCGCCTGGAGCGCTGCCGGGTCCACCACGCCTCGGGCTCGGGTCTGACGGCTACGGGGGAGAACTCCGCGCTGGAAGCGGTGGGTTGCGAGGTCTACGAGGTGCGGGGCTCCGGCGTCCAGATCACCGGTCGGGCCACCGCGCATCTCACCGACTGCGATGTGCACCGCACGACCGCCGACGGCGTCACCCTCGACACGGACGCCGTGCTGACGCTGGCCGACTGCCGTATCCACGACATCCCGGAGAACGCGGTCGACCTGCGTTCCCGCTCGGTGCTGACCCTGACCCGCACGACGGTGCGTCAGTTCGGGCGCAACGGCCTGTCGGTGTGGGATCCGGGCACGCGTGTGGACGCCAACCAGTGCGAGATCTTCGACAGCACGGGCGACTATCCGGCGGTGTGGGTCAGCGACGGCGCCACCGCGGTACTGGACTCCTGCCGGGTGCACGACGTGCCGGACGCCCTGTTCGTCCTCGACCGCGGTTCGCGCGCGGACGTCGTCGACAGCGACCTGTCCCAAGTGCGCAACACAGCCGTGTCGGTGAGCGACGGCGCCACCGCCCAGCTCGACGACTGCCGTATCCGGGACGCGGCGACGGGCGCCTGGTTCCGGGACCACGGCAGCGGCGGCACGCTCAACAACTGCACCCTGGACGGCACCCAGACGGGCGTGATCGTCACCAAGGGGGCCGACCCCACCATCGAGCGCTGCACCGTCGACTCGCCGGCCGAGGCCGGGTTCTACGTCTCGGCGGGCGGCCGCGGCACCTTCCTGAACTGCCGGGTGAGGGGCAGCGCCGGATACGGCTTCCATGTGATCGACGGCTGCCGTACGACGCTGAAGAAGTGCCGTACGGAGCGGTGCGCGCGTGGCGGGTACGAGTTCGCGGACGGCGGCCCGGACGCCGCCTCCGGGGTGGGACCCGACGTGGAGGACTGCACCAGCGACGAGAGCGCGGGCCTGAGGCAGCCGCCGTCGGCACCGGAGCCCGCTGTACAGACCGTGCGCCAGTCCCCCGGCCTGCTGGGCGCGATCCCCGGCCAGCGCACGACCGAGCAGGAGCCGCTCGTCGCCGCCTCGCAGCCCGAGAAGCCGGCGCGGACCTCCAAGGACGTCCTCGGTGAACTGGACGCGCTGGTGGGCCTGGAGAGCGTCAAGCGCGAGGTGCGTGCCCTCACCGACATGATCGAGGTGGGCCGGCGCCGCCAGCAGGCGGGCCTCAAGGCCGCGTCGGTCAAGCGGCACCTGGTCTTCACCGGCTCCCCCGGCACCGGCAAGACGACGGTCGCCCGGCTCTACGGCGAGATCCTCGCCTCCCTCGGCGTCCTGGAGAAGGGCCACCTGGTCGAGGTGTCCCGCGTCGACCTGGTCGGCGAGCACATCGGCTCCACGGCGATCCGCACGCAAGAGGCCTTCGACAAGGCGCGCGGCGGTGTGCTGTTCATCGACGAGGCGTACGCGCTGTCGCCGGAGGACTCGGGCCGGGACTTCGGCAAGGAGGCCATCGACACGCTGGTGAAGCTGATGGAGGACCACCGCGACGCGGTCGTGGTGATCGTGGCCGGCTACACGGCCGAGATGGAGCGCTTCCTCTCGGTCAACCCCGGTGTGGCGTCCCGCTTCTCACGGACCATCACCTTCAGCGACTACGGCCCCGACGAGCTGCTGCGGATCGTGGAGCAGCAGGCCGAGGAGCACGAGTACCGGCTCGGCCCTGGCCTCGCCGAGGCCCTGCTGAAGTACTTCACGGCGATCCCCAAGGGCCCGGCGTTCGGCAACGGCCGTACGGCACGCCAGACCTTCGAGGCGATGGTGGAGCGACACGCGGGCCGGGTCGCCCAGCTCGACGAGCCGAGCACGGACGACCTGACCCTGCTGTACGCGGAGGATCTGCCGGAACCGCGTTGAGTGCGGCGGTCGGGCCGGGCAGGCCCGGCAGCAGGGCGGCGAAGCGCGGGCGGGCAGCGCCACGGGCCCAGGTTCCGGCCAGGTGCGGGCCGACCACGTCCGCGCTGCGCAGCCCTCAGCACGGAACGCGGCCGACGCCCGCCGACGCCCGCCGCTCCTGCGGGAAGACCTCGCCTTCTGGTGCCCTCCTTCGCCGCCGAGCGTGTGACGCGCCCTCTACAGTCGGCCGGCTCTCTCCCGGCCGGGGGGGGGATCAGCCCTCGGGCACGGCCCCCGGCCGTTGCGCCGGCACCTCCGGACGCAGCCGGGCCAGCAGTCGCTCCCGTTCTTCCGCGAAGGCCGGGTCCGCCTGGTAGTCGCTGTGGCCGAGGATGGGGGCGGGCAAAGGGTGTTCGGGTGTACGGCCGTACGCCAGGGGGTCCTTGAGGGCCTCGCGGTCCACCGCGGGGCCGCAGTCGCCGGGCAGGCGGACCGGGCCGCCGATGGGGTCGGTGAGCCGGTACAGGTTGCGCCAGCAGTCGACCTCGGCATGCAGGGAACCGAGCGCGGCAGGGCCGAAGTGGGCCGGGAACCAGCGGCCGTAGAGGCGTTCCAGCGGCGAGCCGTAGGTCAGGAGCGCGACCCGCTTGCGGTCGGCCGGTGTCAGCTGCCAGGCCGCCGCGGCCGCGAGCACGCTGCCCTGGGAGTGCCCGGAGATGACGAGGCGGCGGCCGTCCTCGGCGCGTGTCCAGGTCGCCATCCGCCAGGTCAGGTCGGGCACCGCGCGTTCGGCGTAGCAGGGCGGCGCGAAGGGGTGGGCGGCGCGCGGCCAGAAGGTGCCGACGTCCCACAGGATGCCGATGGTGCGCCGCGCGGAGGCGTCCTTGTAGGCGCGCCTGCCCCAGGTGACGAAGAGTATGAAGCCCACGCCGATCAGCCAGGAGCCCAGCGCCTGCGCCGTCTCGGCGGCGCCGTGGACGAAGGCGTACGCCTCGTCGGCGGCCGCACTCGGTGTCGCGTCGGTCGTCAGGGCGCCGACCAGGGCTCCGGCGCCCAGGAGCAGCGTCGCGGTGGAGGTGACAGCGACTACGAGGGGGGCGCGGTCGGTGAGCGTGGCCATCGCGCGCGTGCTCGCGATACGGCGGGTGCGTGCCGTGTCCTGGGGCTCCCCGGCGTAGTCGTGCGCCACCGTGCCCAGTTCGGTGCGGCGCAGCTGCCAGGCCCGCCGTGCCAGCCAGCCGCAGAGCAGCAGCAGGAGGAACAGCAGCGGTGGGATGACGGACGCCTGCCAGGTCAGCAGGACCGGCGGGCCGACGATCGACGTACCCGTGCCGTCCAGCCAGTCGGCCACCCGCTGGGACACCCCGCCGGACATCACGCCGCCGAGGGCGCAGGCCAGCATCGCCACGGCCGGTCCGCCCAGGCCCCGCATCGCGGCGCGCGGGTCGGGCCGGGTGCGGTGCAGGACGTGGGCGACGACGGCGAGGACGATGACGAGCAGGCCCTGGAGGAAGGCGATGGCGCCGAAGGTGGGGTCGCCCGGGAGGCGGCCCGCCGACTGCCAGCCCGGCCGCTCCCATCCGGCGTACACCAGGGCGAGCGCCAGCAGGAAGAGGGAGGCCAGCGGCAGGCGTCGTACGAGATGCTCGTCGAGTTCCTGGTCGAGGCGGTTCTCGCTGCGGCCCCGGCGGCAGACCACCCCCACCACGACGGCCGCCCCGGCGACGATCGCCGCTTCCAGCAGCCACCCCAGTGTGTCGAGGAGCGCGGGTCCACCGGTCCTGCGGTCGAAGCGCGCCGCCGCCGAGCCGACCGCGGCGGCGACCGTCAGCAGGCCCGCGGCGGTGTGCGCGGCGCGCAGCCGGGCGACCAGGCGACGGCCGTACCAGAAGCCGGGGCGGCCCAGGGAGGTGCGGCCGGACTCCTCGTCGGGCTCGGGCTCGCGGGACATCGGCTGCTGGGACTCGTACGCGCTCCAGGTGCGGCGGGAGAGGTACCACAGCAGGCCGGTCAGCGCGGCCGGCACCACGGCGGCGAGGGCGAGCCTGCGGCCCGGGCGGCTCCACCAGCCGCCGTCCGAGACGACGGGCGACAGGAAGCCCAGCCAGCTGTGTCGCTCGGCGCACGCGCGCGTGCCCGCGCACTGCCAGGCCGCGAGGTCCAGGGCGACCTCGCACGCGGCCGCGACCAGCAGCACCGTCAGCGTCAGTCCCGCGAGCCGCACGAGGAGGCCGTAGAGGCGCACCGTACGGTCGCGGTCCCGTGCGGTGGGGCGCATCCAGTGGGCGAGGTTGACCACCATGAACGGCAGTAACAGCAGCCACAGGGCGCGTGCGCTGTTTCCTGAGGTGAGGTTGCACCAGACGTATGCCTCGGGGACCGGTTTGCCCCGGTAGTCGTCCGGTCTTTTCTCGGCGTCGACGTCCTCGGCCCGCCGGAAGACCGCGGCCGTGTCGTCGCCGGTGATCCGCACGGTGCGCGGATCGTCGAGCATGTCCTGCGGTGTGGTGCCGCCGACACCGTGGACCAGGAGTTCCAGGGCGATCCTGGCGCCCTCGGGCCCCGGGACGGGACCGTCCGTCGCCGTGTCCGCTCCGTTTCTCGCGGCACGCTCTTGCGCATGTTCCACTGTTCGCACTTCCCCCGTGACAAGCCGTCGGCTTCTGTCTGTGCGGGCACAAGGATCTCCCCGGAGGGGGTTCCTTACACCTCTCGTCACGGAATCTCCCCGATCCACGTGAAGAACGGAGGAACGGACGATGCCGAAGTGACATGCGCGCGTCGTGACAGCCAGTGGCGCGACCGGTACCGACCCATGCGAGTATGGGACGTCCCGCGCACCGGGAGGGGCGAGAATGTCCTCATCAGAGTGGGTGCGCAGGGCATGACGGACGGCAGAGGCGAAAGGACCGGAGCGTACGTGAGCGAGAATCAGAACCTCCTCGCGGAGCAGCGGCGCGCCCTGATCCTGGACGAGGTACGGCGCAGAGGCGGGGTACGCGTCAACGAGCTGACGCGAAAGCTCGGCGTGTCGGACATGACGGTGCGGCGCGATCTCGACGCGCTGGCCCGGCAGGGCGTGCTGGAGAAGGTGCACGGCGGTGCGGTCCCGGTGGTCGAGGCGAGCACGCACGAGCCGGGCTTCGAGGCCAAGTCGGGTCTGGAGCTGACGGCCAAGGAGGACATCGCGCGGGCGGCGGCCGAGCTGGTCGCGCCGGGCAGCGCGATCGCGCTGTCGGGCGGTACGACGACGTACGCGCTGGCGCACCAGCTGGTCGACGTGCCCGACCTCACGGTGGTCACGAACTCGGTGCGGGTGGCCGACGTCTTCCACGCCGCGCAGCGCACGTCGGGCCCCCGGCAGGGCGCGGCCACGGTCGTACTGACCGGCGGGGTGCGCACGCCGTCCGACTCGCTGGTAGGCCCGGTGGCCGACCAGGCGATCGCGGCGCTCCATTTCGACGTGCTGTTCCTCGGGGTGCACGGGATATCGGTCGAGGCCGGCCTGTCCACGCCGAACCTCGCGGAGGCCGAGACCAACCGGCGTCTGGTGCAGTCGGCGCGCCGGGTCGTGGTGGTCGCCGACCACACCAAGTGGGGTGTGGTGGGGCTGAGTTCGTTCGCGGCGCTGGAGCAGGTCGACACGCTGGTCACGGACGCCGGTCTCGAGACCGAGGCACGCTCGGAGATCGCGGAGCATCTGCGGCGGCTGGTGGTGGCGGGCGAGCCCGATGAAGGTGCGGACCTCTGAGGCCGACGGCATCTCGAGATGCAGACATCTGACGGGGCGCCAGCTATGGTGACGCTGCCCGGTGCAGCGTCGGCATAGGGGGTTTTCGTCCATGGCTCATCTGCTGCGTGAGGTGGGACTCGACTTCGTCGAGTCCGCGCCCGTACGGCATGTCTTCGCGCGGGAGATCACCGCTCCCCCGGAGGCGGTCTACCGCGCGCTGGCCGAGGACGTGCCGGGCTGGACCGAATGGTTCTCGGCGGTGACGCTGGCCCGGCCGCTCGACGACGGAGCCCGGCGCGAGGTCCGGCTCAGGGGCGGTACGCGTTTCGAGGAGACGATCCTCGTGGCGAAGAGCCCCGAGGTGTACGCCTACCGCGTCGACGTCACCAACGCACCGGGGGCGCGGACCATGGTCGAGGAGTGGCGGCTCGCCCCGGCCGGGACGGGCACGCGGGTGCAGTGGACGTTCGCGGTGGACGGCACGGCGCCCTTCAGGTTCGCCTTCGGCCTCGCGCGGGCCGGCCTGGGCCGGGCGTTCCGGGACGCGGTGACCGGGCTGGACCGGCGGCTGGCGTCCGCGGCGCCCTAGGCTTCGCCGGTCACCTGGCCTACGCCGTCACTCGGGCCAGACGCCGGTGGCCAGCAGCTGTTCGATGGCCGCCGAGTACGGTGCGATGTCCAGGCCCTGCTCGGCCAGCCAGGCGTCCGAGTAGTACTTGTCGAGGTACCGCTCCCCCGGGTCGCACAGCAGCGTCACCACGCTCCCCTTCCGTCCCTCGGCCACCATCTCCGCGACGATCTTCAGCGCGCTCCACAGGCCGGTGCCCGTCGAGCCGCCCGCCTTGCGTCCGATGCCCTGCTCCAGGGCCCGTACGGCGGCGACGCTCGCCGCGTCCGGCACCTTCATCATCCGGTCGATGGCGCCGGGCACGAAGCTCGGCTCCATGCGCGGCCGGCCGATGCCCTCGATGCGGGAGCCGCGGCCGCAGGTGACGTCCGGATCGCCACTGGTCCAGCCCTCGAAGAAACACGAGTTCTCCGGATCGGCGACACAGATGCGGGTGTCGTGCTGCATGTAGTGGACGTACCGGGCGAGGGTCGCAGAGGTGCCGCCGGTGCCGGCCGTGGCGACGATCCACGCGGGCTCCGGGAACCGCTCCAACTCCAGCTGGCGGAAGATGGATTCGGCGATGTTGTTGTTGCCGCGCCAGTCCGTGGCCCGCTCGGCGTAGGTGAACTGGTCCATGTAGTGGCCGCCGGTCTCCACCGCGAGGCGGGCGGACTCCTCGTACATCTTGCGCGAGTCGTCCACGAAGTGGCACCGGCCGCCGTGGAACTCGATCAGGCGACACTTCTCGGCGCTCGTCGTGCGCGGCATGACCGCGATGAAGGGCACGCCGATCAGCTTCGCGAAGTACGCCTCGGAGACGGCCGTCGAGCCGCTGGACGCCTCGATCACGGGGCGGCCCGGCCGGATCCAGCCATTGCAGAGGCCATAGAGGAAGAGCGAACGGGCGAGGCGGTGCTTGAGGCTGCCGGTCGGGTGCGTCGACTCGTCCTTCAGGTACAGGTCGATGCCCCACTGCTCCGGCAGCGGGAAGCGCAGCAGGTGCGTGTCGGCCGAGCGGTTGGCGTCGGCCTGGACCTTGCGCACGGCTTCTTTCAGCCAGACGCGGTAGGCGGCGTCGCTGTGGTCGACGTCGAGGGTCACGCCGGACAGGGTCTTCTGGATGGTGCTCACGGCGCTGCTCCTCGTGCTGTTCGGCCACGGCGACTCGCGTGGCCGTCGCTTCGAGCATAAACATCTTCCGCACGCTTCTCACCTGCATAAACACATCTTTGAGAGTCTCAAAGGCACCCCTGGGCCAGTGGCCTCACGGCGCCTGTGGGGGCGCATTCACGCGAGTGCTCCGAGCGCCCCCGGTCAGGCATGACGTGCGTACTGGTGCTCGACACGGGACAGGGGCAGACTGCACCGGGCGGGACGGCGGTCCCGAACGGGGGGCACACTGGATCACGACCAGGGCCGGCCGCGCCCGCACAGGACGAGCCGGCACACCGACGCGCACTAAGGGGGCGGGGCATGGCGGAGCCGGAGTTCAGGGCCACGGGCGTGCGGATCGGGAAGCGGCTGCGCTCGCTGACCCGGGCCGGGCAGGTACGGATCAGCGACGGCAGGGTGCAGCTGCTCACCAGCTACGGCAGCGAGATCGACAGCGCACCCGTGCAAGCGGTACGGGCGTCCAAGCCCTGGTTCTCGCCGGAAGACCGGGCGCTGGCGGACCTCAACGGCAAGCGCTACTCACTGACTCTGGGCGATCACGACCCCGCCCCGGGGGAGCCGGGTCCCCCCGCCGCGCGCCGGTTCATAGAGGCCGTACGGAAGGCTGCCGGACGTAAGGGCTGAGTCACCGCGAGTTGCGGTACCGCACCCCCTGCGTCACTCTGGTCTCACGTCACTCTGGGTTTACCGGCGATAACGCTGCGAACCAGCCCGCCGGCCACGACAGCAGGCGGCCGTTTCCTTCAAGCACCCTGCTGGATCCGTACTCCGTGTTCTTCCGGACCTCTTCAGTCGGGGAGTCGCAGCCGTGATCAGTTACCCAAGCAGGCACTGCGCGGTGGAGCTCCAAGCCCTGCCGTCGCGGATCGGCCAGGTCCGCAGAATCGTATCGGCGCAGTTGCGCTACTGGCATCTGGATCCCTTGATAGACCGCGCCGCGCTCGGTGTGACCGAGCTGTTGACCAACGTCCACCAGCACGCCCAGCCGGACAAGACGTGCACCGTCGAGATCGAGCTGCTGCTCGACCGGCTGACGGTCTCGGTGCGCGACCACGACCCGCGTCTGCCGGTCGTGGCAGATGGCGAGGGCATCGACACGCTCGCCACCTGCGGGCGCGGCCTCGCGATGGTGGCCGCGGTCAGCGAAAGCTGGGGCGTGCGGCCGGACGGGGACGCCGGGAAGGTCGTGTGGTTCACGCTTCCGACGCCCTCGGCCGCTCTGGCCGCGGTCGCGCGTCCGCTGCGGCGCACGACCGTGGAGAAGGCCGCGCACCGATTCGCGGAGGTCGGGTCGCGGGTCGACCTGCACAGGCCCGAACACGCTCCCGCCCGGTCGGCCGTTGTCGGCTGACCGGGCGGTGACACCTCTGGTGGTTCGTTCGCCTGCGGGGCGCCCAAGCCGGTGTCGAGACGGCGATCGTGCTCAGCCCTTCGGGCCTCCGCGCTCCCCCAGAGGGGGTACCCCCAGCCGTCTCGACACCGGCGCGCCCCTCCGGCTCTCTCACGGCCGTTGTCGTTGACCCACCGAGGTTGGTGGGCCCTTGCCGTTGGCCTTGTTGACCGTCGGCCGACCGCTGCTTCAGGGGCACGACGTCTGCCCCGTGAGCGTCACTCGGTGGCGATCGCGCGCAATACGTCCAGGCGTGCCGCCCTGCGCGCCGGGCGTAGGCCCGCCAGGGCTCCGGCGGTGAGGCCGACCAGAGCCACCACCGCGAGTTGCAGGGGCGGCATCGCGAAGGCGAAGGTGCTGTCGCTCGCGCCGTCGGAGGCCCTGACCAGGACCCAGCCGAGGAAGGCGCCGAGGGCGAGGCCGCCGACCGTGCCGAAGGCGGCCACCAGGACCGACTCCCAGCGGACCATCGCGCGCAGTTGGGAGCGGGTCTGGCCGACGGCCCTCAGCAGGCCGAGTTCGCGGGTGCGCTCGTGGATCGCCAGGGTGAGGGTGTTGGCGATGCCGAGGAGTGCGATGAGCACCGCGAGGGCGAGCAGTGCGTAGACGAGCGTGAGCATCATGTCGATGCCGCCGGCCGAGGACTGCGCGTACTCGTCACGGGTCTGCACCTCGGGGTTGCCGTACTGGACTGCGACCTTTTCCACCGCGGCCTTGCCGGCGTCCGCGCTGACGCCGTCCTTGAAGGAGACGGCGAGCAGGGTGTCGGCGTCCTGGGTGCGGTGCGGGGCCCAGGCGTCGCGGGTGATGACGTAGTCGCCGGCGAGTTCGGACTGGCCGTAGACCGCGCGGACCGTGAAGGTCTGCTTCTGGCCGTCGGTGAAGGTGAGCTGTGTGGTGTCGCCGGTGGTCAGGTTCTGCTTGTCGGCCTCCTTCTCGGTGATGGCTATGCCGTTCGCGCCGAGGTCGCGCAGGGAGCCCTGGACGTTGCCGAGGTCGAAAGTGCGCTCCAGAGCGACCGGGTCCGTGACCGTCAGCGCGCGTCCCTTGCCGTCCACTTCGGCGACTCCGCGGCCGAGGCCGACGGCCGTGTCCACCTCGGGCAGCCGCTGGACCGCGTCGGCGAGGCGCGGGCTCAGGCCGCTGCCGCCCGCGCCGAACGACGGGGTGCTGACGGCCACGTCGCCCGCGAAGGACCTGGACACCGTCTGGTCCATGGTCGCCTTCAGGGAGGCGCCGAACACCGTGAAGAGGGAGACGACGGCCACGCCGATCATCAGGGCGCTCGCGGTGGCGGCCGTCCGCTTCGGGCTGCGCAGGGCGTTACGGCGGGCGAGGCCGCCGGTGACGCCGCGCAGGCGGTCGAGGGGGCCGCCGAGGATCCGTACGGCCGTCGTGGAGGCGACCGGGCCGAGGACCACGAAAGCGGCCAGGGCCAGGACGGAGCCGGTGCCCGCCAGCCAGAGGGACGGCGTCACCAGGACGCCGCTGAGCGTCACGCCGACCGCGAGGGCCAGCAGGCCCAGGCCGGTGACGGCGCGGCGGCGGGAGGCGCCGGAGGTGTCGACGGCCGTCTCGCGCAGGGCGGCCAGCGGTGCGGTGCGGCCGGCGCGTGCGGCGGGCAGCAGTGCGGAGCCGAGGCAGACCACGATGCCGACCGCGAGCGGCAGGGCCATGGAGAGTGCGCTGATGACCAAGTCGCCCTCGGGGAAGGGGAATCCGATCGCCGGGAACAGCGCCTGCAGGCCGGCCGCGATGCCGATGCCGCCCGCGAGCCCGGCCACCGACGCGGTGACGGCCACGGCGGTCGCCTCGACGAGGGTCGACGCGGTGACCTGGCGGCGTGAGGCGCCGAGCGCGCGCAACAGGGCGTTCTCGCGGGTACGTTGGGCCACGACGATCGCGAAGGTGTTGTGGATGGAGAAGGTCGCCACCAGCAGGGCCACGCCGGAGAAGACCAGGAGGAAGGTGGTGAAGACGGTCAGGAACTGGCTGGAGATCATGTCGGTGTTCTCCTGGGCCGACTCCTGACCCGTGATGGCCTCAACGCCGTTGGGCAGTACGGGAGTCAGCTCGTCGACCAGCTCCTGCTGGCTGACGCCGGGCCCCGCCCGCACCTGGATGCTCGCCGCCTCGCCCGGCCCGGCCGTGAGGTACTTCTCGGCGTCGGCCTGGGTCATGCCGGTGAAGGTCACCTGGGCCATGCCGTCCTCGCCGCCGAAGGTCGCGAGGCCGACGACGGTCACCTTGATCGGGTCGGGCGTGCGCAGGGTCGTCGTGTCGCCGATGTTCAGGTCGCCGCGCTCGGCGGTGCCGCGGTCGATGACGACCTCGCCGGACTTCTGCGGGGTGCGGCCCTCGGCGAGCTGGTACGCGTTGAGCTCGGGGTCGGCGATCCAGTTGCCGGCGAGGGTGGGCGGGCCCTGGCCGCCGATCGGGTCGCCGTTCCTGCCGACGAGCTGGCCGGCGCCCTGGATGTTGGGCGCGGCGGCCGCGACGCCGGGGACCTGCTCGATCGTGCTCACCAGGTCGGTGTCGACGGGTTCGCGCACGCCTTCGCTCTCGCCGGGCGTGGTGATGGCGTCGGCGCTGCGGACGACGGCGTCCGTGCCGCTGGTGGCGTTGCCGAACATGGTGTCGAAGCCGGCGCGCAGGGTGTCGCCCATGACGAGGGTTCCGGCGAGGAAGGCCACGCCGAGGAACACCGCGAGGAACGTACCGGCGAAGCGGCGCTTGTGGGCGCGCAGGGAGGACAAGCTGAGGCGGACGGAGGCGTTCATGACGGCACCTCGAAGGCTTTCATGCGGTCCAGGACCTTGTCCGCGGTCGGGGATTCCATACGGTCGACCAGGCGTCCGTCGGCGAGGAAGAGGACCTCGTCGGCGTGGGCGGCGGCCACCGGGTCGTGGGTGACCATGACGACCGTGCGGGCCGTCTGGCGCACCGCGCGGCCCAGCAGGCCGAGGACCTCCTCGCCGGAGCGGGAGTCGAGGTTGCCGGTCGGCTCGTCGGCGAAGACGACGTCCGGTCGGCCGGCGAACGCCCGGGCCACGGCGACGCGTTGCTGCTGGCCGCCGGAGAGCTCGGAGGGCCGGTGGTGGAGCCGGTCGCGCAGGCCGACGACGTCGATCAGCGCGTCGATCCACTCCGGGTCGCCCTTGCCGCCGCGGTCGCCCTTGCCGCCCGCCAGGTCCAACGGCAGCCTGATGTTCTCCGCGACGGTCAGCGTCGGCACCAGGTTGAACGCCTGGAAGACGAAGCCGACGCGGTCGCGGCGCAGCAGGGTGAGGCGGCGGTCGTCGAGGCTGCTCAGCTCGGTGTCGCCGATGTGGGCGGTGCCCGAGGTGAGCGTGTCGAGGCCGGCCGCGCAGTGCATCAGGGTGGACTTGCCGGAGCCCGAGGGCCCCATGATCGCGGTGAAGCGGCCGACCGGGAAGTCGACGCTCACCCCGTCCAGGGCCCTCACGCTGGTGTCGCCGGTGCCGTACACCTTCACGGCGTCGACGACACGGGCGGCCGTCGGCGTGCTCGTCGTGGTGGTCGTGGCGGTCATGCCGCACCGCCCTTGCCGGCACGGCCGAACTGCTCGTCCAGGACGGACAGCCGGCGCCAGTACTCGTCCTCGTCGATCTCGCCGGAGGCGAAGCGGTGACCGAGCACCGTGAGGGGCGAGTTGTCGTCGGCGGCGGGCCGCCACGGGCCGCGGCGTCCGCGCCACACCGTGCGGCGCAGCAGCGTGATGCCGCCGATCACGACGGCCGCCCAGATCAGCGGGAAGAGCAGGATCCACGGGCCGGGGCCGCCGTCTGCGAAGTGAGCCAGGGTCTGCATCTCGAGTCATCTCCCGAGTCGGTTGGGAATGGGTCCTTTTCGGTGATGTCTTGAGACTCGCGCCGCAGAGGGGTCCGGGTCGTCGTACGGCCAGCGGCAGTGCGCGTACCTCGCGGGGAGTACGCGGGGCCGGCTCGGCTGCTTCGGAAGGGCTCGACCAGGACTCGACGAGGACTCGACGAGGACTCGACGAGGACTCGACGAGGACTCGACTTCTGTAACTACTAGTATGTACAGTGAGGGCATGAGCACCTCGGACACCTCGGACCGACTGATCGAGTCCACCCGGGAACTGCTGTGGGAGCGCGGCTATGTGGGCACCAGCCCCAAGGCCATCCTGGAGCGCGCGGGCGCCGGGCAGGGCAGCATGTACCACCACTTCAAGGGGAAGCCGGATCTCGCCCTGGCCGCGATCCGGCGTACCGCCGAGGAGATGCGGGCTACCGCCGCGGGAGTACTCGACGGTCCGGGAACGCCGTACGAGCGCATCGAGGCGTATCTGCGGCGCGAGCGCGATGTGCTGCGCGGCTGTCCGGTCGGGCGGCTGACGATGGACCCGGACGTGATCGCCAGCGACGAACTGCGGGCGCCCGTCGACGAGACGCTCGACTGGCTGCGTGAACGGCTCGCCGGGATCGTCGAGGAGGGCAAGGAGCAGGGCCAGTTCGCGCCCGGGCTCGACGGGGAGTCGATCGCGGCGACGATCGTCGCGACCGTCCAGGGCGGCTACGTCCTCGCCCGCGCGTCCGGTTCGCCCGCCGCCTTCGACGTGGGTGTCCGGGGGCTGCTCTCCCTTCTCGCACCGCACCAGGACCACTAGGAAGGCGCCCGATGCACGCGATGCAGTACGAGCTCACCCTGCCCGCCGACTACGACATGGGGATCATCCGCCGCCGCGTGGCCGGCAAGGGGCACCTGCTCGACGACTGGCCGGGCCTGGGCCTCAAGGCCTATCTGATGCGTGAGCGCGGTGTGCACGGATCGCCGGTCAACCAATACGCGCCGTTCTATCTGTGGAACACGGGCGCGGGCATGAACGCCTTCCTCTGGGGCGGCCCTTTCCAGGGCGTCGTCGACGACTTCGGCCGCCCGCCGGTCCGGCAGTGGTCCGGGCTGGCGTACGAGGAGGGCAGGGCCGCCGGCTTCCCCGCGCGGGTCGCGTTGCTGCGGCGCCAACAGGTGCCGGACGGGGAGCTGTTGACCGAGGTCGGGGCGGACGCGGCGCGGGAGACCGAGCGGCTGGCCGACGAGGACGGCGCGGTACTTTCGGCGGCTGCCGTGGACACCAGTCGTTGGGAGCTGATCCACTTCTCCCTCTGGGAGAACGACACACCCAAGGCCGACGGCGACGTGTACGAGGTGCTGCACCTGTCCGCGCCGGGGCGGGACCGATTGCCGGGCTGAAGGAATTGCCGGGCTGAAGGAAAGGCGAAGACATGGCACTGGAGATGCGCGATCGCTGCGAGCGCTGCGAGACGGCGGCCCTGCCGCTCGACGCACCTGCCCGTATCTGCTCGTACGAATGCACCTTCTGTGTGCCGTGCAGCGAGGCCATGCGGGACATCTGTCCCAACTGCGGTGGCGAGCTGGTCCCCAGACCTCGCCGTTCGTGACGTTCGCAGCAAGGAGACCCACACATGCCCTTCGTCCGCATCGACGCCCTGGGAGCCGACCCTGAGCGCCTCGACGCCCTCGGCCGTGCCGTGCACGACGCCCTGGTGGAGGCGATCGGGATCCCGCCCGACGACCGGTTCCAGGTGCTGGTCGGGCACGACGGCACCCGAAGCACTCTGCGCTATGACAGCGACTACCTCGGCATCCACCGGGACGACGGCCTCGTGTACGTCACGATCACCCTGCGTTCCGGGCGGACCCCCGCGCAGAAGCAGGCGCTGTACCGGCGGATCGCCGAGCTCGCCCACGCCTACGCGGGGACCGAGCCGCGGAACGTCTTCGTCAACCTCATCGAGAACGAGCCGATCAACTGGTCGTTCGGGGAGGGAGTGGCGCAGTACGCCGATGCCCCCGCCCCCGTCGATGCGCCCGCCCTCACCAGGCCGTCCTCCTAGGCCACGGCGGTGTCCACGGTCGGCCGGAGCTTCGCGGCCGCGGCCAGGGCCTCGTGCACCGGGTGGGTGTCGAAGGCCGTCAACGGAGCCGCGTCGGCCGGGTGTTCGGCGGCCGGGTAGGCGATCTGCTCGTACGCGGCCGGGAAGCGCGGGCCCCAGCGCCGGGCGCCGCGGCGGGCCGTGCAGGAGCAGTTGTCGACCATGTGGGCCACATCCCGGGCGTGCACATAGGGCAGCAGCGGGTCGACGGCCTCGATGACCGACTCGTTGACGATCTCCGACCAGTGGGGCCGCGCTCGGCGAACTCGTCGATCTGGGCCGTCATCGTGGCCACGAACACCCCGGCGGTGAACGGGTCGACCGGCAGCTCGCGTTCGGCCCGCCGGGCGTGCACCCGGTCGCCGACGGCCCACATCGGTGAGCCGCCGATCCTGCTCATCGGGCAGGCGCCGAGCCGCCGTTCGGTCAGGAGCACACTGCGCAGCTCGGTACCGTCGGCGACCTCGTCGTAGATCTCGGCGACGATCTCGCGGGCGGGCCCGTACGTCGCCGTGTACGCCCGGTCGAAGACAGACCGGCCGCCGCGGTCGAGGCCCTCCCGCCGACGCCGTGTTCGCCACGGTCACCGCCAGTCAGGCGCTGCTGCCCGACCTGCTGGCGCCGTTCCGCACCGCCCACCCCCAGGTGCGGCTCGATCCGTGCACCGGTGACGCGGCCGCGGCACTGGCCCGGCTGGACGAGGGCAAGGTGGACGTGGCCGTCGTGGGGATCCCGGCGCGGCTGCCGGAGTCGCTGGTGAGCCGGACGGCGCGGTGCCGGAGCTGGTCATGGTGTCCGCACGGGACCGTCCCGGCCCCGGCATCGAGGGCCCCTTCGTCCTTCCCCACCGAGGGCTGGTCCGCGAGGCCGCCGACCGCTGGTTCCGCGCCCGCGGCACGACACGCGAGGTGGCCTGCGAACCCGAAGGCCACGAAGGGCTGTTGACGCTGGTCGCCCTGGGGTGCGGCACGGGTGTGGTGCCGCGTCTGGTGCTGGAGCACAGTGCGGTGCGCGACCGGCTCTCTGTCGTCCCCGGCGATCCGCCGCCGGAGCCGTTCCCGATCGGGCTGTGCGTCCGGCGGGCCGATCTGCGGCGACCGCTGGTGGCAGCCTTGTGGAGCCTTACGGCTCCCTGAGGTCCAGGCGGCCGACGTGGGCCACGTTCTCCCGGTCCTCGGCGTCCGCGCTGGCCTCGGCCGCGAACCAGGCGTCGAGGATCTCCTTGAGCAAGGGCTCGGACGTCAGACGCAGGCTGAGCGCGAGCACATTGGCGTCGTTCCAGCGGCGAGCGCCGTCCGCCGTGTACGCGTCCGTGCACAGGGCGGCCCGTACGCCCGGCACCTTGTTCGCGGCGATCGACGCGCCCGTGCCGGTCCAGCAGCACACGACCGCCTGGTCGGCCGTCCCAGCGGCGACCTCGCGGGCGGCCGCCTCGGAGCAGGCGGCCCACTGGGGGTCGTCGCCGGGGCTGAGCGCCCCGTGGGTGACGACGTCGTGACCGCGGCCGCGCAGCTCGGTGACGAGGAGACGGGCCACGGGTTCGTCCATGTCCGAGGAGACGGAGATCCGCATGTCACGAAGGGTACCCAGGTCCGCCGCGAGTGGGGCGGGCCGAGTCAGGGGCGGGCTGGTCGGCGAGTGACGGGGGTACGGGGACACGCCTCGGGTACGCCTCGAGCTCGGTCTGCCGCCGCGGGGCAGACGGGAATTGTCCGACAGGCCCTAGGCGAGCGCCGCCAACGGATCGTCCAGCACCGGCTGCCAGGCCAGCTCGGCAGCACCGACGAGGCTGTTGTGGTCCAGGGTGCACGCGAGGATCGGGACGCCCCCGCTCTGGCCCCACAGGCTGCGGTCGGCGACGACCGCGCGCAGGCGCTCGGGGTCGGCGTCCAGGAGGGTGCGGTGGAGGCCGCCGAGGATGATGCGGTCCGGGTTGAGGATGTTGACCAGGCCGGCCAGGCCCAGGCCGAGGCGGTCGATGAGGGCCTCGGTGGCCGTGCGGACCGCGGGGTTGTCGTACCGGGTGCGGATCAGGTCCTTGGCCTGCTGAAGCAGATTGACCTCGGGGCCCGGCTCGCGGCCGGCCGCCGTGAGGAGGGCCAGCGGGTCGGCCTCGACGTCGAGGCAGCCGCGGCTGCCGCAGTGGCAGGGTCTGCCCTCGGGGTTCACGGTGAGGTGGCCGACCTCCAGGGCCAGGCCCGAACTGCCGGTGTGCAGACGGCCGTCCAGCACGAGCGCACCGCCCACGCCCCGGTGCCCGGTGGCCACGCACAGCAGATGCCGGGCGCCGCGACCCGCGCCGTGCCGGTGCTCGGCGAGGGCGGCGAGGTTGACGTCGTTGCCGGCGAAGGCCGGTCCGGTGATCCCGGCCTCGCGCACGCGCTCCGCGAAGATACGGCGGACGGGCGCACCCACGGGCCAGGCCAGGTGCAGCGGGTTGAGCGCCAGGCCGTCCGGTTCCGCCACGGCGGACGGTACGGCGAGTCCGGCGCCGACGCAGCGCCGTCCGGTCGTGCGCAGCAGGTCGGCGCCCGCTTCGACGACCGAGCCGAGGACCTTGGCGGGATCGGCGTCCACCGTCTCGCAGCCGGGCGCGGTGGCGACGATACGGCCGCCGAGGCCGACCAGCGCCGCCCGGAAGCCGTCGGCGTGCACCTGTGCGGCGAGGACGACCGGGCCGTCCTCGGCGACCGCCAGCCGGTGCGAGGGCCGCCCCTGCGAACCGGCTGCCGCGCCTGGCCGGGCGTCGACCCGGATCAGGCCGAGCGCCTCCAGTTCGGCGGCGACCGCGCCGGCCGTGGCCCGGGTCACCCCGAGCTCGGCGGTGAGGACGGCACGCGTGGGGGCGCGTCCGGTGTGCACGAGCTCCAACGCGGGTCCGAGCGCACCGCGCCCCCGGTCCAACCGCGTCCTTGACGTGGTTCCTTCCCCCGCCGACCGGGGGTCCGCCTTGCCGCTCATGAGGGCGAGTCTCCCATGATCCGCAGATGCGGCGGCCTACAGCCCGCTCACTCTGAGCGTGATGTTCAACCGCCCGGTCAGCCCCAACTCCGGCGGTCCGGTGCCCGGCTGCACCCTCGGCACGCCGTGGTGGGCGAGCCGCGACGGGCCGCCGAACACGAACAGATCGCCGCTGCGCAGCTCGACGTCCATGTAGGGCCGGGTCCGGGTCTCGGTGTTGCCGAAGCGGAAGACGCAGGTGTCGCCGAGGCTCAGGGACACCACCGGGGCGTCCGACTTCTCGTCGCTGTCGCGGTGCATGCCCATGCGGGCATCGGCGTCGTAGAAGTTGATCAGGGCGATGTCGTACGCCGGCCCTGGTCCGCCCTGTGCGTCCCCGTCCGCTTCCCCGAGCGTGTCCCGCACCGCGCGCCGGCCCAGCTCGCCCAGCCACTCGGGGAACGGTTTCACCGGGGCGCCGTCGCCGTCGACGATCGTGCGGGCGTAGGCGTACGGGTACCAGTGCCAGCCCAGGCAGACCTGCCGGGCGGTCATGGTGCCGCCGCCGGGGGTGTGGACCGTACGCAGGCCGGCCGGTGGGCGTGCCCACTCGCGGCAGGCCTCCAGCAGCTCGCGCTGGCGGTCCGGATCCAGCCAGTCGGGCACATGCACCGCTGACGGCGCGACCTCCGTACGTTCCCGGGGGAACAGCTCGGCGTCCATGCCTCCCATACTCCCCCACCGGCCGTGAGCTGCGGCTCGGCTAGCCTTGACGCACGATGAACGACCGTATGACGACGCCCTGGGGCGAGCTCGCGCTGACCCGTTTCCCCGAGGACCCGCGTGACAGGCTGCGTGCCTGGGACGCCTCCGACGAGTACCTCCTCAGGCATCTGGCGGAGCAGGAGATCCCGCTGTCCGGCACGGTCGTGGTGGTCGGTGATCGCTGGGGTGCCCTGGTCACGGCGCTCGCTGCGCACCAGCCCGTGCAGATCACGGACTCCCACCTGACCCAGGAGGCGACCCGGGCCAACCTCGACCGCGGCGGCGTCGAGCCCGGCTCCGTCCGCCTGCTCACCACGCAGGATCCGCCGCCGGAGCGCGTCGACGTCCTGCTCGTGCGGGTGCCGAAGAGCCTGGCGCTGCTGGAGGACCAGCTGCTGCGGCTGGCGCCCGCGGTGCACGAGGGCACGGTGGTGGTCGGCGCCGGGATGGTGAAGGAGATCCACACCTCGACGCTCCAGCTGTTCGAGCGGATCCTCGGCCCGACCCGCACCTCGCTCGCCGAGAAGAAGGCGCGGCTGATCTTCTGCACGCCGCAGCCGTCGCCGACCCGGCCCGCCAACCCGTGGCCGTACACCTACACGCTCCCCGCCGGCATCGGCACGGTCTCGGGGCGCACGGTCGTCAATCACGCGGGCGTCTTCTGCGCCGACCGGCTCGACATCGGTACGCGGTTCTTCCTGGGGCACCTTCCGGACGGCAAGGGCGCCCAGCGGGTGGTGGACCTCGGGTGCGGCAACGGCGTCGTCGGTACGGCGGTGGCGCTGGCGAACCCGGAGGCCGAGGTGCTGTTCGTGGACGAGTCGTTCCAGGCCGTGGCCTCGGCGGAGGCGACGTACAAGGCGAACGGGGTGCAGGGCCACGCCGAGTTCCGGGTCGGGGACGGGCTGGCGGGCGTGCCGGCCGGGAGCGTCGACCTCGTGCTCAACAATCCGCCGTTCCACTCCCACCAGGCGACGACCGACGCGACGGCCTGGCGGATGTTCACGGGGGCGCGGCGCGCGCTCAGGCCGGGCGGCGAGCTGTGGGTGATCGGCAACCGGCACCTCGGCTACCACGTGAAGCTGCGGCGGCTGTTCGGCAACAGTCAACTCGTCGCCGGTGACCCGAAGTTCGTGGTGCTGAGGGCCGTCAAGCGGTAGGCGTCAGGGTGTACGGCCGCGTCAGGGAGCCCTCAGCACCCCGATGATGTCGGCCACCGCCCGTACCATCGCCTCGCGCCCCACACTCAGGTACTTGCGTGAGTCGACCGCCTCGGGGTGGGCGGCGAGGAAGTCGCGGATCGCTCCCGTCATGGCGATGTTGAGGGCCGTGCCGATGTTGACCTTGGCGATGCCGCCCGCGACCGCCGCGGTCAGTTCGCCGTCGGGGACGCCGGAGGAACCGTGCAGGACGAGGGGGACGTCCAGGGTGGCGGACAGGCGCTTGAGGAGCTCGTGGTCGAGGGTGGCGGTGCGGGTGGTCATGGCGTGCGAGCTGCCGATGGCGACCGCGAGCGCGTCGACGCCGGAGCCGGTGACGAAGGCGTGGGCCTCGGCGGGGTCGGTGCGGGCACCGGGGGCGTGGGCGTCGAGCGGAGCCTCGCCGTTCTTGCCGCCCAGTCGGCCCAGCTCGGCCTCGATCCAGAGGCCTTGGGCGTGCGCCCAGTCGACGGCGGCCTTCGTGGCGGCGAGGTTGTCCGCGTACGGCAGTCGGGCCGCGTCGTACATCACGGAGCTGAACCCGGCGCCCGGCGCCTGGCGCAGCAGGTCGTCGCTCTGGACGTGGTCGAGGTGCAACGCGACGGGGACGGCGGCCCGTTCGGCGGCGGCGACGGCCGCGCGGGCGAGCGGGAGCAGGCGTCCGTAGCGGAACTTGACGGCGTTCTCGCTGACTTGGAGCACGACGGACGAACTCACCGACTCCGCACCGGCGATGACGGCCTCGACATGCTCCAGGGTGATGACGTTGAAGGCGGCGACGGCGGAGCGGGCTGCGGCGGCGCGGGTGATGAGCTCGCCGGTGGTCACGAGGGGCACGGCTCTCCTTTCTCGGTGCGTCAGGGGGCGAGGATCACCGAGCGGGTGAGGTGGCGCGGCTGGTCCGGATCGAGGCCGCGGGCCGCGGCGACGGCGACCGCGAGCCGCTGGGCGCGGACCAGTTCGGCGAGGGGGTCGAGGCGGCCCTCGATCCACAGTCCGCCGGTGGCGCGGACCTGTTCGGCCAGCCCGTCGGGCGCCTCGCCGAACATCCAGGTGGCGGTGGAGCTCGTGGTGATGCTGATCGGGCCGTGCCGGTACTCCATGGCCGGGTAGGCCTCCGTCCAGGACAGCGACGCCTCGCGCATCTTCAGCCCGGCCTCGTTGGCCAGCCCCACCGTCCAGCCACGGCCGAGGAAGGTGAACTGCCCGCACTCCACGAGCTCTTCGGGCAGTTCGCCGACGAGTGCGGTGCGGGCGTCGGCGACGACGGCGTCGGTGTGCAGGCCGAGGTGGGCGCGGAGCAGGGTGAGGGCGGTGGTCGCGAACCGGGTCTGCACGACGGACCGTTCGTCCGCGTAGTCGAGGACGACGACCTCGTCGGCGGCCGTCATGACGGGCGTGTTCGGGTCGGCGGTGATCGCCGTGGTATGTGTACGTCCCTTCAGCCGTCCCAGCAGGTCCAGCACTTCGGTCGTGGTACCGGAGCGGGTGAGGGCGACGACTCGGTCGTACGCCCGCCCGGGCGGGAACTCCGACGCGGCGAAGGCGTCCGTCTCCCCCTGGCCCGATCCCTCGCGCAGCGCGGCGAACGCCTGCGCCATGAAGTACGACGTGCCGCAGCCGACGACCGCGACCCGCTCCCTGGGCGCCGGCAGCGCCCCGCCGAGGCCGGCCGCCTCCGCCGAGGCGCGTGTCCAGCACTCGGGCTGGCTGTTGAGCTCGTCCTCGACATGCGTCATGCCGCCGCCCTCCGCATTTCCACCCATGAATGATTGTTCTTGCAAGATAGCCCCAGCTTTCGAGCAGAATCAAGCATTCCGGTCGAGAGGCGTGCGCTAAGGTCGCCGGGAGATCGAGGAATGGAGGGCGGATGTCGCGCGACGCCCGCTGGAAGGCACTGCTGGAGCTGCTCGTCGAGCGGGGCCGGCTGGACGTCGAGGAGGCGGCCGCCGAGCTGGAGGTGTCGTCCGCCACGATCCGCCGCGACTTCGACCAGCTCGCCGAGCAGCAGATGCTCGTGCGCACCCGGGGCGGCGCGGTCGTGCACGGGGTGTCGTACGAACTGCCGCTGCGCTACAAGACGGCCCGGCACGCATCCGAAAAGCAGCGCATCGCCAAGGCGGTGGCCGACCTCATCGCGCCCGGCGAGGCGGTGGGGCTGACCGGCGGCACGACGACCACCGAGGTGGCGCGGGCCCTGGCCGTGCGCAGCGACCTGGCGTCCGGGGCGCCCGCGCTGACGATCGTCACCAACGCGCTCAACATCGCCAACGAGCTGGCCGTGCGCCCCCAGTTCAAGATCGTGGTCACCGGCGGGGTCGCGCGCCCGCAGTCGTACGAGCTCATCGGGCCGCTCGCGGACGCGGTGCTGGCCCAGATCACCATCGACGTGGCGGTGCTCGGTGTCGTCGCCTTCGACGCCACGCACGGCGCCGCCGCGCACGACGAGGCGGAGGCGGCGATCAACCGGCTGCTGTGCGAGCGGGCCGAGCGCGTGATCGTGGCCGCGGACTCCAGCAAGCTGGGCCAGCGGGCGTTCGCCCGGATCTGTGCGGCCGACGCGGTGAACACGCTGGTCACGGACACGGCGGCCGCTCCCGACACCATACGGAGTTTTGAGGAGGCGGGTCTGAGGGTCGTCGCGGTCTGAGGTCGGCGCGGCTTGAGCGTCGGCCCGGCTTGAGCATCGGCGGCTTGAGCGTCGGCGCGGTCCGGTCCCCTGATCCCCCTCGCCCGGCCCCCGGTCCCCCGGTGCCGGCCCGCTCCCGGCCGATTCCACCTACGCTGGGATCGAGGCGCATGGCGGGCCCAGGGAGGCTGCGATGAGCACGACACCGATCGATGGGGACGTACGGGCGGCATCGCACTATGTGCCGATCGCCGAGCACGGGCTGATCGGCGATCTGCGCAGCGTGGCCCTGGTGGGGACGGACGGCACGATCGACTGGTACTGCTGTCCGGCCTTCGACGCCCCGAGCGTCTTCGCGGCGATCCTGGACGCGGAGCGGGGCGGCTGTTTCGAGCTGGCGGCGGCCGTGCCGGCGCGGACCAAGCAGTTCTACTTCCCGGACACGAACGTCCTGATCACCCGGTTCTTCACCGAGGACGGCGTCGGCGAGGTGCAGGACTTCATGCCGGTGGACGGCGGCCTGGCGGAGACCGAACGGCACCGGCTGATCCGGCGCGTGGTGTGCGTCCGCGGGTCGATCCCCTTCCGTACGCGGGTGGCGCCGCGCTTCGACTACGGCACCCGGCCGCACACCGTCCACCAGGTGGGCGACGTCGCGGTCTTCGAGTCCGAGAAGCTGTCGCTCGGGCTGACCGCGACCATGCCGCTGGAGGTCGACGGGCCGGACGTGCACGCCGACTTCAAGCTCTCCGAGGGCGAGTCGGCGGTGTTCGCGCTGGACCAGATCGGCGGCGAGGTGAACCCGCGCCGGTGCGCGCGGACCGAGGCGGAGGAGCAGTTCAACAGCACGGTGGCGTACTGGCGGCACTGGCTGTCCGCCTCCAAGTACCGGGGCCGCTGGCGGGAGATGGTGCACCGCTCCGCGCTCACCCTGAAGCTGCTCACCTACGCGCCGACCGGCGCGATCGTGGCCGCGCCGACGACGAGCCTGCCCGAGCAGCTGGGCGGCGAACGCAACTGGGACTACCGGTACGTGTGGGTGCGCGACGCCGCCTTCTGTGTGTACGCGCTGCTACGGCTGGGCTTCACGGGTGAGGCCGGGGCGTTCATGCAGTTCCTGACCCGGTATGTCAGCCGGGGCGACGGCTCTACCACCGGTCCGCTGCAGGTCCTTTACGGCATCGACGGCCGCACCGATCTGCCCGAGCGCGAACTCGACCACCTTCAGGGGCATCTCGGCTCCGCCCCGGTGCGGATCGGCAACGCCGCCGCCGACCAGCTCCAGCTCGACATCTACGGCGCGCTGATCGACTCCATCTACCTCTACGACAAGTGGGCGCAGCCGATCTCCAGCGACCAGTGGGACGAAGTGTGCGCGCTGGTGGACTGGGTGTGCGAGCACTGGGACCAGCCCGACGAGGGCATCTGGGAGACGCGCGGCGGCCGCAAGAACTTCCTGTACTCGCGGCTGATGTGCTGGGTGGCGATCGAACGGGGCATCCGCATGGCCAACCGGCGCGGACTGCCCGCCGATCTGCCGCGCTGGCAGCAGTGCCGGGACACCATCTACCGGCGGATCATGCGCCGGGGCTGGTCCGAGACCCGCCAGGCCTTCGTCCAGCACGAGGACGGCGACGTGCTCGACGCGGCCGTGCTGATGATGCCGCTGACGAAGTTCATCTCGCCGACGGACCCCAAGTGGCTGTCCACCCTCGACGCCCTCACCCAGGACCTGGTGTCCGACTCGCTGGTCTACCGCTACGACCCGGCGGCGAGCCCCGACGGACTGCACGGCGACGAGGGCACGTTCTCGATCTGCTCGTTCTGGTACGTCGAGGCGATGGTCCGCGCCGGCCGGGTCGACGAGGCACGGCTGGCCTTCGAGAAGATGCTGACGTACGCCAACCATCTGGGCCTCTATGCCGAGGAGATCAGCCACACGGGCGAGCAACAGGGCAACTTCCCTCAGGCGTTCACCCACCTCGCCCTGATCAGTGCGGCTTTCAATCTGGATCGCGCCCTGGGGTGACCGGAGTTCACCGGGAAGCGGTCCGACCGGCTCAGACGGACGCCGTGTGCCGGTCCAGCAGGGAGCGGTGGATCTCCCCCGCGCGGATCGCCGTGGTCGACAGCAGGGTCGAGGTGAGGCCGTGCGTGTGCTCGGTGCTGCCCTGGAGATAGATCCCCGCGCTGACGTCGGGCGCGGTCTCCACGCGGTGGTCGCGCGAGACGCGGATGGCGTCCCCGTCGTCCCGCAGGCAGACCTTCGCCGCCTCGCCGAGCAGGGCGGTCAGGTGGCGGGGGCGGTAGCCGGTGGCGTGGACCAGAACGTCGGTCTCCAGCACCTGCTTTTCCCCGGTCGGCAGGAATTCCACCGCGACATCGAGCAGGCCGTCGCCGCGCTGCCGGACGTCGCGGATGCGGGAGACGTTGAGGAAGCGCAGCCGCTCCCGGCCGGTGACCTTCTCCTGGTAGGCGGTGGCGTACAGGGACTCGATCAACTCCATGTCGACGACCGAGTAGTTGGTGGACCGGTGGTAGTCGAAGAGGGACTGTTTGACCTCGGAGGGCGCACCGAAGTACAAGTCCACCGCCTCCGGGTCGAAGATGCGGTTGACGAACGGGCTGTCGTCGGCCGGGGTGTAGCCGTACTTGGCGAACACCGCGCAGACCTCGGCCTCGGGGAACGAACGGTGCAGGAAGTCGACGGTCTCGGCGGCGCTCTGCCCCGCGCCGAGGACGACCGCGCGGCGCACCGGCGCACCGGCGGCGGCGAGTTCGGTGACGCGAGGCAGTAACTGGCTGTTGTGCCAGACCCGTTCGGACAGTTCGACGCCGGGCGGCACATGCGGCTCCAGGCCGACCGCCACGCTGATGTCGCGGGCCCGACGGGTGACCGTCCGACCGGGGTGCTCCGGGTCACGGCAGACCACGTCGAAGTGCGTCACCGTGCCCGCGTCGTCGCGCACGGGGTCGATGGCGGTCACCACATGGTCGTACGCCACGAGGTGCCGCACCCGCTCGGCGGCCCACTCGAAGTATTCGTGGAACTCGACGCGCAGCGGGAAGAGCGTCTTCTGGTTCAGGAAGTCGATCAGCCGGCCGCGTTCGCACAGGAAGCACAGGAAGCTGAAGTCGCTGGCCGGATTGCGCAGCGTCACAAGGTCCTTGAGAAACGACACCTGCATGGTGGCGTCGTCGATGAGCATGCCCCGGTGCCAGCCGAAACGGGGCTGGCGCTCCAGGAAAAGGGCGTTGATCCGACGGTCGGCCGGAAGGTCCGCGTTATGTTCGTCAATCGCTATGGCCAGTGCGAGATTTGACGGCCCGAAGCCGATTCCGAGGACGTCGTAGGTGGTGTCCGATCCCGTGAGCGGTGACTTCACCGTGGCATCGCCTCCCTCAGACAGCCACATGTTAGATAAGGTTAGCCTTACCTTGCAATGGAGCCTGCCGAAGGGGAGAACCGCATGCGCGTCGCCATGTTCGGCTACCAGACCTGGGGCCACCGCACACTCCAGGCCCTGCTGGACTCCGACCACGAGGTCGTGCTCGTGGTCACCCACCCCAAGAGCGACCACGCCTACGAGAAGATCTGGGGCGACTCCGTCGCCGAACTGGCCGAGAAGAACGACGTCCCCGTCCTCCTGCGCAACCGCCCCGACGACCCCGACCTCCTCGCCGCGGTGCGCGACGCCGAGCCGGACATCCTCGTCGCCAACAACTGGCGCACCTGGCTGCCGCCCGAGCTCTTCGACCTGCCCCCGCACGGCACGCTCAACGTCCACGACTCGCTGCTGCCCTCCTACGCCGGCTTCTCCCCCATCATCTGGGCGCTCCTCAACGGCGAGGAGCGCGTCGGCGTCACCGCGCACCGCATGAACGCCGAGCTGGACGCCGGGGACATCCTGGTGCAGCGCTCGGTGGTGGTCGGGCCGGCCGATACCGCAACGGACCTGTTCCACCGCACGGTCGACCTGATCGCGCCCATCGTGCGCGAGTCGCTCGACCTCATCGCCTCCGGCCGGGCCGCCGCCCACTGGCAGCCGCAGGACCGCAGCCGGGCGAGCTTCTTCCACAAGCGCTCGCTCGAGGACAGCCGCATCGACTGGACCTGGCCGGCGGAGCGCCTGGAGCGCCTCGTGCGGGCACAGTCGGACCCGTACCCCAACGCGTACACGTTCCATCGCGGACAGCGGATCAGGGTCGTCTCCGCCGCCGCCTCCGAGGGCCGTTACGGCGGCACCCCGGGCCGGATCTTCATCCGTGAGGGGGACGGCGTGGTCATCGTGGCGGGCCCGGACTCCCACACCGGCCGCCACCCGGGGCTGGTCGTCCAGCGGGTGCGCACCGACGACGGGTCGGAGTACGCGGCGACCGACTACTTCCGCACGATGGGGGGCTATCTCACCGCTCGCCCGTGATCAAACAGCGTCAACTCCCGCCAAAAACAAAGAGGTTGTCCGAAAAGCGTTGCTAAGGCAAGGCTTACCTTGCTTAACTGACGGCCGTACGACTCCTGCCTGTCATCGGCGACAAGGGACGCTCATGTCGAGAAAGCTCCTCACCACCCTTCTCACCGTCACCCTGGCCGCGGGGCTGGCAGCCTGCGGCTCCGTCAAGGACGACTCGGACACCTCCTCGGACGCCTCCGGCGACGCGAAGGCGGACTCCTCGTCCGCCTTCCCCGTGTCCGTCAAGCACAAGTTCGGCACCACGAAGATCGCCGCGGCGCCCGAGCGGATCGTGGTGATCGGCAACGGCGGCACCGACGACATCGACGCGCTGTACGCGCTGGGTGCCACGCCGGTCGCCATCTCGAAGGACGCGCTCAGCTCGGACGGCGTGTACCCGTGGCTGAAGGACGAGATCGACACCAAGAAGACCGAGCTCCTCGACACACTGACCGCCGTCGACTACGAGAAGGTCGCCGCCCTCCAGCCCGATCTGATCCTCGCCACCTCGGACTTCACCCTGGACAAGGACTACAAGAAGCTCGCCGCGGTGGCGCCGACGATCGGGTACGAGACGGCCTGGGGGAAGCAGACCTGGCAGGAGCATGTGCAGGTGGTCGCCGAGGCCGTCGGCAAGGAGGAGCGGGGCGAGCAGGTCATCAAGGAGACCGAAGACAGCATCGCCGCGGTGAAGGAGAAGCATCCCAAGCTTCAGGGCAAGACCTACAGCCTGTCCATCGGCAACACCCCGGCCAAGATCTTCACGATCGCGTCCGAGGACGACTTCGCGGCCAAGCTGATGAGCCAGGTCGGGATGGGCCTGACCCCGTCGGTGAAGAACATCAAGACGGTCAACGGCAGCCCGACCGGTGAGCTGTCCTTCGAGCAGCTCGACAAGCTGGACGCCGATCTGGTCGTCATCGCGTTCACCACGCCGGACCTGAAGAAGGCGTTCGAGGCCAGTGCCCTGGTGAAGAACATGTCCGCGGTGAAGGACGACCGGTATGTCGTGACCGACGTCGCGGCCATCAGCCAGCTCCGCAGCCCGTCCGTGCTGGGCATCCCGTGGGCGCTGAACAACCTGGAGCCCGGTTTCAAGAAGCTCGACTGACGCCCGAGGGAGGGGCGACGAAGGGAGGGGCGGGGCGCCTGCGGGTACCCCGCCCCTCTTTCCTTACATGTCCCGCAGTGCGGATTCCTTACGTGTCCCGCAGCGCGGAGTCGATCTCTTGCGCCGACATGTCCTCGATCTCCAGGTGAATCGCGGCGACTTGTTCGAGACGGCCGGGCGTCTGCTCCTCGGCGGACAGCCGCTTGGCCATGCCGCCGGCCGTCAGGGTCGCGAAGAGGGAGCGTACGGAGACCTCCGAGGTGTCCAGCGCCTCACGCAGCCGGCCGACGATCACGGTGGCGAGGACCGAGTCCCCGCCGAGCGCGAAGAAGCCGTCGTCGAGACCGACGCGGTCGACGCCGAGGACGTCCTGCCAGACGCGGGCCACGACCGTCTCCAGGGCGGTACCGGGGGCCCGGTGCTGTTCCGCCTCCGCCACCTGCCACAGCTCCTGTACGGCACGGCGGTCGAGTTTGCCGTTGGAGGTGAGCGGGAGTTCCCCGGCCACGGCGATCCGGGCCGGGACCATGTGCGGCGGCAGCACGGATCGCGCCCACTCCCGCAGCTCGTCCTCGGCTGTCCCCGCGTCGGCGGCCACCGCGGCCGCCAGCTGGACGCCCTGGCCCCGGGTCAGCCCGGCGACGGCACGCCGTACGGCGTGGTGTCCGACGAGCGCCGCCTCCACCTCGCCCAGTTCGATCCGGAAGCCGCGCAGCTTGACCTGGTGGTCACGGCGGCCGAGGAACTCCACCATGCCGTCGGGCCAGTACCGCGCCAGGTCACCGGTGCGGTACCAGCGCAGCCCGTCCTCCTCCGTGAACTTCTCGGCCGTACGGGAGGGATCGGCCCGGTATCCGAGCGCCACCCCGTCCCCGCCGATCCACAGCTCACCCGGCACCCAGTCCGGGCAGTCCCGTCCGTGGGCGTCGACGACCCGGCAACGGACGTTGCGCAGCGGAGTGCCGTACGGCACCGACCGCCAGTGCGCCGGGACTTGAGTGCCGGTCACTTCGCAGACGGTGGAGTGGATCGCGGTCTCCGTCGTGCCGCCCAGACCGGTGAACCGGCAGCCGGGAGCCCTCGCGGCCAGCCGCCCCGGCAGGTCGGTGCCCACCCGGTCGCCCCCGAGCAACACCGCGCGCAGACCGGCGAGTTGGCCCGGTGCGGTGGCCAGGAGGAGCATGTCGAGCAGGGGCGGCACGCAGTTGATGAGCGTCACCCCATGTGTGCGCGCGAGGTCGGCCCACTGACTGGCCTCGCGCCGGTCGTCCTCGTCCACGAGCACGACCGCACCGCCCGCACTCAGCAGCCCGAAGGTGTCGTAGACGGAGAGGTCGAAGTCCAGGGCGGACAGGGCGAGACAGCGGTCCGAAGCGCCCACGGCGAACCGGTCGTTGAGGTCGTCGATGGTGTTCATGGCCGCCCGGTGCGGCACTTCGACGCCCTTGGGTTCGCCGGTGGAGCCGGAGGTGAACAGCACGTAGGCGGGCTGTTCCTCGTCCACCGTCACCGGCTCCGCGAGGGGGGTAGCGCGCAGCGCCTCGACGACCGGGAGAACATCGAGGCCCTCGACCGGGCGCCCGTCGGTCAGCGCGACCCGGAATCCCGCGGTGGCGCGGATGCGGTCGCGGCGCGCGGGCGGCTGCTCGACGCCGATCGGCACGTAGGCGGCACCCGCGGCCAGCACGCCCAGTACGGCGGTGATCTGGCCGGGCCCCTTCGGGAGGCTCACCGCGACCGTGTCGCCGGGGCGTACGCCGCGCTCCACCAGGGCGGCGGCGGTGCGCAGCGCACGGTCGGCCAACTCGCCGTAGGACAGGGCACCTTCGGTGGCCCACAGCAGGGCGGGCGCATCCGGCTGCCCGGCGGCGCGTTCGAAGAAGCCCTGGTGCAGCAGCCGGTGGCTGCGCGGGCCCTCGGTGGAGTTGACGGTGGCGCGGACCGCGGACTGCTCGGCGGGCAGCAGGGCCGGAACCGGGCGCTCCCAGACCGTGTCGTCGGTGCCGAGCCGGGTGACGAGGCCGTGGAAGGCGGCGAACATCGCGTCGACCATGCCGGCCGGGAAGGCGTCCTCGCGGACGTCCCAGTTGACCAGCAGTCCGCCGTCGACCTCGGTCACCTGGGCGTCCAGGAGCACCTGCGGTCCCTGGGAGATGATCCAGACGGGCTTGCCGAAGGACTGCCGTACGCCTGCGTCGAAGAGCTCGCCGAGGTTGAGGGCGCTGGTGAACACCACGGGGGCCAGGACCTGTTCGCCGTTGTGCCGGGACAGGTCCCGCAGGACCTCCACGCCGGAGTAGTCGGAATGTGCCGCGTCGGTGTGCATACGGTCCTGCAAGTGCCGCGCGTGCTCGGTGAACGAGCCCGGTTCGGCCAGGTCGACGTCGAGCAGCACCGAGCTGGTGAAGTCGCCGACGAGCAGGTCGACGTCGGGGTGGGAGCCCCTGCGGTCGAACATCGGCACGTTCAGCAGGAAGCGCGGCTGTCCGCTCCAGGCGGCCAGGACCTCCGAGAAGGCGGTCGCCACCGCCATGGCCGGGGTCAGCCCGTGCTGGTGGGCGCGGGCGGTCAGCCGCCGCTTCTCCTCCGGCGGCAGCCAGTGGTGGCGTCGGGTCACCCGGGTCGGGTCCGCACGCTCCGCCTCGGGCACGAGGGGGAGTTCGGGGGCGCTGGGCAGCTCGGGGATCCGCCGCTGCCACCACGCCTGTGCCTGGTCCCGGCTCAGCCGCCGTACGTCCGCGCGCTCGGCGAGGTACTCCGGGTAGCTGGTGCGGATCGCGGGGAGCGGTGTGCCGGGGTTCGCGTAGAGCTTGGCGAGGTCGGAGAGCAGTACCCGGTAGCTGAGCGCGTCGGCGGCGAGCATGTCGACGTCGACGTGCAGCCGGCTGCCGCCGTCCGGCAGCAGCGAGAGCTGCACGGAGAAGACCTCACCTGCGGCGATGTCCAGGCGCGCGTGCGAGGAGGAGAGCCGGACGTCCTCCAGTTCGGCGGCCGCGGTCCGGGTGTCGAGCGTCCGCAGGTCGTTGACGGCCGTCGCGGGGCCCATGAGGTCGGGCAGGATCTCCTGACGGCCGTCGTCGGTGAAGCGGGCGCGCAGCATGCCGTGGCGGGCCGCGAGGGCTCGTACGGCCGCGTCGAGCCGGGCGGGGTCGACGCCGGGGCCGTCGAACTCGACGTAGAGGTGGGCGGCGACGGAACCGAGCCTGGTCTCGTCGCCACGGCCGATCCAGTAGGCGTGCTGCATCACGGCGAGCGGGAAGGGCTCGCGGGGTTCGGGGTGGGCGGGTGCCACGCTCGGGGTGCTCGCAGGCGGCCGGGCTGCTGGCACGTGGGCTTCCAGCAGTGTCCGCCAGGCACGCAGGGTCGGTTCCTTGGCCAGTTCGGCGAAGCTGACCCTAACGCCCTGTTTCCGCCAGCCGCCCGCGATCTTCATCAGGGTGATGGAGTCCAGGCCCCAGGCGATGAGGCTGTCGTCCTCGCTCGGCGCCGCCTCCGAGCCGAATGTGTCGGTGACCGAACGGAGCAGCTCGTCCGCGGTCGGGGGGTGCTGCGTCACCGGTTCCTCCGAAGTCGTCCGTGGGGGCTCGGGAGTAGTGCGTGGGCTCACGAGTCAGTAGGTGGGCTCAGAAGTCGTCGAGGTCGTTCTCGAAGTCGTCGATGTCCTCCTGGGTCAGGTCGACCAGGGGCAGGTCCGAGGGGGTGAGGCCGCCTGCCGGGGAGTCCTCGGCGTGCCGGGCGAGGCCGTGCAGGGCGCGCTCCCAGAGGCCGAGCAGGTCTGCGGCCGCGGACTCGGTCAGGAACCCGTCCGGCCAGGACGCGGAGACGTGCAGCCGGACGCCGCCCGCCTCCTCGACGGCCACGGCGTTGATCTCCAGGCCGAAGGCCGCAGGGTGCCCGCCCGCGGCGGAGCCGCTGTCGGATGCAGTCGGCGGTACGCGGAGCACGGGGGCCTCGGGGGCCAGTTCCCAGGGTTTCTCGGCCGAGTCGGACGCGGCGAAGCGGCCGAGGTAGTTGAAGAGGATCTGCGGCTGGGGCAGTTTCTCCAGGGCGGGCGCGGTGTCGGGGTTGAGGTGGCGCAGGAGGCCGTATCCGAGGCCGTGGTCCGGTACGGCGCGCAGCTGCTCCTTGATCCGCTTGAGCGCCGTGCCCGCGGCGGGCCCGCCGGACAGCGCCTCGTCGAGGTCCAGCGGGCCGGGGTCGATACCGACCGGGTGGAAGGTGGTGAACCAGCCCACCGTGGCCGACAGATCGACGCCGTCGGCGATGTCCTCCTCGCGCCCGTGCCCCTCCAGCCCGACGAGCAGCGAGCGGCCTGCCAGGTCGCCGCGCCGCTCCCGCCAGGCGGCTGCGGCGAGGGCGAGGGCGGTGAGCAGGACGTCGGGGGCGGCGGCGTGATAGGCGGCGGGCACCGCGGTCAGCAGTGGTCCGGTGATCGCGGGCGGGAGCACCAGGTTGTGCTCCCGCAGGGTGGCGCCGGCATCGGGGGAGCTTTCGAGCAGCGGGCGTCCTGTCTCCAACGCCTCTGTCCACCAGGGCAGTTCACGCACCCGGTCGGGTGTGCGGGCCTCCTCGCCCAGGAGCCTGCTCCAGGTGCGGAAGGAGGTGCCGGTGCGGGGGAGGGCCCGTCCCGACTGCCATGCCTCTGCCAGGTCGGAGGTGATGATGCGCCAGGACACTCCGTCGACGACCAGGTGGTGGGCGACGAGGAGCAGTCGGCCGGAGTCGGTGAACCAGACGGCCTGGAGAATGCGCCCTGCCGCCGGGTCGAGCCGGGCCGCGGCGGCGGCCAGCTCGTCGTCGAGCGACACGTCCCGCACCTGACTGAGCAGTTCGCCCGCCCGCACCGCTCCTTCGGCGGGCACCACCAGCCGGTTCGTCAGTCGGGCACGGAGGATGTCGTGGCGGTCCAGCAGCGCCTGGAGTAGGTCGACGGCGATGTCGTACGTGAGATCGGGCGGGGTCACGAGCAGGACCGCCTGGACGAGGCCGCCGTAGGAGCCGTCGGGGCCGGCCGTCCAGCGCATGATCGGGGTCAGTTCCACCTCGCCGACCGGCTCGTCGACCCGCTCGGCGACCCTCTCGTCGACCGGGCCGGTGTCGGTGGGCTCGGCGCAGGCGGCCAGGCCGGCCGGGGTGGGCGTCTGGAAGACGTGCCGGGGGCTGAGGGCGATACCGGCCTTGCGGGCCAGGGTCACCAGCCGGATGGAGACGATGCTGTCGCCGCCGAGCTCGAAGAAGTTGTCGTCGACGCCGACGCGGCCCAGCCCGAGGACGGAGGCGAACAACTCGCAGAGCCGCCGCTCGCGTTCGCCGGCGGGCGCCCGTGTCGGTGCGCCGGAGGTCGTGGTTGTGGGCGCGGGCAGGGAGCCGCGGTCGACTTTGCCGGAGGGCAGCAGCGGGAAGGTGTCGAGGGCGGTGAGCGTGCGCGGCACCATGTGTTCGGGCAGCCGCTCGCGGAGCCAGCCGTGCAGGTCGTCGAGGTCGTGTGCGGCCAGGTAGTAGCCGGCGAGGTGCTTCACGCCCGGGGCGTCCTCCCGGATCGTCACCACCCCGCGCCGGACGCCCGGGTGCTGTTCGAGGATCGCCTCGATCTCCTCCAGCTCGACCCGCATGCCGCGGATCTTCACCTGGTTGTCGGCCCGGCCGAGGAACTCCAGGGTGCCGTCGCGCCGCCATCGCACCAGGTCGCCGGTGCGGTAGAGGCGTTCGCCGGGCGGGCCGAACGGGTCGGCCACCCAGTGGTCGGCGGTGCGGCGGGGGTCGTTCACATAGCCGCGGCCGAGGTAGACACCGCCGGCGTACAGCTCCCCCGGCACGCCGACCGGCACCGGCCGCAACCGGTCGTCGAGGACGTGGAGCCGGGTGTTGCCGTTGGGCCGCCCGATGGAGACGGCGCTGCGGATGGCGCCGGTGCTGTAGACGACGTGGCTGACGCCGATGGTGGCCTCGGCCGGCCCGTACCCGTGGTACATCACCGCGGGGCTCGCGGCGCGGAAGCGGGCGAACAGCTTCGGGGTGAGCACCTCGCCGCCGCACCACACGTGCTTCAGCCAGCGGGCCCGGCGGGCGAAGCCGTCCAGCTCCAGGAGCAGGTCGAGCATCGAGGAGACGAGGTAGGTGAAGGTGACCCGGTGCCGTTCGACGGCGTCGAGAAGGTAGTCCACGTCGCGTTCGCCACCCGGTTCGGCGATCACCACACGGCCGCCGTTCACCAGCGGCAGGAAGATCTCGTTGATGGAGATGTCGAAGCCGAGCGGCGCCTTGAACAGGGCCGCGTCCTCGGTGCCGAAGCCGAGCAGGCCGCGCTGCCACAGCAGCCGGTGCGCGATGGCCCGGTGGCGGATCATGGCGCCCTTGGGGACGCCGGTGGAGCCGGACGTGTAGATGACGTAGGCGAGGCCTTCGGGATCGACGGGGACGTGCGGGTTCTCCGGCTGCTCCGGTCCGTCCAGGCGCACCTCCACGAACGGCGGGGCGTCGTCCCCGAGGACCACTCCCCCGCCGGGCCTCCCCAGCACCGCCGTCAGCGCCGCGCCCCGGCACACTTCGGCGATCCGCCGCGCCGGCCAGGACGGCTCCAACGGGACGAACGCCCCGCCCGCCTTCAGCACGGCGAGCAGTCCTACGACCATCTCCACCGAGCGTTCCAGATGGATGCCGACGCGGCGCTCGGGTCCGACGCCGAGCGAAGTGAGCTGCCGGGCGAGGGCGTTGGCGCGGGAGTTGAGCTCGGCGTAGGTCAGCTTCAGGCCGCCCTCGATGCCGTACTCGACGGCGGGGAGGTCAGGAGTCTGCGCCGCCTGTTCCTCGACCAGTGCGGTCAGGGTGGTGGCGGGCATGGGATGCGCGGTGTCGTTCCACTCCCCCAGCATCAGGGAACGCTCACGCGGGGTGAGCAGGTCGGCCAGGGCGACCGGCAGATCCGGCTTCCGCGCCAGCTCGCCGACCAGCCGCACGAACCGCTCCACGATGTCCTGGGCGGTTGCGTCGTCGTACAGGTCACGGCTGTGGACGAGGGAGCCGGTGATGCCGCCGCCGTCCGTGCGCTCGAAGACGTGGAAGGCCAGGTCGGTCTTCGCGGTGTAGAAGTCGACGCGCAGCTCGCTGAGCGTCAGTCCGGCGAAGTCCCTTGCCCTGTCCGGGACTTGCTGATGGGCGAGCATCACCTGGAACAGCGGATGCCGGCCCATCGAGCGGGTCGGGGCGAGCGCGTCCACGAGCCGCTCGAACGGCAGGTCCTGATGGGCGTAGGCGTCCACGTCGGTCTCGCGCACCCGGGCGAGCAGCGTACGGAACGTCGGGTCACCGGAGACGTCGGTGCGCAGCACCAGGGTGTTGACGAAGAGGCCCACGAGGTCGTCGAGGGTCGCGTCGCCCCGTCCGGCGACCGGGGTGCCGAGGGGGATGTCGTGTCCGGCGCCCAGGCGGCCGAGCAGGACCGCGAGGGCCGCTTGGAGGGCCATGAAGACGGTGCCGCCCACCTCCCCTGCCAGGTCGCGCAGCGTGCGGTGGACCTCCGCGTCGAGGGCGAAGTCCACGGCTCCGGCCCGGTATCCGGCGACGGCCGGGCGCGGACGGTCGACGGGCAGCTGCAGTTCCTCCGGTAGGCCCTCCAACTGCCGTGCCCAGTAGTCCAGTTCGGAGTCGGCCAGGCCGCCGTATTCGAGCGACTGCCGCTGCCACAGCGTGTAGTCGGCGTACTGCACGGCGAGCGGCGGCAATTCGGGGCGGCCGCCCCGCGCCCTGGCCGCGTAGGCCGTCTCCAGGTCCCGCAGCAGTGGCTCCGCCGACCAGCCGTCGGTGGCGATGTGGTGGACGAGCAGGAGCAGGACGTGCTCGTCGGGGGCGAGGGCGTACAGCGTGGCGCGTACGGGGATCTCGGCGTCCAGCGCGAAGGAGTACGCGGCGGCCTCGCTCAGCAGCGCGTCGAGTTCCCCGGCTCGGGCCGCCACCACCTCGAAGGGCACGGCCGCGTCCGCCAGCACCCGCTGGTAGGGCGTGCCGTCGTCGTCCGGGAAGACCGTGCGCAGCGCTTCGTGACGGTCCACGACGTCCTGGAGTGCCGCTCGCAGGGCGTCGGTGTCGAGCGGTCCGGTGAGGCGTACGGCGGTGTGGATGTTGTACGTCGGGCTGGGCCCTTCCAGACGGAAGAGGAACCACAGGCGCGCCTGCGCGGAGGACAACGGCACCGGGTCGGGGCGCCGGGCCGGGAGCAGCGCGGGGCGTCGCTCGGCGGCCGGGGCCTGAAGGAGCGGTGCGAGCGCGGCCACGGTCGGTGCGTCGAAGACCGACCGTAGGGGGACTACGGCCCCGAGCTCGGCTCGGATGCGGGCGACCAGTCGGGTGGCGAGGACGGAGTGGCCGCCGAGGGCGAAGAACTCGTCGTGGATGCCTACGGACGCCAGCCCCAGGAGGTCCGCGAACAGGGCGCAGAGCGTCGCCTCCGCCTCGGTGCGAGGGGCGGTGGCGGTGGTGAGGCCGGAGAGGTCGGGGGCGGGCAGGGCCGCGCGGTCGAGTTTGCCGTTGGGGGTCAGCGGCAGCTCGTCGAGGATCACGACGGCGGCGGGCAGCAGGTGTTCCGGGAGCGTCGCCTTGAGGTCCTGCCTGACCTGCAACGGTTCCAGCGAGGTCCCGGGATGGGGTACGGCGTACGCGACCAACCTCGGTTCGCCCTGCTGGTCCTGACGTGCCGTCACCACTGTCTGGGAGACGCCGGGCAGCGCCGCCACAGCGGCCTCGGTCTCGCCCGGCTCGACGCGGAAGCCACGGATCTTCACCTGGTCGTCGGACCGGCCGAGGAACTCCAACGCCCCCTGCGCGCTCCAGCGCACCAGGTCGCCGGTGCGGTAGAGGCGGGCGCCGGGCGGGCCGTACGGGTCGGCGACGAAGCGGTCGGCGGTCAGGCCGGGGCGACGGAGGTAGCCGCGGGCCAGTTGGGCGCCCCCGAGGTAGAGCTCGCCTGTGATGCCCGGTGGCACCGGGCGTAGGGACTCGTCCAGGACGAGGGTGCGGGTGTTCCACACCGGGCGGCCGATCGGCACGGACCCGGCGGCGGACCTCGTCCCCTCGGCGCACGGCCAGGCGGTGACGTCCACGGCGGCCTCGGTGGGGCCGTAGAGGTTGTGGAGTTCGGTTCCGGGCAGCGCCTCGGCACAGCGCTCGGCGAGTTCGGTGGGCAGGGCCTCGCCGCTGCACAGCAGTCGGCGGACCACGCCGCGCGCCTGCTCGGCAGCCGGGTCGTCGAGGAACACGCGCAGCATCGAGGGGACGAAGTGTGCGGTCGTGACCCTGCGGTCGCGGATCAGCTCGGCGAGGTAGCCGGGGTCGCGGTGGCCGCCGGGGCGGGCGAGCACGAGCACGGCCCCGGTGATCAGCGGCCAGAAGAGCTCCCAGACGGAGACGTCGAAGCCGCCCGGGGTCTTCTGCAACACCCGGTCGTCCGGGCCGAGTTCGTACGCCTCCTGCATCCACAGCAGCCGGTTGACGATCCCGGCGTGCGGGACGACGACTCCTTTGGGGCGGCCGGTGGAGCCGGAGGTGTAGATGACGTAGGCCGGGTGCTCGGGGCGCAGGGGCTGGAGGCGGTCGTCGTCGGTGAGTTCGGCGGCGTCGAAGGCGGTGGTGTCGGTGTCGAGCAGGAGAAGGGGCACTCCGGGTGGCAGGATCCTTGCCGTGCCCGAGGCGGTCAGCACGAGCGTCGGCTCGGCGTCCTCCACCATGAACGCCAGCCGCTCGGCCGGGTACCCGGTGTCCAGCGGGACGTAGGCGGCTCCGGCCTTGAGCACCGCGAGCAGCGCCACCACCAGGTCGGTTCCACGGTCCAGGGCCACCCCGACGCGATGCTCGGGGCCTACGCCGTGGGAGATCAGCAGCCGGGCGAGGCGGTTGGCGCGGGCGTGCAGGCCTGCGTGGTCGAGGGCGGGCCGGCCGTCGTCGGCGATGAGAGCGGGCGCGTCGGGGGTGCGGTCGGCCTGCTGGGCGAGGAGGTCGGTGAGGAGTGCGGCGGGGACGGGATGGCCCGTGGTGTTCCATTCCTCCAGGACCCGCTGCTGCTCGGCCTCGGTCATCAACGGCAGTCGGGAGAGGGCGAGTTCGGGTTCGGTGAGGGCGGCGCCGAGAAGCGTCTCCAGGTGCCGGAGCAGCCGGTCGACGGTGTCCGGGGTGAACAGGCCGCTGCGGTAGGTGGCCTCGATCCGCAGGCGGCCGCCGGTGAGGAACGCCTCCAGGGAGAGGTCGAACTGGGTGGTGTCGTTGTGGACGGTCTCCCATGCGGCGCTCACCCCTGGAAACTGCGGTCCTTCGAGTCCCTGGGTGAGGAAGAGGAGCATGACGTCGAAGTAGACGGCACGGCCCGGCTGCCGTTCCGGCTTCAGCTGCTCCACCAGTTTGTCGAAGGGCATGTCCTGGTGTGCGTATCCGTCCGTGCACAACTGGCGTACACGCTCGACCAGTTCGGCGAAGCCGGGGTCCCCTTCGAGGTCGGCACGGAGGGCGAGGGTGTTGCCGAAGTTGCCGATCAGATTCTCGAGGCCGGGGAGGTCGCGGTTCATGACGGCCGAGCCGATGGGGACGTCGGTGGCGCCGGTGGTGCGGTGCAGCAGGGCGGCCAGGCCCGCGAACAGCACCATGAAGGGGGTCGCGCCCGCGTTGCGCGCGAAGGCGGTGAGGCGGTCGGTGACCTCGGGGGCGAAGGTGTGGAAGCGGCGGTCGCCGTGCGCGGTGGGGCGGGCGGGACGGGGGGCGTCGGTGGGCAGGGCCAGGGGGCGGGGCGGGGGGACGAGGGCGGTGCGCCAGTGGTCGAGGTGCTCGGACAGTCGCTCGTCGGTCCAGGTGGTGCGCTGCCAGAGTGCGAAGTCGCCGTACTGGAGCGGCAGTTGTTCGAGACCGGAGGGCTCGCCCGTCGCGGCCGCCCGGTAGAGGGCGGTGAGATCGCGGGAGAGGGCGTTGAACGTCCCTCCGTCCCAGGCGATGTGATGAACCGTCAGGACTAGCGTGTGGTCCTGCTCCGCCCGCTGGATGAGCAGGGTGCGCAACGGGTGGTCGGCGGCGAGGTCGAAGGGGGTGACCGAGGCGGTGCGGGCCAGGTCCGTCGCTTGTCGGTCCCGCTCCTCCACTGTCAGCCCGCGCAGGTCGACCGCGGTGAACTCCACCTCCGCTTCCCTGTCCACGAGCTGCGTCGGGGTGCCGTCCCCGGCGGCCGGGTAGCGGGTGCGCAGCACCTCGTGGCGGTCGATCAGTCCCTGTAAGGCCATGCGCAGGGCGGCCGGGTCGAGGGGGCCGCGCAGGCGGATGGCGAGGCAGACGTTGTAGGCGGGGCTGGCCGGGTCGAGCTGCTGGAGGAGCCACATCCGGGACTGGGCGTACGACAGTGGCAGCCGGGCCGTGTCCGCCGGCCGCCGTGGGATCCGCTCGGAGCGGGCCTCGGCGTCGGCCAGCCCGGCGCGCTCCAGTCGGCGGCGCAGGAGTTCGCGTTTGCGTGCGGCGAGGTCGGCGGTGGGGGTCTCCGTCACTGGTCTCCGCCTTTCAGGAGCAGTTCGAGGGACGTGGCCCAGAGCGCGGCCAGCCCTTGGATGTCGGTCTCGATGAAGAGCCGTTCCGGCCACTGCCAGCACACCGAGAGTTCGCTTCCGGTGATCACCGCGTCGACGACGAGCGCGTAGGGGGCGGGCATCCCGGGGTCGGCGCCACTGCCCATGGCACCGGTCTCGGGTGCGCTCGTGAACACGGCGGTCTCACGCCGCTCGCCCATCCCCATCCGCCCCAGATAGTTGAACTGGATCTGCGGCTCGGGCAGTTGGGAGAGTTGCTCGGCTGTTTCCGGGTTGAGGTGGCGCAGCAGGCCGTAGCCGATGCCCTTGTCGGGCAGGGCGGCCAGCTGTTCGCGGATCCGCGCCACCTGGTCCGCTCCGGGCGGGGCGCCGGGATCCAGCCGGACCGGGAAGACGCTGGTGAACCAGCCGAGGGTGCTGGACAGATCGGCGCCGGGGAGGAGGTACTCCTCGCGGCCGTGCCCCTCCAGGGCGATCAGCACCGAGGGGTCGGGGGCGCTGCGCCAGGACCGTATGGCGTGTGCCAGGGCGGTCAGCAGCACCTCCTGGACGGAAGCGGCGGTCAGAGGTGTGGTGATGTCCGGGCCCAGCGTGGTCCAGTGCCTGCGGATCGTCTCCCTGGTGTCCCGGACGGGGTCCAGCGGTCCGGCTCCCAGCAGTCCGGCTTCCAGGGGTCCGGCTCCCAGGGGTGGTTCCGGCCGGTCCAACATCCCCTTCCAGAAGGCGAGTTCCGACGACCGGTGCGGGGCCAGGTCCTGCAGCGCCCGCGCCCACTCACGGAAGGACGTGCCTGCTGGTGACAGCTCCCTGCCCTCCCAGGCGGCGGCCAGGTCGGCGACCAGGACGCCCCAGGACGCGGCATCGGTGACGAGGTGGTGCAGCACGACCAGCAGCCGCCCCTCACGACCGCTGCCGGTGTCGAACCACAGGAACCGTGCCACCGCGCCTGACGCCGGGTCGAGCTCGGCCACGAGCTCGTCGAAGGCCTCCGGCACCAGCGTGCCGATCGCCGTGTGGTCCAGCCGCTCGGCGTCGATGCGCCGCACGCAGTCGGCGGCGCGGGCCGTGCCCACAGGCGCGGCATGGAAGCGCCACGCGCCGTTCTCGGACCGGGCGAAGGTGGAGCGCAGCAGGTCGTGCCGGTCCAGGACGGACTGGACGGTGCGGTGCAGCCCGTCGAGGTCCATGTCGGCCGGGGTACGGAGGAAGCGCGCCTGGCTGAGCCCGCGGAAGGGGCCGCCCTGCTGGGTGAGCCAGGTCAGCATCGGGGTGAGCGGGATGTCGCCGGTGCCGGCGTCGGGGTCGGGGTCGGGGTCGGGGTCGGCCGCACGCTCGGCGGTGCCGACGTGTTCGGCGAGTTCCGCGATGGTGGGCCGTTCGAACACGTCACGCGGCGAGATCGCGAGCCCGGCCGCCCGCGCCTGGCTGACCAGCCGCATGGACACGATGCTGTCGCCGCCGAGCGCGAAGAAGCTGTCGTGCACGCCGACCGCGTCCAGCCCGAGCACCTCGGCGAACAGTGTGGCGAGCCGCTCCTCGACCGGGTTCCGGGGCGGCTGCGCGGCGGGGCCCGCGGACCGGGACGGTGCCGGGAGGGCGGCGGTGTCCAGCTTGCCGTTGAGGGTGAGCGGGAAGCCGGCCACCGGGACGAACGCCGACGGCACCATGTAGTCGGGCAGAACGGCCGCCACGGCCCGGCGCAGCAGCTCAGCCGTCTCCTCGGCCGACGGAGCGGCCGGCGGCACGGCCGGCGGCACGGCCGGCGGCACGGCCGGCGGCACGGCCAGGATGACGTAGGCGACCAGGCGCCGAACGCCGGGCGTGTCCTCGCGGACGACGACCGCCGCCCGCTCGACCAGCTCGTGCTCCAGCAGCACCGCCTCGATCTCGCCGGGTTCGATCCGATAGCCCCTGATCTTGACCTGGTCGTCGACCCGGCCCAGGCACTCCACCAGGCCGTCCTCGGTCCAGCGGGCGATGTCGCCGGTGCGGTACATGCGCGCGCCGGGCTCACCGGAGAAGGGGTCGGCGACGAACCGGCTCGCGGTGGCGGCCGGTTGGCCGAGGTAGCCCCGGGCCAGGCCGGCGCCCGCCACGTACAGCTCGCCCTCGACACCGACGGGGGCGGGGTTGAGGTGCCCGTCCAGGATGTACAGGGTGCCGCCCGCCACGGGGCGGCCGATCGCCGGCCGCTCGCTGAGGGCGAGGTCGCAGTCCGCCGAGTCGACGGTGCATTCGGTGGGGCCGTAGAGATTGTGCGCGGCCAGCCCGTCCGTCTCCCGCAGGGTGCGCCACAGGTCCGGCGGTACGGCTTCACCGCCGACGCCGAGCACCTTGAGCTGGGCCTGCCAGTCACCGCCCTGGGCGACCAGCTCGCCGAGCAGGGACGGGGAGAGCTCGATGAACTCGATGCCGTGCCGGGCGAGGAAGTCGCGCAGTGCGGTGGGGTCGCGGCGGACGTCCTCGGGCACCAGGTGCAGCTCGTGTCCGGCGAACATCCACAGCATGGGCTGCCAGGAGGCGTCGAAGGCGAGGGGCCAGGCGTGTCCGATCCTCAGCGGGCGTCCGTCGACCGCCGTGGCCGCGGGTTCGTGCAAGGCGGCGTTGTGGGCGGTGAAGAGGTTGACGATGGCTCGCTGGGGGATGACTACGGCTTTGGGGCGGCCGGTGGAGCCGGAGGTGTAGATGACGTAGGCGGGGTGTTCGGGGAGTAGGGGGTTGTGGCGGTCGGTGTCGGTGAGGTTGGAGGTGGGGGTGTGCGCGAGGAGTTGACGGGCTTCGGGGGTGTCAAGGAATACGCAGCGATCGGGTGGAAACGCCGGATGGCGGCTGCGGGCTGACGGTGGCTGGTCGCGCCCGCGCCCCTGAAAGGGCGTTGCAGTCGTCGTTGTTACGAGCGTCACCGGACTCGCATCCGCCAGCATCCCGGCGATCCGCTCCTCTGGCCACGCCGGATCCAGTGGCAAATAGGCTGCGCCCGACTTCTGGATTGCCAGCAGAGCGGTCATGGCGTCCGGGGTCGGCGGCAGGGCGAATGCGACGATCTGCTCCGGTCCTGCACCCAACTCGACCAAGTATCCGGCGAGTTGGTTGGCTGCACTGTTCAACTCCGCAAACGTACGACACTGCCCGTCTCCCACCACCGCCACCGCATCCGGCGTACGAGCCGCCTGCGCCTCGAACGCCTCCGGCATCGTGCGGTACGGCACCGGCAGCCGCTCCCCCACCCCACCCGCCAGCAGTGCAGCCCGTTCCTCGGGCGCGAGGACGTCCAGCGCGGCCAGGGCGGTGTCCGGGTCGGCCAGGACCGCATGGAGGAGGCGCTCGAAGCGGCCGGCCAGCCGCTCCACGGCCGCACGGTCGTAGCAGTCGGGGCGGAACTCGAAGACGACCCCCAGCCGTTGCTCGGCCAGCACCGCCAGGGTCAGTGGATAGTGGGTGGCACCCGAGCCCTTGACCTCGATGATCCGCAGCCCGGCGGAGGCCTCGGCCTCGGCCACCGCGGCCTCGTCGATCGGGTAGTTCTCGAAGACCAGCAGGGTGTCGAAGAGGTCACCACCCGCACCGGCCAGGCGCTGGATCTCGGTGAGGCCGAGGTGCTGATGGTCCATCAGCAGGGACTGCTCGTCCTGGAGCCGGCGCAGGAAGGCGCCCGCCCGTTCGCCGGGCGGTACGGTCACCCGGACCGGCACCGTGTTGATGAACAGGCCGATCATGGACTCCACACCGGCGAGTTCGGCGGGCCGTCCCGCCACGGTCGCCCCGAAGACCACATCGTTCCGGCCGGTCAGCCGCGCCAGCAGCAGGGCCCACAGCCCCTGCACGACCGTGTTGACGGTGACGCCCCGGCTCCTCGCGAACTCCTGCACATGGCCGGTCAGTTCCTCGGTCAGCCGCAGCGTGTGCAACTCGGGTGGCACCGGGACCAGCCCGGCGGCCGAGGGCGCCAGCACCGTCGGCGCCACCCCGGCCAGCGCCTGGCGCCAGGCGTCGGCGGAGGCCTCGCGATCCCGGGAGGCGAGCCAGGCCAGGAAGTCCCGGTACGGCCGTACGGCGGGCAGGGGGGCGGTGGTGCCGGGGGCGAGCTGGGCGGCGTAGAGCTGGAGCAGTTCGCGGACCAGGAGCGGGATGGACCAGCCGTCCAGCAGGAGATGGTGGTTGGTGAGGACCAGCAGCCAGCGGTCGGGCGCCGGTTCGGCGAGCGTGAGGCGCAGCAGTGGCGGGTCGGTGAGGTCGAAGCGGGCGGTGGCGTCCGCTTCGACGATCCGGGACAGCGCCGACGCGTCGGGGACTTCCGCTTCCGTCCAGTGCACGGGGACCTGCTTGAGTACCACCTGCACCGGTTCGTCCAGGTCCTCGTGCAGAAAGGCGCTGCGCAGGTTGGCGTGCCGGGCGAACAGCTCCTCGGCGGCGGTGCGCAGGAGGGCGGGGCGCAGGGGGCCCTCGATCTCCACCAGGGACTGCATGGTGTAGACGTCCTGGGCGCCCTCGTCGAAGAGGGCGTGGAACAGCAGTCCCTGCTGCAGCGGGGAAAGCGGCAGAACGTCCTCGACCAGGGAACCCTCGTCCCCGGATGCCTTGCTCATCGAGTCCTCCACCTCGCCTTGACGTTGTCGAGCTGCGACTGGCTGAGTGAGACCAGAGGGGCGCCGGTCGGAGTGAACTCCTCGGGCGCGGGGCCGGTTTCGTCGGGCAGGGCCCGGGCGAGACCGGCCGGGGTGCGGTGGGTGAACACGTCCCGGGGGGACAGGGCGAGTCCGGCTCTGCGGGCCCGGTCGGCCAAGCGGACCGAGACGATGCTGTCGCCGCCGCGTTCGAAGAAGTCGTCGTGGACGCCGACCCGTTCCAGCCCGAGCACTTCGGCGAACAGCCCGCACAGCACCTTCTCCGGTTCGGTGCGGGGCGGTTCGTGGGTGGACGTCTCCGTGAAGTCGGGGGCGGGCAGGGCGCGCCGGTCGAGTTTGCCGCTGGGGGTGAGCGGCAGCTGCTCCAGGACCACCACCGCGGACGGGACGAGGTGACCGGGGAGCCGTTCGGCGAGGGCGCGGCGCAGGGTGAGGGGATCGAGGGGAGCCCCGGGCGCCGCGGGGTCCGCTACGACGTAGGCGACCAGGCGTAGCGGTGACGGGCCGTCCTCCCTGGCCACGACCGCGGCCCGGCCTACTCCCGGCAACGTACGTATGGCCGCCTCGATCTCGCCGGGCTCGACCCGGAAGCCCCGGATCTTCACCTGGTCGTCGGCCCGGCCGAGGAACTCCACCGTGCCGTCGGGCCGCAGTCTCGCGAGGTCGCCGGTGCGGTAGAGGCGGCTGCCGGGTGGGCCGAAGGGGGCGGCGACGAAACGTTCGGCGGTGCGGCCGGGTTGGCCGAGGTAGCCCCGGGCCAGTCCGTCGCCGGCCAGGTACAGCTCGCCGACCGCGCCGCCGGGGGACGGTCGCAGGAACGGGTCGAGGACGTGGACGCGCGTGTTGGCGATCGGCCGCCCGAGCGGCACCGCGCCCTCGCCGGCGTCGTGGACGTGGATCAGGCTGTCGCCGGCCGCCTCGGAGCAGCCGTAGAGGTTGACCAGGCGAGCCTGTGGCCAGCGGCGGGTGATCGCGTCGGCCAGTTCGCCGGAGAGCGTTTCGCCGCTGGAGATCCAGGTGCGGACGGAGGAGAAGGCGTCCGGCGGGGCGGATTCGACGAGCGTGGCGTAGAGGCTGGGGACCGCCGTGAGCAGGGTGGCCCGATGGCGGTCGGCCAGTGCGGCGAGGGCTGTCGGGTCGCCGGTCGCCTCGTCGTCGGCGAGGGCCACCGCCTCGCCGGCTACGAGGGCGCCGAGCAGTTCGGTCAGGCCGTCGATGAAGCTCAGCGGGCTCTTCGACACGCGGACGCCGGGCGAGCCGTCCCCAGCACGGCGTCCCCCCAGCTCCCGGCCCCAGTCGAGCCGGTTGGCCAGGGCCCGCTGGGTTCCGATCACACCCTTGGGGCGGCCGGTGGAGCCCGAGGTGAAGATGACGTACGCGGGGTGTTCCGGAGACAGGGGCGGTCGCTCCCGTACGGCTGCCTCCGCGCTCGGCGGACACACCAAGTCCCGTTCGACGCCGGGTAGTTGGGCCGTGGACGGATCACAGATCATCAGTCGGGGCCCGGCGTCGTCGAGCATCAGCGCGATGCGGTCGGGCGGATAGCCCGGGTCGACGGGCATGACGGCGGCTCCGGCCTTCAGTACCGCGAGGAGCGCGGTGACCAGATCGGGGCTGCGGGGCAGGGCGACGGCGACCACGGACTCCGGTCCTGCGCCCCGGCTGATCAGGGCGGCCGCCAGTCGGTCGGCGCGGGCGTCGAGTTCGGCGAAGGTCAGGATGGTGTCGCCGTGGCGGACGGCGGGGGCGTCGGGGGTGCGGGCCGCCTGGTCCTCGTACAGGGCGCGGACTGTGGGGTGCGGCAAGGGGCGGGCGGTGTTGTGCTGTGCGGGGTGCTCGTCCGTGGAGAGGCGGGCCACGGGACGGGTGGGGTCCCGCGTGAACTCCTTCAGCAGGTGGCGGAGTCGGGAGGCGACACGCTCGACTGTTCCGCGAGCCGGCACAGCCGGTTGATGGCTGAACGTCAGCGTCATCCGGTCGCCCGGCAGGGCGGTCAGCGCCAACGGGTAGTGAGTGGCGTCCCGGACCGAGACTCCCGTCATACGGGGACCGTCGGGGCCAAGGGCGCGGGCGATGCCGTCGTCGTCGATGGGATAGCTCTCGAAGACCAGCAGGGTGTCGAACAGGGCGGTGTGCCCGGCGGCGCGCTGGATCTCCGCGAGGCCGAGATGCCGGTGGTCGTGGAGTGCGGCCTGCTCGGTCTGGAGCCGGGTCAGCAGGTCGGCGAGCGGCTCCTCGGGCCTCAACCGCACCCGTACGGGCAGGGTGTTGATGAAGAGGCCGACCATCGCCTCGATGCCGGGGACGTCGGCGTCGCGGCCGGAGACCGTGGCCCCCAGGACGACGTCCGTGCGGCCGGTCAGCCTGCCGAGCAGGACGGCCCACAGGCCCTGGAGCACCGTGCTGACGGTCACTCCGTGGGCGCGGGCGGCGCCCGCCAGCGCGGAGGTGTCCTCCTCGGAGAGCTCCAGGACCACCCGTTCGGGCTGCTCGACGGGGTGGCCTCGCGCCTCGGGCGCGATGAGTGACGGTTCGTCGAGTCCGTGCAGGGCGGCCTTCCATGCCTGCCGCGCGGTCTCGCGGTCCTGGCGGGACAGCCACGTCAGGTAGTCGCGGTAGGGCCGTGGGCGGGGCAGGGCCGTGGGGTCGCCGCCCGACGTGTACAGCTGGAAGAGCTCACGCACCAGCACGGGGGCGGACCAGCCGTCCCAGAGCAGGTGATGCGAGGAGATCAGCAGCCGGTGCTGCCCCTCCCCGAACGTCACGAGCCGGAACCTCAGCAGCGGCGGACGGGACAGGTCGAACCGTGCGTCGCGGTCCTCGTCGAGCAGCCGGTCGAAGGCCTGCTCATGCTCCTGGGGCGGCAGCGTGCTCAGGTCGGTGATCTGCCAAGGGACGGTGACCGCGCTGCGCACCACCTGGACCGGGCGCCCCGACCGCGAGGTGCGGAAGGCGGCCCGCAGATTGGCGTGCCGAGTGAGCAGCGCCGTGACGGCCAGGCCCATCCGCGGTCCGTCCACCGGCCCTTCGAGCCGGATGACGAGTTGGCCGGTGTAGACGTCCCGTGCGCCCTCGTCGTACAGCGCGTGGAAGACCATCCCCTCCTGCATGGGCGACAGGGGAAGGACGTCCTCCACGGCCGGGCGGCCGGCCATCAGCCCTCGGCCCCGCGCATGACCTCGGTCCCGCGCATGGCCTCGGCCAGGCTGCGCGGGCGCATGTCCGTCCAGTTCTGCTCGATGTACTCCAGGCAGGCGGCCCGGTCGCCGGGGCCGTGCACGGAGGTCCAGCCGTCGGGTACGGGCGCGAAGTCCGGCCACAGGGAGTGCTGGCCCTCGTCGTTGACCAGAACATGGAAGACACCGTTGGCGTCGTCGAAGGGGTTGGCCATGGCTCAGTTCCTCTCCTGCTCGTCGGCCTGGCGTGGCGCGGGGTGGGTGAAGGCTCCGGTGAACTGGTCGGCCGCGCCCGGTACCGGTTCGGCGGGGTCGGCGCCGAGCGCGACCATCCGGTTGGCCTTGTCGACGTGGACGACCCGCGGCCGATGCGCGCCGCGCTCGGACTCGTCGAGCGCGGCGAAGGACATGATGATCACCAGGTGACCGGGGTGGACGAGATGGGCGGCCGCGCCGTTGATGCCGATGACGCCGCTGCCGCGTTCGCCGGTGATGGCGTAGGTGGTGAGTCGGGCGCCGTTGTCGATGTCGACGACCTGGACCGCTTCGCCCTCGACGATGTCGGCGGCTTCCATGAGGTCCTGATCGATCGTCAGGGATCCCACGTAGTGCAGATCCGCCTGGGTGACGGTGGCTCGGTGGATCTTGCCGTTCAGCAAGGTGCGGTGCACCATGACCCCCTGAGGAGACTACTTAGGCTAGGCTAACCTAAATCAACATCGTCGGGTGCGGAAGAACGGTCGCGGAAGAAGCGGCCACGGAAGAACTCCAGAAGCACCCGGTTCACTTCGTCCGGCCGCTCCAGATAGCCGTAGTGGCCGCAGCCCTTGGCCTCCTGGTAGACGGCACCGGGGATCGCGTCGGCGACCTCGCGCCCCAGGTGCGGCGGGAGGATGACGTCGTCGGCGAAGCCGACGACCAGGCAGGGCACGTCGACGGCCCGATAGGCGTCCAGTCGGCCCTCCGGGACCTGGAGGTCCAACTGGGCGCGCACGCCGGGCCCTTGGGGCTGCGGCGAGAACTCGAAGAGTTCCAGCCAGTCCCGGATCCGGCGATCGTCGTCCAAGGTGGCCGGGGACAGGTTCTGCAGGGCCCGGATCCAGGCGGCGTAGGCGGACGGCAGCTCCAGTCCGCTGTCGTACAGAGCGCGTTCGGCGTCGGCCATCGCGGCGCGCAGGGCGTCCGTGCGGCCACGGGTGGCCATCAGCACGCCCTGACGGACAAGTCGGGGACGCGCCAGCATCAGCTCCTGGACGACGTACGCCCCCATGGAGACGCCGACGAACCGGCACGGCGCGAGGCCGAGGTGCTCGGCCAGGCCCGCCGTGTCGGCCACCAGGTCGTCGATGGTGAAGCCTTCCGGGCACTCGTCCGTCGGCGGGATGCCCCGGTTGTGGAAGGTGACGACCCGGTAGCCGGCGTCGACCAGGGCCGGCACCTGGTGGAGGTGCCAGGCTCGTCCTCCGGCGCCCTGGCCCATCACCAGGACCACCGGCTCGCCGTCGCCGGTGTCCTCGTAGTGGAGGAGGATTCCGTTGATCCGCGCGCTCGGCATGGTTCTCCGCCCTGTCGTACGAGGCTGTGCCAGTCGGCTTGCCGGTCGGCTTACCGGTCGACTTGCCGGTCGACTCGTCAGTCGGCTGCCGGGGACGATTCGGCGGGTGCCGCCCGGTCGTCCCCGTCGGCGTCCGGCGGCCGGCTGAGCGTGGCTTTGCGCAGTCCCGGCATCGCCAGGGCCAGGGCCCCCACGCCCGCCAGACAGACCACTCCCCCGAGCACCACGGCCCCGCTCGACGAGCCGAGCGCCCTGGCCACCAGGCCCGCTTCGACGTTGCCGACGGAGGGTCCCGCGGTGGCCTGGGCGAGCCACAGGCTGCCGACACGGCCCTGGAGCCGGTCCGGCGTGTAGTGCTGGAGCAGGGCCCGGCGCAGGATCTCCGAGGCGGTGTCGCCGAGGCCGGCCAAGGCCAGGAAGGCAAGCGCGAGCCACAGGTCGGGGCTGAGTCCGAAGCAGGTGATCGCCAGGCCCCAGACCGCGACCGCGCCGATCAGCGCCCGTCCGGTGTGGTTCACCCGGCCGGTCCAGCCGCTGGTCAGCGCGCCGAAGAAGGAGCCGACGGCGGGGGCGGTGTAGAGCAGTCCGACGGTGGACGGGCCGCCGCCGAAGTGCTCGGTGCCGAGTTCGGGGAAGAGTGCGTACGGCATCGCGAAGACCACCGCGCACACGTCGATCAGCAGCAGTCCGGCCACGACCTGGTTGCCGCGCAGGAAGCGCAGCCCCTCCCCCATCGCCTTCAGCGGATGCTGCGCCTCGGCCGGCCCCTCGGGGGTGAGCTTGGGCAGCGGGGCGAGCAGCACGAGTCCTACGACGTATATGGCCGCGTCGATCGCGAAGCACCAGGCGACGCCGGGCCCGGCCGCGATCACGCCCGCGAGCGACGGACCGACCATGCCGCCCAGTTGGGCGGTGAGGGTGGTCAGCGCGCCCGCCGCGGCCAGCTGCCCGGGCGCCACCAGGGCGGGCGTGGCGGCCATCAGGGCCGGACCGCCCAATCCGGCGGTGAAGCCGGCCAGCACGGCCGCCACGAAGACGAACCACACCTGCGGGTCGGACAGCGACGCGTTCACCGCGAGCCCCGCGATCACCACCGCGGTCACGGCCCGGGTGACGAGCATGACCTTGCGCCGGTCGGCCCGGTCGGCGAGCAGGCCGCCCGTGACCAGACCGACCAGCAGCGACAGGCCCAACACCAGGCTCATCAGGCCCACTTGGACCGACGAGCCGGTGAGCGTGTAGATCTGCAGGCTGGCCGCCACCGAGGTGAGGTGCGTGCCGACCATGGAGATGGCCTGGGTGGCGAACACCAGCCTGAAGTCTCCGCTGGAACGCAACGGCGCTACGTCGACGACCACTTCTCCCAGCTTCACGCGCGACCCTGACCCTGTGCGGGGACGACGTACGGCGCGACGCTGCGGAGCTTCTCGCAGGTCTCCTCCAGCTCCCGGGCCGGGGTCGACCCGGCGAGGATGCCGGCGCCGGCCCGCAGCCAGGTGCGGCCGCCCTGTTCGAAGAGGCTGCGCAGCACCAGCGCCGCGTCGAGCGATCCGTCGCTGCCGGCCCTGAGTACCGCCCCGCTGTAGATGCCGCGGGGTTCTTTCTCGAGCCGGGCGATGCAGTCGTACGCGGAGGCCTTGGGGATGCCGGAGGCGGTCACCGCGGGGAACACCGCTCGCAGGGCGTCCCAGGCGGTGGCGGACTCGGCCAGCAGGCCGTGCACGCTGGAGCCGAGGTGCTGCACGCTGCCGCGCCGGCGGACGCTGAGCAGGTCGCGCACCGAGACCGTGCCCGGTCGGCAGACGGTGGCCATCTCCTCCTCCGCGAGCTTGACCGACAGCACGTGTTCGGAGATCTCCTTGGGGTCGGCGAGGAGTTCGGCGCGCAGGCGCTCGTCCTCCTGCTCGCCGAAGCCGTGTGCACGGGTACCCGCGAGCGGCTGGGTGACGACCTCACCGTCCGCGCCGACCTCGGCGACGGTCTCGGGGCTGAAGCCGGCGACCCGCCGCCCGCCGAAGTCCAACAGGAAGGAGCGGGCGGGGGTGTTGTGCGCGCGTCCGTGGAGGTAGGTGGCGACGAAGTCGACCGGGAAGGGCACGTCGACGGAGCGCGAGAGAATGACCTTCTGCAGGTCGGAGGTCCGTATCTCCTCGATGGCCCGGGCCACCATGCCGAGGTAACCGCCCTCGGTGTCCGACACGTCGATGGGGCGGGGTACGGCGGGGCGGTGCGCGTCGGCGCGGCCGAGTAACCCGGTCAGCGCCTCCAGCGTCTCCTGGTCCGCGCTGCGGATCAGGGCGCCTTTCCGACTGAGCCTCACTTCGCTGTGCGGGACCAGCAGATGGAGCAGGTCGCCCTCGCCCGCCCGGTCGGGGCGGCCGGCGTACAGATGGGAGAACTCGAACGCCATCCAGCCGTATGCGTTCCAGTCCGCTACGGCCATCCGGTCCAGTTCCCCGTGGACTTGGCGCAGTGGATGCGGCCCGAGGGGGGCTGTGGTCTCTTCGGCGAGCCATCGGCGGCGGATTTCGGAGCGGTCGACCTGGATCTCGCCGAGCGCCCCGCCGGCGAACCAGAGGTCGCCGTTCTGTTCGTAGATCACGTACTGGTCGAACAAGTCCGACTCCACCAGTTGCGCCGCCAACCGGACGGGGTCTCCCGGCAGTTCCGTCTCCGCGCTCCGATAACGCAGCAAGGACCTACCTCCCTGGACTTAGGTTAACCTAACCTAATTCAGTACAGACCCTAGCCCCCGCGGCGCGGCGCCGTCCAGATCGCACCCCAGGCTTGACCCCGATGCGTGCTTAGGCAAGCCTTTCCTAAACAGCAGGCGGGAGTTGAGGATGCTCGACGGTTGGGTGCCCTGGCCAAAACCGCTGGCCGAGAAGTACCGCGCAGCGGGCTACTGGGAAGGCCGGCCGCTGGACCGGCTGCTGAGGGAGAGCGCCGAGCGCGAGCCGCAGCGGACCGCGCTCGTGGACGCCGACGGAAACCGCTGGACGTACGCCGAACTCGATCTGCGCGCCGACCGGATGGCGGCGGGGCTGCGCCGGCTCGGCATCGGCGCCGGCGACCGCGTGGTCGTCCAACTGCCCAACACCGACGCCTTCGTGGTGCTCTTCTTCGCGCTGCTGAGGGCGGGCGCGATACCCGTGCTCACCCTGCCCGCGCACCGCGAGAGCGAGATCGTGCATGTCGCCGAGGTGTCCGGCGCCACGGCGTACGCGATCCCGGACCTGCACGACGGCTTCGACCACCGCACGCTCGCCCGGGCCCTGCGCAAGGCCGTGCCCGGCGTCGAGCACGTCCTGGTGGCGGGCGACGCGGCGGAGTTCACCGCGCTCGCCGACCTCGACGCCGACCCGGTCCCGCTGCCCGTGCCCGACCCCGGGGAGGTGGCCGTACTGCTGCTGTCCGGCGGCACGACCGGCAAGCCGAAGCTCATCCCGCGCACCCACGACGACTACGCGTACAACGTCCGCGCGAGCGCCGAGGTCTGCGGCTTCGACGGCGACACCGTCTATCTGGTGGTGCTGCCGACCGCGCACAACTTCGCGCTGGCCTGCCCCGGCCTGCTGGGCACGCTGATGGCGGGCGGCACCGTCGTGCTCTCCCCCACGCCGAGCCCCGAGGACGCCTTCGCGCTGATCGAACGGGAGAGGGTCACCGCCACCGCCGTGGTCCCGCCGATCGCGCTGCTGTGGCTGGACGCGGTCGAGTGGGAGGAGGCCGACCTCTCCTCGCTGAGCCTGCTCCAGGTCGGCGGCTCCAAGCTGGGCGCCGAGCCCGCCGCCCGGGTCCAACCGGCCCTGGGCTGCACGCTCCAGCAGGTGTTCGGCATGGCCGAGGGCCTGCTCAACTACACCCGGCTCGACGATCCGCCCGAGCTCGTCATCGGCACCCAGGGCCGCCCGATGTCCCCCGCCGACGAGGTGCGCGTGGTCGACGCGGACGACCGCGACGTACGGCCGGGTGAGAGCGGCGAGTTGCTCACCCGCGGCCCCTACACCCTGCGCGGCTACTACCGCGCGGCCGAGCACAACTCCCGCGCCTTCACCACCGACGGCTACTACCGCACCGGCGACCTCGTCCGGATCCTGCCCTCCGGGCATCTGGTCGTCGAGGGCCGGGCCAAGGACCAGATCAACCGGGGCGGGGACAAGATCTCCGCCGAGGAGCTGGAGAACCACATCCTCGCCCACCCGGGTGTGCACGACGCGGCCGTGGTCGGCATGCCCGACGAGACGATGGGCGAGCGCACCTGCGCCTACCTCGTCGCGCGCGGACAGGCCCCGGGCCAACGGGAGTTGGCCGCATTCCTCACCGAGCGCGGGGTCGCCGCGTATAAGCTCCCCGACCGGGTCGAGGTCATCGAGGCCTTTCCCCGCACCTCGGTAGGCAAGATCGACAAGAAGGCGCTCGGCCGACTGATCGCCGATCGCCTGCGCGCGGAGGGCACTGGTGGCAACTGAGGCCGATGCGGCCCCTCTCGTACAGACGAACAAGACGAGGAAACAGTCCCCCAGGCGCCGCAACTCGACCCGCACTCTGGCCGTGCTCGGCGCCCTGCTCCTGCTGCTGACCGCCGTCATGCTCAGCCTCGCGGTCGGCTCGCGCGCCCTGGCGCCGTCCGTCGTGGTGGACGCGCTGCTGCACGACGACGGGTCGACCGCGGCCTCGGTGATCTGGGACGTCCGCGTGCCCCGCACCCTGGCCGGGATCGCGGCCGGCGCCGCGCTCGGCGTCGCGGGCGCGCTCATCCAGGCGCTCACCCGCAACCCGCTGGCCGATCCGGGACTGCTCGGCATCAACGCGGGCGCCGCCACCGGAGTGGTGGTGTCCCTCACCGCGCTGGGCATCACGAGCCTGTGGGCGTCGGTGTGGTTCGCCATGGTGGGCGCGGTGGTGGCGGGACTGCTGGTGTACTCGCTGGCCTCGGGCGGTCGCGGCGGCGCCACTCCGGAGCGGCTCGCCCTCGGCGGTGCGGTGGTCGCCGCCGTGTTCACCGGCATCAGCCAGACGCTGATGCTGCTCGACGCGCAGGCCCTGGACCAACTGCGGTTCTGGAGCGTGGGTTCGCTCGCCCGGGCCGACAGCGAGACGCTGACGACGATCACGCCGTTCGTCACGGTAGGCCTGGTGCTCGCGCTGGCGCTGGTCCGGCCGCTGAACGCGCTCGCACTGGGCGACGACGGCGCCCGGGCGCTGGGCGCCCATGTGGACCGGACGCGCTTCCTCGGCCTCGCGGCCATGACGCTGCTGTGCGGCGCGGCGACCTCGGCTGTCGGGCCGCTGGTCTTCGTCGGCCTGGCCGTCCCGCACATCGCCCGCATGATCGCCGGGGCCGACCAGCGCTGGACGCTGCCGCTGTCCCTGCTGCTGGCGCCCGCCCTGCTGCTCTTCGCGGACGTCCTCGGCCGGGTCGCCGTACGCCCCGACGAGCTGGACGCCGGGGTGGTCACCGCGGTGGTCGGCGCACCGGTCTTCATCGCCCTGGTCCGCTACCGCAGGGCGGTGACCGCATGACGGCCCAGGCACCGGCCCGTACGGCCCGTTCCGGTCCGCGTGCCCGTTCGCATGTCGTACGGAGCCGCTCGCACCGCTTCTCCCTGCGCGTGGACGTGCGTGCTGTGACGGTGTGCGTGCTGGTGCTCGCCGCCACCGCAGCGGTCGGCGTCCTCGCGCTCGGCACCGGCGAGTACACGATCTCCCCGGCGGACGTGGTCCGCACGCTCCTGGGCAACGGCAGCCCGCGCACCGACTTCGTGATCAACGACCTCAGGCTGCCCCGCCTGATCACCGGCATCCTGGTCGGTGCGGCGCTCGGCCTGAGCGGCGCCCTCTTCCAGAGCCTGACCCGCAATCCGCTGGGCAGCCCCGACATCGTGGGCTTCACCTACGGCTCGGCCACCGGGGGCCTGCTGGTGGTCCTGCTCGCGGGCGGCACCGGCGGGGAGATCGCCGTCGGGGCGGTGGGCGGTGGCCTCGCGACCGCGGTGCTCGTGTATGTGCTGGCGTGGCGGCAGGGCATCCACGGCTACCGGCTGGTGTTGGTCGGGATCGGGGTGAGCGCCCTGCTCCAGGGCGTGAACGCCTATCTGCTCGCCAAGGCCCGGTTCACCCAGGCCGCGCAGGCGATGGTGTGGCTCAACGGCAGCCTCAACGGCCGGGGTTGGGCGGACGTCCGCCCGGCCGCCCTCGGCCTGCTCGTGGTGCTGCCGCTGGTGGCGCTCGCCGCGAGCCGGCTGAAGATCCTGGAGATGGGCGACGACGTGGCGGGCGGGCTCGGGGTGCCGGTCCAGCGCACCCGGTTGGTGATCCTGGTGCTGGCCACGGCGGCCTGCGCGGTGGCCACCGCAGCAGCCGGCCCGATCCCGTTCGTGGCCCTCATCGCCCCGCAGCTGGCCCGCCGCCTCACCCGGGCCCCCGGGCCCAACCTCCTGGCGGCCGCCTGTACCGGAGCATTCCTCGTGGTCACCGCCGACTTCGCTTCCCAGCGCATCCACGAGTCGGCCCAGTTGCCGGTCGGCGTGGTGACCGCTGTCGTCGGCGGGGTGTACCTGGGGTTGCTGCTGCGCAGGCAGCGGCGGGTGGGGCGGATCTGACGTCAGTGTCCGTGGCCGGGCTCGTCCCCGTGCCCACCTGAGGGCGCGTCCGCGGGAGCTTCCGTGGGGGCGGTCGCCGTTCCGGCCCGGACGGTGAACGCCGCCGTGTGCACCTCGCCTTCGTGCTTGAAGTCGAGGAAGAGCCGGTACGTGCCGCTGCTCGGCGCCGTGGCCGTGAACGAGATTCCCGGGCCGGGCTCGGTCCTGCCGTCGCCGGGCTCGCCGTTGGGGTGGACGTGGAGGTAGGCGAGGTCGCCGGAGCGCAGGGCGACCAGGTGGCCGTAGGCGCCGAGGTTGGGCTGCAGGTCGGTCACGGGGCGGCCGTTGCGCGAGACCTTCAGCTTCAGCTCGCTCTCCTTGCCCGGGCGCAGGCCGCCGTCCAGACGGACCTCGTATCCGTGGATCTTCGCGGTGGAATCCGGTGCGGGCAGCTTCTGCGGCTCGTAGGAGCCCGCGGCCGCGAGATCCGCCCCGAGCGTGAGGTTCTCGGCGCCCTTCTTCGCCGGGGTGAAGTCGGCGAAGACGCGGTAGCCGCCCGCGCGGGGCAGCTCGACGGGGATGCTCCAGGTGCCGTCGGCGGCGCGGCCGGGGTGCACATGGCGGTAGGTGACCAGGTCGCGTGAGGCCACGATGAGGTGCAGTTCCTTCTCGTGCTCGCGCTGGTAGGCGGTGACGGCTCGGCCGCCGCTGTCGCGGATGACGAAGCGCAGGTCGGAGCGGGTCCCGGCGGTGACGGTGGGGGTCCTCAGGTCGAGGGTGTAGCCGCCCTCGGAGATCTGCAGCCCGCCGGCCGGCTCCGCCTCGTGCCCGCCGTGGCCGCCACCTCCCTCCGGTGCCGGTGACGGCTCGCCATGGCTGTCGTGGCGGGCGGGCGCGGGGTCCTCGACGACGGGGTCGATGCCCATGCCCACGCCGTACGCGGTGCCGAAGGTCGCGGCCAGTGCGGCGGCGAACGCGGTGATCTTCAGTCCGGCATGCATGACGGTCTCCTGCGGGTCAGGTCTTCGAGACGTGTTTTGGATCCGAGCTCTCGATACGAGCTCTCGATACGAGCTCTCGATACGAGCTCTCAATGCAGCTCACCATACCCCTGGGGGGTATGAAGTCAACCCCACTCCGGCGCTTGCGCTCAGTACCCCCTAGGGGTATACAGGACTCCAGCAAGGATACCCCCGCCCCGTATCGCGGTCGCATCGGGGTCGCATCGGGACCCCGACTCCACAGGAGGAACCCATGTCCACCACCACGTACGCCGTCTCCGGCATGAGCTGCGCGCACTGCAAGGCCACGCTCACCAAGGCCATCGGCGAGCTGGACGGCGTCACCGAGGTCGGCGTCGATCTCGCGAGCGGCCAGGTCACCGTCACCAGCGCCGCCGAGCCCGACGACGCCCTGATCGCCGAGGTCGTCGACGAGGCCGGCTACGAGCTGACCGGCCGCGCGGCCTGACCCGCCCCCGAACCGCCCGCGCCCGCCCGCGCCCGGCCGCCCCGGGCTCCGGGCCCCACCCCGCACCAGGAGCAGCGATGACCACCACCGCGTCCCAGCCGACCACCGAGGTAGAGCTCGCCATCGGCGGCATGACCTGCGCCTCGTGCGCGGCGCGCATCGAAAAGAAGCTGAACCGCATGGACGGGGTGACCGCCACCGTCAACTACGCCACCGAGAAGGCGAAGGTCAGCTACCGAGGTGAGGTCTCCGTCCAGGACCTGATCACCACCGTCGAGGCGACGGGGTACACGGCACAGGAGCCCGCGCCGCCCGTGCGGGAGGCGCCCGCGGGCCGGGACGAGGACGACGGACTACGGCCGCTGCGGCAGCGGTTGGTCACCGCCGTGGCGCTGGCCGTCCCCGTCGTCGCGATGGCCATGATCCCCGCCCTGCAGTTCGAGTACTGGCAGTGGCTGTCGCTCACCCTGGCGGCGCCTGTCGTGACGTATGCGGCATGGCCCTTCCACCGGGCGGCGTTCACCAATCTGCGGCACGGCGCGGCCACGATGGACACGCTGATCTCGGTCGGTACGTCGGCCGCGTTCCTGTGGTCGCTGTGGGCGCTGTTCCTCGGCACCGCGGGCGAGCCGGGCATGACGCACCCCTTCGAGCTGACGATCTCCCGCAGTGACGGCGCCGGGAACATCTATCTGGAGGCGGCGGCCGGAGTCACCGCGTTCATCCTGGCCGGCCGTTACTTCGAGGCCCGTTCCAAGCGCAAGGCGGGCGCGGCTCTGAAAGCCCTGCTGGAACTCGGCGCCAAGGACGTCACGGTCCTGCGCGCGAACGGCACCGAACAGACCCTTGCCGTCGCGGAGTTGACGGTCGGCGACCGCTTCCTGGTCCGTCCCGGCGAGAAGATCGCCACCGACGGGACGGTCATCGAGGGCTCCTCCGCGGTGGACGCCTCGATGCTCACCGGCGAGTCCGTGCCGGTCGAGGTGGCCCAGGGCGACCCCGTCACCGGTGCCACGATCAACGCGGGCGGACGCCTCGTCGTCGAGGCCACCCGCGTGGGCGCCGACACCCAACTCGCCAGGATGGCCAAGCTGGTGGAGGACGCGCAGAACGGGAAGGCCGCGGCACAGCGGCTCGCGGACCGGATCTCCGCCGTGTTCGTGCCGATCGTGATCGCCCTCGCGCTGGGCACCCTCGGCTTCTGGCTCGGCAACGGCGCGGGGATGGCCGCCGCCTTCACCGCCGCGGTCGCCGTACTGATCATCGCCTGCCCGTGCGCCCTGGGCCTGGCCACCCCGACCGCGCTGATGGTCGGCACCGGGCGTGGCGCCCAGCTCGGCATCCTGATCAAGGGCCCGGAGGTGCTGGAGTCCACGCGCAAGGTCGACACGATCGTCCTCGACAAGACGGGCACCGTGACCACCGGCCGGATGACCCTGCTGGCCGTGCACACCGCCGACGACACCGACGAGGCCGAAGTCCTGCGGCTCGCGGGCGCGTTGGAGCACTCCTCCGAACACCCGATCGCGCGTGCCGTGGCCGACGGGGCGCTGGAGAAGCTGGGTTCCCTGCCCACGCCCGAGGACTTCGCGAACGTGCCGGGTCTGGGGGTGCAGGGCATCGTCGAGGGCCGTGCGGTGCTGGTGGGCCGCGAGCGGCTGCTCGCGGAGTGGGCGATGGAACTGCCGGAGGACCTGCGGCGGGCCAGGTCCGAGGCGGAGGCGTCCGGTCGTACCGCCATCGCGGTCGCCTGGGACGGTGAAGCGCGGGCGGTCCTGGAGGTCGCCGACGCGGTGAAGGAGACCAGCCCGGAGGCGATCCGGCGGCTGCGCGCCCTCGGTCTCACCCCGATCCTGCTGACCGGTGACAACCGGGCCGTCGCCCACGCCGTCGCCCGCGAGGTCGGTATCGCACCCGAGGACGTCATCGCCGAGGTGCTGCCGCAGGACAAGGCCGAGGTCGTCAAGCGGCTCCAGGGCGAGGGCCGTTCGGTGGCCATGGTCGGCGACGGCGTCAACGACGCGGCCGCCCTGGCCCAGGCCGACCTCGGCCTGGCGATGGGCACCGGCACGGACGCCGCGATCGAGGCAGGCGACCTCACCCTGGTGCGCGGCGACCTGCGCACCGCCGCCGACGCCATCCGGCTCTCCCGCCGGACGCTCGGCACCATACGGTCGAACCTGTTCTGGGCCTTCGCCTACAACGTCGCCGCGCTGCCGCTCGCCGCGGCCGGTCTGCTCAACCCGATGATCGCCGGCGCGGCCATGGCCTTCTCCTCGGTCTTCGTCGTCGGCAACTCCCTGCGGCTGCGCTCGTTCCGGGCCGCGAACTGATCCCCCCCGACACACCATGGGGGCGCCGCACGAGCGGCGCCCCCATCGTTTTTGACCCTGCCTCAGCCGAAGGCCTTCACGGCCTGGTAATAGGTCCAAGCCGTGCTGTTGCAGGCGGACTTGGACGCACCGCTGTAGCCCGCACACACACGCTTGAGGTCCTCGTAGAAGGCGCTGTCGATGCGTGACTTGTTGGCGCTGAAGGTGCCCAGCGCCTTGTAGTTGCGGTACCCGAAGTCGTGCCGGGCACAGGACGTGGAGAACGGGAAGCCGAAGGGGTTGTCCGGCGAGGAGGAGCAGTAGTCGGTGGACCAGTCGAAGCCGTACGCGGCCCAGGCGGACTGGTGGGAGCGGGCGGTGACCCAGGCGTTGTAGCTGGACGCGCTGGTCTGCGTCCAACTGGCGAGCACCTGGGGCTTGTCGGCGGGAGCGGCCTGTGCGGCCGGGGCGGTGGCGACGACGGTCAGGAGGGAGAGGGCTGAGGCGGCGAGACCGGTGGCGAGTGTGCGGTGCATTCCACACCTCCATGAGGCTGCGACCCGCCCGTCGGGTCACAGGTTCATGACAAGATGATTGACGCCTTCGCCACGCCTTCACACCACATGTGCCCCAATGCGCCCTTAACTCTTGGACATGCCAGTCCGTCGGACATGAACGGCGGTGAGCGCCAGGGCCAACGGCCCCGGAGCCAGGAAGGCGAGCGGCAGCAGCATCCACGCGCACAGGGCGGCCGTGACGACCGCGAGCAGCACCAGGCCGCTTCCGCCCGTGTCCTGTACGGCGTCCCGCGCCGCCCCGCGTACGGCGGCCGGCCAGTCGGTAAGCGACTCGGCGCGCGCACAGGCCCTGAGGCCGACCACCGTGGCGGCCGCGCCGATCGCCCCGGCGACCACCGCGAACAGCGGCGCCCCCGGCAGCCCCGCCCCGGCCAGCGCCAGGTCGGCGGCGCACAGCAGCACACCGGCCAGGGCTATGACACCTGCCGCGAGGTCGCCGATCCGAAGCCGCCGCCGAAGCACCGCCAAGTACCGCCCGGCAGTGGCGGGTTGCCCCTCGCCCGCGCCGCGCAGCACCGCGCACGCACTCGACAGCGCGGCCGGGACCGTCACGACGGGCAGGCTCGCCACGGCCGTGGCGAGGCCGACGCTCAGCACATCGGCGAACAGGGTCATCCGCGGCCCGAAGACCTCGCCCGGCTCACGTGTTCCCATGCCGATCACCCCTTGAGCCCGGAGCTGGCCATGCCCTCCACCAGCAGGCGCTGGAAGGCGAGGAAAAACAGCACGATCGGCAGCAGCGCGATCACGGACATCGCGAACATCGGGCCGAACGCCGAGGTGCTGGACGCGTCCACGAACGACCGCAGCGCGAGCGTGAGCGTGAACTTGTCCGGGTCGAAGAGGTAGATGAGCTGGGTGAAGAAGTCGTTCCAGGTCCAGATGAAGGTGAAGATCGCCGTGGTGATCAGCGCGGGCCGGGTGAGGGGAAGGACGACCTTGAAGAAGCTGCGGAACGGGCCGCAGCCGTCGATACGGGCCGCCTCCTCCAGCTCGCGCGGCAGGCCGCGCATGAACTGCACGATGAGGAAGACGAAGAACGCCTCGGTGGCGAGGAACTTCGGCAGGATCAGCGGCCAGTAGGTGTTCACCAGGCCGAGCTGGTTGAAGATGATGTACTGCGGGATCAGCACCGCGTGGTGCGGCAGCATGATCGTCGCGATCATGAACGCGAACAGCGGTCCGCGGAAGCGGAATCGCAGGCGCGCGAAGGCGTAGGCGGCGAGCGAGCAGCTGATGACGTTGCCGAGCACCGCGCCGCCGGCGATCAGCAGCGAGTTGGACAGCAGCCGCCAGATGGACACGTCGTTGACGCCGTCCAGAGCGGTGGAGTAGTTCGACCACTCCAGACGGCTGGGCAGCAGGTCGAGGCTGGCGATGACCTCGTCGGCGGGCTTGAGCGAGGTCGCCAGCAGCCACGCCAGCGGGTAGAGCATGACCAGCAGTGCGGCCAGACAGCCGACGTGCAGGGCGATCCGGCCCCAGGCAACGGGCTTGCGGACGACCGGAGTTGTGGTGGTGGTCATCGGTCCCCCTCGGAGGCGTAGAAGACCCAGGAACGCGAGGTGCGGAACAGCACCGCCGTGACGCCGCCGATGACGATCAGCAGGACCCAGGCCATGGCGGAGGCGTAGCCCATGTGGGAGGCGACGAAGCCGCGGTCGTAGAGGTAGAGGGTGTAGACGAGGGTCGAGTCGGCGGGGCCGCCCTTGCCGGCGCCGATCGCGAAGGCGGGCGTGAAGACCTGGAAGGCCTGGATGGTCTGGAGTACGAGGTTGAAGAACAGGACCGGGGACAGCATCGGCACCGTGACGGACAGGAACTGCCGCCATTTCCCGGCCCCGTCGACTGCCGCCGCCTCGTACAGCTCGCCCGGGATCTGCTGGAGGCCGGCCAGGAAGATGACCATCGGCGCCCCGAACTGCCACACCGTCAGCAGGGCCACGGCGAGCAGCGCCCAGCCGGGCTTGTTGACCCAGCCACCGGTGCCGAGCAGGTTGTCCACCGTGCCGCCGTCGTTGAAGACCGCGCGCCAGACGAGGGCGATGGACATGGAGGCGCCCAGCAGGGACGGGGCGTAGAACGCCGACCGGTAGAAGCCCTTGCCCCGCCTCATGGGCTTCAGGGCGAGCGCGACGACGAGGGCGAGGGCGAGTTGCAGGGGCACGGCGATGACGACGTACGTCAGCGTGGTCAGCACCGACCGCCAGTAGCGCGGGTCCTCGGTGAACATCTGGACGTAGTTGCGCAGGCCCACCCAGCGCGGCGGGCTGAACAGGTCGTAGTCGGTGAAGGACAGGTACAGCGACACGGCCATCGGCAGCAGGGTCAGGACGATCGCGCCGAGCACCCACGGGGACAGGAACACCCAGGCGGGGCCCTGACTTTCGCGCTTGAGGCGGCGCTTCGGGGCTGCGGTCGCCGCCGGTTTCCTGGCTGCGGGCGCGGGGATGTCGGTGGTGGTCATGACCTCAGCTCCGCCTTCGCCTCGGTGACGTAGTTCTCGGCCGCCTCACGGGGCGACATGCGCTCGTAGGACACCTGGTCGTAGTCGCGCTGGAAGGTGGCCTGCAGGGCGTTGTCGCCGGAGGGCGGGGCCTGCGGCGGGTTCTTGAGGGAGCCCTCCAGGGAGGACTGGTAGTCGGCGATCGTCTTGTCGAAGTCCTTGAGCTGCGGCTCGGTCTCCTCGCGGATCGACTCGTTGACGGGGATGCCGCGGGTGGCGCCGAGGATCTTCGCCGCCTGCTCGTCGTTGATGAGGAAGTCGACGAGCTGTGCCGCCTCCTTCGGGTGACCGGTGCCGGCTCCGACGCCCAGGAACATCGACGGCTTGAAGTACTGGCCGGGGGTACCGTCCTCGCCGGACGGCATCGGCGCGAGCGCGACGCCGCTCGGTATGAGGGCCAGGAACCCGCTGGCCGGAGCGTCCCAGTTGGAGTCGGACAGGGCCTCGCCGCGCCCGAGCGGGGTGTTCTCGACGGAGCCGTCGAGCTGGGTGGTCTGCTCGGCGGGCGAGACGACACCCTCGCGCCGGAGTGCGTCGGTGAAGGTCCACCAGCGGGTCAGGTCGTCGGCGGTGAAACCGAGCCCGCCGTCCTCCGTGTAGAGGGACTTGCCCTGTCCGCGCAGCCAGACCTCGAAGCAGTCCTCGCTCCAACCGGGGTCGGTGGCGCCGGGCTTACCGGTCTTCTCGGCCAGGGCCCGCATGGCGTCGGCCCACTCGCTCCAGGTCCAGCTCCGGCCCGGGAGCGGTACGCCGGACGCCTTCCACGCCTTGACGTCGTAGGCGACGGTCTCGGTGCCACGGCCCTGGGGGATCGCGTACTGCGCGTCGTCCAGCCGTCCGGTGGCGAGCAGGCCCGCCTCGATCTCATCGGTGCGCAGGACGGCCTTCTGCTCGGCGAGGTCGAGCAGGACGCCGCCGGAGGCGTACTGGTCGATCTGCCGGTAGTCGAGTTGCATCACGTCGGGGGCGTCGCCTCCCGCGGCCTGGGTGGCGAGCTTCTGCTTGTAGGCCTCGTAGGCCGAGAACGACGTCTGCACCTGGATGTTCGGGTGCTGTTTCTCGAACAGGGCGACGGCCTGCTCGGTGCGTTCCGCGCGGTCGGGGTTGCCCCACCACGTGTAACGCAGCACGACCTTGCCGCCGCCGACCGACTCCCCGGATCCTCCGCAGCCGGCCAGCATCGCGCAGAGCACGAGTGCGGCGGCCGACGCGCAGAACCCCTTTGTCCTGTGTCCGGGCATGCCGAGGTCACCTCTTCTCTCCTCGGACTTTCTGTTGGCCCCCCTCGGCCCCCTGGCCCGCTATCCGCCGCCGTAGGGCAGCGTCGTCCCGGGCAGGTTGTACTCGTCCCGGCGGCCGCACATGCCGAAGCCGCCGAGCCTGGTGGGCGCGGTCTCGTACGAGGTCGCGTCGGCGAGATACACCGGCTCACCCGTCTCCAGCGCGTCGAGCTGGGCGCCCGTGCGCTCGGCGGTGGCCAGCGCGCCGGCCCGCCACAGCTCCCGCCACTGGGGCACCTTGGCGCGCACGAGGCGGGCGGCGGCTCGCTGGAACTCGACGTACGGGCCGCTGTCACCGGCGACGAGGGCCTCGCGCAGGGCGAGATAGCCCTCTACGGCGAGGTCCCTGCGGCGGCGCGCGGCGGCCGCGGTGTCCGGGCCGGTGCCGGGCGGCAGCGTGGCCGCGGCGGCGTACCTGTCCGGATCCGACAGCACCTCGGACGGGAAGGTGAACACGGCGTCCCCGGCCTCCGGCAGCCCGCTGTTCTGCATCAGCACGGTGATGCGCAGATCGCCGCCCTGGACCATACGGTGCACGGTCCCCGGCGTGAACCAGGTGACCGAGCCCGGCTCCAGGGGGATGTCCCGGTAGCCGTCGGGGCTCAGCGTCTGTACCGCGCCCTGGCCGCCGGTGACGACGTACGCCTCCGTGCACACCAGGTGCAGATGCGGGCTGCCGCCGCACACGCCGTCGGCGGCCTCCCAGTCATAGGCGCTCAGGTGGGACAGGCCGACGGCGCCCGGCAGTGGATGCGGAAGGTTGGGCTTCACCACGGCAGCCCCTCCAGATGCGCGGCCACCCGCTCGCGGTCCCAGGCACCGTCGGCGAACACGACCCGGTACCGGTAGCCGAAGGACTCGCCCGGCGGCAGCTCGAACTCCTCGAAGAACGCCCAGGAGAACGCCACCGTCGGGATCGGCTCCGAGCGCACGAACCAGTGGGACTCGTGGATCGCGGCGTTCTCGTCGAGGTTCTCGGGCGCGTGCGCGAAGACGAGCGTGGAGTGGCCGTCGACGTCGTCGTGCTCGGTGGTGAAGGCCAGCCACGGGCCCTGCGTGCCCATCAGCTTGCCCGCGTCCGCGCCCGCTCCCCCGTCGAGGTCGGGGCCGAAGGCGGTGCCTGAGGTGAAGTCCCGGGGTCCGCGCCACTGGAGTCCGGTGTAGCCGGCCATCTCACGGCCGGCGGTGGTGGGCGAGCCGAAGGCCAGCGGCTCGGCACGGAGGTTGGTGAGCCGGATCGACCAGTCCAGGGCCCAGGCACCGGCCGCCTCGTCCACCGAGTGGACGGTCAGCCCGCGCACCTCGCGCGCCCACTCCTCGCCGCCGTTCTCGACCCAGGTCAGCTCCTCGGTGAAGGCGAGCCGGTCGTCCTCGGCCGCGAAGTCGGCGAAGCCGTCGTGCCGCATCGAGCCGACCCGCTCGGGCAGAGCGAGGTAACCCTCGCCGTGGACATAGCAGTTGCCGCCCCAGAAGTTCTGCCCGGACAGATGACTCGCCGTCATCTGCAGGCCCTTGTGCCAGCGGTGGTCGCTGGGCCGGTAGCCGGTCACGGTGTGCCCGGCGAGGGTGCGCACGGGGTGCGCGTAGGGCTTGCGGGACTCGAAGGCCTGCGGGTCGGGGCGGTAGACGTAGCGGAGGATCTCCGTGCCGCCTGCCGCCTCGACGGCGATGTGGTCGCCGTGGACATGAGTGACGCGGATGCTCATGCGCGCTCCTTGGGGGCCCAGTGGGGGTGGTCGCCGTGCATGGCCGGGTAGAAGGGGTCACCGGGCCGGATCTCGCCCGCGAGCACCGGGCTGCCCGTGAACGCGGCCTTGTAGAGGGCGGCCGCGAAGTCGAGGGTGGCCCGGGCGTCGGGGCCGCTGCCGGGCGGTCGGACACCGTTGTCGTAGGCGTCGAGGAGGGCGCCGAGCTGTGCCGTGTGCGAGCTGGACAGGTCCGCGGCCGGGGTGCGCCAGGCGGTGGCGCGCTCGGAGGGGACGTGCGGGGCCGGGGTGTAGACCCAGTCGTCGTTGCGGTGGCCGTACAGGTGGGTGAGCTCGACCGTCGCGTCGGCGCAGTCGATGCGGATGCGGCTCACCTCGTGCGGGGACAGCACGCTGTTGACGACGGTGGCGAGGGCTCCGTTCTCGAACCGCACGAGGGCCGTCGAGACGTCCTCGCTCTCGGTGTCGTGGACCAGGCGCGCGGCCATGGCCCGGATCTCCGCCCACGGCCCGAGCAGGTGCAGCAGCAGGTCGAACTGGTGGATGCCGTGCCCCATCGTCGGACCGCCGCCCTCGGTGGCCCACCGCCCGCGCCACGGCACCGCGTAGTACGCGGCGTCACGGTGCCAGGTCGTCTGGCAGTGCGCGACCAGCGGGGCGCCCAGCTCACCGCCCGCGATCAGCTCACGGGCGTGCACGGCGCCGGAGCCGTAGCGGTGCTGGAAGACGACCGACGCGTGCGCGCCCGACGCCTCCTCGGCCGCCGCGATGTCGTCGTACTCGGCGAGCGACAGGCACAGCGGCTTCTCGCACAGCACCCAGGCGCCCGCCTTGAGCGCGGCGACCGTCTGCTCCCGGTGCAGCGACGGCGGCGTGCCGATCAGGACCAGGTCGGGGCGTACGGCGTCCAGCATCTCGCCCGTCGAGGTGTACCCGGCGACGTCCTCGCCCGCGAGCTCCCGGAAGGCGTCCAGCCGGGCCTGGTCCACGTCGACCGCGGCGACCAGCTCCACCCGGTCCGCGTGGTGTCTCAGGGCGGGGAGATGGCTGCCGCTGACGATGGCGCCGGTGCCGATCACGGCGACGCGGCGGCGGACGGGACTTGGGGACATGCAGTTCTCCTCGGACGGCCGGCGGACAGCCCGCTTGGAAAGCGCTTGCACTTCGAGGCGACCCTAGGCAGGGACCTAATGTCAGGACAACCCCTCTGCGGCGACATGAGCAAAGCCTTGACCCGTTCGGCTCGGCTCACCCCCCGCACGCTCCCCTTCCGGGCGGCCGCTCAAACGGATGAAGATCACGAACGGCTCGGAGCTGCGGCACGGTGCAACTCGGTCACACCGACGGTCCGTTGACCTCATGCCGGATCCTCGCCATGGATGAGGCGTCCGGAGAAAGCGGCTTCTGACTGCTCATCGGCTGGGCGGCCTCGGCACCCGGCTGCGGCCGGCTCCGGGCCTGGCTGACCAGGCCAAGCCGGGCGAGGAACTGCTCCAGGGTGAAGGCGGCCATGCCCAGGCACACGGCGTTGCCGGGCACCTCGGACACCTCGACGGTGAGGCCGGGCAGGGAACCCGGCAGCACGTGACGGGGCAGTTCGTCCCGTACGGCGGGGACGAGCCACGGGGCCAGCGCCTTGGGCAGCCAGCCGGTGAGCGTCACCGTCGGCACGTTGAGCAGGTTGACGAGGTCGCCGAGGGCCGCGGCGAGGTAGCGGCCCGTGCGCCGGACGAGTTCCCGCAGCACCGGATCCCCCGCGGCCAGGCCACGGGCGACGGTCTCGACGAAGTCCCGCTGCCCGGGCTGTCCCAGCGCCGGATGGGACGGGTCGATCTCGGCCAGCGTCTGCTCCAGGCCCGGCGCGCCGACGTACGCCTCCACGCACCCGTCTCGGCCGCAGCGGCACGGGCGACCGTCCAGCATCAGGAGGGTGTGGCCCCATTCACCGGCGTTGTTGCTGATGCCGCGGACCAGCGTGCCCTCGATGGCGATGCCGGCTCCGGCCCCGGTGCCGATGTTGACCACGGCCATGCTGTCGACGACGCGCCCGGCGCCGAACCACATCTCGGACAGGATCGCCGCCTTGAGCGGATTGTCGACGTACACCGGCAACCGCAGCCGCTCGGCCAGCAGTTCCTCGATGTGCACGTCGTGCCAGTCCCAGTTCGGCGCGAAGACCGAGACCCCGGCGTCATGGTGGACGTGGCCCGGCATGCTCACCCCGACTCCCACGATCCGGTCGCGCTCGGTCCCGTCCGCGTCCAGGGCCGCCTCGATCGCGCCGACGATGCCGTCGACGACGTACGCCTGGTCGTTCTGGTCCTCGTCGAGGGCCGTCTCGTGCCGGCCCAGGACACCGAGAGCGAGGTCGTACACCGTGGCGTCGACGTAGGTCTCGGCGACGTCGACACCGACGATGCGGCCCCGGTCCGGGTTGATCGTGAGCCGTTCGTACGGCCGTCCCACGGCGTTGCGCTCCACGGCGGCGATGTGCAGCACGCCCTCCGCCAGGAACCCGCCGACCAGCGTCGTCACGGTGGCCTGGCTGAGGCCCGTGTGCCGGGCGAGTTCCTGGCGGGAGGACGGCCCGAGGTCGAACAGTGCGCGCAGCACCTCGAAACGGTTCTCGCTGCGAACGTCTCGGGCCGTGTGCCGGGCCACCGGTACTCCCCCTCAGTCGGTCGGTCCCCCCAGCCACAGCGTACGGATCTCCGGCGTCTGACGCCCTTCAATACCCTGGGCGAGCAGGGTCAGGCCCGGCCAGTTCGGCGGCACCCAGAGCGCGTCGGGGTCACCGCCCGAGAAGTCGGGCCGTTCGCCGGCCCAGACGCGCCCCACGCACTCTCCGCCGGCCCATCCGGTCACCCGGACCTGCGTGGCATCCAGCCGGACCAGATATCCGTCCGGCGACGCCGGCAGGTCGACGTCGAGCCATGCCTCCTCCCCCGGTTTCAGCACCAGCGGAAGCCGTACCTCCTCCGTGCGGCCGGAGTCGGCGGCGAACGCGGTCAGCAGCTCGTCGTCCTGCACCGCGCACGACCAGTCCCGTACGGCGTCGAGCGCGAGCAGCTCGGCGCGCAGGCCGGGACCGCTCGGGTGGTGCGGCAGCGTGACCGCGACCTGGTGGGTGCCCGCGGTCAGCAGCACCCAGGGGTTCTCGGTGTGGACGGTCTCCGGCTCCCCGTCGTCCACGCTCACCCGCAGCGGTTCGACGACCCCGCGCAGATGCAGCCCCGACGGGGTGGGCGAGTGGACCGTACGGGTGTAGGTGACCGGCGCCGCGACGCGGGTGCTGCTCCAACCCCCGAGCACCCGGGTGGGCGCGGGAGCCCCGGCCCAGTGGCCGTGCACCGTCCACAGAGCCGACACGTCGGTGGTGTCCCGCACCTTCCAGAGGGTGCCGAGGCCCCGCAGTGCGCCGAGGCGGAGCGCGGGCAGGCGGGCGTCATCGAAGTTGGCGTGGCCCCAGATCTCCACGACGGCCTCGATCGCGGCGGCACCCGTCACGTCCCGTACGTCGATGCGGCGGGCCGCACCGAATCCGGCGACCGTCGGGAGCGCCCGGCCCGCGACGGACAGGTCGACGATGTCGGCGGCGTCGGTGAGCAGCAGCTCGTCGACGCCGGTCAGGTCCGTGGTGGTCCGGTAGGTGCCACGGCCCCGGTACACGCCGAGCGACTCCAGGGCCGGCGGCAGTTCGTGCAGCCCCGCGGGCCGCTCGGGGGCCGCCTCGGCCCGCCGCCGCACCTCGCGTACGGCGGCCGGTTCCCGGGCGTCGGGCTTCTCGGATCCATCCGCCAGGCGGACCGTGCCGTCGGCGTCGACCGACCGCAGCCGCGCGGCCTGGGCCGACGGCAGCACCACGAGCGTGGTCCCGGCCAGGGTCTCCCGTCCGGACACCGGGATCTCGGTCCGCGTCCCGTCCAGTACGACGGTGACGGGCACGTCGGAGGAGAACACCAGCACCCCGTCCGCCCGCGCCACGAGGTCTGCCGAGGCGAGGTTCAGGACGGCGCCGTTGAGCGGCACGTCGACCGCCATCAGCGGGCACGAACCCGGAGCGACCTCGACCGGCACGCCCCGGACGACCGCCTTGCCGGGCTCACCGCCCAGATGCGGTACGGCCACCAACCGGCCGCCCCCGTCCAGCTCCAGCGCCGACGGCTGCGAGCTCGTCGGGAAGTCGCAGCCGAGTTCGGCGTACGACACCGTTGTCGCCAGGGCCAGTCGGGGACCCCATGTCTCCACGACCCGGGCCAACACCTGCGCCTCGGCGTACTCCGGGCGCTCCAGGCCGGTCGAGGTGACGTAGCCGCCGAAGTCGTAGCCATGGCTCATGAAGTTGCCGGGACGCCCCCAGTTGCCGCTGGACGGGGTGTAACCGAAGTTCCAGCCGGACGACTGGAGATACGGCGCGATCAGCTTGGCGCCGCTCGCCAGCAGCCGCCGCAGCGTCCGGTGGCGGCGGTTGGTCTCGGTGACCAGCAACGGCACCCCGCGCTCCGCGACCAGCGCGGCATAGCGGCGCACCTCGGCCTCGATGTCCGGGGAGTCGTCGTCCGGGTAGAAGTTGCTTGCCGGTACGACCCCCTCGACGTCCCCGGTGGCGCCGGGGAGGTCGCCCTGGCCGGAGCAGGCGACCAGGGGGACGGTGATGCCGTGCCGAACTGCCGTGTCCCGCAAGGAGGTCATGTACCCGGTGCGGTCCGCGCAGTCGAAGAAGTCCAGCTCGTTCTCCAACTGCACCATGATCACCGAACCGCCCGCCGGGTGCTGACGCTCCGCCAGCAGCGGCAGCACCTGGTCGAACCACGCGGTGACCTGCTCCAGATAGCGGGGCTCGTTCTGACGAACCCTCAACTCCCGGTCCAGGCCCAGCCAGGCGGGCAGCGCGCCGCCGTCCCACTCGGAGCAGATGTACGGGCCCGGTCGGGCGATGACGTACAGGCCCTCCTCCCGAGCGAGGTCCAGGAAGGCGGCGACGTCCCGGCGGCCCTCGAACGAGAAGCGGCCGGGGGCCAACTCGTGGAAGTTCCAGGGGAGATAGACGTCGACGCAGGTGTAGCCCGAGGCCCGTACCTGGGCGAGTCGCTCGCGCCACTGCTCCCTCGGGATGCGGAAGTAGAACAGGGACGCGCACAGCAGGGTGCGGGGACGGCCGTCGATCCACACGCCCTGGCCGTCTACGTGGATGGTGGTCACTTCACTCCCGCGCTTCCGCCGCTGATGTCCATCTCGTACAGGTACTTCTGGCCCAGGTAGTAGACGATGATCATGGGCAGCGCGAGCAGGACCGAGCCGACCATGACCAGGTTCCACGCCGGTGACTGGCCCGCCGCCGAGGTGCTGGTGATGTACTGGATGCCCAGTGACAGCGGCATCTTGGACTCGTCGTTCAGATAGATCAGCGGGCCCATGAAGTCGCCCCAGGTGTGGGTCAGGGTGAAGATGCCGATCGCGATCAGCACCGGCCACAGCATGGGCAGCATGATCCGCCGGTAGATGCCGAAGAAGCCCAGGCCGTCCACCATGGCCGCCTCGTCGAGCGTGCTGGGCAGCCGGGACACGAACTGCCGTACCAGGAAGACGTTGAAGGCGTTGGAGAAGAAGTTCGGCACGATCAGCGGCAGATAGGTGTTCACCCAGCCCAGGTCCCGGAAGAGGATGAACTGCGGGATCATCGTGATCTGCGTCGGGATCATCATGGTGGCGATGACGATCAGGAACAGCGTGTTCTTGCCGGGGGCCCGCAGCCGGGCGAAGGCGTAGCCGACCAGGCCGCTGGAGAGCATCTGCCCGGCGACCGAACAGAGCGAGATGATCACGGAGTTGATCAGGAAGCGGCCCATCGGCAGCTCGGAGCCGAAGACCCGGCTGAAGTTCTCCCAGTGGAACTCGGTCGGGAAGAGGGTGAAGGAGTTGGTGTTCACCGTCGCGTCGCTGGAGAGCGCGATGGAGCCTACGAACACCAGCGGCATGCTGAGGATCGCCGCCACGACGATCAGCGTCGCGTACGTGAACGGGGTGGCCCGGAACGCCCGCACCGTGCCGGGGCCCCGTCCGCCACGGGTCTTGCGCGGCGAACCGCTCTCCTGCGTCCGCTGCGGCGCCGGGGTGGTAAGGAGGCCGGCCATCACTTCACCTCGGTTTCGTAGAACACCCAGCGCCGGGCGGTGCGGAATGCGATCAGCGTGAAGACGAGGACCACGAGGAACAACAGCCAGGAGATCGCCGACGCGTAGCCCATGTGGTAGTTGCCGAAGGCCTCGTCGAAGAGGTACGGCACCATCGTCTCGGCCCCGTCGTAGGCCGCGCGCAGCTTGCCCTTCGGCACCAGGATGTACACCTGGGCGAAGACCTGGAAGGCGCCGATCATCCCCATGATCAGGTTGAAGAAGATGATCGGGGTCAGGTGCGGCAGGGTGATGCTCCAGAACTGCCGTACCGCGCCCGCGCCGTCGACCTCGGCCGCCTCGTACAGCTCCTTGGGGATGCCCTTCATAGCGGCGAGCAGCAGCACCGTCGCGGCGCCCGCGCTCCATGCCGACATCACGACCAGCGCGGGGATCGCCCAGTCGCCGTCGAGCAGCCAGGCCGGGCCCGAGACGCCGAACAGGCCGAGCGCGTCATTGAGCGGGCCGTTCGGGGCGAGTACCTGGCGGAAGATCATCGCCGTGGCGACGAGCGGCACCAGGGTCGGCAGATAGATCAGGGTGCGCAGCAGTTTCCGGGCGCGTACCTGCTTGTTGAGCAGATTCGCCAGCCACAGGCCGAGCACCAGGCCGAGCGGGACCGAGACCGCCGCGTAGTAGAAGGTGTGCCACAGCGTCTTCCAGAACCTGGGGTCGTCGGTGATCAGCGTGACGTAGTTCTGCAGCCCGACCCAGGTGGGTGCTGTGAACGAGTCCCAGTCGGTCATCGAGTAGTAGACCGACGCGATCATCGGCCCGAACAGGAAGACCAGGAACCCGATCATCCACGGTGAGACGAACAGATAGAACCAGAGCGCCTCACGGCGCCGCCTCTTCGAGGACTCCGAAGTCTTCGGGACCGCCGTCGAGGCCGTCTTCGAGATGGTCGCCATCGCCGGTCATCCCGCGGACTTGATGATGGACTCAAGGTCCTTCTGCAGTGCGGTCAGCGCCTTCTTGGCGCTCTCCTTGCCGAGCCAGAAATTGGCGAGGCCCGAGTCGATGGCCGACGTCATCTCGTTCCACTCGGGGATGAACGGCGCGCGGAAGATGAAGCCGCTGGACTCGGCGAACGCACCCATGTTGACGTCCGACTTCATCCACGCGGGCTTGAGGAACGCGTCGCTCTGCTGCACCGCGAGGCTGGCCGGCACGTCCTCGCCGTCGTCGATGATCTGCTGCTGCGCCGCGTCCGAGGTGAGGAAGTCGATCGCCTTGAAGGCGTCGTCGCGCTGCTTGCAGGTACGGGAGATGGCCAGGCCGCTGCCGAACGCGGACACGGCCTGCTTCTCGCCGCGCCAGATCGGCGCGATGTCCCACGCGAACTTCGCGTCCGTGAGACCGGCGGTGACCCAGAAGCCGTTGGCGTGCGTGGCGCACTTCTGCATCGGGAAGGCCTGGTCGCCGCCGACCTCGGAGCCCATGTCGGCGTAGTCCGCCTTGCTCGGCGCCACCTTGTGCTTGTAGACGAGGTCGCCGGCCCACTGGAGCGCCTCGACGACCTCGTCGCTGTCGACGGCGGGGCGGCCGTCGGCGTCGATGATGGTGCCGCCGTTCTGGTACGCGAGGCTCCACCACTGCGGGTACCACTCGGCGCCGGTGTAACCCCACTGCTTGCCGGGGACGGTGAGCTCCTTGAAGGCGTCGAGCGCGTCGTCCCAGGTCCACTCGGCGGTGGGCGCCTTGATGCCCTTCTTCTCGAACAGGTCCTTGTTGTAGTAGACGGTGATCGCGCCGGAACGGTCCGGGATCGCGTACAGCTTGTCCTCGTACGTGTAGATGGAGCCGACCGGGCCGAACCGCTTGGCGGTGTCGAGGCCGGCCTTCTTGGCGAGGTCGTCGAGGGGCAGGAGCTGGTTCTTGCTGGAGTAGGTGTTGACGCTCTCGGCGACCTGCATGATGTCCGGGCCGCTGCCGCCCGCGATCATCGTCTGCACCTTCTGGGCGTACGCGTCGCTGGGGATCAGCTGGAGCTTGACCTTCAGCTCCGGGTACTTCTTCACCAGCAGGTCAATGCGCTTCTGGTACGTCTTGCGGTCGGCGTCGCCGCCCCAGACGGTCATGACGAGCGGGCCGCTCGAACTTCCGCTGCCGGAACCGCACGCGGTGAGGGTCACGACACCGGCCGCGAGTCCCAGGCCGAGGAAACCCCGGCGGGACACCTGAAGCTTGTCAACTGGCATGGCTCTACTCCTCGGTGAAACGGGCGAACACGCAGGAAACAGCCCTCGGGAGCCCGGGCCCGGCTTCGAGTGACGGTTAAACTAACCCTCGTTAAATCTCGCTACAAGCCCTTGTTTCCCACGAGTTTCAACCTGCACGACTCGCACACGAGCGAGAGCCGACCGCGCTCGGCGCGCTCGAGGCCCTTCGGCAGAGGTCAGCCCTGGTCCAGGAAGCGCCGCAGCCGGGTCAGCGGCCAGGTGTTGATCACGTCGTCCTTGGTGAGCCAGCCGCGCTGTGCCGTGCCCACGCCGTAGCGCAGGTTGGCCAGGTGGATGACGGCGTGGGCGTCGCTGTCGACGGCGAACCTCACGCCGTGCCGCCTGGCCCGCAGGATGTCCTCGTCGCGCAGGTCGAGCCGGTCGGGGTGGGAGTTGATCTCCAGGGCCGTGCCGGTGCGCGCACAGGCGGCGAAGACCGCGTCGAGGTCGACGTCGATGCCGGGGCGCTTGCCGAGGAGGCGGGTGGTGGGGTGGCCGATGATGTGGACGTGGGGGTTCTCGCAGGCCCGCACGATCCGCCGGGTCAGCGCCTCGCGCCCCTGGTTGAAGTGCGAGTGCACCGAGGCCACGCACAGGTCGAAGCCGGCCAGGAACTCAGGCGGCCAGTCCACGTCGCCGTCGGGGCCGATGTTCAGCTCGGCGCCGTGCAGCACCCGCATGCCGGCCCGCTTGCCGCGCTTGCCGTACTCTCCGTCGAGCTCGCGGACGCGTGCGCGCTGGGCCAGGATCCGTTCGTCGGTCATCCGCTGCATGGCCATGTCGGGGCCGTGGTCGGTGACCGCGTAGTAGGCGTACCCGCGCTCGGCGGCCGCGGCGACCATCTCCTCCAGCGGGGCGAGACCGTCGGTGAGGTCGGTGTGGGTGTGCAGATCGCCCCGGATGTCCTTCTCCTGGACCAGGTCGGGCAGCTCGCCGCGCAGCCCGGCCTCGATCTCGCCCCGGTCCTCGCGCAGGGTGGGCGGGATCCAGGGCAGGCCGAGGCGGGCGTACACGTCCTCCTCGGTCTCGGAGACGATCTTCTTGCCGGTCTCGGTGTCGAAGAGGCCGTACTCGGAGAGCTTGAGCTTCTTGTGGACGGCCATCTCCCGAGTGCGGATGTTGTGCGCCTTGGAGCCGGTGAAGTACTGCATCGCCGCACCCCAGGAGTCCGGCGGGACGACACGCAGATCGACCTGGAGGCCCTTGCCGGTGCGGATCGACGTCTTCTTCTCACCGTGCGCGATGACCTCCGAGACGTACGGCAGCTCGGTGAAGGCCCGCATGACCGGTTCCGGCTTCTTCGCCGCGACGAGGATGTCGACGTCGCCGATGGTCTCGCGCACGCGGCGCAGCGACCCGGCGTAGGAGCAGCGCTCGCAGCCGGTGACCTGCGACATCTCGGCGACGATGTCCTCGGCGAGGCTCATGGCGACGTCGATCAGGACGCGGTCCCCGGAGGACTGCAGCAGGCCGATGCCGTGCAGGATGTTCTCCTCCGTCTTCGGCCCGAAGCCCTTCAGGTCGCGCAGCCGCTCCTCGTGGATGGCGTCGGTGAGTTCCTCGGTCGTGGAGATGCCCAGCTCCTGGTAGATGACCAGCGCCTTCTTCGGGCCGAGCGTGGGGATGGCGGTGAGCTGCCGGACCCCGGCGGGGATCTTCGCCCGCAGTTCCTCGACGGCGGACACGCTGCCACTGGCGAAGTACTCGACGACCTTCTCGGCGATCGACTTGCCGACGTTGGGGATCTCCTTGAGGCCCTTGACGTCGAGCCTGGACACGTCCGCATGGTGGCCGCCGATCGCCCGGGCGGCCTTCTCGTAGACGCGCGCCTTGAACGCGTCTCCTCCGGTGATCGAGATCAGATCCGCGTACTCCTGGAGCAGCGCGGCGACCTCGTCGTTGGGACGGGCCACACCTCCAGGGTAGGCAAGGTGGGGCCGGGCGGCGCGGGCCGACGCCGCCGGGCACCCGGGACATGGCCTCTACTGGCCCAGGGGAGTGGGTGGCGAGTTCGTGGTGTCGAAGACGGGCGGGGTCGGGATCGGAGGGTGTGCGGTGGTCGCCCGCTCCTTCGTCAGGGCGTTGGTGATCCTGCGGGCCAGGAGGGGGTCGGCCGGCAGGGTGTGCGCGGCGAACCAGCGGGCGGCCGCGGGGGCGGGGGACGGTTCGACGAACTCGGCGCCCGCGTAGTCGTCGAGCGGGGGGTCGTAGACGTATCCCGCGACCACGCCGTGGTTCACCAGGCGTTCGAGGAGAGCGTCGCGGTCGTGGACGAGGAGCGGTACCCGGAACAGGGGCGGCGGGGCGTCGCCCGCCCGGTCGCGCAGTGCCGGGCTGGCCCAGGTGGTGCCCGACAGCAGCGAGACGCCGGCCCTGCGGCGGGCGAGGTCGCCGTCGAGCATGGCCATCCGCAGCTCCAACTGCCCCCGGACCAGGGGCCCGTGGCGGCTGCGGAAGCCGTGCAGGTCGACCCGGACCCAGGGCTCGTACGCGGTCAGGCTCGGCGCGTGGCGTGCGCTGCCGGCGAGGCGGGGTGCGTGCAGGGCCATGCGGAATTCGTCCCGCTCCAGCAGCCGCAGGCGCTGCATGGTGCGCCACACGGGACGCACCAGGTGGAGCGAGCGTACGGCGGACCGGGCCAGCGGGCGCAGCGTGGTGGACAGGTCGGCGCGCAGGCGGCGCGGCGTCAGCAGATCGTCGCGCAGCAGCTCCAGCTCCCGCCGGGTGCGCGCGTCGTCGACGGCCAGGAAACCGCCGGCCATCCCCGCCACGTGCTTGGACAGACTGAACGCCGCCGCCTTGCCGAAGGTGCCGATCGGCTGCCCGTCGACATGCGTGCCGATGGCGTGCGCCGCGTCCTCGATCAGCGGGATCCCCAACTCGTCGCAGCGGCGGCGCAGTTCGACGACCCGGTCCGGCATGCCGTACAGGTTCGTGGTCAGGACGGCGTCCACGTTCCGCCAGGTGGACTCCGGTACGGCGGCCGGGTCGATGTTGCCGTCCCACTGGGACACGGGGGCTTGTACGGGGCGCAGTCCGGCCGCGAGGACGACGAAGAGGATCACGTCGTCGTTCACCGGGGACATCAGCACCCGCCCGCCCGGCCGGCACCAGCGCCGCAGCGCCAGGTACAGGGCCAGTCGGGCCGAGGGCGTGTAGACGCATTCGCGTCCGATGCGCCGTGTCATCATCGCGGCGAGCCGCGATCCGTACGGCATGGTCACCTCTTCCGTGGAAGGGTACGAGGAGGGGTCGCCCGAGGCGGGCGGTGCACGCCGGCGCGCGTCGATCGAGGCCGCCGTGCAGGAGGATCCGAGACCGCGGGGCGCCATGGACTCGACGCCGACGCGTTGCGTGTGACGAGAGCGGGCCCCGCTCAGCGGGCGCGGGCGCCCGCTCCTGACGAGTGGGCCAGGCCCGAAGTGCGCAGCGTGCCGACCGTCTTCAGCAGCCGGTCGGCGGGATCGCGCAGTCTGGGGTGGGCCAGGACCGTGTTTCTCAGGCCGCGCACGGGTCTGCGCCACAGCCGGTGTGCCGCCGCGACGGGGTGCGGGCGCACCGCGAACCCTTCGGCCACCCGCAGCTCACGGGTCTTGAGCCAGTCCTTGTACTCCTTCTCGCCGCGCCCCATGTCCATCAGCGTCACGCCGTCCCGGCCCGCGGCGTCGGCCATCCGCAGGTGCATCATCAGTCCGGGCGAGTAGTAGCTGAACTCGGGGTCGTACGCGGTGAACCAGGCCGCGAAGACCGTCCGCGACCTCGGCCCGAAGTGCGCGGCGACCGGCCGCTCACCGGCGTACACCACGGACAGGATGCCGGTGAAGTGTTCCTCGCGGACTTCGAAGAGGTGCTCGACGAGGTCGACGATCCACGGCTTGGAGAACCGGTCCATCCGCCCCGTCCTGCGGTACTGGGCGGACTTCCACCGCATGAGCGTGCGCAGCACCCGCGGGTCGCGCTCGTCGTAGACGAACCGCACCTCGCCCACGTTCCGGCCCAGGCGGCGCTCCTTCTTCAGCGTCGTCTTGGCCTGTCCGGGGTACGTGGCGCGTAACCACTGCGCGTAGTCGCCCTCGCCGGGCTTCAGGTCGAGCACGGGAGAGGCGAAGGTGCCGGTGACGTACGGGCCGAACGGCTTCTGCTCCTCGACGAGGTGATCGAACTCGAAGACGGACAGTCCGCAGGCCCGCAGCAGATCCCGGGTGTCCCAGGTGACGCCCGGGCGGTGCACGAGGGCCTGGCAGTCGGAGAGTCCGAGACCGATGGCCCGCCCGACACCGAAGGCGGTGCGCTCGTACGGGAAGAAGCCGACGGCCTCCCCGTCCTCGTGCAGCACCGCCACCCGCGCCCCACCGCGGTACCTGCCGACTCCGATCGCGAACTCCGGCGCCAGGAAGGGGTTGGCGTAGTCGGGCGACTCGTCCATCGCCCGGTGCCACGCCCGGCGCAGCGGTTCGCTCAGCTCGTCGGGTCTGTGAATCGTGATGGCGCTCTTGGATCGCACGGCGAACGCTCCCCCCAAAAATCCCCCCAGGACGCATTTCCAGCGCCTCGCCACATTTTCCCCCATGTCTAACTATGCGGCGAGGCTCAAACGTCGCGAAACAGTACGCACGCTGTCAAGGTGCCTGCAGGAACCTTTAGCTGTGCTTGGTGCGGACTCCCGGTCAGCGCAGTGCCACGACGACGTGGCTGGCGCCGTACTGCCAGACGACTCCGACATGTCCGAACCCCGCCTGCCGCAGCAGCCGTTGATGCGCGGACACGGACAGGCGCGCCGCACTGTCGGCGGTACCGGTCTGCGGCTGTCGGCGTCGGCGCTCCGTGAGCAGGTCGGTCAGCTCGGGATCCTGCGCGACGGCCGTCCACCAGGAGGCCCAGTCCTCGTGGGCGAAGGCGCGCCCGCGTTCGGCGTGGCGGCGGCCGACGCGTCCGGCGAGTTCGGCGAGCCGGGTGTCGTCGTGCGGGAAGTGGTCGCCGTTGACGAGGACGCCGCCGGGCCGCAGCAGCGCCGCGAGCTGCCGGTAGACGCGGTGCAGGGCGTCCACGCCCAGATAGTGCAGGGCCGTCGTCGACACGGCCGCGTCGAGCGGGCGGTCCAGCCCCAGGGCCTTCGTCCAGCCCTCCTCGCCGATCACCGCGTCCACGTAGCGGGCCGCGTCCGCGTGGTGGGTGCGGGCCAGCTCCAGCAGCAGCGGGTCCATGTCCACGCCCACGATGTCCGCGTGCGGCAACCGCCGGGCCAGCCGGGCCGCCAGCGATCCGGGACCGCAGCCGAGGTCGACGACCAGCGGCCTGGCCGGGCCGTCGGTCACGGTCTGCTCCACCACGTCGCCGATCACCGTGAAACGCTCCTCGCGGTCCACGGCGTACCGCTGCTGCTGGCGCTCCCAGCGCTCCACCCACCGCTCCGCCGTCGCCAGGCTCAGCCCCATCCGGTCGTGCCACCTCGCCGTCTCGCACCTGTCTCACCCTGTCGGCGCCCGACACTACAAGATGGAAACGGTTCCCATTCCCTCTCATGGCCCTACGTCACCCGAGGGTGGCAAGGACGGCCAGGAGCCGGTCGACCTCCTCGGCGGTGTTGTACACGTGCAGGCTCACCCGCACCGACCCGGTCCGCTCCCCCGCGCTGCCCTGGCAGTGCTGGTCGGAGCGGACCATGAAGCCGTGACTGAACAGGACGAAGCCCAGGTCCCCGGAGTCGATGGCATGGTGCCGGAAGGTGACGATGCCCTGGCGCTGCTGCACGGAGGAGTCGACGGCCAGGCTGTTCTGGCAGCCGAGGATCTCGTAGGCGTCGAGGCGCCGCAGGCCGTCGGTGAGCCGGGCCGCCAGGGCGACCGTCCACTGCTCGATCCGGTCGGTACCGGCCGCGTCCAGCCAGTCCAGGGCGGTGGCGAGGGAGACGATGCCGACCGTGTTGGGGGTGCCCGACCAGCCGCCCGGCGTGAACTGCGGGCCGCGTGACTGGCGGGCCCAGACGGCTCCCGTGCCGGGCAGTGCCATGGCCTTGTGCCCGGAGAAGACGACGAAGTCGACGTCCAGGTCGGCCACGGACACGGGCAGATGGCCGATGCTCTGGGCGGCGTCCAGGCAGATGACCGCCTCCTCGCCGACCGCCCGGCGGATGCGGTGGATGTTCATGTTGCCGCCGTACACGTGGTGGACGTGGCTGACGGCGACGAACCGGGTTCGCGGGCTTGTCAGTTCCGTGAGCGCGGTGTGGTCGTAGTCGCCGGACGCCTGCTGGTACGGCATCGGCCGGACGCGGACGTGGACGCCCTGCCGCGCCAGTTGCCGTTGCGCCTCCAGCCAGGGCGCGATGTTGGCCTCGTGGTCGGCGACCGGGACCACGATCTCGTCGCCGTCGGCGAGGAGCTGGGGCAGCCAGTCGCCGGCGACGGTGCGCATGCCCTCGGTGGTGCCGCTGGTGAAGTGCACGGCCGAGCGCGTCGGGGCGGGGTCGTCCAGGAACCGCCTGACCCGGTCGCGGGCCTGCTCGACCAGGGACGTGGTCCGGTTGGCCCAGGTGTAGGTGCCGCGGCCCGCGTTGGCGTTGCTCGTGGTGAGGTAGGTGTGGACGGAGTCGAGTACGGCCTGGGGTTTCTGGGCGGTGGCGGCGCTGTCCAGGTAGGCCAGCTCCGGGTGGGCGGTGATGATCGGGAACTGGGTGCGCAGGGCGCGCTGCCACTCCCCCGACTCCTCGATGACAGCGGCCGCTTGGTTGTCGATCCTGGGTATGGTCATGGGCGTCAGTCCCGCACGAGGGGTGCGCCCGCGTCGCGCCAGGCGATGATGCCGCCGGTGAGGCTGCGGACGTCCGGGTGTCCCATCCGGGTCAGCAGGGCGGCGTAGCGGGCGGACTTCTCGCCGACCGGGCAGGCCAGCAGGACCGGGCGGTTGCGGCTGAACGGCAGCCCGCCGTGCAGGAGTTCCTCGAAGAGCTCGTCGACGATGTTGACCGAGCCGTCGATGTGCAGGGCGGCATAGGCGTAGGAGCTGCGCAGGTCGACGACGAGTGGTCCTCCGGTGGCGATCCACGCCTGGGCGTCGGCGACGCCGATGGCCGGAGCCGTGCGTAGCTCGGCGTCCGACAGGTCGGCCGGGGAGTTCCTGCGGCGGGGGCGGCCGAAGAGGTCGGGGCGCCGCTGACGGACGTAGCTGAGGTAGCTCTCGACGCGGTCGCAGACGATGAACACCGCCGACTGGCGCTCCGCAGGTTCTCCGTCGGCCAACTCCTCGTCGAAGGCGCGCAGTTGGCGTACGGCTCCGAAGTACGCGGCCCCTCCGGTGGGGCCGGCCAGGATGCCGCAGCGGCGGTTGAGGGTCAGCATTCCCTCGATCGCCTCGTCGGCGCTCACCGACTCGATGGTGTCGTAGGTGCCGGGGTCGAACAGCCCCACCTCGTGCGCCTCGTCAATGGTGCGGATTCCGGGGATGAAGTCGGACTTGGCCGCGACCAGACCGGCGACCCGTACGGCGGGGTCGTGTTCGCGCAGGGCGCGGGCGACGCCGGTGGAGGAGCCGGCGGTGCCCACGCAGGCGATGAACCAGTCCGGGGCCCGGCCGTCGAGGTCCTTGACGATCTCCGGTCCGGTGCCGGTGAAGTGGGCCTCGGTATTGCGCGGGTTGAAGTACTGGTCGGTGTGCAGATAGGTGCTGTCGGGCTCGGAGAGAGTGCGGTGGAAGAGGGTGAGCGGGTCGTCGGTGGCAGTCGGATCAAGGCACTCGCTCTGACCGGGGAGTTCCTCGATCTCCGCGCCCAGCAACAGCAGCAGGTCCTTGATCTCCGGGATCCGCATCCGGTTGGTGACGCTCTTGAAGGTCAGGCCGTGTATGCCCGCGAGCACGGCCAGGGCCTTGGCGGTGTTGCCACTCGACAACTCGACCACCTGGCCGGCCCCCTCGGCCGCGGCGGACAGGTGCGGTCGCGCCATGTTCCAGGCGGCCCGGTCCTTGACCGACCCGAAAGGGTTGAGCAACTCCAGCTTGGCGTACAGGTCGATGTTCCTCAGGCCGTGCACGGCCGGGTCGATGCGCACCAGCGGTGTGTTGCCGATGGCGTCGGTGATGCTGTCGTACCTCACTGCGCTCCCCCCACGGGTGTGGTCGGCCAGTACTGGTCGTCCAGGCACCAGCGCCATGTGTCGCCCTCCTGCCAGGCGGCGACCTTGCGCGCGGAGGGCTGGTGCTGGGCACGGGTGGCGTGGAAGTCCATGCAGTAGCCGGCCGTGTTGGCGAACGCCAGCAGGTCGCCCGGTTCGGGGCGGCGGGGCAGGAAGACCGTGCGGCGGGTGATCAGGTCGGACTCCAGGCACAGGCTGCCGAAGAGATGCACGGCGACCGGTCCGGCACCGGCGTCAGGGCCGGTGCCGACGCCGACGTCTGCTCCTGCGCCTGCCGGGTCCCGTGGGACGACCACGGGGTCCATGAGCACCCCGTGCTCCTCCAGCGCCACGTCGTCGGCCTTCGCCGCCAGCCGTACGAGAAGGGGGCCGCCGGACTCCTGGCCGCGCACCTCCAGCACCTTCGTCAGGGTCAGTCCGCACTGGTCGAGAAGCGCCCGGCCGGGTTCGGTGTGCAGGTCGTACAGGTGCTCCAGGAGCAGGGCGGCCAGGGGGCGGCCGCCCAGGGACGCGGCCGGGTGCGAGAGCAGTTCGTCGAGGTAGCGGGCTCCGGCGACCGGACGGTGGGCGGGGTACAGGCCGAGCGTGCCGCGCAGGGTGCCTGCTTCGTTGCGCAGTCCGTAGCCGTGGCCGGCGTACGTCAGGGGCGGGCGCGTGCCCAGCACGGCCTCGGTGAGCTCGGTCGTGTACCGCTCCCATTGTCCGCCGTGCGCAAGGTAGTTGACGCCGAACCCGCCGCCGATGTCCACGGCCCTGGGCCTGAGCCCGCGGCTGCGGCACTCCTCCAGCACCCGCAGACAGCCCTCCAGTGCCGTGGCCTTCTCGGCGAGGCTCGTCGTGTCCAGGTGGTAGGCCACGCCGACCAGGTCGGCCACGTCGGCGTGCCGCTCGACGGCCTCCAGGAGAGGGGCCGACTCCCTTACCGCGGTGCCGAATCGGCTCCGCCGGCTCAGCACCCGTACGCCGGACGCCTCGAAGCCCGACAGCCGGAGCAGGATGCGGACGCGGGGCAGCGCGTGTTTGCGTACCAGCGTGGCGAGTTGCTCCAGTTCGCCTCGCGTGTCGAGGCTGACGGTGACCGACGTGCGGGCCGCCAGCCACAGGAACTCCGGGTTCTTCGGCCCGGTGGCGGTGATCCGCTCGGGCGTGAGGCCGGCGCCGAGAGCGTGCTGCAACTCCCCCAGCGAGGCGACGTCCACGCCGGCGTCCGTGGCGGCGAGCCGCCGCAGCAGGGCGCTGGACCGGTTGGCCTTGTGGGCGAAGTACACCTGGCCGGACAGGTGGTGGGTGCCGTAGACCGAGCGGAACTGCTGGAGATTGTCGGCGAGTTGGTCGGGGACCACCATGTTCAGCGGAGACCCGAGGGCGTCGGTGAGCGTGTGCAGCAGAGCCGGGGCGCCCAGCAACGAGCGCAGCCGCGGCTCCAGCCGCGGTTCGAGATACAGGGGCTGCCCGCCCATGCCTGGCCCCTCCCCAGCGCTTCGGGCCCGACACTCCGGGCGCTGACGACCACTCCCCGCGGTTTGCCGTATAGCTCCTTTCCCTTCCCTACGGTGCTTTACGCCCTGTAGCTGCCCGCATGGGCGATTGCGTCAACAGACGGCCGGAACCCGTCGAGCCCGGAACGCCGCGTTCCGCGGTAGGGACACTCCAATTGTGTCGGCCGCGCTCAGCCGCCCTGCCCGGCGATGTTGACCATCCAGGTGATGCCGAACCGGTCCGTACACATGCCGAAGACGTCGCCCCACATCTGCTTCTCCAGCGGCACGGCCACCGAGGCGCCCGCGGACAGCTTCTCCCAGTAGCCGCGCAGTTCGGCGTCGTCGTCGCCGCTGAGGCTCACGGAGAAGTTGTTGCCCGGGTTGTGGTCGCCCGTCGGGGTGTCGGCGCCCATGAGGGTGAAGCCACTGGGGGTCTCGAGCATGCCGTGCATGATCTTGTCGGCCATGGGGGTGTCCTGCTGGCCGTACTCGCCGTACGTGTTGAGCGTCAGGGTGCCGCCCAGGACTTCCTTGTAGAACTCCATCGCCTGGCGGGCGTCACCGGCGAACGTGATGTAGGGGTTGAGACGCGAGGCCATGAATCCTCCCGGGAGTGGGGCCAGAGTCCGACTCCAAGGAAGCTAGCGCGGGCCACTGACAATGGCCCGCGCACACGTCCGCATGGCCTACGGCGCCGCCTACAGGGTGCGCTCCAGGCGGTCCGCCACCAGCTTCACGAAACGCGCGGGATCCTTGGACTGGCCGCCCTCGGCGAGCACCGCCAGCGTGTGGAGCAGTTCGACGGACTCGGCGAGCTCCGTGCGGTCCTCGCGCTCCTTGTACGCCTGGTTCAGGCCCTTCACCAGCGGGTGGCCGGGGTTCAGCTCCAGGATCCGCTTGGTGCGCGGCACCTCCTGGCCCATGGCCCGGTACATGTTCTCCAGGGCCGGGGTCAGATCGTGCGCGTCGGAGACGACGCAGGCCGCGGAGACGGTGAGCCGTGTCGACAGGCGCACCTCCTTGATGTCCTCGTCCAGCTGCTCGCCCATCCAGCCGAGCAGAGCGGCGTACTCCTCGGCCTGCTTCTCCCGCTCGTCGTCGGCGTTCTCGTCGCCCTTGGCGTCCAGGTCGATCTCGCCCTTGGCGACGGACCGCAGCCGCTTGCCCTCGTACTCGCCGACGGCGTCGACCCACACCTCGTCGACGGCGTCGGTGAGCAGCAGGACCTCGATGCCCTTGTCCCGGAACGCCTCCATGTGCGGGGAGTTCTCGATGCTCTGCCGGGACTCGCCGGTGATGTAGTAGATGTCGTCCTGGCCGTCGTTCATCCGCTCCACGTACTGCGCCAGCGTGGTCGGCTCGTCGGCCGAGTGCGTGGTCGCGAACGACGAGGCGGCGAGGATGGCGTCGCGGTTCTCGGAGTCGGTGACCAGGCCCTCCTTCAGGACGGTGCCGAACTCCCGCCAGAACGTGGCGTAGCGCTCGCTGTCCTTGGTCATGAACTCCTTGACCGTGGACAGGACCTTCTTCGTCAGCCGGCGCTGCATCATCCGGATGTGCCGGTCCTGCTGCAGGATCTCGCGCGAGACGTTGAGCGAGAGGTCCGCCGCGTCGACGACGCCCTTGACGAAGCGGAGGTAGGGCGGCAGCAGCTCCTCGCAGTCGTCCATGATGAAGACGCGCTTCACATACAGCTGGACGCCGCGCTTGAAGTCCCGCGTGAACAGGTCGTGCGGGGCGTGCGAGGGGACGAAGAGCAGGGCCTGGTACTCGAAGGTGCCCTCCGCCTGGAGCCGGATCGTCTCCAGCGGCTCGCGCCAGTCGTGGCTGATGTGCTTGTACAGCTCGTGGTACTCGTCGTCCGACACCTCGTCGCGCGAACGCGCCCACAGGGCCTTCATGGAGTTCAGCGTCTCGGCTTCGGCCGGGCTGTCTCCGTCGCCGTCCCCCGCCTCCGGGACCATCCGGATCGGCCAGGTGATGAAGTCCGAGTACCGCTTGACGATCTCCCTGATCTGCCACGGGGAGGTGTAGTCGTGCAGCTGGTTCTCGGGGTCGGCGGGCTTGAGGTGGAGCGTGACGGACGTGCCCTGCGGTGCGTCGTCGGCCGTCTCAAGCGTGTACGTGGCCTCACCGCGCGACGTCCAGCGGGTCCCCTGGCTCTCGCCGGCGCGCCGGGTCACCAGCGTCACCTCGTCCGCCACCATGAAGCCGGAGTAGAAGCCGACGCCGAACTGGCCGATGAGCCCCTCGGCCCCGGCAGCGTCCTTGGCCTCCCGCAGCTCCTTGAGGAACGTCGCCGTTCCCGAGTTGGCGATGGTGCCGATGAGCTGTCCGACCTCGTCGTACGACATCCCGATGCCGTTGTCCCGCACCGTGAGGGTACGGCCCTCCTTGTCGACGTCGATCTCGATGTGCAGGTCGGACACATCGGCCTCGAGGGAGTCGTCCCGCAGTTTCTCCAGGCGCAGCTTGTCGAGCGCGTCGGAGGCGTTGGAGACGAGCTCCCGCAGGAAGACATCCTTGTTCGAGTAGACCGAATGGATCATCAGCTGGAGCAGCTGACGGGCCTCTACCTGGAACTCAAACGTCTCGGTCGGCATGGTTCGCGACTACCTCACAGGTTCAGTCACCGGAACTGGTCGCAGTCACTGTAGGACACGAGGTCTGCGCGGAGTGCCGCGGTGCGGGACAAGGCGGTTCAGGCGAGGTGGGCGAAGACCACCAGGTTCGCGGTGTAGTCCCTGACCTGCCGGTCGTAGTCCCCCGCGCAGGTGATGAGCCGCACCTGGGCCCGGGGGGTGTCGCCGTACACGCGCCGGCTGGGGAAGTCGTCCTTGTCGAACATCTCCACGCTGTCGATCACGAAGGACGCCCTGCGCCCGTCGGCCCTCGCGACCTGGAAGCGGTCGCCCTTCTCCAGCTCGCTCAGGTTCGCGAACACCGCGGCGGACGTCGCGGTGTCGACGTGCCCGGCGATGACCGACGTGCCCGCCTCACCGGGGGAGGCGCCCTTGGCGTACCAGCCGACGAGGTTGGTGTCGTGGGCCGGTGGGGGTTGGAGCTGGCCCGAACTGCCGATGGCGAGGTCGGTGAAGGGCGCGTCGACCGAGATCTTCGGGATGAGCAGGCGGGTCGGCCGGGACCGGGGCAGGTGCTTGCCCTCATGCCGGTGGGCGGGCGAGGACGACTCGGCCGCCGGTGGGGCGTGCGGTTCGACCACGGGTGGAGCGTGCGGCGCGAAGCGGGCGTCGGATGCTTCGTCCCGGCCGCCCGGCAGGGTCACCATCAGCACCATGACGGCGACCGCGCCCCAGAACATCGCCGCGGCTACGCGCCTTATCCGCCGTGAGGCCACGGAACCGGCATCGCACAGGGCCGGGTCGGCATCGGGGGAAGAGGAACGGCCGGCGGCCATCGGGCACCACCTCACTCGGGCACGGCAGCGGACACAACACAGGGGAAGGGGAGCGGGGCCGCCGCGACGCGCGGCGCACGTGCGGCGGCCACAGCGGTTATGGCGTGCGGCATGGGTCAGGCCACGGATCCGGATGCCTTCTTGCGACGCAGCGCGTACAGGCCGGTACCGGCGACCGCCAGCGCGGCCACCCCGCCGGTGGTGACACCCGGCGAGGCGAGGCCGCCGCCTCCGGTGTGCATCCCGCCGTGCGGCTTGCCGTGGTCATCACCCCAGGAGTCCTCGTGGTCACCGCCCCACGAGTCCTTGTCGTGGTCGTCTTCCTTCCAGGACCCCTTGTCGTGGTCGCCGCCCCAGGAGTCCTCCTCGTGCCCGCCGTCCTTGCTCCGGTAGGTGTCGGGGTCGTGCTTGGGGTCCTTGGCGCCGCCCCAGTCGTCGTCGTTGTTGACGGCGGCCAGCGCTCCGCCACCGGTGTGGATCCCGCCGCGAGGCTCCTCGTGCTTGCTCTCCTCGTCGTGCTTACCGCCGTCCTCGTGCTTACCGCCGTCCTCGTGCTTGCCCCCCTCGTCGTGCTTGCCCCCCTCGTCGTGCTTGCCTTCCTTGTCGTGCTTGCCTTCCTTGTCGGGCTTCGGGTCCTTGGACCCGCCCCAGTCGGAGTCGTCATCGGTGACGGCGGCCAGCGCTCCGCCACCCGTGTGGATCCCGCCGTGAGGCGCGTCGTGCTTGCCCTCCTTGTCGTGCTCCTTGCTGTAGGAATTGTCTTCGTGGTCCCAGTCACCCGCCGTAACGGCGTAGGCTGCGGGCGCGATCGCCAGTGCGGCCGTGGCCGTCGCGGTGGCGATCAGCATGCGGACAGAGCGCATAGGTGAGTCCTTCCGTCACGGCCTGGGCGGCTGACGCTTCATCACCACTGGAGCCAGACCTTGACGTGATCCACCGTCAGCCATTCCTTCCGGTCGCACCATTCAGGGCGTTCACTCGGGTTACGACCCCACCCCGACGGCCGTATGGCGACGCCCCCCTCGCGTGCGAAAAGCCGTGTTGACCTGCAGAGGTTTACCTCGCCCGGAAGTGGTGAGACGCGGGGGATGTCTCAGCGCATCGTCACAGCCGTTACTCCCGAAAGACGCGTCCGCGAGCGCGCGGACTTCCCGCGTGGTGCCCAGGGGGCCGTGTGGTGAGCGGGTCGGTGGACACCGCTCCCGTTCGCGCCACACCGCTGCCACCTGCGCCTTCGAAGCAGCGGGACGCGTTCTTCGACAATGTCAAGTACGCGGCGATCGTGCTGGTGGCGGTGGGCCATGCGTGGGAGCCGCTGCGTGACGGCAGCCGGACGGTCAGCGCGCTGTACATGCTCGTGTACGCCTTCCACATGCCGGCCTTCATCGTCATATCGGGATACTTCTCCCGCGGCTTCGACGGCCGCCCGGGACAGCTCAAGCGCCTGCTGACCGGTCTCGTCGTCCCGTACGTCGTCTTCGAGACGGCGTACACCCTGTTCACCCGGTGGACCGACCAGGAGCCGGACCGGCCGATCAGCCTGCTGGACCCGCTGTATCTGACGTGGTTCCTGGCGGCGCTGTTCCTGTGGCGGCTCACCACCCCGCTGTGGCAGCGGGTGCGTCTGCCGGTGCCGCTCGCGCTCGTCGTGGCGATGCTGGCCACCCTGTCGTCGTCCATCGGCAACGACCTCGATCTTCAGCGCACCCTGCAGTTCCTGCCGTACTTCGTGCTGGGTCTGTCGCTGAAGCCGGAGCACTTCCGGCTGGTCCGCCGCCGCTCGGTGCGGATCGCGGCCGTGCCCGTGTGCGCGGGCGCGTTCGTGGTGGCGTACTGGGCGGTGCCACGGATGACCGGCGGCTGGTTCTACCACCGCGACAGCGCCGAGCAGCTGGGCGCGCCCGCGTGGTACGGGGTCGTGATGACACCGGTCCTGTTCGCCTGCTCGCTGGTGCTGGTGGCCTGCTTCCTCGCCTGGGTGCCCGGGCGGCGGATGTGGTGCACCGTGCTGGGGGCGGGGACGCTGTACGGCTATCTGCTGCACGGCTTCGTGGCCCAGGGCGCCAAGTTCTGGGGCTGGTACGACCCCGTCTGGGTCCAGCGCCCGCTCGGCGCGGTCGTCGTCACCGTCGTCGCCGCCGTGGTCGTGACCCTGCTGTGCACCCCGCCCGTCCGGCGTGTCCTGCGCTTCGTGGTGGAGCCGGACCTGCGCTGGCTCTTCCGGCGGGACGCGCCGGGCACGACGGAACCGGTCCGCGACCGGGCCGCCGTACGCGGATGACCTCCCCGTCAGCTCTCGCGTACCAGCCCGGCGATGTGCGCGATGACCGTGTCGAGGGTGTCGTTCCAGGCCGCCTCGTCGCCGAGCACGAGGAAGTTGAGGGTCAGCCCGTCGGTCATGGCAGCCAGGTAGCGGGCCAGGACGGGGACGGGCACGTGGAGCCGGAGGCCCATGGTGTGTCGCAGCTGGTCGATGAGCTCGGCGTACGTGTCGGCGTACAGCTCGTACTGCCGGCGGGCCAGATGCTCGAAGCCGGGCTGGCGCAGGGCGTACTGGGTCAGCTCGTAGGTGAGCATGTGCTCGTCCGGGTGGGCGCGCACATGGTCCCAGTACGCCTGGTAGCCGGCCCGGACGGTCTCCTCGAGGGTGGCTCGGGGCCGTAGCGCCTCCTTCACCACCGTCACGTAGTGCTCGGTGATGGTCGTGATGACGGACTCGATCAGCTCCTGCTTGGAGTCGAAGCAGTAGTGGAAGACGCTCAGCGAGACGCCTGCCTCGGCGGCGATGGACCGGGTCGTCGTCCTGGGGACGCCGTCCCGGCTCATCGCCCTGATCGCCGCCTCGGTGAGCTGTCGCCGCCGCTCGGCGGACGGCAACCGTGCCATGGGGCCCCTCTCGTGGGTGTCAGCTGCTGTGGACGCCGACCTCGTAGAGGGAGTAGCCCCAGTCGGTGCCGCGGTCCAGTCCCTGGATGCGTACATACCTCGCCGGTGTGCCGGTGAACCTGGCCGTGTCCAGGCCGCCGTCGCCGGATGTCGTGGACCAGGCGGTCTGCCAGTTCACGCCGTCGGTGGAGAGCTCGATGCGGTACGACTTGCCGTACGCGCGCTCCCAGTCGAGGGTGACCCGCTTGACCAGGTGGGTGGACCCGAGGTCGACCTTGTACCACTGGTCGTCGCTCCAGCCGCTGGCCCAGCGGGTGCCGCTGTCGCTGTCGGCGGCCCGGTGCGGCTGGTAGCTGGTGAACAGGCTCCACTCCGAGGAGCTCGCCGATGTGGTCGTGCCGCTCGCGAGGTTCACCCCGGCCTGGTGGGTCTCGGAGGCCGCCCAGGTGTCGAGGTAGGACTCGGCGCCCCGGAAGAGGTCGTCGACCACGTCCTGGCCGCCGACCCGGCGGATGTCCTCGATCCAGTCCGGGACCAGGCCGTAGTGGGCGGCGCCGTCGGTGTTCAGGTCCCAGGTGCGCTCGCCGGTGGTCTGCCGGTCGATGACGGAGCCGCCGTCGACGCTCTTGAAGGGGTACGTGACCTTGTTGGGGGCGTCGGCTCCGCGCGGTCCCGGCCAGCCTCCGACGCCGTTCATGTCGGTGCCGTAGCCGTAGCCCACGCCGTGCTTGTCGCGCAGGGCCTCGGTGCGCTTCGCCTCCGCGACGAAGCCCTCGGAGCCGTGCATGTACTGGGCGATGAAGCCGCCGAGGCCGTAGACCCGTTCGGTCCAGTCCAGGTCCATCCAGCTGTGCGAGGAGAGCACGCCGGGGTAGGACGCGGACTCGAAGATGTCGAGCACCCGGCCGGTGGCCTTGACGCTCATGTGGTCGATCTCCAGCATCATCTTGCGTTTCATCATGCCGCGCACGGCGTACTCACCGAGTTCGGTGAGCCCCCGGACGTTGCACTGGGCGTCCGCGTTGTACGAGGGGACCTCCACGCCCGCCGGGAGCTTCTGCTCGGCTTCGGCCGCCGAGGCGTTGCCGATGGGGTTGTCGTGCTGCGGGCCCTTGCACGTCTCGGTCTTCCAGAAGGTGCCGGTCGACAGGAACTGGCCGACGTTGATGGCCGTTCCGAGCCCGCCGGAGTCGAAGCGGACCCCGCACAGGGCGTTGTCGAACTTGTGGCACAGGAACATGCTGCGCACGCCGAGCGCGTACAGCTCGTCCAGGCCCTTGTCGATGTCGGCCTTGCTGCACTGGCCGATGTCCAGGATCTGCTTGCAGCCGAAGGGCTCGGAGGTCTCGACGCCGAGGATGACCGCCAGCTTGCCCTGTTCGACGACCTCACGGGCCTGCGCGCTGTCGGTGACGATCCGGAACCAGCCCTTGCCCGTGCCGCCGTACATCTTGTCGATGAAGGCCTGCATGTCGTACGTCAGCTTGGCCTGCAGCCGGATGGACGTCATCTCGTCGCAGCTGCGGTCCTTGAAGAAGTACACGGAGCAGATCACGCCGTTGGTGACGAGGTCGTTGACCAGCACCCGCTGACCGCCGCGCCAGGCCCGCTCCACCCAGGCGTAGTAGTTCTGCTGGTGGGTCAGCGAGTCGTGCGCGGGCCAGTCCTTGAAGGTGGGCCAGCCGACCGGGTCGTGCTTGCCGTCACCGCCGTTGGTGATGAAGTCGAAGATCGCGAGAGAGCCGTCGGGGTAGTGCTCGGGGCAGTCCTTGAGAGCGTCGGCGACGCCCTGCTCGGAGAACGGCTTTCCGCAGATCAGGCGGCCGCCGAAGGCCTCGTTGGAGAAGATGTGGTCGTGCGCGTCCACGAAGCCGCGCACTTCGCCCTTGGCGTTGGCGCCGGTGAAGGGCTCCCCCGTGACATTGACCTGCGAGTCCGGGGCGGGCCGTGCGGTCGGGTTCCACCAGTCGGTTCCGGCCGCCGAGCTCGGCGTGGGGCCGAGCGCGACGGACAGCACGAGCAGGAGGAGCGACACCACGGTGACGTGCTTGCGTCGGCGGTACGGGCGTCCGGCAGTGGTCACAGCCCACGTCCCTCGGTCGGCGGGATGGCGGGGTCGGCTTGTCATGACCTCGCAAGATGTGCGACGAGGATGGCCACTACCGCGTTACGAGTCAAGAGTCCGGGACAGATGACCTACTGGCCGGAACTGGTTGAACTGCCTGAAGGGCTTGAACTGCTGACGGGAAGTCGTTCACACCGCATGGGTGACCCGGATCTTGGACTGGCCGTGCGGGAGCTCCTCCCAGTCCGCCATGAAGCGGGCGTGCAGGCCGTGCTTCGCTGCCAGCGCCAGCAGGGTCTCGGTGCGGTAGTAGAAGTCCTCCCGCAGGACGTGGTGTTCCTCGCCCTCGGTGCGGTCGAAGGTGAAGTCGAACCAGCCGCCGGGTGCCAGTACCCGGCCGATGTTGGCCAGGCACTCCTCGATGACCGGCAGCGGTGAGTGCGAGAAGACACTGTGCGCGTGCACCACGTCGAAGTGGGCGTCGGGCAGGAACCGCAGCGTCAGGTCGCGCACCGGGGTCAGCGTGGGCAGGCGCTGCTGCAGGCCCATCTCCGCGACGGTGTCCTGTGCGGCGAAGAGGATGTCGGGCGAGATGTCGATGCCGTAGTAGTGGCCGGGTTCCAGGTGGCGGATGAACCGCCAGCCGCCCCGCAGGTTGCCGCAACCGATCTCCAGCATCCGGTGCCCGGAAAGTAGGCCATGGCCGACGAGGTAGTCGAACTGCATCGCCCCGAGCGCCAGCCACCGTTCGCGGCTGTGGCTGCCGACCGCCGCGTCCGGGTCGGCCCGGGTGTCGGAGCGCATCACGGCGCGGTAGTAGGAGACGTGGTCCGGGTGGCGGCGGCGCAGCCACATGTCCCGGGCGGTGCGGGCCAGATGGCGGGGCACGCGGTCGGGGTGGCGCAGGGCGTAGGCGAGGCGGTGGCCGAGGGCGGAGCGGTTGACGGTGAGGTTCTTGGCCGGCATGGGTGGTGCCTCCCTGGGGTCGCGGTACCACCGAGGATGCTCAACCGGGGGGCGCGGCGCCACAGGTGGGGGCCGGCGGACACGAGGTGGTCGTCGACGAGCGGCATGTGGCGCCGGGACGGGACTGGGCGTCCGGATACACCGAACTCCGGTGTGCCGACGGGCAGTTCCTCGTCGGCTGCAGGGTCCGCGGCTCCGCCGTCTCCGCCGCCCTGTACGCGGCCGCCCCAGCTGGGAGGCTCGGCACGAGCGGCCGTACGGTGTGGTTCGACCGGGGCGGCGGCGACCGGGGCTCGGGGCGTCCCGGACCCCGGACGCGCTGTACCGCCGAAAGCTGAGCTGAAGCGCCTCAGGCGGACGGACACGGCCGCGGACGGGAGGGGTGCTTCGACGGCAGGAGCGCGGCGGGGGATGCTGGAACCCGGATGCCGATCGTATGTGCTGTCGCCGTTCTCGCCGCCGCGAACCTGCTGAACAACTGGCTCGCGCGGAGCCCCGCCCTGTACGTGGTCATCTGCGTGGCCGCGACGGCGGTCCTGCTGCTGATCGCCCGCTGGGACGGTCTCACGCCGGCCGAACTGGGGCTCGACGCGGCGGCGGTGCGCCGGGGACTGCGGTGGGCTCCCGTCCTGGCAGGAGTCGTCCTCCTCGTCCTGCTGCTGCTCCTCGCCGTGCCGGCCGGGCGCGAGGCGTTCCAGGACTCCAGGGCGGCGGACCTGTCCCTGGGACGGATGCTGTGGGGAGCGCTCGTGCGGGTGCCGTTCGGGACCGTGCTGCTGGAGGAGACGGCCTTCCGTGGCGTGCTGTGGGCCATGATCCGGCGGCGGCGCGGCACGGCCTGGGCCACCGGCGTGTCGTCGCTGCTGTTCGGGTTCTGGCACCTGATGCCGTCCCGCGGCATCAACCGCTCCAACGCCGCGGTCGGCTCCGTCTTCGGCGACGGCCCGGCCGGCGTGGCACCGACCGTGGCCGTGGCGATCGCCGCCACCGCCGTCGCCGGGGTCGTCCTGTGCGAGCTGCGCCGCCGCTCCGGCAGCCTGGTGGCGCCCATGGCCCTGCACTGGGCCGTCAACAGCCTCGGTTACGCGTTCGCCTGGGCGGCGGCCCGCTGGTGGCTCGACGGCTGAACGGTCAGAAGTTGATCATGTGTCCGGCGAGGCCGTGCACGGCTTCCTTGACCGCCTCTCCGAGGGTCGGGTGGGCGTGGACGTTGCGGGCGACCTCGTGGACGGTCAGGTCCCACTGCTGGGCCAGGGTCAGCTCGGGCAGCAGCTCGGTGACGTCGGGGCCGATGAGGTGGCCGCCCAGGAGTTCGCCGTACTTGGCGTCGCTGATCAGCTTCACGAAGCCGGTCGCGTCGCCGAGGCCGTGGGACTTGCCGTTCGCGGTGAAGGGGAACTTGGCCACCTTCACGTCGTGGCCGAGCTCGCGGGCCTGTGCCTCGGTGTAGCCGAAGCTGGCGATCTGCGGCTGGCAGTAGGTGGCGCGCGGGATCATCACATAGTCCAGCTCCATCGTCTCGGCGTCCGCGATGGTCTCGGCGGCGATGACGCCCATCGCCTCGGCGGCGTGCGCGAGCATCAGCTTCGCCGTCACGTCGCCGATGGCGAAGATGTGCGGGACCGAAGTGCGGCAGCGGGCGTCGACGTCGATCGCGCCGCGTTCGGTGACGGTCACGCCGGTCTTGTCCAGGCCGTAGCCGTCGATGTTCGGCTGGAAGCCGATCGCCTGGAGCACCTTGTCGGCCTCCAGGACCTGCTGGGCGCCGTCCTTGCCGGTGACGGTGACGCGCACCTGCTCGCCGGACTCGTCGACGGCGTCGACGCGGGTGGAGGTCAGCACGTCGATGCCCAACCGGCGGTACTGCTTGGCGAGTTCGGCGGAGACCTCGGCGTCCTCCAGCGGGGCCATCCGGTCCAGGAACTCGACGATGGTGACCTTCACGCCGTAGTTGTGGAGCACATAGGCGAACTCGACGCCGATCGCGCCGGCGCCCGCGATGACGATCGACCGCGGCAGCTCCTCGGCGAGGATCTGCTCCTCGAACGTCACCACGCGCGCGCTGCGCCGGGTGCCCGGCAGCAGCTTGGGCGTGGCGCCGGTGGCGATGATGCAGTGGTCGAAGCCGATGGTGCGGGTCTCACCGTCGTAGCCCGCCACCTGGAGGGTGTGCGGGTCGAGGAAGGTGCCGCGGCCGTCGATCTCGGTGATCTTGTTCTTCTTCATCAGGTAGTGGACGCCCTTGACCCGGCCGTCGGCCACCTTGCGGCTGCGGCGGAACGCCTCGCCGAAGTCGAAGGTGACCTGACCGTCCACCTTGATGCCGAAGGTCTTCGCCTCGCGCGTGAAGATGTGCGCCAGCTCGGCGTTGCGCAGCAGTGCCTTGCTGGGGATACAGCCCACGTTCAGACAGACGCCGCCCCAGTACTTCTCCTCCACGACCGCCACCCGCTTGCCCAGCTGGGCGGCGCGGATGGCGGCGACATAGCCGCCGGGGCCCGCTCCGAGGACCACGACATCGAAGCGCTCGTCCTGCTCGACCATGGGGGCTGTTCCTTCCTGAGGGCGACGTCCTGCTCTGCTGCTGCCGTGCGCTGCCAGGGTCTGGCATACGGCTTCTTCCAGCATGACCGCATCCGCGAAGTTGTGTGGGGATGCGGGAGGGTGACGACGATCTCAGGTGGCGGGCGCCCCGGCGGTCGGGGTCAGCTCCCCGGCGTGGTCAGCCGAGGCACACGAGGTTGAGCACGCAGAGCTGCGCCGGTGAGGTCTCCTCCGGTGCGGGGCTCGTCGGTGACGTGGACGTCCCGGTGCCGGAGCCGGTGTCCGAGCCTTCGGTCGCCGTGGGGGCCGGCGTCTGCTGCTGCTCGGCCGCCGTACCGCTGCCGCCGTCGGAGTCGGCTCCTGCGGTCGTCGGCGTCAGGGCCTGCGACTGCGGTACCGACGTGGCCGTCGGAGTGGGAGCCGTGGCGGCGTCCGGTCGGGTGACGTGAGGCGCGGTGCCCTGCTCGGGCACGGACCGCGGACGCGAGGCGTTGGTCGGGCTCAGGTGCGAAGGAGGCGTGGTGCCGGTGCGCGGGGACCGGTGCGTGTCCTGCGGAGTGGACACCGGACGGGTGAGCTCCGTGGCCTGCTGCTCCGCGGTCACCGTGTTCGGGTTCTCCGGCGCGGTGGCCGCCTGGGCCTTGTCGCCGGATCCCCGGTCCATCGCCGAGACGGTCAGACCGCCTCCGACGAGTGCCACGGCGGTCGCGACCACGGCCCGGCGCTGGTTCTTCTTCCAGCGGGCCCGTTGGCGACGCCGCGCCGCCCGGCCCTGCGGGGCGGCGGGGACGCCGTCCACGTCGGCGGCCGGGGCGATGGGCGCCGTCTCCTCCAGGCCGGCCGGCGGCGCCGCCTCGTCCCGGAAATAGCCGTCGTACCAGGTGTCGTCGGCGGGGGCCTCCCACGCCGTCGCCCCGGTCGCCGTCGCGCCCGGCAGAGCCGACACGGTGGGTCCCGCTACCGCGGAGGGAGCGATGTCCGGGGCGTAGGCGCCGCACCCGGGGCACACGAGGGCCCCGTTGAGGTGCCGACGGCACGAGGAGCAATAGTCCATCTGCGGTCTTTCCGTTAGCGCGCGGGATCGAACGGCCAGAACGCTAACGACGCTTTGGACAGGCTGTGTGCAGCCCAAGTGATGCTCCTGCGCAGATGTCCCAGGAAGTGTGTGTGAACCATGACCCGCTCAGAGGTCACAGCACCCCTCACGGCGCATACGGCGGCTCACCTCCAGCCACTCCTCGGCCGCATGGCGCTCCGTGGCGCTGGTGAAGGCGCCCACCAGGTCCGCCTGTTCGAAGAGGACGCCGCCGCGCAGGACCGCGACCGTGCGGATCAGTGTGGCGAAGTCGGTGAACGGGTCGCCGTCCACGACCGTGAGATCGGCGAGCTTGCCCTCCTCCAGCGTGCCCAGGTCGGCGTCGGCACCGAAGACGCGCGCGGGCAGCAGCGTGGCGGTGCGCAGGGCCTCGGCCGGTGACAGTCCGGCACGGTGCAGGGCGCGCAGGGCCAGATGAAGATGCAGCCCGACCGGGACGATCGGCTGGTCGGTGCCGAGCGCGACCAGGCCGCCGCCCGCGAGGATCCGCCGGTAGACGTCCATCTCGCGCCCCAGCGTGGCCAGTTGGGCGTCGGTGGGCGGCTGTCCTGCCTGCTGGCGTACGAGCGCGGTGTCCCACGGCGGCATCAGCGCGGTGACACGCGGGTCGTCCGCGAGCGCGGGGTCGGCGCCGAGCAGGGCGAGCGCGGTGAACGGGGTGGCGACGAGGTGGAAGTCGGTGGCGGTGTAGATCTCCTCGACGTCCTGGTAGGCACGCCCCGTCGCGGAAGTGGCGTGCCCGAATTCCAGCCGCTGCGTGGCCTGCAGATGGGTCGTCAGATCCTGCCCCACCTGCACACCCGGCGTGCACAGATGGCTGCCGCTGCGCACCCCGAGCCGCTCGTGCCCGAACTCTGCGGCCTCCTTCATCACCCAGCCCGGAGCCCGTACGTACGTCTTGACGAAGTCCCAGTCCAGCGCCGCCCCGCGGGCCAGCGAGCGGCGCAGCCCCTCGCGGGTGCGGTGGGCGCGGCCCATGCTGTAGGCGACCCGCGCCCCGTCGAGGAGTTCGCCGGTGGTCAGCAGCCGGGGGCCGGCGAGGGTACCGGCGGCGACCGCCTCCCGGATGCGGGCCTGCTCGTAGGCGAAGCCGCCCAGCGAGACGGCTGTCGTGATGCCGTACGCGAGTTGCAGCGCGGTCTGGCGGCCGCCGTACGTGGTCTGCCAGGGGTGGGTGTGCGCGTCCCACAGGCCCGGGAGCACGGTGCGCTCGCTCGCGTCGACGCGGTGCGCGGCCGGGCGGCCGGTGCGGTGCGGGGCCACCTCCGCGACACGGCCGTCGCGGATCACGACGTCGATGTCCTCACGGACCTCCGGCCCGGTTCCGTCCCAGAAGCGGCCCGCGTGCACGACCGTGTCCGCCGGGCGCGGTCTGCGGTAGTCCAGCGGGACGCGGACGGTACGGGTCCTGCCGCTGCCGACGTCGATCAGGCGCAGGGCTCCCGCGGAGAGGTAGAGCAGGGTGCGGGCGTCGGCGGACCAGGACGGGTGGTCGGCGGGTTCGGTGGTGAGCCGGCGGGGCTCGCCGTCCGGGGTGCCGTCGGCACGGACCGGCAGCAGCCACAGTGCCGACTCGGCGATCACGGCCATCCAGCGGCCGTCCGGGGACCAGACGGGGCCGGAGTCGTAGCGGTCGGAGAGTGAGGTGTGGGGAGCGAGGGCGTGCAGGGCGGCCCTCGCGGTGGTCGTGTCGACGACGCGGATGAGGTTGTAGCCCTCACGGAAGCGCTGGCCCAGGCGGTTGCGGTCGCACAGCGCCACGTACCGGCCGTCGGGCGACCAGCTGGGTCGGCCGGGCAGCCCGCCCGCGCCGAGCGGTGCGGCGAGGACGTGTTCGGCGCCGTCGGGCAGGTCGCGCACCACGAGGTTGCCGGACATGTCCAGGCAGGCCAGCCGCGTCCCGTCGGGCGACAGGGCGGGGAAGACGCGGCCGCCCTCGGCGAGCACGGTCTCCTCGCCCGAGCCGAGTTCGCGGCGTCGTACGGCGAACAGTCCGTCGCGGTCGTCGGCGTACACCAGTGCCGTGCCGTCGGGTGTCCAGGTCGGGGCCAACACATAGCGGGTGGAGGGGACTTGCAGGATCTTGCGGGGTGTGCGGGCCCCTTTCGTGCCGGCGGTCCACAGCGCGTTGAGCGCGGCGAAGGCGACACTGCGGCCGTCCGGTGACAGGGCGGGCAGGTGCAGCGCGCGGACGGGGCGGGTGCCGGCGCCGTCGAAGTCGTACGTCTTCCCGCGGTAGCGGGGGCGGTGCACCGGCAGCGTGGCCGTGAACGGGATCTCCTCGGCGCTGCCCGGCGCGTCCGGATCGACCAGGCGGAAGTGTCCGTCGACCGTCAGGAGCAGCCGCTCGCCGTCCGCCCAGCGGGGCGGCGCGGGCAGGACGTCGCCCGCTACGGCGACCGGTTTCCCGTCCACCACGAGCGTGCAGGAGGCCGCGGGTGAGGCTGTGGTGCGCAGGTGGGCGAGGCGCCCGGCGGGCGAGACGGCGGGGGTCATGAGCTGGGCGCCGGAGTCGTCGGTGTGCTCGGTGGTGACCGGGCCGGAGCCGTCGGCGGCCACCGACGCGATGGTGGTCGCGCGCAGTGTGCCCGTCGCGGTGACGGCGGCCCGCACGAAAAGCACCCGCTCCCCGTCGGCCGACCACGCCGGGTCGAAGTCCTCCCAGCGGCCGTCCTGCCCGGGACCCTGCTGTCCGGGGTGCCCGGTGAGCCGGGTCGGCGTGCCGGTGCGCACGTCCACGACCCAGATGCGGTACGGGGCGCCGGTCACGGTGTCGCCGCCGCGCTCGGAGGCGAACGCGATCCGCGTGCCGTCCGGCGACCAGGCCGGGCCCCGGTCGTCCCACGGTCCGTCGGTGAGCTGCCGCAGGCCGGCGCCGTCGGGCCGCAGCGTCCAGAGGTGGAAGCCTCCACCGCGGTAAGCGCACACGACCAGACGGCTGCCGTCGGGCGAGAACTGCGGGCGGGTGGGTTCGAGGCCGGGCGGGGTCAGCGGGCGGGCGGCGCCGCCCTTGCGCGGGACGGACCAGAGCACGTTCTGGATCTCGGCGACCAGCCGGTCACCGGACGGGGCGAGGGTCGCGGAACCGCCGGTGGCGGCGGTGAAGGAGAGGGTGGTGGTCGTACCGGACGCGGCGTCCGCGAGCGGCGTACCGGCGGTGGCGAGCCCCGTGGCAGTGGCCGTGGCGGTGGCCGTGGCCTGGAGGAATCTGCGGCGGGAGAGCGGGCCGAAACGGAGGGCGCCGGGGGTGTCTTCGGTGTCCAAGGGGGCTCCCAGTGCACGGAGTTGGCGGTCGGACAGGAGAGAGCACTGGGGGCAACGTACGGGGCGGAGCCCGGTTACGGGCCCCGCCCCGGCGCTTCTTGGCCGTTCTTCGTGCCGGCTAGACCAGAAAGAGCAGTTGGACGGCGACGAGTACGTCGATGACACCGCACCACTCGGCGAACGTACGGGAGACGACCTTGTCGAGCCTCAGGTGCACGAAGTCCCACACGCCGTGGAAGAACCAGCCTGCGGCGACCAGATAGCGCCCCAGGTCCGGATCCACCGCCAGCCCGGCCGACGCAAGCCCGCAGAAGACGAGCGCGCCCACGGCCTGCGCCCCGAAGGTGGCCCGCCCGTGCGGTGTCCCGCGGACGGCGCCCCAGGCCAGGAGGACCAGGGCGAGGGCCACGAGGACCGTCGACGGGGCGACCACGTCCTGCAGGGGGAGCGCGAACACGGCCACGAGCCCGGCCCCCAGCACCGGCCAGGTGGCCTGCGGCTTTCCTGTCTGATGGACGACCAGGTAGATCAGCGGCAGCAACGGCAAGGTCTCTCCGAAGCCGCCGACGGCGTCCGCCACGTCCTCGGAGCCGGACGCGATCACGTTGAGGGTGACGACCACGAGAGCGAGGGCCGTGGGCCAGCGCCGCTTGAGCACGGCGGCCGGGTGCGGGCGGTCCGCCGTCGGGTGAATGTGGGGTGCCTGCATGACGGCTCTCCTTCGGTACCGGGGCGGGGTATCCGCCGACACCTCCAGGCTGGGCCGTGGCGAGGCCCGCCAGTAGTGCCGAACCCCCATGCGCAGGCGTGGAGTTGTCACCTCCTCGCATGACATTTGTCATGCGGCCTGGGCCACAATGACCGGATGGGGGACGGATCGATCGATCGTGGGGCGGCGGGGCTGACGAGCCTGCGTCGCTACACGTGGTGGACCGTGCCGGGCATGACCGCGTGTGTCCTGGCCGTCTTCGTCGGCGCGTGGGTCCTCGACGGCGACGTCCCGCTGTGGGCCCGCGTCCCGGCCGCCGCCGCGCTGACGGTCGAGGTTTGGGCGAGTGTCGTACTGCTGAGCCGGCGGCTGGCACTCCTGCCGGTGACCGACACGCACCCCGACCAACCGCCCGCAGGCCTGCTGATCGCCGCCGCAGGGGCCGGAGTTGTGCTGGCGGCACTCCCCCTCGCCCTGCGCGACTACGGGCTGTGGCCGGTCGCGCCCGCCCTGGTGGTGGCGATCCTCGCGACCTACCTCCCGCCGCACCGCAGACGCCTGCTGATCGCGGGCGCCGTGGCCCTCGCACCGCTGCCCGGGGGCCTGGTCAGCCTGGTCGAGAGGGACGGTGAGTCGGCGTACGCCGCGCTGTTCCCGGCCGGGCTGGTCGCCTTCACGGCGTGGGTGACGCTCGGCCCTCTGTGGGCCTGGGACACGGCACGGCGACTGGACGAGGCGCGGCGACTGGAAGCGGAGCTGGCGGTCAAGGAGGAACGGCTGCGGTTCGCCGCCGACCTGCACGACATCCAAGGCCATCACCTCCAAGTGATCGCGCTGAAGGGCGAGTTGGCGGCTCGGCTCGTCGAGCTGGACCCGGCGCGTGCCGCCGCGGAGTTGAAGGAGATACGGCGGCTGGCGACGGACGCCCTCAGCGACACCCGGGCCGTGGTGCAGGGGTACCGTCGAACGACGCTGGAGGACGAGATCACCAACGCGACGCGGGTGCTGGCCGCCGCCGACATCGACGCACGGATGGCCGTCGACCCCGGTGCCGCGGCCACCCGCCTCACGGACTCCGCCCGCCACCTCCTCGGTCTGGTGATGCGGGAGGCCACCACCAACGCGCTCCGGCACAGCCGGGCCGGGCACGCCGAGGTCGACTACCGGATCGCGGGCGGTTTCGCCCACCTGCGGGTGAGCAACGACGGCGTCGAGGAGCATCCCGCCGCCCTGGAGGGCACGGGCCTGCGCACCCTCGCCGAGCGGCTGGAGGCGGCCGGCGGCGAGCTGACCTGGAATCGCGACGGTGACCGCTTCGAGGTTGCGGCCGCACTGCCCACCGACTCGGCGAACGCACCGCAATCGCCGAACCCCGCGGACGGAGCCGCCCGATGATCCGCCTGCTGATCGCCGACGACGAGGACCTGCTCAGAAGCGCCCTGGCCGCCCTGCTCGCGCTGGAGCCGGACCTCACCGTCGTCGCCGAGGCGGCCACCTCCACCGAGGCGGTACGGCTGGCCCGTGAGCACCGCCCCGACATCGCCGTCCTCGACCTGGAGATGCCGCCCACCGACGGGCTGCGCGCCGCCGAGGAGATCCGGGCCGAACTGGCCACGCAGATCGTCTTGGTGACACGGCACGCCCGGCCCGCGGTGCTGCGCCGGGCGCTGACCGCAGGCGTACGCGGCTTCGTCCCCAAGACGACCCCGGCGGCCCGACTGGCCGAGATCATCCGTGACGTCGCCGACGGCCGCCGCTACGTCGACCCGGACATCGCGGCCTCCGCGCTGACCGAGGACGACTGCCCCCTCACCGACCGCGAACTTCAGGTCCTGCGCGCCGCCCGCACCGGCGCGTCGATCGCCGAGATCGCCACCGATGTCCACCTCGCCCCCGGCACCGTCCGCAACTACCTCTCCGCGGCCATGTCCAAGCTCGGCACTCCGACTCGGCATGCGGCCGCTCACCGGGCCTGGGAGCAGGGCTGGATCTGAACCGCTCTTGACGCCCCTCCCCCACCTGAGGTTTCACGGCGGCCCCGGAGCCCGCTTCCTCGGCGCCGCGACAGCGCCGGCCGCGGCGGCCGCGAGGAGGCGGCGGAAGGTGGGGCATTCCATGTGGCTCGGCGCCGGGCAGGCCGCGGCGTGGCGCAGGGAGTCCCGCAGGACGCCCAGTTCGCGGATCCTTCGGTCCAGCTCCTCCGCCTTGGTCGAGAGCATCTCCCGGTCGATGCGCGGCTGCCCGTCCGGAGCGAACATGTGCGCGATCTCGTCGAGCGAGAAGCCGGCGGTTCGGCCCATCGCGATCAGCGCCAGGCGCTCCAGCACGCCGGGATCGTACTGACGGCGCAGGCCCCGCCTGCCGGCGCAGGCGATCAGCCCCTTTTCCTCGTAGTACCGCAGCGTCGAAGCGGGTACCCCCGCGCGCTGCGCCACCTCGGCGATGTCCAGGTGTGTCATCCGCTTGACCTCAAGTCGACTTGAAGTAGCACGCTGTCATCAAGGCCCGAGGAACACAAGCACAGGAGACGATCATGGGCATGGAGCGCAGGAGTGACGACGAGCAGGCGGCCCGCTGGAGGGGGCCCGGTGGACACGCCTGGGTCGAGACACAGGCGGTGTTGGACGAGGTGCTCAGGCCGTTCGAAGATCTTCTCGTCGAAGCGGTGGCCGCCGAGCACGCGGAACACGTACTCGATGTCGGCTGCGGCACCGGCGGCACCACGGTGGCCGTCGCGCGACGGCTCGGTCCGGCGGGTCACTGCGTCGGCGTCGACATTTCCGAACCGATGATCGCCGCCGCCCGGGCGCGCGCCGAGCGGGAGGGCACGCCGGTGTCCTTCATCCGCGCCGACGCACAGGAGCACGACTTCGAACCCGCCGCCTTCGACCTCGTCATCTCGCGCTTCGGCGTCATGTTCTTCAACGACCCGGTCCAGGCCTTCGCGAACCTTCGGCGCGCCGCCCGGGACGAGGCCGGGCTCCGGTTCATCAGCTGGCGAAGCCCCGCGGAGAATCCGTTCATGACGACCGCCGAGCGCGCCGCGGCACCGATCCTGCCGAACCTCCCCGCGCGCCGGTGGGACGGGCCGGGACAGTTCGCGTTCGCGGACTCGGACCGGGTCCACCGCATCCTGGAGGAGAGCGGGTGGTCCGGGATCGACATCCGGCCGATCGACGTGACCTGCACGCTGCCCGAGCGGGAGCTGGTCGGTTACTTCACCCGGCTCGGCCCCGTCGGTCAGGTGCTGCCCGAGGCGGACGAGCAGACCCGCGCAAGGGTCGTCGAAACGGTGCGCGCCGCGTTCGAACCGTATGTGCAGGGCTCGGAAGTCCGCTTCACCGCGGCCTGTTGGACGGTCGGCGCCAAGGCGAAACTTTCGTGATCTCTGCGCCCCTTCCTGGGCGCGGGGCGCCCGGCGCATAGTGAGGGAGCGGTTCTACGGGTCGGCCACGGGAACGGTGATTCAACGAGATGACGCGGAAGAACGCCCTGGTGGTGCGAGGCGGATGGGAGGGGCATCGGCCGGTCGAGGCCACCGAGCTGTTCCTGCCCTTCCTGCGCGGCAGCGGATACGCCGTCCGGGTCGAGGAGTCGACCGACGTCTACGCCGACAGCGCCGAGATGGCCGACACCGATCTCGTCGTGCAGTGCGTCACGATGTCGCAGATCACCGCCGAGCAGCTGGCGGGACTGAGCGCGGCGGTCGTGGCCGGCACCGGCTTCACCGGCTGGCACGGCGGCATCGCCGACTCGTTCCGCGCCTCCTCCGACTATCTCCACCTGGTGGGAGGGCAGTTCGCGACCCACCCGGGCAAGGAGCCGTGTGAACGCCAGGGGGTCCAGGAGGACAACTACCTGCCGCACGTCGTCAACATCACGGAGCTGGGCCGCGAGCACCCGATCACGGCGGGCATCGAGGACTTCGAGCTGCACACCGAGCAGTACTGGGTGCTTCACGACGACCTGATCGACGTGCTGGCCACCACCACCCATCCCGTCCGGCCGTGGCAGCCCTGGCACCGGCCGGTGACGTCACCGGCGGTCTGGACCCGCCGATGGGGTGCCGGGCGCGTCGTGGTGGCGACACCGGGGCACAGCCTGGACGTCCTGGCGGACCCCAGCGTGCGCACCATCATCGAGAGGGGCATGCTGTGGGCGACGCGCACCGCATCGGCGTCGTAGGGCTCGGAGTCATCTCCCGCGCCTACCTGGACACGCTCGTCGGACATCCCCGCGTGCGCGTCACCGCGGTCGCCGACCTCGACGCCTCCCGGTCGGCCGCGGTCGCCGCCGAACTGCCCGGCGTCCGGGCGCTGGCCGTCGAGGAGTTGCTGAGCAGCCCCGACGTGGACACGGTGCTGAACCTCACCGTCCCCGCGGCCCACGCGGAGATCGCCCTCGGCGCCATCGGCCACGGCAAGAACGTCTACGGCGAGAAGCCGCTGGCCGCCGACTTCGCCGACGCGCACGCCGTGATGGAGGCCGCGGCGAAGGCAGGGGCCGGCGTGGGATGCGCGCCGGACACCGTCCTGGGCACCGGCATCCAGACGGCTCGGGCGGCCGTGGAGGCGGGGCGCATCGGACGTCCCCAGTTCGCCTCGGCGGTGATGGTCACGCCCGGGCACGAACGCTGGCATCCCCACCCCGACTTCTACTACACCGCCGGCGGTGGCCCGCTGCTGGACATGGGCCCGTACTATCTCGCGTCCTTGATCCACCTGCTCGGTCCGGTGCGTGCCGTGATCGGGGCGGGCGGGCGGCTGCGCGGCGAGCGCGTCATCGGTTCCGGGCCGCGTGCGGGCGAGCGGATACCGGTCGAGGTGGACACCCATGTATCCGGCGTCCTCGAACACAGGGGCGGGACGCTGACGACGATCACGACGAGCTTCGACGGCGTGGCCACGACAGCGGCGCCGATCGAGGTCCACGGCGACGCGGGCACCCTCGCGGTCCCGGATCCGAACCGCTTCGACGGTGAGGTACGGCTCTTCGAACTCGGCGCCCCGCAGTGGCGCACGCTCCCGCCCTCGGCGGGCTACGTCGACGGCGCACGGGGCGTCGGCCTGCTCGACTTCGTCGCCGCCGACGCACAGCGGGCGCCGCGCGCGAACGGCGCCCTCGCCCTGCATGTGCTGGAGACGATGAGCGCCCTGTTGCGCTCGTCGGCCGAGGGGCGCCGTATCGAGCTGACGACCTCGGCACAGCCGCCCGTTCCCGTCCCGCTGACGGCTGCGCGGGACTGGAGGGGGCGCGGCACCGACTGACCCGCGTCGCAGTGCCGCGGAGTCAGTCCACGGGCCACGTGTGCGCGGGCGCGTTCAGGTGCATGTAGTCCATGTACGTCGTGGTCATCTGCCGCAGCGCCTCTCGCCGGTCGGCGGTGCCGCCCTTCTCCAGGTGGTGGACCGTCTCCGCCTGCCACAGGGCGCCGTTGCGGGCGGTGACGCAGCGCTGCTCGATGATGCCCAGCAGGGGTTCGCGCCACGCCGCGTCGATGCCGGCCAGTTCCAGTCCCCGATGGGCCAGGGGCAGCAGTCGCCGCAACACCAGTTCCGTGACCGGTACTTCGCCCATGCCGGGCCAGTACAGGCGGGCGTCGATGCCGTCGCGGGCGGCGGTGTGGAGGTTCTCCTCGGCGACCGAGAAGGACATCCGCGTCCAGACCGGCCGGTCCTCGTCGACCAGGGCGCGGGTCAGGCCGTAGTAGAAGGCGCCGTTGGCGATGATGTCGGCCACCGTGGGGCCGGCGGGCAGGACCCGGTTCTCGATGCGCAGATGCGGCCCGCTGCCGGTGACGGCATAGATGGGGCGGTTCCAGCGGTAGATCGTGCCGTTGTGCAGGGTCAGTTCGCCCAGTTGCGGAATGCCGCCGTGGTCGAGCATCTCCTGCGGGTCCTCGTCGTCGCACAGCGGCAGCAGCGCCGGGTAGTAGCGCACGTTCTCCTCGAACAGGTCGAAGACGCTGGTGATCCACCGCTCTCCGAACCACACCCGAGGCCGTACGCCCTGGGCCTTGATCTCCTGGGGGCGGGTGTCGGTGGCCTGCTCGAACAGGGGGATGCGGGTCTCGCGCCACAGCTCCTTGCCGAACAGGAAGGGCGAGTTCGCCGCCAGGGCGATCTGTACGCCCACGACAGCCTGGGCCGCGTTCCAGTAGTCCGCGAACTCCTTCGGTGAGACCTGGAGGTGGAACTGGGTGCTGGTGCAGGCGGCCTCGGGGGTGATGGTGTCGGCGTACGTCGACAGGCGCTCCACGCCGTCCACCGTGATCCGCAGGTCCTCGCCCCGGGCCGCGAAGATCTGCTCGTTGAGCAGCCGGTAGCGCGGATCGCCGGACAGGGCCGCCTCGCCCACGTCCGCCTCCCCCAGGGTCGGCAGGATGCCGATCATGATCAGGTGCGCGCCCACGGCCGAGGCGCGTTCCTCGGCGTGGTTGAGCGCGTCGCGGATCACCTGCTCCCAGGCGCCGGGGCCACCCGCCGTCAGCTGCCGCGGCGGAATGTTGATCTCCAGGTTGAAGCGGCCCAGCTCGCTCGACCAGGCGGGATCGGCGATCGCCCGCAGCACGTCGGTGTTGCGCATCACCGGCAGCCCGTCGGCGTCCACCAGATTGAGCTCGATCTCCAGCCCGACCTGGGGGCGCTCGCTCTCGAACGTCGACTCGCGCAGCATCTGCGCCAGCACATCGAGGCAGGTGTGCATCTTCTCCCGGTAGCGGCGGCGATCCTCCCGCGTGAACACCAGGGCCGGCACGTCACGTCCCATCGTGCCCTCCCGAGTCCCCTCGGCGGATACCTCTCGTCCCAGCGTCGCACCTTGGACGGCACCCGAACAGTCGACGCACGGCCGTGGGCCCGCTCACCGGAGGAGTCCCGCCTTCTCGCAGGCGGCCCGGAGCTCAGGGACGCAGATCTGGTCGACGGTGTACACGCCGTCATTGACGAGTGTCTGCTCGATGTTGTCGACCGTGACCGCCGTCGGGGTGAGCAGGACGGACGGGATGCGCTTGGTGGTGTGGCTGTCAGTGCTGGTCCTGGCGATGTCACGGACGTCCTCGCCACGCCCCAGGGCGACGGCCATGGCGGCGGCCGCGATGGCTTGCGCCCGGAACGGTTTGTACACCGTCATGTACTGCTCGCCCTTGACGATGCGCCGTACCGCGTCGAGGTCGGCATCCTGACCGGTGACCGGGGGCAGCGGCCGGACGCCGGCGCTCTTGAGAGCGGAGATGACGCCCGCGGCTATGGAGTCGTTGGCCGCCAGGACACCGCCGATCCGCTCCGGGCCCAGGGCCGCGATGGCAGCGGACATCTGGGCGTGGGCCTTGTCCGTGCTCCAGTCCAGGGTGTCGTACGACCTGCCGATCCGCACCTTGCCCGTGAGGACGGACAGCGCGCCGCGCCGGAACCACGCCGCGTTGGAGCTGGCCGGATCACCGTTCATCATGACGACGTTCCGGGCCCGCGCCTGGTCGCCCATGGCGTGCAGGAGCGCCTCGCCCTGGAGCCTGCCGACCTGTCCGCCGTCGAAGCTGACAAAGCCGGAGATCGGGCCTTCGGCGAGCCGGTCGTAGGCGATGACCGGAACGCTCGCCTTGCGGGCCTCCTGGATCGAGGAACGCAGCGCCCTGGTGTCGGCGGCGTCGAGGATCAGTACCCCGGCCCCCTTGGTGATCATGGAGATCATCTGTTGCCGCTGCCGCGTCGCGTCGTTCTCGGCGTTGGCGTACAGCATGGTGCAGTCGGGGCACAGTTCCTTCAGCCGCTCCTCGATCAGCGGTTTGTCGGAGTGCTCCCAGCGGGGCACCGCGCGGCTCGGGAGCAGCAGCCCGACGGTGAAGCTGTCCGCGCCTCCCCCGTCACCTCCCCCGCAGGCTGCTGCCAGGGATACCGTCAGGAGTCCCGCGACGAGCACCCCGATGGCGCGCCGAACACGGGTCGGCAGGATCCTCATGGCAGACCCCCTTGTTCGGGCGGCGGCCCCGCGTCCGCCGGAGCCGGCTCGCGCCGCGGTACGGCGATCTCGCTCCACACCTGCTTGCCGCCGGCCACCGGCACGGAGCCGAAGGACTCGGACATCGCCTCGACCAGCAGCAGCCCTCGGCCACCGGTCGACTCCCAGTCCACGATCACGGGCTTGGCGGGTGCACGTGGCGAGGAGTCGCTCACGCTGACCCGTACCCGGCCGGCCCGGAGCGTCAGATCGACGCTGACCGGGCCCTGGGTGTGCACCAGGGCGTTGGTGACCAGTTCGGACACGACGAGCAGCACGGCATCGGTCGCTTCCTCGACCTTCCACCGACGCAGGGTGCGCGCGGTGAAGCGGCGGGCGTGCATGACGGCGTCGGGCAGCCGCCACACCGCCCAACCGGCCCTGGTCGGCCGGATCTTCATCCCGTCGTAGCGCAGCAGCAACACAGCGACGTCGTCCTCACGGCGGCCCGCGTCGCCCAGCAGGGCGTCGGCCATCCGGCCAGGATCCGCCGGATCGGCCTCGGCGAGAGCGGCGGAGGTGCGGCGCATCCCCTCGTCCAAGGGCAGGTCGGCGGACTCCACCAGGCCGTCGGTGACCAGGGCGAGCACCGTTCCGGGGGCCAGGACGACCGAGGTCATGGGGAACTCCGCCTCCGCGAGAACGCCGAGCGGGAGCCCGCCCTCGACCTGGATCTCCTCGGTCCGGCCGTCGGGGTGGCGTACCAGCGGCGCGAGGTGACCGGCCCGGACGAACAGGGTGGTGCCCCCGTCCATGTCCAGCTCGGCATAGCAGCAGGTGGCGAAGAGATCGGTCTCCATGCCGACGAGGAGGCGATTGGCGTGCGACATGACCACGTCGGGCGGGTGGCCCTCCACCGCGTACGCCCGGACCGCGGTACGCATCTGGCCCATGATCGTCGCGGCGCCGGCACTGTGCCCCTGTACGTCTCCGATGACCAGCGCCACCCGGTCCTCGGAGAGCGCGATCACGTCGTACCAGTCGCCGCCCACCTGCAGCCCCCGCCTGGCCGGCAGATAGCGCGCGACGGCCGTCCCGCCGGGCAGCTCGGGCAGGCGCCTGGGCAGCAGACTGCGCTGCAGCAGCGTGGCGAGCTCCTGTTCGGCGTCGTGTGCGTGGGCGCGCTTGAGGGCCTGGCCGACCAGGGCGGCGGTGGCCGTGAGCAGGGAGCGCTCCTCGGGCGCGAACTCGTGCGGCTTGTCCCAGCCGACCAGGCACACGCCGGCGGGCCGGCCCTTGGCCGGGAGCGGCAGGACGGCCAGGCCTCCGGTGCCGATGCCCGCGAGTCCGGGTTCGAAGTCCGTACCGGCCGGCCACAGGTCCGTACGTCCGTCCCGCAGCGCCATCTGCAGGGTGGGCAGGGCGCTGACCGGTGCGTCCGGCCACTCCGAGCGCCACTGCGCGCGCCATGTCTCCGGCCAGGCGGCGGGCTGCGGCGGGTCGAGCATGGTGACGGTGAGCCGGTCGTCCCGCAGTTCGGCGAGGGCCACCCGGTCGGCACCCAGCGGTTCACGCAGCGCGGCCACGACCACGCGGCCGACGTCACGGACCTCTGTGGCGTCGTCGAGGGCGGCGGTCAGCCACTGGATCCGGGAGACGTCGTCGGCGCTGCGGCGCAGTACCGACGTCGCCGTCACCACGCCCAGCACCTGGTCCGGCCGTTCGTCGGCGCCCGCGACCAGCCGGCAGCTCAGGTTCAGCCAGCGCATCTCACCGGTGGGGCGACGGACGCGGAACTCCAGCTCCCGTCGGCCGAACGCCGGGATGGACGGCTCCAGGACCGACATCAGCGCGTGCATGTCCTCGGGCAGGGCGTGCGCGAGCAGGGTGTCCGCCTTGCCGTCGAAGTCGTCGGGCGTGATGCCGACCAGTTCGAGGAGGGTGTCGTCGGCCTCGGCCAGGCCGGTGTTCGGCACCAGGACGAAGGAGCCGACACGCAGACTCCGCAGGGCGTGACCGAGCAGCGACGCCGGCGCGGGTCGGCCGTCGCCGGCCTGGAGCAGGCCGGCGACCGCGTCGGCGTACCGCTCGAGGAAGCGCCGGTGCTCGGACTCGAAGCCGGTCCTGGCGGCGCCCACGACGACGAGGCAGCCCAGCCGCCTGCCGTCCGACCCGAGCGGCAGCGCGCCGAGCGACAGCTCCGCCCGTGGCGGCATCGGGCCGCCCTCGGGATAGGAGGCGAGTTCGGGGGGGTTCAGCCACAGGGGGCGGCCGGTGCGGAAGGCGTAGGCCGCGGGTGAGCCACCGGAGACGGGCAGACGCTCCGGCAGCCCGTACTCGGAGATGGCGCAGCCGACCGTTTCCGTCAGCCGGAGCTCTTCTTCGCCCGCGCCGGGCACGTAGACGGCCACCAGCGCCGCTCCGGCGAACCTGAGGACCCGATCGATCGCGGCGACCTCCGGCACCGGAGGCGGTGCACCGATGTCCGCGGCGCCGGCCTCGGATGCCCGCAGCTCGGGGAACCCCGCCCAGGAACGGCCGTCATGAGGCATGTCCGCTACCTACCTCCCGTCCATGCCGCTGGTGCCGACATATGGAGATATAGGGGCACCCTCACACCAGAATCGCATAGGTGTGCAATCAGGACAGATGCACGTTTATTACCTTCCGCGGCAGGCTCGGATTTCCTTCCTCGGCAGACCCGACCGCGGGCCGGCCCACCCCGTTCGCAGATCACCTCAGCCGGTGTCACACTGACGACGTGGTCGGACTTCTGCCCGGCAGCACGCGAGCAGCCGCGTGTGAGGTCGGCGACCGTGATCCGCCAGGACCCCTGTGACCGCCCCCTCCCCACGCACGGCGAAGGTCAAGGGAGGTCTCTCACATGAAGACCCGCACCCGGGACGCGGCCATGGCCGTGACCGTGCTCTGCACGGCCGTCGCCCTCGCGGCCTGCGGGTCGTCGGGCGGCAGCGCGTCGGGCGACGGGAGCGAATCCAGCGGGGGAGACACGCCGACCATCGGTCTGCTGCTGCCGGACTCCACCACGGCTCGCTGGGAGACGCAGGACGGGCCCCTGCTCGAGACGAAGATCAAGGAACTGTGCGGCGACTGCGCGGTCGAGCACGCCAACGCCAAGGGCGACGTGGCCCTCCAGCAGGAACAGATGGACTCGATGATCACTGCGGGAGTCGACGCCATCGTGCTCGTGGCCGTGGACGCGAGGTCCCTCGCCGCGGCGGTCAGGAGCGCGAACGAAGCAAACATCCCGGTCATCGCCTACGACCGCCTCGCCGAGGGCCCGATCTCGGGTTACGTCTCCTTCGACGGTGAGGAGGTCGGCAGACTCCAGGGCCGGGCGCTGCTCAAGGCCATGGGCGAGGGGGGCGACCACCAGATCGTGATGATGAACGGCGACCCCAGCGACCCCAACGCGGTGTCGTTCAAGAAGGGCGCACTGTTCGTGCTCGAGGGCCGGGTGGAGATCGGCAAGGAGTACGACACGCTCCAGTGGAGGCCGGAGAACGCGCACATGAACATGTCCGGCGCCATCGCCGCCCTCGGCGTCGGCAACATCGACGGGGTCTACGCGGCCAACGACGGCCTCGCCGCCGGCAGCATCTCCGCCCTCAAGTCGAACAAGGTCGACCCGCTTCCGCCCGTCACCGGGCAGGACGCCGAACTCGGGGCCCTGCATCGCATCCTGCGCGGCGATCAGTACATGACCGTCTACAAGCCCTTCGCACCCGAGGCTTCCGCGGCCGCCACCATGGCGGTTGCCGCAGCACGCGGTGAGCGCCTGGACCGCCTCGCCACGGACGAGGTGAGCACCCGCGGCGCCGACGCGGTTCCGGCCGTCATGCTCACCCCCGTGTCCGTGACCGTCGACAACATCAAGGACACCGTGGTGAAGGACGGCGTGTACACGATCGAGCAGATCTGCACTCCCGGACTCAGAGCCGCCTGCGAAGACGCCGGGCTGACCTGAGCGCCCATGCCCCGAGACCAGGTCCGGCCCCCGTCGGGCCCCGGGAAGGAGATGGTGTCCCGTGCCGGCTCCCCCCTTGCTGGCCCTGCGCGGCGTGTGCAAGCGATTCGGCGTCGTGGAGGTGCTCAGCGATGTCGAGCTGGAGATTCACGCCGGCCAGGTCGTCGCCCTGCTGGGCGACAACGGGGCCGGCAAATCCACCTTGGTCAAGGTGATCTCCGGTGTCATCCCGGCGGACAAGGGCGTCATCGAGTGGGAGGGACGGACGGTCCAGATCAGGCGCCCCCATGACGCCCGGGAGCTCGGCATCGCCACCGTCTACCAGGACCTGGCGCTCTGCGGGAACCTCGACGTCGTCGGCAACCTGTTCCTCGGACGGGAGATCCGCAGGTTCGGGTTCCTCGACGAGATGGAGATGGAACGCCGCTCCAGACACCTGCTGGATCGCCTGACCAGAGGCGTCCCCGACCTGCGCGCCCCCGTCGTCTCACTGTCCAGCGGCCAGCGGCAGACGGTCGCCATAGCCCGCTCGCTGCTCGGCGACCCGCGGGTCCTCCTCCTGGACGAACCGACCGCGGCCCTGGGATTCGAGCAGACCACCGAGGTCCTGGACCTCGTCGACGAGCTGCGCGACCGCGGCATGGGCATCGTCCTCATCAGCCACAACATGGGCGACGTCAAGGCTCTCGCGGACCGCGCCGCCGTACTGCGGCTCGGCCGCAACAACGGCTTCTTCGACGTGAACACCGCGTCCCAGGAACAGATCATCGCCTCCGTCACCGGCGCGACGGAGAACGTACCCCGCCAGATGACCCACCGGGAGGCGGGGTGGTGAAAGGCATGCGCAGCAAGGCGGACACCGCACGGACCGAGCCCCCCGAGGCCCCCCGGCCGCAGCGCGAGCGCGCCGTCGCCCGGGCTGTGGAGAGCTCGGTCGACATGTTCCGGCGCAAGGTCCGCGCCGGTGAACTGGGCTCGCTCCCCGTCGTCCTGGTCCTCGCCACCGTCTGGATCATCTTCCAGTCCCTCAACGACAACTTCCTCTCCCCCCGGAACCTGTCCAATCTCAGCGTCGACATCGTGGGCACGGGTCTGATCGCGGTGGGCATCGTCTTCGTGCTGCTGCTCGGCGAGCTCGATCTGTCGGTCGGTTCGATCAGCGGTCTCGCGGCGGCAGTCTTCGCCGTACTGAACGTCAACAACGGCGTGCCGGAGTGGCTCGCCCTGCTCATCGCGGTGCTCGCGGGCACCGGGGCCGGAACCGTGCAGGGGTTCTCCTTCGCCAGAACGCGGGTGCCGGCGTTCGTCGTCACGCTGGCGGGGCTGCTCACCTGGAACGGCCTGATGCTGTACATCCTCGGGACCAGCGGCACGATCAACCTCGACGAGAACGGGCTCGTCGCCAAGCTGACGAACTACTACTTCACCCATGACGCCGTCGCCTACGGGCTGGCGGCCGTCGCCGCCGGCGCGGTCTTCCTCGTGTCGTACCAGGACGCGCTGCGCCGCAGGGCCGTCGGCATGCCGCACCGCTCGCTCCAGGCGATCGTCGTCCGCACGGGAGCACTCGCGGTGATCGCGTTCGCCGCGGCGTATCTGCTCAACCGTTTCCAGGGTCTGCCGCTGGCCCTGCTGATCTTCCTCGTGCTGGTGGCGGGACTCGACATCCTGCTCCGCCGCACGCACTACGGCCGTCAGGTCTACGCCCTCGGCGGCGGTGTCGAGGCCGCCCGTCGCGCCAGTCTCAACGTGACGGGCGTGCAGACCGCGGTGCTCGCCGTCTCGGGCACGATGGCCGCGATCGGTGGCCTGTTCCTGGCCTCGCGGATCACCTCGGTGAGCCAGAGTTCCGGCTCGGGCGTCCTGTTGCTCAACGCCATCGCGGCGGCCGTCATCGGCGGCACCAGTCTGTTCGGCGGACGGGGTACGACCTGGTCCGCGGTGCTCGGCATGCTGGTCATCCAGTCGATCGCCTCGGGCATGGCGATCACGGACACCCCCACCGCGGTCCAGTTCATGATCACGGGCGGGGTGTTGTTCGCCGCGGTGGTCATCGACTCGGTGTCGCGACGCACGCAAGAGGCACATGGGCGCGCCTGACGCCTCACTGACGCCGAGCCGGTACGAGGTGATCGGCACGAGGTGATCGGCACGAGGCGAGGGACTCGTCGGGCTCCTTGCCCCGCCTACACGAGTCACCTAGCCTGACTTTGTGCCGCTCATAAACAAACTCCGTTCGCACAACGCCGTGCCGGACAGCGCACTCGGCGCACTCACCCGACTCCGCATCGCCCTCACCGTCTTCTTCGCCCTCGACGGCTTCATCTTCGCCGGCTGGGTCGTGCGCATCCCCGCCATCAAGCACCAGACCGGCGCCTCCGCCAGCACCCTCGGCCTGGCCCTCCTCGGCGTCTCCGCCGGCGCCGTGATCACGATGATGCTCACCGGACGCCTGTGTCGCCGCTACGGCAGCCACCAGGTCACCGTCGTATGCGCCGTCCTGCTCTCCCTCAGCGTCGCCCTCCCCCCGCTCACCCACTCCGCACTGGCCCTCGGCGCCGTCCTGCTGATCTTCGGAGCGGCCTACGGCGGGATCAATGTGGCCTTCAACAGCGCCGCCATCCACCTGGTCGCCGCCCTCCGGCGGCCGATCATGCCAAGCTTCCACGCGGCCTTCAGCCTGGGCGGCATGATCGGTGCGGGTCTGGGCGGACTGGTCGCCGGCCACCTCTCCCCCACGCGGCACCTGCTCGGCCTGACCGTCATCGGGCTGATCGTGACCGCCCTTGCCGGACCCGCTCTCCTGCGGCACGACCCACCGCGGCCGCCCGACGCCCCACGGCACGGCTCCGCCGAGGGCACCGCGCGCCGCCTCGACCGCCACACCCGAGGACTCGTGATCGTCTTCGGGGTGATCGCGCTGTGCACGGCATACGGCGAAGGGGCCCTGGCCGACTGGGGAGCCCTCCACCTCGAACAGGACCTCGGCGCCTCACCGGGGGTCGCGGCCGTGGGGTACTCGTGCTTCGCCCTGGCCATGACCATCGGGCGGCTGACGGGGACGGTCCTGCTCGAACGCCTGGGCCGTACCAGGACCGTGGTCGCGGGCGGCGCCACCGCGGCCGCCGGGATGCTGGTCGGCTCCCTCACCCCCTCCGTGTGGGCGGCGCTGATCGGCTTCGCCGTCACCGGACTCGGCCTCGCCAACCTCTTCCCGGTCGCGGTCGAACGCGCCGGTACGCTCGCCGGCCCCAGCGGCGTCGCGACCGCCTCCACGCTCGGCTACGGCGGCATGCTGCTCGGGCCGCCCGCGATCGGGTTCATGGCCGACTGGTTCTCCCTGTCCACCGCCCTGACCAGCGTCGCCGCGCTGGCGGCCGCAGCAGCACTGATCGGCTTCGTCACGCGACACGCGGCAGCCGACTGAGCGGGGAGGCCAGGCCCAGTCGTATGGATCAGGCCGCCCGAGAGGTGCGGTGCCTTCCGGCCGACCCGAGCGGATGATCCAAACGACAGGGCCTGGAGGCCCGTCTCAGCAGGACGGCCACCCGACCGGGCCCCGGCATTGCCGCTCTCCCCCTCCCCCGCACACCATGGCCCGATGGCGCGACTCCACGACATCGTCATCGACTGTGCCCGCCCGGCCGCCACGGCCCGCTTCTGGGCCGCCGCCCTCGACGGTTACACCGTCGCCCCGTACGACGACGCCGAGCTCGCCAGGCTGCGCGCCCAGGGGATCGCCGACCCGGAGGACGACCCGACCGTGCTCGTCGAGCCCCGCGGCGGCGGCCCCCGCCTGTGGTGCCAGCTCGTCCCGGAGCCCAAGCGCGTCAAGAACCGCCTGCACCTGGACCTCGTCTCCGCCGACCCGGAGACCGAGATCGGCCGGCTCGTGACCCTCGGCGCGAGCGTCCAGGCCCGTCACGAGGACCACGACGTCCTGGCCGACCCCGAGGGCAACGAGTTCTGCCTCTTCACCCTGCGCCCGTGAACCGCCCTCAGGCGCGGGCGAGTTCAGCTGCACCGAACGACACGTCGAAGCGGTCGCACCAGAGGGTGACGCTGCTGTAGCGGGACAGGTCGACATCCTCGGGCACGACGTAGTTCTGGCTTCCCTTGTTGCCCTTGAGCCGGCCGAGGCTCACGTACTCGCCGTCGTCGAAGACGTGCCATCCCGCCCGCCCCTCCTTCACCGGCGCGTCGGTGAGCCACACCCGGAGGTCCGGCCCGTTGCTGGTGTCGAGATCCTCCAGGCGTACGACGTGGGAGCCGTCCGCCAGACGCACGAGTTTCACCGAGCCCGACGTCGTGTGCTCATGGCTGATCAGCTCGCCGCCGGCCAGCGTCTGCGGTCCGGGCGCGGGGGCGGCCGCGTCGGCCGGGGAAGGCGCCACCGCGGGCGAGGCGGGGCTCCGTGCGGCCTGGGGCAGAGCCTCCTCGACCGTCTTGTCCTGCCAGAGCTTCCACGGCTGGAACCAGTACAGCCCGAAGCCGCCCGCGACGACGGCCAGAACCAGCACTCCGACGAACCACCGCCTGCCCAGCGTTTTCCGCACCCGCCCCATATCCGTCCCGCTTCCTGAGAGTTGCCTGTCGACGCTCATTGCGCCGCCCACCCATTCCAACGGAACGCGAGACCGCCCGGGTACCTCGACGGTGATGACGAAACCCTTACATCGACCGGCCGCCCTCACCCCGGCCCCAGCCCTTGCCTTCGACCGCGCTCCATCGTGCACACTCAGCCCATGGAGACAGCCGAGTTCGTTCGATTCCTGGACCGCGAGGGTTCGCTGCTCGCCGCGGCCGCCGAGGAGGCGGGGGTCGATGGCAAGGTGCCGACCTGCCCGGACTGGCAGGTGCGGGATCTGGTGCGGCACACGGGCATGGTGCACCGCTGGGCGGCGTCTTTCGTCGCCGACGGCCGCACCTCCCCCCATCCCCCCGAGGGTCCGCCCGACCTCGACGGCGCCGACCTGCTGGCCTGGTTCCGGGAAGGACACCGCCATCTCGTCGGCACCCTCTCCGCCGCCTCCCCCGACGTCCGGTGCTTCCACTTCCTGCCCGCACCCTCGCCGCTCGCGTTCTGGGCACGCAGACAGGCCCACGAGACGGCCGTGCACCGCTTCGACGCGGAGGCGGCGCGCGGCGGCACGCCGAGCGAGATCGACGCCGGCTTCGCGACGGACGGCATCGACGAGTTGCTGTGCGCCTTCCACGCCCGGCCCAAGAGCCGGGTCCGCAGCGCCGAGCCGCGGGTGCTGCGGGTGCGGGCGACGGACACAGGCGACGCGGTGTGGACCGTACGGCTGTCTCAGGAGCCGCCCTTGACCGAGCGGGGCGATGCCGGACGGGCCGACTGCGAGATCGCCGGGCCGGTCGCGCACCTGTATCTGTCGCTGTGGAACCGGCTGCCCCTGCCGAGTGTGACCGGCGACGCCTCGGTGGCCGCGCTGTGGCGCGAGAACTCGGCCATCGTCATGAGCTGAACCCAGGGCGTACGCCGCTCAGTTCGCGAGCATCCTCGTCAGCACCGCACGCTGCACCGGCAGCACCTCGCCGTGCAGCGTACGCCCCTTCGCCGTGAGGGCCACGCGCACGCCGCGCCGGTCCTCCGGGCACATACAGCGCTGGACGAGGCCGTCCTTCTCCAGCCGGGCGACGAGCCGCGACAGCGCGCTCTGACTGAGATGCACCCGCTCGGAGATCTCCTGCACGCGCAATGCGGGGTCACTCCCCGAGCTTCCCGAGGTGCCCCGCGCCGAACCCGCGGCCAGTACGTCCAGGACCTCGAAGTCGCTGGCACACAGGCCGTGTTGGTGCAGCGCACGGTCCAGTTCGCACTGCGTGCGCGCGTGCAGCGCCAGGATGTCCCGCCACTGGTCCACGAGCGCCTGCTCGGCCTTCTTCGCCGCCATGCGCGCACCGTAGCAGAACACAGAGTTTGTTGCATCAGAATTAAATGCGTTTGCATCTCATGCATGCGCATGTAGTGTCCTCGGCATGACCTCTCCGCTCACCAACCCGGCGTCCGAAGGACGTTGGACCCCCCGGCTGTGGGGCACCCTGCTGGTGCTGTGCGCCGCGATGTTCCTGGACGCGCTGGACGTGTCGATGGTCGGCGTCGCCCTGCCGTCCATCGGTGCCGACCTGGGCCTGTCCACCTCGACCCTGCAATGGATCGTCAGCGGCTACATCCTGGGCTACGGCGGCCTGCTCCTCCTCGGAGGCCGGACCGCCGACCTGCTGGGCCGGCGCCAGGTCTTCCTGGTGGCCCTCGCCGTCTTCGCGCTCGCCTCCCTGCTCGGCGGGCTCGTCGACTCGGGTCCGCTGCTGATCGCCAGCCGCTTCATCAAGGGCCTGAGCGCGGCGTTCACGGCTCCGGCCGGCCTGTCGATCATCACCACGACGTTCCCGGAGGGCCCGCTGCGCAACCGGGCGCTCTCCATCTACACCACCTGCGCGGCCACCGGTTTCTCCATGGGCCTCGTCCTGTCCGGCCTGCTCACCGAGGCCAGTTGGCGCCTGACGATGCTGCTGCCCGCGCCCATCGCCGTGATCGCGCTCGTCGCCGGCTTGAAGATGCTGCCGCGCAGCGAGCGCGAGACGAACCACAGGGGCTACGACATCCCCGGCGCCGTCATCGGCACCGCGTCGATGCTGCTGCTGGTCTTCACGGTCGTACAGGCCCCCGACGTCGGCTGGGCCTCCGCCCGCACGCTGCTGTCCTTCCTCGCCGTCGCCGCGCTCCTGACCGCGTTCGTCCTGGTCGAACGGCGCTCGCCGGGCCCGCTGGTGCGCCTGGGCGTGCTGCGCTCCGGCAACCAGATCCGCGCCCAGCTCGGCGCCATGACCTTCTTCGGCTCGTACATCGGCTTCCAGTTCCTGGCCACGCTGTACCTCCAGACGCTGCTCGGCTGGTCGGCGCTGCAGACGGCGCTCGCCTTCCTGCCCGCGGGCCTGTTGGTGGCGCTGTCCGCGACCAAGATGGGCGCGGTCGTCGACCGGTTCGGCACACCCCGTCTGATCCCCGTGGGCTTCGCCCTGATGGTCGTCGGCTACGCACTCTTCCTGCGGGTCGACCTCGACCCTGTGTACGCGGCGGTGATCCTGCCGAGCATGTTGCTCATCGGCGCCGCCTGCGCGTTGGTCTTCCCCTCGCTCAACATCCAGGCCACCAACGGGGTCGACGACCACGAGCAGGGCATGGTCTCCGGTCTGCTCAACACCTCGGTGCAGGTCGGCGGCGCGATCTTCCTGGCCGTCGTGACTGCGGTGGTCACCGCGAACGCCCCGGAGAATGCCACCCCGCAGGCCGTCCTCGACAGCTACCGGCCCGGGCTGACCGTCGTGACCGGCATTGCGGTCATCGGGCTCCTGATCACCCTGCCCGGGCTGCGCCCGCGGCGCCGACCGCAGTCCGTGGTTGTCGCGAAGTCCATCCTGAAGGAGGCCGAAGCGGACCGCGTGCCGGTCCGCGACTAGGCCCTGTCGTCAAATTCCCGTCGTCCGCCCGGAGGGCGGGCTGCGCGGCGTCTGGTGCGTGCGATCGCAAGGCGCCGGAGCGCCCTCGTGGCGGAGCCACGTGGGCGGTTCGGCAACGCGGCGAGCGTGCGTGCCAGACGCCGCGCAGCAGGCGGGAATTTGACGACAGGGCCTAGGGGGACGCCTCCACACCGTGTGCCCGGCGGGGTCTGCTTGCCCCGTCGGGCACACGCCTGTGAGACTCGCCGTATGACCGAATACGGGGGACGGCGCGATCAGGCGCGACGGGACGCGATGACTGTCGAGATCGGTTACGCGCTGTGCAGTGCGGCGTTCGCGGCGGCCCTGCTGTTCGCAGCGGTGGCCGGACCGGCGTTCGCCTTCGACCTGTCGGGCGGTGCCCGCAGCACACTCGTCGGCACGGGCGCCACACTCGCGGCGGTCGTGTTCGTCGCCCGTGTCGTCAGCGTCCTGGTCCGCTTCAAGGGAGAGTCTCAGCCCGGCGGAGGGTCTCAGCCCAGCCAGCCCGGCCGCACCAACCCCGACTCGTAGGCCAGGACGACGAGTTGGGCCCGGTCCCGGGCGCCGAGCTTCACCATGGTGCGGCTGACGTGGGTCTTCGCGGTGAGGGGGCTGACCACCAGGCGGCGGGCGATCTCCTCGTTGGACAGTCCGATGCCGACCAGCGCCATCACCTCCCGCTCGCGCTCGGTGAGTCCACCGAGGGCGTCGGCGGCCGCGGGCTCCTTGGAGCGGGCGGCGAACTCGGCGATGAGGCGGCGGGTCACGCCGGGCGAGAGCAGCGCGTCGCCCTCGACCACCGCCCGTACGGCACGCAGGAGTTCCTCCGGCTCGGTGTCCTTGACCAGGAAGCCGGAGGCGCCCGCGCGGATGGCCTCGAAGACGTACTCGTCGAGTTCGAAGGTGGTGAGCATGACCACCTTGACGCCCTTCAGGTCGCCGTCGTCGGTGATCCGGCGGGTCGCGGCGAGGCCGTCGAGGAGCGGCATGCGGATGTCCATCAGGACGACGTCGGGCCGCAGTTCGCGCACCTTGCGCACGGCCTCCTCGCCGTCGGAGGCCTCCCCGGCCACCTCGATGTCCGGCTGCGCGTCGAGCAGTGCCCGGAAGCCGGCCCGCACCAGTGACTGGTCGTCGGCGAGCAGTACGCGGATCACCGGTCCTCCTTCGCCTCGTGGGAAGCCTTCAACGGCAGTACGGCGAGCACCCGGAACCCGCCGTCGGCACGCGGGCCCGCCTCGATCGTGCCACCGAGCGCGGCCGCCCGCTCCCGCATTCCGGCGAGTCCGTTGCCGCTGCCGCCCGCGTCGGCTCCGGTCGCGGGACCGTCGTCGTCGATACGCAACCGTAGCGTCGTCCCGTCGTCGTGATCGAGGTGCACGCGCGCGTGCCGCGATCCCGAGTGCCGTACGACATTGGTGAGGGCTTCCTGGACGATCCGGAAGGCGGCGAGGTCCGTGCCGGGCGCCAGGCGGGGCGGCTCACCCTCGACCTCGACGGTGAGGCCCGCGCTCGCCGCCTGCTGCACCAGTTCGGGCAGCCGGTCGAGGCCGGGAGCCGGTGCGCGGGGCGCGTCGCCGGGCGTGCGCAGCGTGTCCAGGACCTGGCGGACCTCGCCGAGTGCCTCCTTGCTCTTGGCCTTGATGGTGGTGAGCGCCGTGCGCGCCTGCTCGGGGTCGGTGTCGAGGAGGGCGAGGCCGACGCCCGCCTGCACATTGATCACGGAGATGCTGTGCGCGAGGACGTCGTGCAGTTCGCGGGCGATCCGCAGCCGCTCCTCGTCGGCGCGCCGCCGCGCCGCCTGCGCCCGCTCGGCCCGCTCCCGCGCCCACTGCTCGCGCCGCGTCTTCGCCAGCTCCGACACCGCCACGATCGCCGCGACCCAGGCGGCGATCACGCCCTCCTGCCCCCAGGGGGCGGCCGGGTCGTCGGACGGCGGCAGCCACTGGTACAGCCAGTGCGCCACCAGGGCGTGCCCCACCCAGAACACCCCGACCGCCGCCCAGGCGGCCTTGCGGTGCCCCATGACGATGGCGTTGAAGCAGGCCACCGCCACGGCCACGAAGACAGGCCCGTACGGGTACCCGGCGCCCAGGTAGAGCGTGGCGGCCACCGACGTCCCGAAGGCGACGACCACCGGATAGCGCTTGCGCCACAGCAGCAGCCCCGTCGCGACGAACAGCAGCACGCGCGCGTAGGGGTCGAGAGCCTCCCGGTCGTCCAGCTGGCCCTGCGCCGCGAAGTTCGAACCGGCCATCACGAAGACCGTGATCAGCGCGGTGGAGCGCCAGGGCCAGCGAGGAGCGTGCTCCTCGCCGCCCTCCCACCGGTCCCACCACGGCGGCCCGTGCCGCCACCACATCGGCGGACCGCCGCCCCGGCGCACCTGCTGCTCGTCCATGTCCGCCACGCTAGACGCGATGGCCGCCGCACGGCGTCACCCGGGCGTGGTGATCACACGTACTCCCCGCGAAGTACGTCCGCCGACTCGGCCACCCCTGATCCGCAACCGCCGCAGCCGCAGCAGCCGACGCAGCCGCAGCAGCCACCGAGGCGCCGACCAGTTCGCGCGCCCGTGGGAGCCGCACCGTCGCCGGCCGCAGCACGACCCGGACGAGGGTGGCGTCGACGAGGATCGTCAGGGGCAGAAGCACGTCTCCGGGCTGCGCCGCGCGCGGGCCACCGAACTCGCCCGGCACGCCGAGGAGTTGTGGCGCGGCGAACTCGCCGAGGGCCTCCAGGCGCCGTATCTCGCGGCGGAGCGCCTGCGCTGGGCCGAGCAGCGCCTCACCGTCCTCGACGGCCGTGCTCGCCGGCGAGACCCGGGACCCGGGGCCCGCACTGCGCTCACTGCACGCCCGGATCCTGCGTCAGGACCCGGAACTGCCGCCGTCGCCGCCGGTTCCGGTACCGGTGCCCTGACAGTTCGCGTCGGTCTGCTGCCGGCCCTCCACCAGGCCCACCCCGTGCGCGAGCCGGGCCGCCGCATGCCGGAAGAACGTCTCCCTGTCCTCCACGACCCGGTTGAACTGCCCGAACAGCTCGAACCCGACGAGCCCGAAGAGCTCGGCCCAGGAGGCGATGAGAGCAGCGACGTTCGCCGGGGGGAGGTCGGAGGCCAGGTCGGCTGCCATGCGCTCGGCCTCGGGGCGCAGTTCGGCGGGCAGGGGCGGTTCAAAGAGGCCGGAGCCTGGGCCCCGGTGGGCGTCGCGGAGGATGCCGATGAAGACGAGGCCGACGCGGGAGGCGGGCGGGACCGTGGTGTCGGGCGCGGTGTACCCGGGCACGGGCGAGCCGTAGATCAGCGCGTACTCGTGCGGGTGCCGCAGCGCCCAGTCGCGCACGGCCTCGGCGACCGCCGTCCAGCGCTGTACGGGCCCGGCGTCGGCGGCCTTGTGGTGCGCGGCCTCGGCACTCTCCCCGAGCGAGTCGTAGGCATCGATGATGAGCGCGGTCAGCAGGTCGTCCCGGCTGGGGAAGTAACGGTAGAGGGCGGAGGAGACCATGCCGAGTTCCCGGGCCACGGCCCGCAGCGAGAGCTTGGCGGCGCCCTCGGCCGCGAGCTGTCTGCGCGCCTCGTCCTTGATGGCCGCGGTGACTTCCATCCTGGCGCGGGCGCGTGCGCCCTGTGCGGTGCTGCTCATGTGAGGCAGTCTCCCACGAAAACAGAGCAGTGCACGCATTCGAGAGCAGTGCTCTTGCTTTGGATCACCGATCTCGTGCACACTGCTCTCAAGTGAGAGCACCGCTCTCTCAAACTCTGGGGGTCACCATGACGTCGCCGTACTACCTCAAGGGCAGCCCGCTGAACGTCCGCCTCAACAGCGTCATCGGCTGGCTGGCCCGGCGCGGGCTCAGCATCGCGGGCACGGCGGAGATGTCGGTGCGCGGGCGCAAGAGCGGCCGGATGCAGCGCATCCCGGTCAACCCGCACACGTACGAAGGCACGCAGTACCTCGTCTCGGCGCGCGGCCACTCCCAGTGGGTGCGCAACATGCGCGCCGCAGGCGGCGGGGAGCTGCGCGTCGGGCGCAAGGTGCGTGAGTTCACCGCGGTGGAGCTTCCCGACGAGGAGAAGCTCCCGATCGTGCGGACCTATCTGGAGAAGTGGGGCTGGGAGGTCAACCAGTACTTCCAGGGGGTCACCGCGAAGTCCTCCGACGAGGAGATCATCGCGGCGGCCCCGGACCACCCCGTCTTCCGGATCACCGTCGAGAAGTGACCCGGGCCGCCGTCACGAGGACGGCAGCACGAGGACGGCAGCACGAGGACGGCAGGCCGCCGTCAGGAAGTTGCCTCATCGCCCGCCGGCGCCTGGCGGCGGTCCAGCGCGGTCAGGGCGCGGTGGGCCATCGGGTGGGTGCGGACGATCTCGGCCAGCGTCGTCGAGCCGCGGGTGATGTCCATGAACGCCTTCCAGGCCGGCCGGAGACCGGTCAGCGTGGCGTGGAAGAGGCCGGGACGGCGCTCGAACACCGTCAGCAGCCGCTTGCCGACGCTCATCTCGACGCCGAGTCCCGCCTTGATCGCGAAGGCGTAGTTCAGGGCCTGGCGCCGGGTGTCCACCGCGTCGTGCGCCTCGGCGATCCGCACCGCCCACTCCCCCGCGAGCCGCCCCGACCGCAGCGCGAACGAGATGCCCTCGCGCGTCCACGGCTCCAGCAGCCCCGCCGCGTCACCGCACACCAGCACCCGCCCGCGCGACAGCGGCGAGTCGTCGGCCCGGCAGCGCGTCAAGTGGCCGGAGGAAATGCTCGGTTCGAACCCGGCGAGTCCGAGCCGCCCGATGAACTCCTCCAAGTACCGCTTGGTGGCCGCTCCTTCGCCGCGCGCCGAGATCACGCCCACCGTCAGCGTGTCGCCCTTGGGGAACACCCAGCCGTAACTGCCGGGAATCGGGCCCCAGTCGATGAGCACCCGCCCCTGCCAGTCCTCGGCGACCGTCTCCGGCACCGGGATCTCCGCCTCCAGGCCGAGATCCACCTGGTCGAGCTTGACGCCGACATGCGCTCCTATCCGGCTGGCGCTGCCGTCCGCGCCGACGACGGCCCGCGCGAGCAGCGTCTCGCCGCCCTGCAGGACGACGGCGACGCTGCGCCGGTCCGGCACGGCCGAGCCGTGCTGCTCGACGCGCTGCACGGTGACGCCCGTACGCAGTTCGGCGCCCGCCTTCTGCGCGTGCTCGACGAGTTGCTGGTCGAACTCGGGCCGGTTGATCAGCCCGAACAGCATCTGCTTGGAGCGCCGGGTGCGGGTGAAGCGGCCGTTGTGCGAGAAGGTGACCGCGTGCACCCGGTCCCGGAAGGGCAGCTCGAAGCCGGGTGGGAGCGAGTCGCGCGAGGGGCCGATGATGCCGCCGCCGCACGTCTTGTAGCGCGGCAGCTCCGCCTTCTCCAGCAACAGCACGCGCCGCCCGGCGACCGCTGCCGCATAGGCGGCCGAAGCGCCCGCGGGTCCCGCGCCCACCACGACGACGTCCCACACCTGCCGCACGTCGTCCGCCGAAGAGTTCTCGCTGCTCACGATGGTCTACTGCTCCCGCTCAAGCCGCCGTCTGCTGCTGTCCCCCGCATCCTACGGCGGGCATCGTCGCAGGCCGCTGTGGGAGGATCACAGCACTCATACGTACAACGTCGCACCCACAAGGAGCGTGCCCATGTCGTCGAATCCGGTCGCCGAGACCGTCGCCTCGCTGATGCCCAGGGCGAAGGCGGAGCTCACCGAGCTGGTGGCATTCAAATCGGTGGCGGACTTCGACCAGTTCCCGAAGAGCGAGAGCGAAGGCGCCGCCCGCTGGGTCGCCGACGCGCTCACCGCGGAGGGCTTCGAGGACGTGGCCCTGCTCGACACCCCCGACGGCACGCAGTCGGTGTACGGCTACCTGCCCGGCCCCGAGGGTGCGAAGACGGTGCTGCTGTACGCCCACTACGACGTGCAGCCCCCGCTGGACGAGGCCGCCTGGAGCACCCCGCCCTTCGAGCTGACCGAGCGCGACGGCCGCTGGTACGGGCGCGGGTCCGCCGACTGCAAGGGCGGCCTGATCATGCACCTGCTGGCGCTGCGCGCGCTCAAGGCGAACGGCGGCGTGCCGGTGCACGTGAAGGTGATCGCCGAGGGCTCGGAGGAGATGGGCACGGGCGGCCTGGAGCGGTACGCCGAGCAGCACCCCGACCTGCTGGCGGCCGACACCATCGTGATCGGCGACGCGGGCAACTTCCGTGTCGGCCTGCCGACGGTCACCTCGACCCTGCGCGGCATGACCCTCCTCCGCGTGCAGATCGACACGCTCGAAGGCAACCTGCACTCCGGCCAGTTCGGCGGGGCCGCGCCCGACGCGCTCGGCGCGCTGATCCGCGTACTGGCCTCGCTGCGCGCCGAGGACGGCTCGACGACGGTGGAAGGGCTGACCGGCGAGTCGTCGTGGGAGGGCCTGCAGTACGAGGAGGCGCAGTTCCGCCAGGACGCCAAGATCCTCGACGGCGTCGAGCTGATCGGCTCCGGCACGGTCGCCGACCGCATCTGGGCGCGCCCCGCCGTCACGGTCCTCGGCATCGACTGCCCGCCGGTCGTCGGCGCCACCCCGTCCGTGCAGGCGAGCGCCCGTGCGCTGATCAGCCTGCGGGTGCCGCCGGGCGTGGACGCGGCCCAGGCGACCAAGCTGCTCCAGGCCCACCTGGAGTCGCACACGCCGTGGGGTGCCCGGGTGCGCACCGAGCAGATAGGCCAGGGCCAGGCGTTCCGCGCCGACACGAGCAGCCCGGCGTACCAGGCCATGGCGGACGCGATGGCGGTGGCGTACCCGGGTCAGGAGATGCAGTACGCCGGCCAGGGCGGCTCGATCCCGCTGTGCAACACCCTCGCCGCCCTCTACCCGCACGCGGAGATCCTCCTCATCGGCCTGAGCGAGCCGGAGGCCCAGATCCACGCGGTGAACGAGAGCGTGTCTCCGGAGGAGCTGGAGCGTCTCTCGGTCGCCGAGGCGCTGTTCCTGCGCAATTACGCCGCAGGTCAGGGGATTTCGGGCTGAGGATGGGGCATGACCCGCACCGAGCGCCTCACCGCCCACACCGACATCGCCACGTCCCTGGCGCTGCTCAGCGACCATGAACTCGCGGAACTCGTGGAGTCGGGCACGCCGCTCGGCACCGGGATCGGCGGGCGCTCGACGCTGATCGAGGTGGACGGCAGACGGGTCTTCGTGAAACGGGCCCCGCTCACCGATGTCGAGTTGCGGCCGCAGAACATCCGCTCCACGGCGAACCTTCTCGGGCTGCCGGCCTACTTCCACTACGGCATCGGCAGCCCGGGGTTCGGTGCCTGGCGGGAGCTCGCGGTACACACCATGACGACGAACTGGGTCGTCTCAGACCGTTTCTCGGGCTTCCCGCTGACGCACCACTGGCGGATCCTGCCGCAGCCGCCGCAGCCCCTCCCCGACGAGCTGGCCGACGTGGAGCGGGCCGTCGCCTACTGGGGCGGCGACCCGCGGGTGCGTGAGCGCATCGAAGGACTGCGGACGGCGTCCGCGAGCCTGGCGCTGTTCCTGGAGTTCGTGCCGCACACCCTGCACGACTGGCTGGACGCCCAGTTGCGCACGGACGACGCCGACGCCGCATGCGCCTTCGTGGAACGGGAGCTCACGGCTGTCACCGACTTCCTCCACGAGGTCCGGCTTCTGCATTTCGACGCCCACTTCCAGAACATCCTCACCGACGGGCGCCGGCTCTACCTGGCCGACTACGGGCTCGCACTCTCGGCCCGCTTCCCGCTCACGCCTCAGGAGCGCGAGTTCTTCGACCGCCATCGCCTCTACGACCGTGTCTACACCGCCACCCGCCTGGTGAACTGGCTGGCCACCGCGCTGTACGGGTACGGCCTGCAGGAGCGTGAGGCCTTCGTGCGTGCCTGCGCCGACGGCATGCGGCCCGAGGGAATCCCGCGGGCCGCCGCCGACATCATCAAGCGGTACGCGCCGCTCGCCGCCGTGATGGGTGACTTCGCCAGGCGGCTGCAGAACGAGAGCAGGCTGGCCCCGTTCCCGCACGACGAGCTGCGGCGCGCTCAGGAAGGCGCTGGAATGCCCGCCTCCAGATAGAACGCCGCCCCACGTTCCCGCGCCCGAAGCGCCCAGCGCAGCCGCTCGTAGCGCACCGGTGGCAGCAGTTCGGCCGCCTCCTCCTCGGTGACGAAGCGCCAGTCACGCAGCTCGGGTCCGGGCAGCAGGACGCGTTCGGCCTCCGTCGAGTCGAGGCGGCCCCCGTCGAAGAGGAGGCGCAGACCCCCGTACCCCGGGGGCAAGGGCCGCTCCCAGTCGACGACGAGGAGCCGCGGTACATCGTCCAGCCGTATCCCCGTCTCCTCGGCGACCTCGCGCATGCCCGCGCGCGCGGGCGCCTCGCCGGATTCGACGACGCCGCCGGGAAACTCCCAGCCGGCCTTGTAGGTCGGGTCGACGAGCAGCACCCGGTCCTGCTCGTCGAAGAGCAGGACCCCCGAGGCGACGGTCTCGGCGGTGGGCTCGGGCGTCTGCACGATGTCGCAGACGGGGACCGTACCGCCGCCGACGGCCTCAGCGATCCGGGCAGCGGTCTGGTACGGGGTCAGACCGCCGTTGTCGACCGGATAGGCGTCGGCGGTGAGCCACGAAGCCAATGCGGCGCGATACGGCTCTATGTGGTCGTACGACCACTGCCGGATCCGTATCTCGCCGTCGGGTGGCTCGGGCGGGATCTCCCGCCCCGCTATTCGCTCCCGCAGGATCGTTTCCGCCGGGGCGAGGAGCACGTGCTGGACGGTGATGCGGCGGGCGGCGAGGCCGCCGAAGATCTCGTCGCGGTACTCCTGACGCAGCAGCGTCATCGGAACCACGAGGGTCCCGCCGAGCTCGGCGAGCAGCGCGGCCGCCGTGTCGATCACGAGACGTCGCCAGATCGGCAGGTCCTGGAAGTCACCGACCTCGGTGAGGTGTTTGGGCGGGAGCAGATGGGCGAGCGCTCCGCCGATGACCTCGGGGTCGAAGAGCGTGCTGTTCGGGATCAGCTCGATCAGTTCCCGTGCGGTGGTGGTCTTCCCCGCACCGAACGCACCGTTGATCCAAACGATCACGTTTCCCCCTCTTCTGTTGGCCCCCTGTGGCTTGCCCGCTCCACCCTGCCACGGAAACCAGTTCCCGTAGAGAGCGCACGACAACGGCGCCGACACCCGCTCGGATGCGGGGGTACGGCGCCGTGTGATCGGGTCGGGGTGCTCGTCAGCGCTTCTTTCCGTGGGGGGCGTTGTTCACGGCCCGGTCCGTTTCGCGGTTGATGGCCGTACCGACGGTGTCCAGGGCCCGGTCCACGCTGATCCCGGCGACCTTGGTCTGACCGCCCGTGTTGAGGCCGCCGAGCTTGCTCTGGCCACCCATGTCCAGGCCGCCGACCTTGGGCGCACCGCCGGTGTCGGGCAGCCCGGCGGCAGGGGACCCGGTGCCGGGGGCACCCGAGAGCTCGGCCGAGTGGGAGGGAGTGACCGCCGCGACGACGAATCCGGTGGCGAGGGAGGCGATGGCCAGCATGCTGCGCTTCTTCATGGCCGGTTCAACTGCGAAACGGACCGTGGAGTCACGCCCCGCCTCCGGACAATCGGGACAGTGCGGGAGTCCCCGGCCCGGTCCGCCGCCGGTGGACCCGGCGCAGCCGCACGCGCTGCGCGAGATCGTCGGCCGCTTCCGGCCATCGGGCGTACTCGAAGCCGAACCCCTCGTCGAGCAGCCGGCCGGGGACGACACGTCGGCTCTTGAGCAGCAGCTCGGTGTCCGAGCGCAGCGCGAACGCGCCGATTTCCGCCATCCCTCGCGTGGCGGGCAGGCCCAGGGGGACGCCCCACGCGGAGCGAAGCGCCCGCATGAACGCCCGCTGCGGCAGCGGTTCGGGGGCGGCGAGGTTCACCGGCCCGGTGAGATCCTCCCGGTCGACCAGGAAGTCGACCGCGCGCACGAAGTCGCGGTCGTGGATCCAGGAGACGTACTGTGCGCCGCCCGCGACGGGGCCGCCGAGGCCGAGGCGCGCCAGCCCCAGCAGGACGTCGAACACGCCGCCGTGGTCGGGGCTCATCACCATGGCGGAGCGCAGGGCGACCTTCCGGGTGTGCGGGGTGTCGGCCTCCTCCTGCGCCCGCTCCCAGGCCCTGGCGATCTGCACGCTGTAGCCCCAGTAGTCCGGCACATCGGGCTCGCTGCCGCCGATGACGCCCGTCGCCTCGTCGTTGGGCGCGTCGAAGCGGTGGGCGTAGATGGTGGCCGTGCTCATCTGCAGCCAGACCCGGGGCGGCCGGGCGGCGCGCGAGATCGCCTCGCCCACGACCTCGGTGGAGCGCACCCGCGAATCCATCATCGCCTGGAGGTTGGGTGCGGTGTAGCGGCAGCTGACGCTGCGGCCGGCCAGGTTGATCACAATGTCGCTGCCGTCGATCACGTCGGCCCATTGACCCAATGTCTCACCGTCCCATCGGACTTCCCCGTGCCGCGTGGGCCGTCTGGTCAGGACGACGACGTCGTGGCCCGCGGCGGTCAGCGCGCGGTTCAGGATGGTGCCCACCTGCCCGGTTCCCCCGGGGATCACTATCTTCATCGACTCCCCCATCTCGTGTGAACACGACCCTACCCCAGATGTTGAACATGTTCAAAAAGCGGCTGTAGCCCTCCTAGTCCCTCAAGACCCCCCAGGACTCCGCACGCCGTCACTCGACTTCCCACACGGTCCGACAGCCCCTACCGTGAGCCCCGACATGACGCGTACATGCCGTCATCCCACCTTTGCTGGTTCGGAGGAACGTAACGATGCGTCACCTTCACGCCCGCACAACCCGCACAACCCGCACAACCCGCACAAGAGTGGTCGGAGCACTCGCCGCAGGTCTGCTGTGCACGGCGGGACTCGCCGTCCCCATGGCCACCGCGGCCCCCGTCGCGCCCGCCCTGGACGACGGTCTGGCCCCCACCCCGCCCATGGGCTTCAACAACTGGAACTCCACCCACTGCCGTGCCGAGTTCAACGAGGCCATGGTCAAGGCAATCGCGGACATCTTCGTCCAGAAGGGCCTCAGGGAGGCCGGATACCAGTACGTCAACCTCGACGACTGCTGGGCCCTGCCCTCCAGGGACGCGAACGGAAAGCTGGTGCCCGACCCGGTCCGCTTCCCGAACGGGATCAAGGCCGTCGCCGACTACGTCCACGCGAAGGGCCTCAAGTTCGGCATCTACACCAGCGCGGGCACGAAGACCTGCAACAGCGCCGGTTTCCCGGGCTCGCTCGGCCATGAGTACAGCGACGCCCAGCAGTTCGCGGACTGGGGCGTGGACTACCTCAAGTACGACAACTGCAACAACCAGGGCGTGGACGCCAAGCTGCGCTACACGACCATGCGCGACGCCCTCGAAGCCACCGACCGGCCCATCGTGTACAGCATCTGCGAATGGGGCGAGAACAAGCCCTGGGAATGGGCGGCCGACGTCGGTCATCTGTGGCGCACGACCGGTGACATCAGCGACAACTGGGGCTCGATGCTGTCGATCCTGAAGAAGAACCTGCCGCTCACGCCGTATGCGGGCCCCGGCCACTGGAACGACCCCGACATGCTGGAGGTCGGCAACGGCGGCATGACGGCCACCGAGTACCGCTCGCACTTCTCGATGTGGGCGATCATGGCCGCCCCGCTCCTCATCGGCTCCGACCTGCGCTCGGCTTCCGAGGAGACCTTGGACATCCTCGGCAACCGCGAGGTCATCGCGGTCGACCAGGACCCGCTGGGCAAGCAGGGCGCGGTGATCTCGTCGGAGGGCGGGCGCTGGGTCGTCGCCAAGGAGATGCGGGACGGCAGCCGCGCGGTGGCGCTCTTCAACGAGTCCGGCACCGCCCAGCGCATCACCACGACGGCCGCGGCGGCCGGCCTGCCCGCCGCCGACGCGTACACGCTGCGCGACCTGTGGCAGCACAGGAGCTACAACACCGCGGGCACGATCTCCGCGACCGTCCCCGCCCACGGCACGTTCCTGGTACGCGTCTTTGCCGACCCCGAGTGGGCCCAGCACCCGCCTGCCGTCGAACTCGGCCTGGACGGCAGCCCGTTGCTCGAGGCGGGCGGCTCGGCCGATCTGACGTCGACGGTCACCGACCTCGGGCGTACGACGGCCAAGCGGGTGTCCGTCACGCTGACCGGGCCCGAGGGGTGGGCCGTCCGAGCGACGTCACCGGCCGGCTCGCCGGCACTGCCGACCGGGCGCTCCCTGCGCACCAAGTGGGCGGTCACCGTGCCGCCGGGGGCGCCCACGGGCTCGTACGACCTCACCCTCAGGGCGAGTTACCGCTCCCCGACCGGCGTCCGCGTCGACAGCTCGCTGCCGCTGACCGCGACCGTGGTGGCGCCGCCGCCCTCGGGGTCGTCCGGGCTCGGTGACCTTCCCTGGCTGTCGGCCACCAACGGATGGGGGCCCGTCGAGCGCGACACGAGCAACGGGGAGAGCGCCGCGGGCGACGGGCATCCGATCACCATCGGCGGAGTGACGTACGGCAAGGGGCTCGGTGTCCACGCCGAGAGCACCGTCGCGTACTACACCGGCGGCGCGTGCGAAACGGTCACCGCGGACGTCGGCGTGGACGACGAGGAGGGCGCGGGCGGCACCGTCGCCTTCGAGATCTGGGCCGACGGCACCAGGGCCGCCTCGACCGGTGTCCTCACCAACGCGATGCCGGCCCAGCCGATCACGGCCGACTTGACCGGCGCCCAGGTGGTACGGCTCGTCGTCACCGACGGCGGCGACGGCATCGACTCGGACCACGCGGACTGGGCGGAGGCGCGGGTGAGTTGCTGAGCCGCAGTTGCCGGACGGCTGAGCTGAGCGGCGGCCACCGGCCCCTGCGGCCGCTCAGCTCCCAGCTCCCAGCTCTCAGCTCCCCGCAGCCCACCTGATCCGATGTGCGGCCTCCCGGCCGCCCTCACCCCATTCCGCGGAGTGAACGTTCCTGCCCTACCCGCGCGCCCTCACACCCCCGCCGCGGCCGCCCCCGCCTTCCCGGCGAGGGCGGCCGCGGCGGCGCCCACCAGGCCGGCGTCCGTGCCCATCTGGGCCGGCGTGATCGTCAGGCGCTGGACGAAGGACAGGGTGGCGTAGTCGGTCAGCGCCTTGCGGAGCGGCGTGAAGAGGACGTCGCCCGCCTTGCCCACTCCCCCGCCGATCACGGCGATGTCGATCTCGACGAGCGTCGCGGTGGCCGCGATCCCGGCGGCCAGGGCTCGCGCGGCCCGCGCGAAGGAGGCCACGGCGACCGGGTCGCCGTCCCGCGCGGCGGCGGCCACTGCGGCGGCGGACGTGTCGCCGTCCGGGCCGGGCCGCCAGCCGTTCTCGAGTGCCCGCCGGGCGATGTTCGGGCCGCTGGCGATGCGCTCCACGCAGCCGCGGGAACCGCACGGGCACGGGTCGCCGTCGAGGTCGACGCTGATGTGGCCGATGTGGCCGGCGTTGCCGGTCGGGCCGGGGTGCAGCCGGCCGTTCAGCACCAGGCCGCCGCCGACACCGGTGGAGACGACCATGCAGAGGGCGTTGTCGTGCCCCCGTGCCGCTCCCTGCCAGTGTTCGGCCGCCGTGATGGCCACGCCGTCGCCGATCAGCTCCACGGGCAGACCGCCGGCCGCTTCCCGGACCCGCCGGACCAGCGGGTAGTCGCGCCAGCCGGGCACGTTCACCGGACTGACGGTGCCCGCGGAGGCGTCCACCGGTCCCGCGCTGCCGATACCGAGGGCGGTCGCGCGCTCCCACAGCGGCGACGCGGTGAGCTCGCCGACGACCTCCTCGACGGCCCGCATCACCGTCTCGCCGTCCTCCCGCGCCGGCGTCGCGCGCTGGGCCCGGACCGCGATCGTGCCGTGGCCGTCCACCAGCGCTCCGGCGATCTTGGTGCCGCCGATGTCGAGCGCAGCCACGAGGTCGGTGTGCATCAGTGTCAGTTCTCCCCGTCAACCATTCGGATCTCCCCGTCAACCACGGGAAATGGGCGAGCCGGTCTCACGGTGGGGGCGCAGGCCGGAGATTGCGGTGGACAGTGTCTCCCGGATCTGACAACGTTGTCCAGGCTCTATGCTCGACGCCACATCCTCATACAAACCCATGGACCGACGCATCCCCGTGGACGACAGGACAGGAATCCGCATCGTGCCCGAGACCATCCGCCGATCCGACCGCCACGAAGACGGCCTCTCCGGGTCCCGCTACGGCAATCGTCCGACCATGAAGGACGTAGCAGCGCGCGCCGGAGTCGGCCTGAAGACCGTCTCGCGGGTGGTCAACGGGGAGCCGGGCGTCACCCCGGAGACGGAGCGCCGCGTCCAGGAGGCCATCGACGCCCTGGGCTTCCGCCGCAACGACAGCGCGCGGGTGCTGCGCAAGGGCCGTACGGCGAGCGTCGGCCTGGTCCTGGAGGATCTCGCGGACCCCTTCTACGGCCCGCTCAGCCGGGCGGTCGAGGAGGTCGCCCGGGCGCACGGCGCGCTGCTCATCAACGGCTCCAGCGCCGAGGACCCGGACCGCGAGCAGGAGCTGGCGCTGGCGCTGTGCGCGCGGCGGGTGGACGGGCTGGTGATCATTCCCGCCGGTGACGACCACCGGTACCTGGAGCCCGAGCTGAAGGCGGGCGTCGCCACCGTGTTCGTCGACCGTCCCGCCGGGAAGATCGACGCCGACTGCGTCCTGTCCGACAACTACGGCGGCGCCCGCGACGGCGTCGCCCACCTCATCGCCCACGGACACCGCCGGATCGGCTTCATCGGCGACATGCCCCGCATCCACACGGCCGCCGAGCGGCTGCGCGGCTATCGGGCCGCCATGGAGGACGCGGGCATACCGGTGGAGGACTCCTGGATGTCCTTGGGCGTCACCGACCCGGAGCGGGTGCGCCGGGCGGCCGAGGAGATGCTCACCGGCCCCTCCCCCGTCACCGCGATCTTCGCGGGCAACAACCGGGTGACGGTCACCGTGATCCGGGTCCTGGCCGAGCAGGCCCGCCGCGTCGCCCTCGTCGGCTTCGACGACATCGAACTCGCCGACCTGCTGCAGCCGGGCGTCACCGTCGTCGCCCAGGACGCGGCGGCGATCGGCCGTACCGCCGCCGAGCGCCTGTTCCGGCAGCTGGACGGCACCCTGGTCGCCCCGGAACGCATCGAGCTGCCGACGCGGCTGATCACCCGCGGCTCGGGCGAGCTGCCGCCGGCGGACTGAGCGGCCCGTGGAGGACCGCACACTCGAGGCGCAGGGCCTGGCCGAGGCGCCGCGCGAGCATCCCCTGCTCTACCCGGGCGCGTGGCCCGAGGAGTCCGGCCTCCTCGACGGGAATCGACTGCTGCCCCTCGACCGCCTGGTGTACGACGACCGAGCGCCGGTTCTCGCGGTCGGCTCCAACGCCTGTCCGGGCCAGCTTCGGCACAAGATGGCCGAGTTCGGGATCACGGCTCCCATCCCGATGGTGAAGGCGCGGGTGACGGGCATCGGGGTCGGCGTCTCCGCGCATGTGAGCCGTATGGGATACGTGTCGGCCTCCCCCTTCGAGGCACCGGCCGTCGTACGGGAGTTGTTCCTCACCTGGCTCGATGCCGAGCAGCTCGCGGTGATCGACGCGAGTGAGGGAGTGCCCCTGCCGAACGGCAACTACCGCCGCGCCTGGCTGGCCGCGCCCGAGGTCCGGATCGTGCTGGCGGACGGCACGGCGCTCCCGGGTGCCTTCGCGTACGTCAACCGCCACGGGGTGCTGCACGACGGGAACGGCGCGCCTCGCACCCACCCGGGTCAGCGGACCCTGCTCACCGAACTTCTCGGGGCGTCGGCCCGTTTGAGAGAGCTGTTCGGTGCCACTCCCGAGGAGTTCGTCGCGCACGCACGTGCCGACGCGCTGTTGTGCGCGCGAGGCACCCGGCTGTTGGCGGAGGAGAGGCTGGTGACGGCCTCCGGCCTGGAGAAGTACGTACGGGTTCAGCAGACCGGGAGTCCGGGCACCGGCTCGTCGTTGTTGCCGCCCTCGATGTAGACGTCGCTGATGAAGACGTTGGTGTTGCCGCTGTCGTCGTCCGTCTTGGCCCACCAGACGTTGGTCCACTCGCCGTAGGTCTCGCGGCGGCCCAGATTCTGCTGGCAGTAGAAGTAGTTGGTGCCCGCGTTGAGGACGCCGACCTCGGTGCCGGAGGCGTCGTACGACTTGGCTTGCTTCCAGACCTGGCAGTTGTACTTGCCGCCGCCGACGGAGGAGCAGGACGCGGTCGGTGTGGTGCTGCCCCCGCCGGTGCTGCCGCCCCCGCCCGTGGTTCCGCCGCCGCCCGTCGTACCGCCGTCTCCGGAACCGCCGCCCGTGGTACCGCCGTTGGTGCCACCGCCGCCCGAGGTCTTGGTCGGGGACGAGGTGGTGGACCGATCGGTGGGCTCGGCCTCCGCCGTACGGCTCGGGCTCTTGGTCGCGCCGGGGGACTTCTCGTCGTCGCCCGTCTCGGTGAGGCCGGAGTCGCCCGACCGATCGGCGTCGGGGCTGCCGGTCGCCGGGGCGGACGCGTCCTGGGAGGTGGCGGACGACGTGCCCTGCGCCTCGGCCTTGGTGTCGCCCTTGTCGTTCAGCAGGGCAACCGCGCCCCCGGCCGCCGCGAGGACGACAGTCACGGCCACGGCGGCGAGCAGGGCGCGGCCCTTGCGTCGGGTGGGTGCGGTGGAGGACGTGACCATGGGGCCGGTGGCGTCCGGGTCCTGTGGCGGCGGGGTGGGGTTGCCGTAGGCGTGCGGGGCGGACGGCACCGGTGTGCTGCCGTAGGGCGATGCGGTCGGCTGCCCCGGGGTGCCGTGTCCGTGCATGGCCGAGCCAGGATGGCCGACGGCGCCGAAGCCCTGTACCGGCGGCGTGCCTTGCCCAGGAGTGGCGGGCCCCTGCGCGCCCTGTGCTCCCTGCGCGCTCTGTCGGGCAGTCCCGAAGCGCGGCGCCCCAGGCAGGTCCGACGCGGGCACGCCCTGCCCCGGCGTGTCCAAGCCCTGAGCGCCCGGCGCACCCTGCCCCTGGCCGCCGTACGCCTGCCCGGGGGGCTCTGCCGTCCCGGGCGCCCCGGATCCCGGCCCGTGCGGACCCGCTGCCTGCGGTGGCCCGCCGGCCGGCGGCACCGACGGAACGCCGAGTTCCGTCTCCTCTCGCGCGGGCCCGGCACCCGCCGGCCCCCGCAGCGCGGCCGTCTGCGAGTCGGTGCCGCCCGACTCCGCCACCGCCTGCAGGAGTGCCCGCGCCTCGCCCGCCTCGGGGCGGGACTCGGGTCGCTTGTCCAACAGCCGCTGCAGGACGGGGCCGAGCGGCCCGGCACTGCGCGGCTCCGGCAGCGGCTCGGTGACGATGGCGGTGAGCGTGGAGAACGTCGACGTACGGCGGAAGGGCGCGGAGCCCTCGACGGCCGCGTACAGCGTGGCGCCCAGGGCCCATACGTCGGAGGAGGGGCCCGGTTCGACGCCCTGGGCACGCTCGGGGGCCAGGTAGTCGAGGGAGCCGACGAGTGCGCCGGTGCGGGTGAGGTTGGTCGCCTCGCCGTCGCCCGGGTCCTCCATGGCGGCGATGCCGAAGTCGGTCAGGACCACGCGGCCGGAACGGTCGAGCAGGATGTTGCCCGGCTTCACGTCACGGTGCAGGACACCGGCCGCGTGGGCGGCGGCGAGCGCCTCCATGACCTTGGCGCCGATGCCGGCCGCCTCGCGCGGGTCGAGGGTGCCGCGCTCGCGCAGCACGTCGTCCAGGGACGGGCCGTCGACCAGCTCCATGACGATCAGCGGGCGTCCGTCGACCTCGGCGACGTCGTGCACCGCCACGACTCCGGGATGCCGCACCCGGGCCGCCGCCCGCGCCTCGCGCTGCATTCGCAGCCGCAGGTCCGCGAGTTCGGGACCGTCGGCATCGGTGTAGGTGCGCAGCTCCTTGACGGCGACCTCGCGGCCGAGGACCTCGTCGAGGGCCCGCCAGACCACGCCCATGCCGCCGCGCCCGAGCTGTGCCACGACGCGATAACGCCCGGCCAGCAGCCGACCGGCCTCGTCCGTCTGTCCGTACTCCCCCGAAGACACCGCTGCCCCGTTCCTGTGACACCTGTGACTGGTCAATGCGTGGCGTACAGACTACGGGGCAGGGGTGACAACGCCGGCGGGTGGTTGCGGCTGTGACGGGTCCGCTACTTGGCGGAGACCGTCAGATCGCCGCGGCGGGGCGCCGCGAATCCCTCCAGATCGGCACGGGTCAGACCGGTCAGCCGGGCGACCTCGGCGATGTCGAGGGCGCCGCAGTCCAGGCCGCGCAGCAGATAGCCGCTGAGGGCCTTGGCGGTGGCGGGCTCGTCCATGACGTCGCCGCCGGCCCGGTTGGCGTATCGGGCGAGACGGGCGGCCGCCTGCTCGAAGCCCTCGCGGTAGAAGGCGAAGACGGCCGCGTACCGGGTCGTGATGTGGCCGGGGTGCATGTCCCAGCCCTGGTAGTAGGCGCGGGCCAGGGCGCGGCGGGTGAGGCCGTAGTGCAGGCGCCAGGCGTCGTGGACCTTCTCGGTCGGGCCGACCGGCAGGACGTTCGTCGAGCCGTCCGAGACGCGTACGCCGGTGCCCGCCGCCGCGACCTGCATGATCGCCTTGGCGTGGTCGGCGGCCGGGTGGTCGCTGGCCTGGTAGGCGGCGGAGACGCCGAGGCAGGCGCTGTAGTCGAAGGTGCCGTAGTGCAGGCCCGTGGCGCGCCCCTCGGCGGCCTGGATCATCCGGGCGACGGTGGCGGTGCCGTCGGTGGCGAGGATGGACTGGCTGGTCTCGATCTGGATCTCGAAGCCGATCCGGCCGGGCTCAAGACCGCGTGCCTTCTCGAACTCCTCCAGGAGCCGGACCATGGCACTGACCTGCTCGGCGTACGTCACCTTCGGCAGCGTCAGCACGAGCCCGTCGGGCAGGCCGCCGGCCTCCATCAGGCCGGTGAGGAAGATGTCGAGGGTGCGGATGCCCCGGTCGCGTACGGGCGCCTCCATGCACTTCATGCGGATGCCCATGTACGGCGCCGCCGTGCCGTTCTCGTACGCCTCGGCGATCAGGCGTGCCGCGCGGGCGGCCGCCTCGTCCTCCTCGGCGTCCGGGCGGGGGCCGTAGCCGTCCTCGAAGTCGACGCGCAGGTCCTCGATGGGCTCGCGCTCCAGCTTGGCGCGCACGCGCGCGTAGACGGGCTCGGCGAGTTCGTCGGACAGGCCGAGGACGGCGGCGAAGGACGCGGCGTCCGGGGCGTGTTCGTCGAGGGCGGCGAGCGCCTGGTCGCCCCAGGAGCGGATGGTGTCGGCGGCGAAGACGTCGCCGGGGACGTAGACGGTGTGGACGGGCTGGCGTCCACCGGGGTCCCCGGGGTAGCGGCGCTCCAGTTCGGCGTCGACCGGCGCGAGGGAGGCGCTGATCTCCTCGCTGACGGCGCCCGCGAGGCTCGTCGCCACCTTCTCCTGCTGGCCCTGACCCATCCCACACCCTCCTGTTTTCCGCTATACGGAATCAACAATCCGTAGAACGAAGTTATCTGGGGACCTTCCGACTGGTCAACACCATGTCCACGGGGAGTCACTCCACCATCTCGCCATGTTCACGCCCATCTCAGGGCGCGGTATCACACTTCCATACGCACGCATCGCACGACTCGTCCGGCAGTTCCCACCGAAGGAGCCCGAAGTGCCGAACCACAGCCGAGTCACGCGCCGTCTGGGCCTGAAGGCCGCGTTAGCCGCGGCGGTCACCGCGCCCCTCTCCAGTACAGCACTGCCCACGTCGTCCGCCTCGGCAGGCGAACGCCCGGCCCGCCGGCATCTCCAGGTCATGTCCTTCAACCTGCGCTTCGCGAGCACCACCGAGCCCAACAGCTGGGCCGTGCGCAGACCGGTGATGCGCGAGCTGCTGCGCCAGGAGGCCCCGCATGTGATCGGCACCCAGGAGGGCGTCTTCTCGCAGCTGCTCGACATCGACTCCGACCTCGGCCCGCACTACGACTGGGTGGGCACCGGCCGGCTGCACGGCAGCAGCGACGAATCCATGGCGGTCTTCTACGACTCCCGCCGCCTGCGCCCGACCGCGTACGACCACTTCTGGCTCTCCGACACGCCGAACGCGATCGGCTCCAACACCTGGGGCGCGGCCTTCGCCCGCATGGTCACCTGGGTCCGCTTCCGCGATCTGGCCGACGGCGGACGGGAGTTCTACGTCCTCAACACTCACTTCGACCATGTGAGCCAGTACGCGCGCGAGCGCAGCGCCTCGCTCATCGCGGAGCGGATCGCCGGGTTCGACCGCGCCCTGCCGGTCGTAGTGACGGGGGACTTCAATGTCGCCGCCCACAAGAACACGGTGTACGACGCGCTGCTCGACGCCGGTCTCGTCGACACCTGGGACACCGCGCGCCAGCGCAGCGCGCTGTACGCGACCTTCCACGGCTACAAGCCACTGACGCCGAACGGCGACCGTATCGACTGGATCCTGTCCACGCCCGGCGTGACGGCGCACCGGGCGGCGATCAACACCTTCTCCGACGACGGACAGTTCCCGAGCGACCACCTGCCCGTGCAGGCCTTCCTGAGCCTGGGATGACACGAGGCCCCCGTGACCGCCGGACGGTCACGGGGGCCTCGTCAGCCCGGGGTGGGATCAGCCCTTGCGGGTCTTGATCTCCTCGGTCAGGGCGGGGACGACGTCGAAGAGGTCGCCGACGACGCCGTAGTCGACCAGGTCGAAGATCGGGGCCTCGGCGTCCTTGTTGATCGCCACGATCGTCTTCGAGGTCTGCATACCGGCGCGGTGCTGGATCGCGCCGGAGATGCCGGAGGCGATGTACAGCTGCGGCGAGACCGACTTGCCGGTCTGGCCGACCTGGTTGGTGTGCGGGTACCAGCCGGCGTCCACCGCGGCACGCGAGGCACCGACGGCCGCGCCGAGGGAGTCGGCGAGCGCCTCGATGATCGCGAAGTTCTCCGCGCCGTTGACGCCACGGCCACCGGAGACCACGATCGCGGCCTCGGTCAGCTCCGGACGGCCCGTCGACTCACGCGGCGTGCGGCCGGTGACCTTGGTGCCGGTGGCCTGCGCGGAGAAGGTGACCGCGAGGGCCTCGACCGCACCGGCGGCCGGGGCGGCCTCCACGGCCGCGCTGTTCGGCTTGACCGTGATGACCGGAGTGCCCTTGGCCACACGGGACTTGGTGGTGAACGACGCGGCGAACACCGACTGGGTGGCCACCGGGCCCTCGTCGCCGGCCTCAAGGTCGACGGCGTCGGTGATGATGCCGGAGCCGATGCGCAGCGCCAGACGGGCGGCGATCTCCTTGCCCTCGGCGGAGGAGGGGACGAGGACGGCGGCCGGGGAGACGGCCTCGACGGCGGCCTGCAGGGCGTCGACCTTCGGGACGACCAGGTAGTCGGCGTACTCGGCGGCCTCGTGGGTGAGGACCTTGACCGCGCCGTGCTCGGCGAGCGCGGCGGCGGTGTCGGCGGCGCCGTTGCCCAGCGCGACGGCGACCGGCTCGCCGATGCGGCGGGCCAGGGTCAGCAGCTCCAGGGTGGGCTTGCGGACGGCACCGTCCACGTGGTCGACGTAGACGAGAACTTCAGCCATGGGATTGCTCTCCTGCGGAATGCGAAGTCGTAAGGGGCGAAAGGGGTGTTGAGCCTCGAGCGGGCCGGCGTCCCCTTAGATGAACTTCTGGCTCGCGAGGAACTCAGCGAGCTGCTTGCCGCCCTCGCCCTCGTCCTTGACGATCGTGCCGGCGCTGCGGGCCGGGCGCTCGGCCGCGGCGTCGACGACGGTGTAGGCACCCTCGAGACCGACCTCCTCGGCCTCGATGTCCAGGTCGGACAGGTCCCAGGACTCCACCGGCTTCTTCTTGGCGGCCATGATGCCCTTGAAGGACGGGTAGCGCGCCTCGCCCGACTGGTCGGTGACCGACACGACCGCCGGCAGGGAGGCCTCCAGCTGCTCGGAGGCGGCGTCGCCGTCCCGGCGGCCCTTGACCGTGCCGTCCTCGACCGAGACCTCCGACAGGAGGGTGACCTGCGGGACGCCCAGACGCTCGGCCAGCAGGGCCGGTACGACGCCCATGGTGCCGTCGGTGGAGGCCATGCCGGAGATCACCAGGTCGTAGCCGGCCTTCTCGACCGCCTTCGCCAGCACCAGCGAGGTGCCGATGGCGTCGGTGCCGTGCAGGTCGTCGTCCTCGACGTGGATCGCCTTGTCGGCGCCCATGGACAGCGCCTTGCGCAGCGCGTCCTTCGCGTCCTCCGGACCCACCGTCAGGACGGTGATCTCCACGTCGTCGTCGGAGTTCTCGGAGATCTGCAGCGCCTGCTCGACCGCGTACTCGTCGAGCTCGGAGAGCAGACCGTCCACGTCGTCCCGGTCGACGGTCAGGTCATCGGCGAAGTGCCGGTCGCCAGTGGCGTCGGGCACGTACTTCACGGTGACAACGATCCTCAAGCTCACGCCGGCTCTCCTACTGCGTCGACATTTCTCTGCTGCCTACTTGCAGGCAGCATAGGCGCCCCAAGTGGCCGATCCCGATCGGGGCGACCTGCGCTCCGAGCGAAATATTACTCGTCAGTACACCCAGTTCGTTCCCGCTAAGCAAGCGCTTTGAACTGTGACCTTTGCAACGCAGCGTAATCGGAAATCGACGGCTTCGCAGAACGGTGGGAGGCCGGTTCGCTCACAGCGGTGCGGTGAGCTCAGTCACGCAGGCCGTTGAACCGGCCCTGGTGGTACACGAGCGGACGTCCGGGGCCGGTGGGGTCACCGAGGACGACCTCGGCCAGCACGATGCGGTGATCGCCCGCGGGCACGCGCCCCACGATCCGGCACACCATCCAGGCGAGGACGTCGTCGAGGACGGGGACGCCTTCGGGCCCCTCGCGCCAGGCCGTGGGCGCGCCGAAACGGTCGGCGCCGCTGCGGGCGAAGGTGGCCGCCAGGTCCTGTTGGTGCTCGCCGAGTATGTGGACACCGACATGGTCCGCCGCGGCTATCGCCGGCCAGCTGGAGGCACCGGTGCCGACGCCGAAGGAAAGCATCGGGGGCTCGGCGGAGACGGAGGTAAGGGAGGTGGCGGTGAAGCCGACCGGGCCCGTCTCACCTCGGGCGGTGATCACCGCCACTCCGGCCGCGTGGCGCCGGAAGACGGAGCGGAGCAGGTCGGGAGAGGCGAGCTGGGTGGCGCCGAGGCCGGACGTGGCCGTCATGGAGTTGTCCTTCTGCGAGGGGAGGTGTGCGGGTCCGTGGCCGTTCAACAGCCCGGACAGCGCGCGCTCGCGGTGCGGGCCAGGTCGACATGGGCCCGGCCGAAGAGAAGGAGTTCCTCAGGCATACGGTCAGGCTGACGATAGGTGGTGCACACAGTCAAGTGGGTTCCGCGATGTGGGAGATGACTCACCCTCGGCATCACGGCCCCTCAGACCGCTTCACCCAGCGCGGCGATGACGTCCGCCTTGCGCGGCTGACCGGTGGCCCGCCGTACGACGTTGCCGTCGGCGTCGAGGACCAGCACGGTCGGCGTCTTGAGGATGTCGAGCCGGCGTACGAGGTCCAGATTGTCCTCGGCGTCGATCTCGACGTGGGTCACGCCCGGGACCATGCCGGCCACCTCGCCGAGCACGCGCCGGGTGGCCCGGCAGGGTGCGCAGAAGGTGCTGGAGAACTGCACGAGGGTGGCGCGCTCACCCAGCGCCTCACCCAACTCGGCCGCCCCGAGCCGCTTTCCGTCGTCCCGCCCGCGCACCCGCACTCTCCCGCTCCGCCGCTGATGCAGCACTCCGTACGCGCTCGCCGCGACGAGCACCACCACGCACACCACAAGTCCGGTCATCACCCTGCTCAACCCTTCACGAGACTGCAAAGATTCCCGACTCCCCGAAGCCTGTCCGGTGCGGAATGCTTGATTCATGGACATCGATGTGAGGGGGCCGCGCTTCGGGGCGGCCGTGACGACCGTGGTGCTGGCGGTCGTTCTGGTCACCGGGAGCGCCTGGCTGCTCGCCTGGCAGACGCTGGCGTTCGCGTTGGGCGCGGCGGGCGGGGTGGGCCGTTCGCCGTACGGCTGGCTGTTCCGCAGGGCCGTACGTCCCCGGATCGGGCCGCCGACCGAGTTCGAGGCGCCGGAACCGCCGCGGTTCGCACAGGCGGTGGGCCTGGTCTTCGCGGGCCTCGGACTGGTCGGGTACACGCTCGGGCCGGACTGGCTGGGACTCGCCGCGACCGGGGCCGCGCTCGCGGCCGCCTTCCTGAACGCCGTCTTCGGGTACTGCCTGGGGTGCGAGATGTACCTGCTCGTACGGCGGGTGACGGTGCGCACGGAGTAAAGGCGGCTTCAAAATCCGAGGTGGATCACGGTCGACGTGACGAGGATCTCGCGGTTCACAGGCACTGGGACTGGCTCCCCGGCCGTTCTTGGGGCACGATCTGCGACATGCCGTAAACCTACGGCTGCGTAACTTTCCACTGGGAGCTTCCTTCCCAGGCACAGAAGGAAGGGTCCACCCCGTCCATGGCAGAGCTTGTCTACCGTCCCGTCGTCGGTTTCGCCCAGACGTTGTTCAAGGCGTGGGACCTCAAGATCGACTGCAAGGGGTCGGAGAACATTCCGCGCTCGGGCGGCGCTGTGCTGGTGAGCAACCACATCAGCTACCTGGACTTTGTCTTCAACGGACTGGCGGCGCTCCCGCAGAAACGTCTTGTTCGCTTCATGGCGAAAGAGTCCGTCTTCCGGCACAGGATTTCCGGGCCGCTGATGCGCGGCATGAAGCACATCCCCGTGGACCGCAAGCAGGGCGAGGCGGCGTACGCGCACGCCCTGGACTCGCTGAGGTCCGGCGAGATCGTCGGGGTCTTCCCGGAGGCCACGATCTCGCAGTCGTTCACCCTGAAGAGCTTCAAGTCGGGCGCCGCGCGGCTGGCCCAGGAAGCCGGCGTGCCGTTGATCCCGATGGCCGTGTGGGGCACCCAGCGGCTGTGGACCAAGGGCCACCCGCGCAACTTCAAGCGCAGCCACATCCCGATCACGATCCGGGTCGGCGAGGCGATCGAGGCGTCCAAGGACAAGTACGCGGGCGCGATCACCCGTCAGCTGCGCGAGCGCGTCCAGGAACTCCTCGAGGCCGCCCAGCGCGCCTACCCGGTGCGCCCGAAGGACGCCAACGACACCTGGTGGATGCCGGCCCACCTCGGCGGTACGGCACCGACGCCGGAGCAGGTGCGCGAGGCCGAGGCCCGCTAGGCGCTCCGCTGGGTGGCGCGGGTGAGTGGTGCCGCGATGTGTCGTCGGGGGGCTGCGGCGCCATCGTGGCTTGTCGCGCCCACGCGGCGGAGCCGCATATCGATACGGTCCCGCGCCCCTTGGGGGAGCGCTGCTGGACCGCCGGCCAGGGGTGGACCGTGATCTGCGCCCCCGGACTGAACTTCAGAGTGCGGTGGGAAGTGTCTGCCACAGATGTGGCCGGTCGAGGGCGGACTTGAGGGTGTCGAGCACGACCGGGTGGGGTGCGGCGTACAGGACCGGACAGTCCATCTCGTCGGACGCCGGATCAGGCTCGAAGGCCAGCCGCTCGCCGTCCAGTGAGAACTGGGCGTCCACACCCGGTTTGTTGCCCCGCGGATCCTGCCGATGCCAGGCGCCGTTGAACCGTACGGCGACCAGCCCGTGTACCACCTCGAACTTCTGGTAGCACAGCGCGGTCGGGATGTCCTCGGCCCGCAGCAGCGCGGTCAGCGCGTGGGCCTTGGCGTAGCAGATGCCGGTGCCCTGTTCGAGGACGTCGGAGGCGCGCCAGGTGACGCGGAGATCGCCGGAGTCCTGTGAGTGCGGAACGGTGTCCCGCACGAACTCGAACGCCGCCCGCGCATATTCATACGAGTCCGCCACGTCATCGGCGAGCTTGGCAGCTGTCTCACGGACGAGCGGATGGTGATGGTCGATCACCTCGTCAGCAGCCAAGTACGCGGACAGGTCAGCGGTTTGCTGGATCATCTGCATGGTGGCCGAGCGTAGATGCCAGCCCGGACTCCGGTCAATTTACTTTCCGCTCTACGCATAGGTATGCATCGAATCGACCCTCGTGCGGCCATGCCGGCTCGAGAACGGCTGAACATCGCCGCAACCTGACGTCCGGCTACAACCCCTCCCCCGTGCCGCGGGTCCGGCCTCCGACGGAGCGTCGACAAGGGGGAAGTCATGAAGCATCGTCTGCTCGGGGCCGCGGTGGCCGGCTGTGCCCTGGCCGCGGTCGGGGCCGGGCCCGTGTATGCCGCGTCCGACCAGCTGGGGATCAGCGTGCCGTCCGAGACGGTACTGCCTGGGCCGGACGCGGAGGGCGGGACGCGGGAGCGCACCCTTGATGTGCGGGTCACCCACGACAACATCGAGAACAGTGTGCCGGCCGGCCAACTGACCGTGGACGCGAGCGAGCTCGCGTCCTTCGCGCGAGTGTCATGGCCCGGGAACTGCGTGCCCGAGTCGGCGGTCAAGGCCGTCTGCGACTTCCCGGAGATGCCGGCCGGGAAGGACGGCGGCGTGGCGGCGGCCCGGCTCGGACTCCGCGCCCTGCCGGACGCCGACCTCAGCGCGTCCGGGTACGTGCGCTACTCGGCCGCCGCGGGAGAGCTGACGGCATATCCGGCGGAGACCCGGATCACCCTGGGCTCCGGCCCGGACCTCGGGCTCAGCCAGGCCGCGGACCAGCGCGACCTCAAGCCCGGCACGGACACCCAGGTTCGGGCGACGGTCGGCAACACCGGCAACCGCGCCGTGGATCGCACGCTGCTGTGGGTCAACGCGTCGTACGGGCTGCGGTTCAAGGAGCGGCATTCCAACTGCGAGTACCGGGAGCACGCCACCGGTACGTCCGCGCTGTGCGTGCTGGACGAGGCGGTGGCTCCGGGCGAGCAGTACGAGCTGATGACCGGGCTTCGTGTGGGGCGCAAGGCGCTGTACGAACGGTTCGACCACTCCGTACTGCCGTATTCCGACGAGGCGCTGGAAGAGGCCCGCGGCGACGAGACGTGGACCCCGGGAACAGGCCCCGAGCTGAACCTGCGGCCCATGGCGGCGCAGCCGGCCGCTGCCGGGGAGGACGACCTCGATCTGTCGGACAACTACCGGGCCGTCGTCCTCGACGCCAGGAACACCGCCGACCTGAAGCTCACCGGCAGCAAGGTGCGCGGGGCCGTCGGCGACACGGTGACCGCCCAGGTCACGGTCCGCAACCGCGGCCCGGCGTGGGTGGCGTCCCTGGGCGCGGGCGCGCCGGTCGCCGTGGTGCGGTTCCAGGCGCCGGAGGGCACCAAGGTCCTCGACATGGACAACTGCTGGTCGTCGGACCCGGACGATCCGAACCCCTCGACCTACTACTACTGCGGGACGCCCATCTGGCTGCACGACGGGGCGTCCCACACCTTCGAGATCCCGCTGCAGATCGAGCGGGTGGTACGCGGTGCACGGGTGACCGTCAGCACCGTCAACGACCTGAGCGAGTTGGAGATCAGGAAGTTCGACCCGAACCTGCGGAACAACAGCGCCGCGATCGTCGTGAACGGCTGAGCAGTGCTGAAGGTGCTGAGGGAGGGGACGGCCTAGCGCGCCATCTCCTCCTTCAGCGCCGCCACGAACGCGTCCACGTCCTCCTCGGTCGTGTCGAAGGCGCACATCCAGCGCACGACGCCCGCCGCCTCGTCCCAGAAGTAGAACCGGAACCGCTTCTGCAGCCGCTCGCTCACGTCGTGCGGCAGCCTGGCGAAGACGCCGTTGGCCTGCACGGGGTAGAGGATCTCGACGCCGTGCACGGCGCGGACGCCCTCGGCCAGCCGCTGGGCCATCTCGTTGGCGTGGCGGGCGTTGCGCAGCCACAGGTCCTTGGCGAGCAGGGCCTCCAACTGCACCGACACGAAGCGCATCTTGGAGGCGAGCTGCATGGACAGCTTGCGCAGATGCTTCATGTGGCTGACGGCGTCCTGGTTGAGGACGACGACCGCCTCGCCGAACAGGGCGCCGTTCTTGGTGCCGCCGAGGGAGAGGATGTCGACGCCGACCGCGTTGGTGAACGTCCGCATGGGGACGTTCAGGGAAGCGGCCGCGTTGGCTATCCGGGAGCCGTCCAGGTGCACCTTCATGCCGTGCGCGTGGGCGTGGTCGCAGATCGCGCGGATCTCGTCCGGCGTGTAGAGGGTGCCGAGTTCGGTGCTCTGGGTGATCGAGACGACCTGCGGCATCGCCCGGTGCTCGTCCTCCCAGCCGTACGCCTGCTTGTCGATCAGTTCGGGGGTCAGCTTGCCGTCGGGTGTGGGCACGGTCAGCAGCTTCAGGCCGCCCATCCGCTCGGGGGCGCCGCCCTCGTCGACGTGGATGTGCGCGCTCTCGGCGCAGATCACCGCGCCCCAGCGGTCGGTGACCGCCTGGAGCGCGACGACGTTCGCGCCGGTGCCGTTGAACACCGGGAACGCCTCGGCGGTGGCGCCGAAGTGGCTGCGGACGATCCGCTGGAGGTTCACGGTGTAGTCGTCCTCGCCGTACGCGACCTGGTGCCCGCCGTTGGCCAGGGCCAGGGCGGCGAGCACCTCGGGGTGGGCGCCGGCGTAGTTGTCACTGGCGAAACCGCGGACGTCCGGGTCGTGATGGCGACGGGCGTCGGTCTTCGGAGGGTTCACGGCTTCTCGGTCAGCCACAGGCGGGTTCCGTTCACTTCCGGGGCGGGCTTGTCCCAGACGCCGACGACGGCGTCGGCCAGGTCCTTGACGTCCGTGAAGCCCGCGAACTTCGCGTGGGGTCGCTCGGCGCGCATCGCGTCGTGCACCAGCGCCTTCACCACCAGGATGGCAGCCGCGGACGTCGGCCCCTCCGGGCCCCCGGCCTTGCGGAAGGCGTCGGCCAGCGCGAGCGTCCAGGCCTCGGCGGCGGCCTTGGCGGCGGCGTACGAGGCGTTGCCCGCGGTCGGCTTCGAGGCGCCGGCGGCGCTGATCAGCACATACCGTCCGCGCTCGCTGCGCTGGAGGCCCTCGAAGAAGGCCAGCGAGGTGTGCTGCACGGTGCGGATCAGCAGCAGTTCAAGGAAGTCCCAGTCGTCGAGGCTCGTCTTGACGAAGGTCTCGCTGCCGCGCCAGCCGCCCACCAGGTGGACCAGGCCGTCGACGCGGCCGAAGTCCTTCTCGATCCGGTTGGCCCAGTCGCGGGTCGCCTCCCGGTCGAGCAGGTCGACCGTGTCACCGACGACGGTGGCACCGCCGTGCGCGTAGCTCGCCGCGTCCACGGCCTCGGCGAGCCGCTCCGGGTCGTTGTCCGAGCCGATGACGGTCGCGCCCGCCTCGGCCAGCCGCAGCAGCGCCGCCCGGCCTGCGGGCCCGCCCGCACCCGCCACCGCGATCACCGCACCGCTGAGAGCTCCGTTCCCCGCCATTTTCTTCGCCTCCTGAGCAGTATTGGTGCGGTCGCTCACGCGGCGACCCGCTCGGCGCCGTCCGCCGTGATGCCCTTGGTGGAGGCGATCACGTTCTTCAGCTTCTTGGACAGGGCCTCATAGAACATGCTCAGCGGAAACTCGTCCGGAAGCACGTCATCGACGAGCTTGCGCGGCGGCTGGGTCAGATCGAGGGCGTCCGGACCCTTGGCCCAGCGGGATCCCGGGTGCGGTGCGAGGTAGGTGGAGACGAGCTCGTAGCCGGCGAACCAGTGGACGAGCTTCGGGCGGTCGATGCCGTCGCGGTAGAGCTGCTCGATGTCGGCGCACAGCTGGTTGGTGACCTGCGGGGCGCGCTGCCAGTCGATGAACAGCTTGTTGTCGGTCCAGCGGACGACGTCGTGCTTGTGCAGGTAGGCGAAGAGGAGCTGACCGCCGAGGCCGTCGTAGTTGCGCACCCGCTCGCCGGTGACCGGGAAGCGGAACATGCGGTCGAACAGCACCGCGTACTGCACGTCACGGGCCTGCGGGACGCCGTCGGCCTGGAGCTTCACGGCCTCCTTGAAGGCGGTGAGGTCGCAGCGCAGCTCTTCGAGGCCGTACATCCAGAACGGCTGGCGCTGCTTGATCATGAACGGGTCGAACGGCAGGTCGCCGTGGCTGTGGGTGCGGTCGTGGACCATGTCCCACAGCACGAATGCCTCTTCGCAGCGCCTCTGGTCGTGGACCATCGCGGCGATGTCCTCGGGCAGCTCCAGGCCCAGGATGTCGACGGCGGCGTCGGTGACGCGGCGGAAGCGGGCGGCCTCGCGGTCGCAGAAGATGCCGCCCCAGCTGAACCGCTCGGGCGCTTCACGCACGGCGATGGTCTCCGGGAACAGGACCGCGGAGTTGGTGTCGTAGCCGGCCGTGAAGTCCTCGAACTTGATGCCGCAGAACAGCGGGTTGTCGTAGCGGGTGCGCTCCAGCTCGGCCAGCCAGTCCGGCCAGACCATGCGCAGCACGACCGCCTCGAGGTTGCGGTCGGGGTTGCCGTTCTGCGTGTACATCGGGAAGACGACCAGGTGCTGCAGGCCGTCCGCGCGGTTCGCGGCGGGCTGGAAGGCCAGCAGCGAGTCGAGGAAGTCCGGCACCTCGAAGCCGCCTTCGGCCCAGCGACTCAGGTCCTTCACCAGGGCCTGGTGGTACACGGCGTCGTGCGGCAGCAGCGGGGAGAGCTCCTCGACGGCGTCCACGACACGCCGTACGGCGGCCTCGGTGTCCGCGCGCCCGGGTGCACCCTCGGCCTCGAAGTCGATCGCCCCGTCCTTGGACTGCCATGGCCGGATCCGTTCCACGGCATCCTTGAGCACCGGCCACGCCGGGTGCTCCACCACCCTGGTCGCGGGAGGAACCTGGTCCCCCGAAGCCGCCTGCACAAGAATTTCCGTCATGTCCCATCCTCCACGGGAGAACCTCGCGTAAGGAGACCGTATACATACGAGGTTTCTCCCAGCAAGAGGAGCCTCCGGAAATTATCCTGCGCACCCCCATGGTCACCGCATTTTTTCCTGTCGGCCATCAAGACGGCGCATACTCCGGCCGTGCGTGGGCATACGGCAGTCCGGTCGGCGCAGGCCCGTGCCGGGCCGGTCAATCCCCGCGGGACTCGCCCACGCCAGGGTGACGGCCCGGAGGCGTGCCATCCAGACACGCCACGTCCACAGCCGCAAACCCCGTGTACACGTGGGGTTCATCACGCCCCCGGGCCACTAGGCTGCGGCACTGCCGCGCGAACACTCCGCTCCGGTTTGCGCGCACGCCGAGCCGCCGTCGACGGAAGCGAGTTGAATCTTGAACTTCCTTACCATCGGTCACCGCGGAGTCATGGGTGTCGAACCCGAGAACACCCTCCGTTCCTTCGTCGCCGCCCAGCAGGCCGGCCTCGACGCCATCGAACTCGATCTCCACCTGAGCAAGGACGGCGCCCTCGTCGTCATGCACGACACCGACGTGGACCGCACGACCGACGGCACCGGCCCGATCGCCGACAAGACTCTCGCCGAGCTGCGCGCCCTGGACGCGGGCCGCGGCGAGCGCGTCCCGGTCTTCGAAGAGGTCCTGGACGCCGTGAAGTCGCCGCTCCAGGCCGAGATCAAGGACGTCGCGGCGGCACGGGCGCTCGCCGAGGTGATGACCGGACGTGACCTTCTCTCCCGGGTCGAGGTGTCCTCGTTCCACGACGACGCGGTCGCCGAGATCGCCCGCCTGGTGCCGGGGGTACGGACCGCGCTGATCGCCAGCCGCTACGGCACCGACATCGTGGACCGCGCCGTCGCGGTCGGCGCCGCGACCGTCTGCCTCAACGTCCGCCGGCTCACCCTGGAGGTCGTGGAGCACGCCCGCAAGGCAAACCTCAGGATCATCGGCTGGGTGGTCAACACCCAGGACCACCTGCGTCTCGTACGGGCCCTCCAACTGGACGGCGCGACTACCGACTACCCGGAGATCAAACGCACCGGCCGCTTCACGGCGTGACGAGCCGCATGAACGTCACGCCAGCTCCTTGACCAGCAACTCGAACTGCAGGTCGGCGCGCGGTGCGGTGCCGGAGGGCTCGTCGCCGTACGGGTACGGGGTCATCCGTCCCGTACGGCGGTAGCCGCGCCGCTCGTACCAGGCGATCAGGTCGTTCCGTACGGAGATCACGGTCATGTGCATCTCGGCCGCGCCCCAGGTCTCGCGGGCGTGCCGCTCCGCCTCCGTGATGATCACCTTGCCGAGGCCGGCGCCCTGGAGTACGGGGCTGACCGCGAACATCCCGAAGTAGGCGTGGTCGCCGCGGTGTTCGAGCTGGCAGCAGGCGACGACCTGGCCGTCCCGCTCGACCGTCAGCAGTCGGCTGTCGGTGGCCTTGATGACCGCCAGTACGCCCTCCGGGTCGGTCCGCTTCCCTTCGAGGATGTCCGCCTCCGTCGTCCAGCCGGCCCGGCTGGCGTCCCCGCGGTAGGCGGACTCGATCAGCGCGACCAGCGTGTCCACGTCGGCCTCGGTGGCGTCGCGGAAGGTGAGTCCGGTGGCGGCGGGCGTCTCGGCGGTTTCCATGGTGCGCATCTCCACTCTGGGCGCGGCTCGGGCACCGCTGAGCGTAACGCGCGACTAGGCTCCGGCTGCATGGTGCACGTATTGAGCGGACGGACCCTCCTCCACCCCTCCGACCCCGAGCGCTCCCGTGCCTTCTACGGCGAGCAGTTGGGGCTCGCCGTCTACCGGGAGTTCGGTACGGGCGCCGAGCGCGGCACCGTGTACTTCCTCGGCGGCGGCTTCCTGGAGGTCTCCGGCCGCTCCGAGGCCCCGCCGTCCCCGGCCGTCCGGCTGTGGCTGCAGGTCGAGGACGTGGCGGCGGCGCACGACGAGCTGCGGGGCCAGGGCGTCGAGATCGTGCGGCCTCCGGTGAAGGAGCCGTGGGGGCTGGTCGAGATGTGGATCGCGGATCCGGACGGGACGCGGATCGTGCTGGTGGAGGTGCCGGCGGATCATCCGCTGCGGTACCGGCCGGGGATCTGACTCACTCCGGGCGGTGTTCCCAGCGGCGGTCGGTACGGGTCAGTTCCCGGAAGCCTGCCGAGGTCAGCTGGTCGATCATCGTGCGGTCGGTCGCCGCCTCGTAGGCGAGCAGGCGCTCGACGCCGCACAGACGCAGCCAGTCGGCGGCCTGCCCCAGAAGCCGGTGCTCCAGGCCCGCGCCGTACGCCGACGGGTCGATGTGCAGGTTGCCGATGTCGGCGAGGCCGGTGCCCCGGCTGTGGCGTTCGGGACGGGACAGGGACGTGTCGACCTCGATGAAGCCCAGGGCGCGGCCGTCGGCGTACGCCGTGAGGCGGGTGCCGCACTCCCCCAGCGTGCGGTCGACGGTGACGCCCGGCCGCGGTTCGTGGGGCGGCAGGTCGGCCACGCGCGCGATCAGGATCACCTCGGTGTCCCCGAGGTGCCGGAAGCCGGCCCGCTCGTAGACGGCGCGGATGTGCGGCCAGCTGCGGGGCAGGCCGTAGACGGCCGGGGCGGGGAGCTCGCCGCTCGCGTACCGGGCGCGCACGTTCCAGCGGGCCAGCCGGGTCAGGCAGGCGCTCATCAGCAGCTCCGCGGCCGCGTCGGAGTCCGGCCGGAAGGAGGCCGGCGGACGGCAGACGAACCAGTCGATCTCGCCGATGTCCCGGTAGTCCGGGCCGACCTCGTCATCGGCCCGGTAGCGCAGCAGATGGGCGGCGGCCAGGACGTGGTCGCGCTGCTCGGCGACGAGGGTCACGCGCTCGCTCACCCAGGGGTCGGTGATGAACTCGTCCGGCTGCCGCTCCAGTGCGCTGAGCACCGTGTTCACGGAGACGGAGACGCCGGGGACGACGGCGGCGACGTGGGTGTTGATCAGTTCGGTGAGCTGGTCGCGGTCGGCGCGACGCAAGGGGCGCACCTCGAGTGCGGGCATGCGGGACCTCCGGTCGGAGAACGGTGTCGGAGGCCGCCATGCGGTGCGGTACGGGATCGAGGGTACGGCGGTGGCGGCGCCCGGCTCCAGGGGTTTCGCCGGATGGCCGGGGTCCGGGGCGGGGCTTAGCGTGCTGGAGGGGCCTGTCTGCGGAAGGAACGCCATGAAGCTCGACAAGCCGGTGCCCGGCGGGCCCTGCTGGACCGAGCTCGGGACCGACGACCTGGCCGCGGCGAAGCGGTTCTACGAGGGGTTGTTCGGCTGGCGCGCCGAGACCGACCCCCGCCAGGAGGCGGGCGGCTACACGATCGCGCACCTCGGGGACGCGGCGGTGGCCGCGCTGACGCCGCTGTACCAGGAGGGGCAGCCGGTGGCGTGGAACGTATCGTTCGCGGTGCCGGACGCGGACGCCGCCGCCGCGCGGGTGACGGAGGCCGGCGGCTCGGTGCTGGTCGGTCCGATGGACGTGTTCGACGTGGGCCGCTTCGCGGTCGCCGTGGACCCGACGGGTGCGGCCTTCCAGCTGTGGCAGGCACGGGCCTTCCCCGGCGCGGGGCTGCTCAGCGCGCCCGGCTCGCTGGGCTGGGTGGAGCTGCTGACCAGGGCGCCCGAGCGGGCCGTGGAGTTCTACACGACGGTGTTCGGCTGGAGCGTCAACGCCTCCGAGCACTACACGCAGTGGGGCATCGACGGCGCCGACTTCGGCGGCATGGTGACGATGGACGACAAGTTCCCGCACGAGGTGCCGGCGCACTGGCTGCCGTACTTCGCCGTGGACGATGTGGACATGACGGCCGCGCACGCCACGGAGGCGGGCGGCACCGTCCTCATGGAGCCCACCTCCGTCCCCGACGGACCGCGCATCGCCGTGCTGCGGGACCCGCAGGGGGCGATGTTCGGCGTGTACCGGGCGGCCGACGAGAAGTGACGTGCCCCGCTCCGGTCAGCCGCGCAGCGCCCCCAGCCGCCCTTCCAGCTGGCCGAGCAACTCGCCGAGCAGAACCGCCAGTTGGCCCTGCCCTTGCGGGTCGAGACCGGACAGTACGGTCGTCTCGTACGCGAGTTGCTCGGGCAGGATGCCGTCGACGAGGTCCCGGCCCGCGTCCGTGAGACGAACGTGGGCGACGCGGCGGTCGCGGGTGTCGCCGCGGCGCTCCACCAGGCCGCGTTCGGTCAGCTGCTTGAGGCGTTTGGTGACGGCGGCGCCCGAGGAGAAGGTCTCGCGGGCGAGTTCACTGGGGGTCAGCTCATGGCCGGTGCGGCGCAGCGCGCCGAGCAGGTCGAACTCGGGGCGGCTGAGGCCGGCCCGGCGCAGCGGAGCGTCCTCGGCCTGCTGGAGGAGGGCGGCGCAGCGGTTGATGCGGCCGATGATCTCCATGGGGGCGGTGTCGAGGTCGGGGTGGACGGTCTGCCACTGCCGGACCACGGCGGCCACCGTGTCCTGTCTCGTCCCGGTCGGCCCGCCGTTGGTCGCCGTCATGGCCGTACGCCCTCCGTCGTGTCGCTGCCTGTGCGCTGGTCCGGGTGCGGACGACCCTGGCTCCGCCCCGTAGCCGCGAGCGTACGGGGTGCGGTTCGCTCGGTCCGCACGACCCGCTGCCACGCCCGATCCGGTACGGCCACGGCGGCGATCAGGCCGACCAGTGCGCCGACCAGGGTGTCCACGACCCGCTCGGTGATCAGCCGCCCGGGCTCCTGGAAGCCGGTGAACTCGGTGATGAGCAGCGCCATCGGGGTCACGCAGACGCTGCCGAGCCAGTAGTTGCGTCCGATCAGCGCCTCGGCGCCGAAGTTGAGCGCCAGGCAGCACAGGACGAGGGCGACCTCGCCGGTGTGGGCGAGGGGGACCAGCGCGGCGAAGAGGAGGACGCCGAGCAGGTTGCCGACGACGCGCTGGACGCCACGGCCCCAGGTGAGGGTGAGGTTCGCCTGGTAGAGGGATGCCGCGGTGACCAGGGCCCAGTAAGGGCGGCCGATCCCCAGGGCGAGGGAGGCGTAGCCGGCGAGGGCACAGCCGAGGGCGGTGCGTACGGCGAGCGGGGCCAGGGGGCCGAGGCGGCGCCACAACGGGCGGGACGGTGACGCGAGTTCGCCGCCGAGGCCCGCGACGTCGTCGACCTCCGGCACAGGTCGGTTGCCGCGCACCTGCCGGGCCCAGGTGCGCAGCAGCCCGGGGTCGGCGTCGGCCGGGGCGGCGAGGGCGACCTCGGCGCGGACGACGAGGCGTTCGAGGGCGCGGCGGGTCTCGGCGGGGCGGCCCGCGGAGTACAGCGACTGGCGGGCGGCCTGTACGGCGGCGGCAGCGGTGGCAGCGGTGGCCTGGGCCCGAGCGCCGCCCGGGGCGCTCGGGCCGCCGGAACCTCTGGTGCCGGCCGTCTCGACGTATGCGGCGACCGCGTCCAGGGCGGCCGCGGTGGCCCGGCGTTCCGGGCCGTGCGGTCGCAGCAGGCCGGGTGCCATGCCGACGAGCCAGGCCCAGGCGCCGGCAGCGGCGGCCGGCGCGAGGTGGCCGGGGATCTGGGCGAGGGACTGCGGGGCGAACAGGGCGGCGGAGCTGATGAAGGTGAGGACCACGTTGCCGGGCGGGCCGATGCGGGTCGCGTCGCACAGGACCTTCTGCACAGCGGCCAGTAGCGAGCCGCCGGTGACCAGTACGACGGCACTCGCGGTGAGCGAGGCCGCGACCAGTGCGGTGGCGAGACCGCCGAGCATGCCGAGCACCACCCACGCCAGGGCGCGGGCCCGGGCGGCGTAGGGCCGGTTGTGGGCGTAGAGCGCGCACAGGGACCCGGCCATCGTGTACATCGCCAGGTCCAGCCGGCCGAGCACCAGCAGGGCGAGGTTGGGCGGGGCGACGGCGACGACCACGCTCAGGGCGGGCTTGAACCAGATCTCCGGGGGCCGGCCGAGACGCAGCACTCCGGCGAGCGGAAGGCGAGTGCTCGTACCCGTCAGCAGTTTCATACCCATCACCTTAGCAAGTGTTTTACCTGTGAAATACATGCGGTGAAATACATGCGGTGACCTGCCGCGGCCTGCCGTGCTCCGCCGAATGCTCCCCATGTACACCCTTGCGCTCGCGTGCGCGCCGGACGGCCCGGGCATCGACGGACTGTCCGAGACCGTCGAGCGGGGAGGGTGCGCGTGCACGGACCGGCTTCGCACGGCTGGCTGCTGGTCGCGCTGTGTGCGGCGACCGGGGCCTACTGTCTGCTGCGGATGCGCAGCCACGTCGAGGAGCAGCGCCGGGCCGCGGGCGGCGAGGCGCTGATGGGCTTCGGCATGGCCGCGATGGCGGTGCCCGCCGCGGTGTTCACTCCGCCGTCGTGGGCCTGGCCCGCCTACGCGGCCGTGTTCGGGGCGGCCGCACTGCACGCCCTGTGGTCGGCGCGGGCGGGCGCACACCACCTGCACCACCTGGTGGGAGCCTCGGCCATGGTCTACATGGCGGTCGCGATGGCCGCCTCACCCGGGCACGAGAGCGGGCACGGCGGTTCCGGCGTCCCGCTCGTGACGGGTGCCCTGCTCCTGTACTTCATGGGGTACGTGCTGCTGTCCGGCGTCCGGCTGGTGCCCGTCACCGCGGGTGGCGGGGGCCTCGGATGGGGCGACCGGCCGGAGCTGGCGCGGGCATGCCGACTGTCGATGGGGATCGCGATGGTGGCGATGCTGCTGACCCTCTGAAACAGGGCTCCGCGGAGGGGGCCGTGTGCGGCCATGTGCTCGGTCGCCGCCGACGACATGCCTCCTGCCGCTTCGGCTGCCGACCGCCCTCGCGCTGGGTCGAACTACTCCCCCGGACCGGCTCACGGCGCACCGACGGCTGCGACTGACGACGGCGGCCGCGCTGGTGCCGGTCATGCCGGTCCTGGTGTTCTCCTGTGGTGGGCGTCGCAAACCCACCCCCGCATTGGCCTCTCGCCCCACCGGTCGGCGAGGATCGCAGTATGCACACCCAGTCCGTCGAGTCCCCGCCCCGCCCGCCGGCCGAGCGCGGCACCGCCCGCTGGGCCGGTGCCCTGGCCCTGTGCTCCGCGCTGCTGCTCGCCCTGGTCGCGGTCCGGTGGTACCCGCTGATGACCCTGGACGGCGACATCGCCGAGACCACACACCACTGGGCGGTCGACGAGACCGGCGTCACGCACACGTTCCGCATCCTGACGGACTGGGTCTGGGATCCGTGGACCATGCGCATCCTGTCCGCGGCGGTCGCGATCTGGCTGGTGTGGCGCAGAGCTGCACGCTGGACGGCCGTATGGCTGGTGGCCACATGTGCGCTGGCCACAGTGATCCAGCAGGCCCTGAAGGCCGTGGTCGACCGCCCACGCCCCGTCTGGCCCGACCCCGTCGACTCCGCCCACTACGCCTCCTTCCCCTCCGGCCACGCCATGACGGCCACGGTCGTGTGCGGCCTGCTGCTGTGGCTCCTGCACCACTACGGCGTCGCACGCGCCCTGTGGCGTACGGCCGCCGCCGTGGCCGTGATCTCCGTGGCCGGTGTCGGTCTGACCCGGGTGTGGCTCGGCGTCCACTGGGCCACGGACGTCGTCGGCGGCTGGCTGCTGGGCGCGCTGGTCGTGGTGCTGGCGGTGCGGGTGCACGCCCGCCTGCAGAGCTGAACCGTCCACGTGTGCCGTTGCGGCGATCTTCCGGCGCGGTGGAACGCGGCCCCGTAGGATCCGCGCCATGACCGCAGTTCTGTTCGATTTCTCCGGAACCCTTTTCCGTGTCGAGTCCACCGAGTCCTGGCTGCGCGGAGCGCTCGCCGAGGCCCAGGTGGAGTTCGCCGAGGCCGAGTTGGTCGAGGCGGCGCAGGCGCTGGAGGCGATGGGGGCGCTGCCGGGCGGAACCGATCCCTCCTGGCTGCCCGAGGACGTCGCGAGCGTCTGGGGGGTGCGGGACAAGAGCGCGGAGCTGCACCGGGCCGCCTACACCGGGCTCTCCCGACATGTGCCGCTCCCCGACGACCGGTTGCACGACATGCTCTACGACCGCCACATGGCACCGGCCGCGTGGGACCCGTACCCCGACGCCGCCGAGGTGCTGGGGACGCTGCGCGAGCGGGGCATCGGCGTCGGGGTGGTCAGCAACATCGGCTGGGATCTGCGGCCGGTCTTCCGGGAGCACGGACTCGATCGTTACGTGGACGCGTACGTGCTGTCGTACGAGCACGGCATCCAGAAACCCGACCCCCGGATCTTCGCGACCGCCTGCGCGGAGCTCGACGCCGATCCGCGTGACGTCGTGATGGTCGGCGACAACCGGCGGGCGGACGGTGGAGCTGCGGCCCTGGGCTGTGCGGTGCACTTCGTGGATCATCTTCCGGCGGCACAGCGGCCGGACGGGTTGCGGCCGGTGCTGGATCTCGTGAGCGCTGTTCCCGGGGCGAACGGTTCCGACCCGCAGATCAGGAAGTAACTTCCGGGCCGCGGATGAACAAGTAGCCTCCGGCCACCATCCGGATCCAGGGTCGGGTCCGCCCTGGACGATCCCCCGCGTCGCCCAGGGCAGACGGCAACCCCGACCAGGCCGTTTCGAGGCCGGGCCGGACCCGCTGAGTATAGTTGGCTGATAGCCAGTCAACGCAGGAGTTCCAGCATGTCCCCGCGCAGCGCCTCGGTCAATGAAGAGTTGCGGCGGCGTTCCCGGGAGCGGCTCCTGCAGGCGGCGGTGGAGCTGGTCGGCGAGCGCGGCTACGAGGCCACCACGCTGGGCGACATCACGGACAGAGCGGGCTCGGCGCGCGGCCTGGTGTCGTACTACTTCCCCGGCAAGCGCCAGCTGGTGCAGTCGGCCGTGCACCGGCTGATGCACCGCACGCTGGAGGAGGCGCTGGAGCGCGAGCCACGCACCGAGGACGGCCGGGAGCGGATGGCCCGGGCCATCGACGCGATCCTGGGCCTGGCCCGGGACCGGCCCGTGCTGATGCGCCAGCACATGGCGGGGATCCTGCAGGCCGAGGGTTTCGTGCAGTGCCCGGAGCAGCGGCGCCTGGCCGAGCTGCTGCGGGACACCTGCGTACGGTACGGCTCGCTGGACGTCGACGCCGACTACCCGATGCTCCGCGCCCTGCTCATGGGGGCGGTCTACGCGGCACTGGTGCCCGGGGTGCCGATGTCCGTGCCGGTGCTGCGGGCCGAGTTGTTCAAGCGCTACCGGCTGGAGTGGGAGAGGGGAGTCCCGCCGGACTCGGAGGCCGGGCCCGGCGGGACGTGCGACATGGATCTGTCGCGGTACTTCGCCACCGGGGCCGTCCCCGGTGGCCCGGACCGTCAGTCGAAGTAGTCCGGCTGGGTCTGGACGTTGAGCTCATGCATCCTGACCCAGCGGGCCGGGTCCGTGCGCCGGTCGTCGATCTTCAGGACGTCGAAGCCCCTGGCGATCTCGTTCGAGTAGATGTAGCCGTTGTAGTAGTACGCCGACCACGAGCCACCCGACCTGATGGTCTCGGTGCTGACCGGGCCCCGGTCGAAGTAGGCGATCTCCTTCGGGTTGGCCGAATCGGTGAAGTCCCAGACGGAGATGCCGCCCTGGTACCAGGCCTGGACCATGAGGTCCTTGCCCTTGACCGGGATCAGCGAGCCGTTGTGGGCGACGCAGTTCTCGGTGTCCGCCTGGTGGCGGGGGATCTTGAAGTAGGTGCGGAAGACGAGCTTGCGCTTGTCTCCCTTGCCGACGACGTCGTAGATGCCGTCGGCACCGCGGTCCGGGCCGATCTTCGCGTTGCAGGTGGCCGCGCTGCCGCCGCCGAGTTCGTCGGTGAAGACGACCTTGTTCGCCTTTTGGTTGAAGGTCGCCGAGTGCCAGAACGCGAAGTTGACATTGTCCTGGACCCGGTCGATGACCTTCGGGTGCTCCGGGTCGGCGATGGAGAACAGGATGCCGTCGCCCATGCAGGCGCCCGCGGCCAGGTCCTTCGACGGCAGCACGGTGATGTCGTGGCAGCCGGTGGTCTTCGAGACGCCGGGGTTGGTGGGCGCACCCGGGTTGCCGCCGCCGTCGGGCCCCTCACCGGGGAAGAGCACCGGGAAGCCCACGACAGCCGCCTTCTCGGGGGCCTTGCGCGGCACCTTGATCACCGAGATGCCGTCGTGCGGTGGCTGGCAGTCCGGGTAGGTGGCGTTCGGCGAGTACGAGGAGACGTAGACGTAGACGTTCTTGCCCTCGGGCACCAGCGTGTGGGTGTGCGAGCCGCAGGCGGTCTCGACGGCGGCGACGTACTGCGGGTTGGACTTGTCGCTGATGTCGAAGACCTTCATGCCCTCCCACGAGGACTTCTCGGTCGGGGGCTGTGTGGTGCTGTTGCAACTGCTGTCGCTGCGCGAGGAGTCGGTGGACAGGAACAGCAGGTTGCCGGAGACGGAGACGTCGTTCTGCGAGCCGGGGCACAGGACCTGCGCGACCGTCTTCGGCGCCGTCGGGTTGCTGATGTCGAAGATGCGGAAGCCGTCGTAGTTGCCGGCGAAGGCGTACTTGCCCTGGAAGGCGAGGTCCGAATTGGTGCCGGTCAGCACGTCCTTGGGGATGTTGGCCAGGTGCTTGATGTTGTCGGAGTGGACGATCTCGTCCTGACCGGGTATCTCGCCGTCCGCGAGAGCCTCCCGCACTTCGGCCCGGGTTCTCTCGGAGACCTCCTGCTCGGTGACGGGGCCGTCCCCCGGGTCGGGGGTCGCGGCGGCCGGCTGCGCGGTGAGCAGCGCGGCGAGGAGTCCGGCGGCGGCAGAGGCAACTGCCAGGCGTCTGCGCCGAGTTCGGGGATTGCTGAACAGGATCACTGTTTTTTCCTCCCTTGTGCCGTTCGCACTGGAACGGTTCGCGCACGCCCGAGTATGGTCGTCGGCATGCACATTTCAAGGGCAGGTCATGAACATGTAACGAAGGCGCCCCTCCGCCGGGTCCGCTTCGCTACGGCCTCACTGGCCGCCCTGGCCGTGCTCGCGCTCGGAGGCTGTGACTCCGATTCCGACCCCAAGTCGGCCGCACAGAGCGGGCCTTCGGTGATCGCGCCGGGCAAGCCCGGCGAGGCGAACCGGATGCTGTCCGCCGAGGAGGCCGCGCGGCAGCGGGCCGAGGACGACTCCCCCAACTCGGCGGACGTCGCCTACGCACGGATGATGATCGAGCACCACGCCCAGGCCCTGAAGATGACCGAACTCGCCCCGGACCGCGCCGAGTCGGCGAAGGTCAAGGCCCTCGCCGGGCGGATCGCCGCCGCGCAGGGCCCGGAGATCAACGCCATGAAGGGCTGGCTTAAGAAGCACGGCAAGGCCGAGAAGGCCGGCAAGGGCGACGGCCACCAGCACGCCGCGATGCCCGGCATGGCGACCGAGGCACAGCTGGCCAAGCTGCGCGCCGCGCGGGGAGCGGCGTTCGACGAGCTCTTCCTCACGCTGATGATCACCCATCACGAAGGCGCGATCACCATGGCCACGGACGTGAAGAGGCAGGGCAACAACATCGCGGTCGAGGAGATGGCCGACGAGGTGGTCGCCCAGCAGACGAGCGAGATCACGCGGATGCGGGACATGCTCTGACGGACCCGGTCGGTACCGTCCGCCGCCGAGGCGGTACTCAGCGGCGGGCTCGCCGCCGCGTCAGGAAGCCCGCGTCGCGCGCCTGGCCGATCAGCCGTAGCGACTTGCGGCGACCGTGCCCCGTCGCGCTCATCACCGCGAGGACGGGGTCGGTCCCCTCCTCCTGCGCCGCGCGATATTTCTGGGCGACGAGCCACTGCCCCTCGACACCTCCCGGCCAGGCCGTCCGATCCGGGCTCGGTCCGAGGTCCTCGCGATCGGGTTCGGTCCCGATCCCGCACGCGTCGAAGAGCGGAGCCTCGATCCAGTCGGCGAGCGCCGTCAGGTCGTCGAGGGACAGCGCCGGCTCGGCCCGTACGTCCTCGATGGAGACGCAGCCCTCGGCGACCACCGCGAGCGCGTCCACGTGTGCGCCGTCGCCGAACTCCAGCCGGACCTCGAACCACGCCGTGGCACCGGCACCGTCCCGCACTTCCCACGCGGGCCACACGGACACGGCACCGTCCGTCGCAGAACGATCGGAAAGATTAAGAAAGGATGCTTCCAGCACACACGCAACGTAACCTCATGATCACATTCCATACGAACGAACACGCTTCCCGTACGGCGCACAGCACCCTGTCAGCGGAGCGGCCGCGGTGCGATGCTGGACTCGAGAGCGACTCCTGAAGATCCCCGAAGATCCCCGCAGGTGCCTCGGACAAGGAGTTCCGCCGTGCTGCGTGTCGCCGTCGTCGGTTCCGGCCCGAGCGGGTGCTACACCGCTCAGGGCCTCGTACAGCAGGATCCGGACGTGCTCGTCGACGTCCTGGACCGGCTGCCGTGCCCGTACGGCCTGGTGCGCTACGGGGTGGCGCCGGACCACGAGAAGATCAAGTCCCTCCAGAACAACCTGCGCACGGTCCTGGAGCACGAGCGGGTGCGCTTCCTCGGCGGCATCCAGGTCGGACCGGACGGGATGCCGATCGAGCGGCTCCGGGGCCTGTACCACGCGGTCGTGTACTGCGTGGGCGCCGCCACCGACCGGCACCTCGGGATTCCCGGCGAGGACCTGCCGGGCAGCTGGTCGGCGACGGAGTTCGTGTCCTGGTACAGCGCCCACCCGGACGCCGTCGACGACGGCTTCGTCCTCGGCGCGCGCTCGGCGGTGGTCATCGGCGTCGGGAACGTCGCGGTGGACGTCACGCGGATGCTGGCGCGGGGCACGGCCGAGCTGAGCCCCACCGACATGCCGCAGGCGGCGCTCACCGCCCTCGCCGCGAGCCGGGTGACGGACATCAGCATGGTGGGGCGGCGCGGCCCCTCGCAGGCCCGCTTCACCACCAAGGAGCTGCGGGAGCTGGGCACCCTGCCCGACACGGAAGTGACCGTGGATCCGGCAGAGCTGGCGCTGGATCCGTCCTACGCCGACCCCGCCGGACTGCCCGCCCCGCAGCGCCGCAACGTGGAGGTGCTGCGCGGCTGGGCCGAGTCCCCCGCACAGGACGCCGGCCACCACATCCGGCTGCGCTTCTTCCTGCGCCCCGTCGAACTCCTCGCCGACGAGGGGCGCGTGGGCGCGGTGCGCTTCGAGCGGACGGCGCCGGACGGACAGGGCGGTGTCACCGGCACGGGCCGGTACGTGGACATCGAGGCGCAACTGGTGCTGCGTTCGGTGGGCTATCGCGGCGTGCCGCTGGAGGGACTGCCGTTCGACCCGGCGACCGGCACGGTGCCGCATCTCGCCGGCCGCGTGCTGCGCGAGGGCGCGGTGGCGCCGGGCGAGTACGTGGCGGGCTGGATCAAGCGGGGCCCGACGGGGGTGATCGGCACCAACCGCCCGTGCGCGAAGGAGACGGTGACGTCACTGCTGGAGGACGCCTCCGTGCTCGTAGGGAAGGAACTGCCCGAGGACCCGCTCACGGCACTGCGCACCGAGGGCATCGAGCCGGTCGAGTGGGGAGGCTGGTGCGCCATCGAACGGGCGGAGGCGGAGCTTGGGGCTTCGCTGGGCAGGGGTGTGGTGAAGCTCCCCGACTGGCAGTCACTCATGACCGCCGCGCACGAGAGCGCCCCGTAGCGAGAAACGCATCAGCAACACCCGCGAAATCAACAATCTGTTCAAGGAGTCTACGGTCTCGCCCATGACAGCAACCGCACCCGCGCACCCCGTCGACGAGATCCCGCCCAAACGCCAGTTGGCCGCCTTCGGCCTCCAACATGTACTCGCGATGTACGCGGGCGCGGTCGCCGTACCCCTGATCGTCGGCGGCGCGATGAAACTGTCCCCCGCCGATCTGGCGTACCTGATCACCGCCGACCTACTGGTGTGCGGCATCGCGACCCTCATCCAATGCATCGGCTTCTGGCGGTTCGGCGTACGGCTGCCGATCATGCAGGGCTGTACGTTCGCCGCCGTGTCGCCGATGGTGCTGATCGGGACGACGGGCGGCGGACTGCCCGCGATCTACGGCTCGGTGATCGTCGCGGGGCTCGCGATCGTGCTGCTGGCGCCGGTCTTCGGCAGGCTCCTGCGATTCTTCCCCCCGCTCGTCACGGGCACCGTGATCCTGATCATCGGCCTCTCGCTGCTGCCGGTCGCGGGCAACTGGGCGGCGGGCGGCGTCGGTTCACCCGACTTCGGGGAGCCGAAGAACCTCGCGCTGGCCGCGTTCGTGCTCGCGGTGGTGCTCGGCGTGCAGCGGTTCGCGCCGGTGTTCCTGAGCCGGATCGCCGTGCTGATCGGCATCGTGGTCGGGCTCGCGGTGGCGGTGCCGTTCGGGTTCACCGACTTCAGCGGGGTCGGGGACGCGGACTGGGTGGGGATCAGCACGCCGTTCCACTTCGGGGCGCCCACCTTCGAGTTCTCGGCGATCGTGTCGATGCTGGTGGTGGCGCTGGTGACGATGACCGAGACGACCGGTGACCTGATCGCGGTCGGTGAGATGACGGACCGCAAGGTGGAGCCGCGCTCCCTCTCGGACGGCCTGCGCGCCGACGGCCTGTCGACCGTGCTGGGCGGCATCTTCAACACCTTCCCGTACACGGCGTACGCGCAGAACGTGGGGCTCGTCGGCATGACCCGCGTGCGCAGCCGCTGGGTGGTCGCGACCGCGGGCGGCATTCTCGTACTGCTCGGCCTGCTGCCGAAGCTGGGCGCGGTGGTGGCGGCGATACCGGCGCCGGTGCTGGGCGGTGCGGGTCTGGTGATGTTCGGGACGGTGGCGGCGAGCGGCCTGAGGACCCTCGCCCAGGTGGACTTCAAGGGCAACAACAACCTGACGGTGGTGGCCGTTTCCGTGGCCATGGGTGTGCTGCCGGTCGGTGTGCCGACGGTCTACGCGAAGTTCCCGGACTGGTTCCAGACGGTGATGAACAGCGGGATCAGCGCGGGCTGCCTGACGGCGATCGTGCTGAACCTGCTCTTCAACCACCTGCCCACGAAGGCCGGTTCAAGCGCCGTCGACGCGGGCGGCCTGCCGGGCGGCGGCGTCGAGGAGACAGTCGAGAAGCCCCGGGAAGAGGCCGTCTAGGTCGTCCTTGCGCAGGCCGTTCATCTTGGCCGTGCCCCGGTAGACCTGCTGGAGCACACCGCTCTCGCGCAGCACCCGGAAGTGATGCGTGGTGGTGGACTTGGTCACGGGCAGGTCGAAGTGCGAACAGGAGAGCTCGTCGCCGACGGCGGCGAGCTCTCGCACGATCTGCAGCCGCATCGGGTCGGAGAGCGCGTGCAGCACGCCTTCCAGGCGGATCTCCTCGCGCGCGGGGTGCGGGAGGTCTCGGCTGCTGACAGCGGGGCTGGTCACGGCGGCTCCACTTCACTCGACTTCCCTCATTGTACGAGAACCCTCGTAGTTTGACACTTCCCGTACTACGATGCCTATCGTACGAGTCGAACCGCTGGTCCCCGTGACGAATGGAGTGAGCCGTGAGTGCGCTCTTCGAGACCTACACCCTGCGCGATGTGACGATCCCGAACCGGGTGTGGATGCCCCCGATGTGCCAGTACTCGGCCGCGCCGGAGGGCCCCGACATGGGCGCCCCCAACGACTGGCACTTCGCGCACTACGCGGCCCGCGCGGCCGGCGGCACGGGGCTGATCATCGTCGAGGCCACGGGGGTCGGCCCCGAGGGCCGGATCTCCCCGTACGACCTGGGCATCTGGAACGACACCCAGGTCGAGGCATTCCGCCGGATCACGCGCTTCCTGGTGTCGCAGGGCACCGTGCCGGCGATCCAGCTGGCCCACGCCGGCCGCAAGGCGTCGACCGACCGGCCCTGGCGGGGCGGTGCCCCGGTGGGGCCGGACGCGCACGGGTGGCAGCCGGTGGCGCCGAGCCCGGTCGCGTTCGCCGACGGGCACCCGGTGCCGAGTGAGCTGACGGTCGCCGAGATCCAGGAGATCGTGGGTCAGTTCGCGGACGCCGCGCGCCGGGCCCTCGCGGCCGGCTTCGAGGTCGCCGAGATCCACGGCGCCCACGGCTATCTGATCAACGAGTTCCTCTCCCCGTACTCCAACCACCGCACCGACGAGTACGGCGGCTCGTACGAGAACCGCACCCGTTTCGCGCTCCAGGTCGTGGACGCCGTACGGGAGGTGTGGCCGCACGACAAGCCGCTGTTGTTCCGCATCTCGGCGACCGACTGGCTGGAGGAGGACGGCTGGACCGCCGACGACACGGTCCGCTTCGCCGCCGACCTCCAGGCCCACGGCATCGACCTGCTCGACGTCTCCACCGGCGGCAACGCCTCCGCTGCCCGCATCCCCGTCGGTCCCGGCTACCAAGTGCCGTTCGCCGCGCGGGTGAAGGCCGAGACCTCGCTGCCGGTCGCCGCGGTGGGGCTGATCACCGACGCCGAACAGGCCGAGAAGATCATCGCGAACGGCGAGGCGGACGCCGTCCTGCTCGGCCGCGAGCTGCTGCGCAGCCCGTCGTGGGCACGGCACGCGGCACGGGAGCTGGGCGGGGACGTGCACGTGCCGGACCAGTACCACCGGTCCGTCTGAGCACCTCAGCGAAGGTCGGCCGGCAGGTGCTGGAGCACGATGCGCTCCAGACTGGGCAGGGCTCGCTGGCCGGCCACCGCCAGCGCGATCGAGGCGGCGACGCCCGTCCAGGCGATCGGGCCGAGCGGGGTGCAGCCGAAGAGGTTGCTGAGGCCAGGGGTCTCGACCAGGACGAAGAGGACGGCTGCGGAGCCCAGGGCGGTGACGCGGACCAGTGGGCTGCCCCGGCGGTCCGCCAGCGTCTGGGCGAGCTGTGTGCCGACCACGGCGCACAGGGCCATCGTGGTGGAGCGGCGGGCGGTGCCCGGGGTGAAGCGGCCGAACAGCCAGGCGGACGTGGCGCCCAGCGTGGTGGTCAGGGCGCGGTGCCGGATCTTGCGGATGAGGGGGGCTCCGAGGAGTGAGGTGCCGAGGGGTTCGGTGCCTTCGGGGCCGGCCGGGGCAGGCTCACCACCGTCTGTGCTCGCGTGGCCCTGCTTCGCGTCCGGCGCCTCCGCCTCCGGCTCCTTCGGCGTCACCGCCACCGCCATGGCCGGGAACAGGTCCGTGAACAGGTTCACCAGCAGCATCTGGCGGGTGGACAGGGGCGACGCGCCCGACAGGAGGGTGCCGAGGAGGCCGAAGCCGACCTCGCCCGCGTTGCCGCCGATGAGCATGGCGATGGCGTCGGCGACGCTGTGCCACAGGGCGCGGCCCTCGGCCACGGCCTCGATGAGGACCGTGAGGTCGGCGTCGGTGAGGACGAGGTCGGCCGCGTTGCGGGCGGCCGCAGAGCCCCGGGCACTGATGCCGACGCCGATGTCGGCGGCGCGGATGGCCGCGGCGTCGTTGGCTCCGTCGCCGACCATGCCGACCACCCGGTCGGCGTCCCTGAGCGCCTCGATGACCTGGAGTTTCTGCTCGGGCGCGACCCGGGCCACGACACCCATGTCACGCAGCATCCGGGCGCGTTCCTCCCGGTCCGCGGACGCCAGCTCGTCGCCCGTGACCACACCGGTGTCCTCGGGCCAGCCCAGTTCCGCGGCGATCGCGCGGGCGGTCTGCGGGTGGTCGCCGGTCAGCATGACGGGTCGTACGCCCGCCTTGCGCAGGCCTTCGACGAGGGCCGTGGACGTCTCGCGCGGGACGTCGGCGAGGGCCAGCAGACCGGTGAACTCCAGCTCCTCCAGGGGCTGCTCCAGGACGTCCGCCGCCTCGTCCGCCGCGTCCAGGGGGCGCCGGGCCACCGCCAGGACGCGCAGTCCGTCGCCGGCCAGCTGCTGCGCCGTCTCCGAGGCCGACGACGGCAGGTCGGCGCAGGCGGGCAGCACCGTCTCGGGGGCGCCCTTGACCACGAGGACGGGGGTGTCGTCCTCGGCCCGGCCGACGGCGGCGGCGTAACCGCGGCCGGCCTCGAAGGGCAGGCCCTCGGTCTGGGTCCACTCCGGGTCGTGGCCCGCGGCGTCGAGGACGGCCTCGTCGGTGGCGTGCACGGGCCGGTCGGAGCCGCCGTTGAGGTGCGGGCAGGCGCGGGCCGCGACGCGCAGGGTGGCATCGCCCTCGTCCGGCTTGCGGACCGTGCCGTCGGCGTCGGTCACGCGCACCAGGCGCAACCGGTTCTCGGTGAGGGTGCCGGTCTTGTCGAAGCAGATGGTGTCCATCCGGCCGAGCGCCTCCAGGGTGCGCGGTGCCCGGACGAGGACTCCACGGCGGCTCAGCCGGCGGGCGGCCGCGAGCTGCGCCACGGTCGCCACCAGCGGCAGCCCCTCGGGGACGGCGGCCACGGCCACCGCCACGCCGCCGCTCACCGACCGGCGGATCGGCGTGCCGCGCAGCAGCGACAGAGCGGTCACTCCGGCGCCGCCCGCCAGGGTCAACGGCAGGGCCTTGTCGGTGAGTTCCCGCAGCCTGGCCTGGACTCCGGCGGACGGCGGCTTGCGGGAGGCGAGGGCCACGGCCCGGGCGGCCTCCGTCCGGTCCCCGGTGTCCACCACGACGGCCCGGGCCTGCCCGGCCACCACGGTCGTGCCCTCGAACACCATGCAGCGGCGGTCCGGCACGGCCGCGTCCGGCGTCGGGTCGGTCGCCTTGTCGGCGGCCAGGGACTCCCCGGTCAGCGCGGACTCGTCCACCTCCAGGCCGTCCTCCCACAGCAGACGGGCGTCGGCGGGCACCACATCGTCCGCCCGGAGCTCGATCAGGTCGCCCGGCCGGAGCTGGGCGGCGTCCACGAGGTGCGGCTCGGGCTCGGGCTCCGGCTCCTCGGTCGTGACGCGTGCCTGCTGTTTCTGCTTCGCCACCAGCCCGGACAGCGCCCGCTCGGCCCGCATCCGCTGGACGCCGCCGACCAGCGCGTTCAGATCGAGCGCGCCGATGACCAGCAGGGCGTCCACGACGGAGCCGAGGATCGCCTCGGCGGCCGAGCCGACGGCCAGCACCGGGGTGAGGGGGTCGTCGAGTTCGCCGCGTACGGCCCGGGCGAGCCGCAGCGGCCCGCTCACCGGCGCGAACACGCGCTGCCGGCCCATCGTGCGGACCGTCTTGCGCACGCGGCCGGTGGCCTGCTCGGCCACGGTCTGTTCGGGGCCCTGTTCGTGTTCCAGCCGGTCCCGGACCTCGGTGTGCTCCAGTTCGTGCCAGGCCACGCGCGGACGCGGGTGCGGGGCGCGGGCGACCGCCACCCCGAGGGCGCTGCGCACGCCGGTCAGCAGGGCCCAGGCCGCGCTCACGTCGACCGGCGTGTGCCGCAGCCCGGGCCAGGGCGTGGGACGCCCGCGCCGGGACTTGCCGATGGCCACCAGCAGCCCGGACAGGGCGGCACCGGACCGGGCCAGGGTCTGCGACCTGCTGCCGACGCCGCGCGCGGCCGGTGCCGCCCGCAGCAGCCGCCACACATCGGCCAGACCGTGCAGGGCGAGTACGTCCGCGCCCCAGATGACGGCCCCGTCCCGGTCGGTGAGGGCGACGGCCACGTCACCGGCGAGCAGCCCGGCGAGTACGTCCTCGTCGTCCGGCCCCGGCCGGGCGACCGTGACGACGACGCCGTGGTCCTCGCCGCGCAACCCGCTCACCACATCGCTCAGCGACCGCTCGTCGCGCACCACCTGGTCGGCGAGGCTCGTGAAATCGGCCAGGGCGGGGTCGTCCACCATCACGACCCGCAGGCCCGCGCGCCGCGCCGCGTCCAGCACCTCCTCCGTCCACGGGTCCGCGCCCGCGCCGGGAGTGCGCAGCGCGCTCGGATGCAGGACGACCGTGTCGGCCATCTCCAACTGCCGCAGCCGTTCGGTGTCGCGCACCAGGACGCCCGTGCGGGACAGCGCGGAGCTCAGTACGGCGTGGAAGGCGGCGGGTCCATAGCGCGCGGCCTTGGGAGAGCCCGCGAGCACTGCTTCCGCCGCCTCGGTGCCGTCGTGCTTGACCAGCAGCGTGGCCAGCGCGCCCACCAGGCTGCCGGTCTCGGCGTGCGCGGCGTACTCCTGGGCCGGGGAGGTGCGCAGCGGCGGGCGTGCGCGGTCATCCCCGGCCACGCTGCCCCGCTCCGGCACACAGACCTCGTCGTGGACCCTGTCGAACGCGGCCACCCGGGCCACCGTCTCCGCCAGCTGGAGCGCGCGCAGCGCTCCGTCGAGCAGCAGGGCGGTCGGGGTCCGGCCGACACCGTGGGCGGCCGCGTTCGCGGCGGCCAGCAGCATGTCCATGCGGGAGCGGCCGATCCTGGCGCGCAGCCAGCCGCGGAAGCGCGGGTTCTCCCGCGCCAGCGTCACCAGCGCGGTCACCGCCCGCGGTGAGGACGGCAGGCGCAGGCCGTATCCGATGAACGCGGTCGCGATGCCGATCCCGTCGGCGGCGAGCGTCGCGGCGGCGGCCCGTACTCCGGCGGGGTCGGCCGGGTGCACGATGTCGTCCACCGCCTCGTCCATCTGGGCCAGACCGTGCCGGGCCGCGATCTCGGACGCCTTCTCCACCACGCGATCGCTGACCGCGTCCTCGACGGCGGTCACCACCAGCCTTTGCAGTCCGCCGTCCCAGTACGCGAGGGCCACGTCGGGCCGCTCCGCCAGCGCCGCCGCGACCCGGTGCGCCGCGCGCTCCGTCCCGCCCGCCCGCCGTACGCGCTCCGGCGCCTCGGGCCGCAGCGCGAGGTGGGTCCGGGTGCCGGACCGCCAGGGGTGCGGGCGGCCGGGCAGCGTGTCGCGGGCGACCCGTGCGACGCGCGCCGCGGAGTCGGCGCCCCGTACGCCGGCCCGGGCGGTCCCTGCCACGGCCCCCGCTGCGGCTCCCACCGCGGGAGCGGCGCCCCTGGCGAGCAGCCGGGGCCCGGCCGCGACCAGTCCGGCCGCGGCGGCCGCCGGACGTGTGACTGTGCGTGTGAGGAGTCCCAGAACCATCGCTCGCCCTCAGCCGGTCGTGCTGTGACATCGCCTTTCGTGGGGCCCGGGTTCCCGCAAAACGGCATGTCATCCGCCTACCGGCGCCCCGGCACACCCTGCCGGGCCGTCCGCGGCGCAGGCTGAGCGCGTGGGCTGAGCGCGTGGGGCGGGCGGACCGCTGGGGGGGCCGGAGGCTCTTGCCCCCGGCCCCCCTGCGGTGCGCAAAGGTCAACCTGCCGTGCAGGCCGTCCCGTTGAGCGTGAAGGCGCCCGGCGCCGCGCTGTTGCCGGTGTGGTTCGCCTGGTATCCGATGCTGGCGCTCGCTCCTGGCGCGAGCGCCGCGTTGTACGAGGCGCTGGTCGCCGTCACCGCGCCGGAGGCCGGGGTGTACGTGGCTCCCCAGCCGTTGGTGATCGTCTGGCCGGTGGGCAGGGTGAAGCCGAGCTGCCAGCCGTTGATCGCCGTCGTGCTCGTGTTGGTGATCGTCACGGAGGCGGTCAGGCCCGTGTTCCAGGCGTTGGTGGTGGCGTTCACCTTGCACGTGCCGGGCTGGGGCTGGGGTGCAGGGCCGCCGCTGTCGAGGCCGAAGAAGGTGAGCACCCGGGTCGCCATGCCGGAGCTGTACAGGTTGTGGCCGACGCCCTGGAGGCTGATCGCCTCGACGGGGGCCCGGTCACCGGTGCCGCCGTAGCGGGTGCGGGTCCAGCCGGACTGGGGCGTGTCCGTGGCGGCCGGGGTCTGGCTGATGCCCTGGACGTTCGTCCACTGCTTGATCATCTCCCCGAAGTTGGGGTAGCGCAGGACGTCGTCCTCGGTGCCGTGCCACAGCTGCATGCGCGGGCGGGGGCCGGTGTAGCCCGGGTAGGCGTTGCGGACCAGGTTGCCCCACTCCTGCGGGGTGTGGGTCACGGTGCCGTTGGCGCAGGCGCTGTTCCACTCGGAGCCGTCGGTGGTGGCGAAGCAGCCGAAGGGGACCCCCGAGAAGGCGGCGCCGGCGGCGAACACGTCGGGGTAGTCGCCGAGCAGGACGTTGGTCATCATCGCGCCGGAGGAGATGCCGGTGGCGAAGACGCGGCTGGTGTCGGCGTCGTAGGTGCGGGTGACCCAGTCGACCATGGACTTGATGCCGACGGGGTCGCTGCCGCCGCCGCGCTTGAGCGCCTGCGGCGAGGAGACGTCGAAGCACTTGCTGCTGCGGGTGACGGACGGGTAGAGCACGATGAAGCCGTACCGGTCGGCGAGCGTGTCGTACTCGGTGCCGTTGTACATGTCCGGGCCGGAGCCGGTGCACCAGTGCACGGCCACCAGGACCGCCGGGTCGGCGGTGACGTTGTCCGGCACGTACAGGTACATCCGCAGGTTGCTGGGGTTGGTGCCGAAGTCGGTGACCTCGGTGAGTGCCGCGGTGGGGACCACGTCGGCGGCCTCGGTGCGGGCGGCGGCCGCGGGGGCGGTGACGAGCAGTGCCGCGAGCAGCGGCAGGAGCGCTGCGAAGACGCTGGCGAAGAGCGCGCGGAGCGGTCGTCTCGCTGTGGTGCCGGTGGGGGTGGGCACGTCCTTGTCCCTTCTGGCGCTGTCGGTACGGGTCAGCAGGAGCTGTTCGTCTGGGTCAGCAGGCCGAGCCTCCAGGGGAGTTGTAGTAGTCGCCACTGGATGCGGGGTCCATCCCCTGGTACAGGTACTGAAGGCGGCAGGGGTTGATCGTGAGGGTCTGGTCGACGCCGTCGCGGATCATCTCGCCGTGGCTGAAGTCCGTGGTCCACGCGGGCTGTCCCGGCCCGAAGGTCACGTGGGTGGACCGGATGAAGGGGTTGGCCTCGGTCTCCGCCAGCGGTTTCCACGCCGCGCCCAGGCTGTCCGCCGTCCAGGCCCGGAAGTAGCGCCGCCAGTCGGAGCCGGTCGCCATTGCCTCGACGAGCATGAGGTACGTTCCGCTGCTGCCGAGCCGGTAGACGTTGCTCCCCTCGAAGAGGTCGAAGCGGTTCGGCTCGGACAGGACGATGGCCGTGTCGCGGAAGCCGTTCGGGAACTCGGCGACGGTGGTGCGCGAGCGGTACTGGTGGCCGTTGCCGTCGGAGGAGAACAGATAGCAGTCCGTGTCGTCGCAGATGCCCCAGAAGTCGAGCCGGCCGCCCGGGCCCTTGTTCTCGGTGACGATCGGCGGCTCGGTGTCGAAGAGGTTCCGCGGCGCGCTCCAACTTCCCGGATCCGCGGGATCGTTGGTGGTCGAGAAGGACGGCGGCCCGGTCTGGTGGACCATGTACCACTTCTTCTGCGGGGCGAAGTAGAACACCTGGGGAGCGGCGACGTACCGGTTGCCGATGTCGGGGTTGGTGTCGAGGAACGTCTGGGGTGCGGCGGCCGCCTGGGACCAGTCGGCGAAGCTGGTGTGGGCCAGGCTCCACCGGCCGGAGGTGGCGGCCGTCGTCATGTAGATGTGCCGGCGGTTGTCGTACCGGAAGACCGTCGGATCCTTGACGGAGACGATCGGGTGTCCCGCGTCCGGCTTGGGCGCGATCAGCGGGCCACTGGACGACCAGGTGAAGGAGCCGGGTAACGGATCGGCCCGGCCCGCCACCGAGCCGCCGGCGTCCGCGCGGTCCGGGGATGCGGCCACGGCGCCGAAGGCCAGCGGGATGAGCATCAGCCCGCTGATCAACGTACGCATACGTGGGGTCGGCATTGACTCGCCCTCTCACGGGGAAAGCGTCCGGAAGGGCATCGTGGCATGGACACGCTCATCATGGAAGCGCTCCCACATTGGGTCCGGAGAGAGCATCGAGAGAGCCCTTACCTCCCACCAGGCTGACTGGATTCTTCTGCGCGAAGCGTTGACTAGAAAGCGCTTGCCCCCTACGTTCCGTTCAGCAGGCTGACCGAGCCGCACTGCCGCAACCCCCACACGGTCACTCTGCTCGCGCGCGGCGTTCTGCATGACGCACATCGTTCAGGTACATGATCGGGCAAGTCCTTCTGAAAGGACGCATCCGCATGCGTACTCTCCCCCCACATGCACGCTCGCAAAGAACCGCGCTGGTGACGGCCGCTGCAGCCGCTCTCGCCACCGCGGCCGTCCTCGTCCTGCCGCAGCCCGCCGGGGCGGCCGAGACCTCGCCGGTCGGGTTCGGCGCCGGGACGACCGGTGGCGGCAGCGCCTCGGCGGTGACCGTCTCGACGCTGGACGCCTTCAAGACCGCGGTCACCGGCAACTCGGCCAAGGTCGTCCGGGTCAACGGCCTGATCTCGCTGAGCGGTCAGGTCGACGTCGGCTCCAACACCACGGTCCTGGGCGTCGGTTCGTCGTCCGGGTTCACCGGGGGCGGGCTGCGGCTGAAGAACGTCACCAACGTCGTCGTCCGCAACCTGAACATCAGCAAGCCGGTGGCGCCGTCCGACGGCATCACGGTCCAGGCGTCGACGAAGGTGTGGATCGACCACAACGCCTTCTCGGCCGACCGTGATCACGACAAGGACTACTACGACGGGCTGCTGGACATCAATCACGGCTCGGACAGCGTCACGGTGTCCTGGAACACCTTCAAGGACCATTTCAAGGGCTCGCTCGTCGGTCACAGCGACAACAACGCGAGCGAGGACACCGGGCACCTGAAGGTGACGTACCACCACAACTACTTCAGCAACGTCTACTCCCGCATCCCCAGCCTGCGCTTCGGCACCGGGCACTTCTACAACAACTACGTGGCCGGCGCGGACACCGCCTGCCATTCGCGCATGGGTGCCCAGATGCTCGTGGAGAACAACGTCTTCCGCGACACCAAGGTCGCCGTCACCACCAACCGCAGCAGCGACGTGGACGGCTACGCCAATCTGCGCGGCAACGATCTCGGCGGAGCCGCGACCGAGATCTCCCGGGTCGGCACCTTCACCACCCCGCCCTACAGCTACACCGCCGAGTCCGCGTCCACCGTCGTCGCCTCGGTGACGTCCGGCGCGGGCGCCGGAAAGATCTGACCACCCCCCAACTGGAAGAAGGCATCGGGACATGACTTCACCAGCAAAGCCCCGGGCCCGCCGGCGCGCGCTGACCGGCGGCCTGGCCGCACTCGGGCTCTCGTCTGTCATGATCACGACACTCGGGGCGCCACCGGCGAGCGCGGCCACCTGGCCGACGCCCAGCAGCAGCCAGCCGGTGAGCTCGACCATCAAGGTGTCCGGCGTCAGGGACGGCGGCATGGTCCGCTACTACGGCAGCGGCGACCTGGCCGGTGACGGCCAGGAAGAGGGCCAGGACCCGATCTTCGAGCTCGCGGCCGGCGCGACGCTGAAGAACGTCATCATCGGCGCACCCGGCGCCGACGGCATCCACTGCGAGGGCAACTGCACGCTGCAGAACGTGTGGTGGGAGGACGTCGGCGAGGACGCGGCCACCTTCCGGGGCGGCTCCACCTACACGGTGACCGGCGGTGGCGCGAAGAAGGCCGCCGACAAGGTCTTCCAGCACAACGGGCCCGGCACGCTGAACATCTCCAACTTCGCGGTCAGCGAGTTCAAGACGCTGTACCGCTCGTGCGGCGACTGCTCGACGCAGTACACGCGCAAGGTCAACCTCAGCAACATCGAGGTGACCGGCACCGGTTCCACGGCGCGTCTCGTCGGCATCAACGTCAACCGGGGCGACGTGGCGACCCTGCGCGGCATCACGATCCTCAACGACGCGAGCCGCAAGGTCGTCCCCTGCCAGAAGTACAACAACAACACCGCCGTCGGTACGGGTCCGGACAGCACGAACTGCCTGTACTCCACGTCGGACATCACCTACCGGTAGCCCACAGCCGCAGGCGAACCCCCCACGGTGAAGGCGGCCGTCCGAAGCGTCCCCGCACGGCGCTTCGTACGGCCGCCGCGTCGTTCCCGACGGCCACGCGCGCGTACGTCCTCGGTCGGCCAAGTGGTCGGCTCCGATAGAGGGCGAAAGCCCCAGGTACTGGCGGATCCGCCGTAGCGCGGACGCATCTGTTCGCCGTCATTCAATCGAGGCGTTCGACTTTGATCCTGGTCGGAGTTCCGTCCGGGGCGAACGAGTGGTGGAAGGTGAAGGCGTGCGGCGCGGAGCCGTGGTCGTGGAGGTGTTCCAGCCTGGAAACCCCGTCCTGCCAGGTGGGTATCACGCCGTCGGAGACCCACCAGCACACGTAATTCGGGTGTCCTGTCCTCTCGAACCAGTCATGGCGCCTGTTGAGCGCCTCACGGTGCAGACCTGCGTAGACGGCGTCGAGGGCGGGGCGCAGGTCGGTCCAGAGTGAGAGGGTCGCGGCCAGGGCGGTGGTTTCCACAGTACGGCCCTTGCCGTACCAGGTCGGTACGACGAACTCTCCCCATGCACCCCAGTCCGCCTCGAAGAGCATGCCCCGGTCGCCGTCTGCCGCTTCAGCACGCGCGAGGTATCCGGGGTGCTGGCCGATCTTCCGGTAGACGGCCTCACCCCTGTCGTAGAACTCGCGCATGAGAGGTGCGGGATCGGCGAGAGGTGACTTCAGGACGCCGAATGTGTACAGCGCAAGATGGGGCATGCGTCTCTCCCTGGTTGGGGTGCCTGGTGTGGGCCCGGTTCGGTGGCTTGGGCATAGGGCATGGGGGCGAGGATTCGTGGGGCTGACCAACTCATCCCGTCGCGGGTGGCTCAGCCTGAAGGAACTCCTGTGCGACCGTGGGCGATCGCCGAAGACCAGGTGAAGGTAGCTGCCCCTGCGGGCCATGTCGAAGTTGCGTTTTCCCTGTCCAAGTGGCCTCTTGCACCGGTCATTGCGGGGGCTGGGGCGGTGACGGGCGGGGCAGGCTGCGGGGTACCAGTGATCCACTTCGGCCGATCGGTTCGCCCGCCATGCCCGTCCGCATCCCCTGTCCGACAGCCCCGAGTGCCGCCGAACGCGTGCGGTTGAAGAAGATGGTCTACGGCCACAAGACCGAGCACCGGCTGCTCGCCCATGCGGGCCTGCCCGGGCTCGAAGACCGTCAACGCTGCGACCGTCCCGCCTCGTTCACACCGCTGCAGGCCGCCGAGGTCAAAGCGCCGGCCTGCCGGCTGCCTGCCGAGAGTGAAGTACCGCTCTCACGCTGGTCGTGCCCGGAACTGGCCCGCGAGGCCGCCCGGCGGGGCATCGCCCCGTTCATGTCGGCGTCGACCGTGCGTCGCTGGCCGGCCCAGGACGCGCTCAAGCCCTGGCAGCACCGCTCCTGGATCTTCATCACCCGCCCCGGCTTCCGACTGAAGGCCGCCTGGGTGCTGGACCTGTACGCCCGCACCTGGCAGGGCGAACAGCTCGGCGATGACGAGTACGTGTTCAGCGCGGACGAGAAGACTTCCATCCAGGCCCGGTGCCGCTGCCACCCCACCCTCGCCCCCGGCAAGGCCAGGGCGATACGCGTCAATCACACCTACGGACGCGGCGGTGCCTCATGGTCCACACCCCCGTGCACGCCTCCTGGCTCAACCAAGCCGAGATCTACTTCTCTGCCGTCCACCGCAAGGCCCTCTCGCCCAACGACTTCACCGACCTCACCGAGGTCAGGGACCGGATCCGAGCCTGCCAAGACCGCTACAACGCCACGGCACAGCCGTTCCAGTGGAGGTTCACCACCTCCGACCTGGACGATCTACCGGCCAGGCTCGACCGGCACACCGCCGATCACCACGAAGAATCCCCCGCCGCACCGGCAGCGTGAACAACCCCCGAAGGATTACGGCGCCGACCACTGAGGGCGGCCACGCGCGTGTACGCCCTCGGCACTCTCCCGGCCGTCACGCGCGTGTACGCCCTCGGCCCTCGCCCGGCCGTCACGCGCGTGTGCCTCCTCTGCCAACTCCCGCCGGTAGTCCGCGTACGCCGCTCGCAACCGCTCACCCGGCCAGTCGGCCGGAAGGAGCTCGGGTGGCAGCACCGGGTCGGCGAGCAGGTGCCGTACGACGGCCGCGAAGGCGGTGAAGCGCTCGGAGGGGTGCCGCGCACGGGCGACACGGTCGAGCTGGGCGTGTCCCGTGCCGGCCCACGTGTCCAGCGGCCACAGGCGCGCGGCGAGCTCGCGCGCGGGGCGGTCGGGGCGGGCCGTGCAGCGCTCGGCGACCTGGCCGAGACCGTCCGGCAGGGGACGGAGCAGGTTGGCCGGCCGCAGCCAGACGCCCTCACGCAGTTCCGCGAGCCGGAGCCAGGTCAACTCGCTGCGCAGTTCCGCGCGTTCGGCGGGGCCGCGGCCCGTCGCCGTGACCACGACCATCTCCCAGTCGCCGCCCCAGGGCACGGTCTCGGGGTGAACGGCGTCGTCCTGCCGCCGCTGGCGTTCCAGCAGCCGGTCGCTGAGCCCGTAGACCGCGTCCGCGCGCCGCAGGTCGCCGGCCGCCACCATCCGGCTGAGCGCGGCCCGCAGGGTGGATCCCGCGATCCCGAACGGCTCCACACTGCCCACCAGGTCCTTCACCGGCAGCTCGGGCGGATGCAGCCCCAGCAGCAGGCTCAGGACGACCGACCGGGCGGACAGCGGGCGCAGTTCCACCTCGTCGGCCTGCGGTGATCCGTTGTTCGGCATGACGACGACTGTACGTGGCAGGGTGACGGTGACGTATTACAGGATTGCTGCGACTGCAGCCGTAGTGCAACACTGGCGGGCATGGTCTCGATACCCGCACAGAAGCAGTCCGCAGTCACGCCTGAGCGGCCCGGAGCAACGCAGGAGCTGTCCGGGCACCACGCCACCCACGACGTCACCAACCAGCCCCCTCCGCCGGCCCCGTACGACGCGTCCGAGGACACGGCCCTGCTCGAAGGGCTGCGCCGCGAGGGCGCCGGGTGGGCCGAGGAGGACATCCGGCGGCTCGGCCTGCGGGCCGGGAGCGTCGAGGCACAGGAGTGGGGTGAGCTGGCCAACCGGCACGAGCCCGTGCTGCGGACGCACGACCGCTACGGCCACCGCGTCGACGAGGTCGAGTTCCATCCGAGCTGGCACCACCTGATGCGGGTCGCGGTCGCCGAGGGGCTGGCGGCGGCGCCGTGGGCGGACGAGCGGCCCGGCGCCCATGTCGCGCGGACCGCGGGCGGGCTGGTGTGGGGGCACACCGAGGCGGGCCACGGCTGTCCGACGTCGATGACGTACGCCGCGGTCCCTGTGCTGCGTCGGCAGCCCGAGCTCGCGAAGGTGTACGAGCCTCTCCTCACCAGCCGGGAGTACGACCCGGAGCTGCGCGTGCCGACCGAGAAGCGGGGTCTGCTGGCGGGCATGGGGATGACCGAGAAACAGGGCGGCTCCGACGTCCGTACGAACACCACCGTGGCGACGCCGACCGCCGAGTCCGGCGTGTACACGCTGCGTGGGCACAAGTGGTTCACCTCGGCGCCCATGTGCGACGTCTTCCTGGTGCTGGCGCAGGCGCCGGGTGGCCTGTCCTGCTTCCTCGTGCCGCGCGTCCTGCCCGACGGCAGCCGCAACACCTTCCGCATCCAGCGCCTGAAGGACAAGCTGGGCAACCGTTCCAACGCCTCCTCCGAGCCCGAGTTCGACGGGACCGTCGCCTGGCTGGTGGGGCCCGAGGGGCGGGGCGTCAAGACGATCATCGAGATGGTCAACTGCACGCGGCTGGACTGCGTGATGTCGTCGGCGACGCTGATGCGCAAGACGCTCGTCGAGGCCGCACACCATGTGCGGCACCGCAGCGCGTTCGGGGCGCGGCTGATCGACCAGCCGCTGATGCGCAACGTCCTGGCCGACCTGGCGCTGGAGTCCGAGGCCGCCACGACGCTCACGCTACGGCTGGCCGGCGCGGCCGACCGGGCGGTGCGCGCAGCCGACGCGGACGGGGCCGAGGCGGCGTTCCGCCGGATCGCCACTGCCGTCGGCAAGTACTGGGTCACCAAGCGGGGCCCGGCCTTCACGGCGGAGGCCCTGGAGTGCCTCGGCGGCAACGGCTACGTCGAGGAGTCGGGCATGCCCCGCCACTACCGCGAGGCTCCGCTGCTGTCGATCTGGGAGGGCTCGGGAAACGTCAACGCCCTGGACGTACTGCGGGCGTTGAGCAGGGAGCCGGGCACCGCGGAGGCGCTCTTCGCCGAACTCGCCCTGGCGCAGGGGGCGGACGCCCGGCTGGACGCGGCCGTCACCCGCCTGAAGGCCCTGCTGACCGCGGGCTCCGAGGCCGGCGCCCGCCGCCTGGTCGAGCAGATGGCCCTGACCCTCCAGGCTTCCCTGCTGGTCCGGCACGCCCCAGCGGCGATGGCCGACGCCTTCTGCGCGAGCCGGCTCGGCGGCGACTGGGGGCACGCGTTCGGGACGCTGCCGGATGCCGCCGACGTGGACGGGATCCTGGAGCGGGCGCTGCCGGGTGGGGTGTGAGGTGCGCTCCGGGTGGTCGGGCGGCGGACACCGCCGAGGCGCGGAGTCGGACAACGCTGATCGGGTGGGGGCGTTGCTGGGCTCGTCCCTGGGGCGCGCAGCCACGGGGCCTGGGCTGCCGCCTGGGCCGACGTAGGCCTGCGTGTCGCCGCGTCCTTCGCGGGCCGGGCGGCCACGCTATTTCACGGGCCCGGACGGGCCCGACTTCACGGGCGCGGCTGCCACGGCACGTCGCTGATCCCTCGCGCGGCCCTCACCCCGTCGTCCGCCCGCCCCACAGGGGGCCGAAGCGTGCCCACTCGTAGCCCCACTGGTCGATGCGCCGGCTCTCCAGCCGGCTGCGGAGGGCGCGGCCGGCGATGAAGGGGACGGATCCGGCGCACATGCCCGCGAGGCCGCCGACCAGCGCGGCTCGTAGGCGGGCCTCGGACGGGGTGGCGGGCTGGGTCACCAGGCGGCCCTGGGGGTCCGTCCAGACGGTGACCGGCGTGCCGACGCCGCTGCCGGGCCGGACGCGGGCCTGGCCGGTGTGCGCGGAACCGTCCCGCGCGCTCCAGCGGACCTTCGCCCACACACTCGCGCCGCTCGACGTACCGGAGCGTGATTCGGTCGTGCCCGGCGCCTTCTCGGTGAGCAGGGCGACGACGGGGCGCCACTCGACGCGCTCCCGGGCCATCCCCTGCTCCACCGTGCCGGCCGCCGTCAGGCCGGCCAGCACTCCGGCGAGGACGGTGAGCGCCCAGGCGGCGAGCAGCACCCACGCCTCCACCGCATCGGCCCGGCGCTTGAGCGGATTGCGCCGCCAACGCCACAGCCACACCTTCGGACCACGGAACGCCATCGAAGGCTTCCTCCTCATGAGCGCACGAACCTGCCGGACCCACCTCCCTCCCATACGGGGGACGGCAGGCGGATGCTCACGCCACGTACCGGGATCGACCGTGGCACGGGTCACGCGGCCGCCGCGGGCGTCTTAGCGAAAGCGCCCCGCAGTCCGCCGCGGCGAGCTATCCTCGCCGCCCTGACCTGCGATGCAAGCCTTTCCAGAGGTGACTGTCAGTACCGGGGTGCAGACTGGCCGGTGGCTGGGACGGATACGTCAAAGCACAGCGGAGGTGATCGGCATGACCGAGGTACTGCTCGCCGTGGGCACGCGCAAGGGCCTGTTCATCGGGCGGAGGCGAGGTGGCGCCTGGGAGTTCGACGAGAGTCCCTACTTCAACGCCCAGGCCGTGTACTCGGTCGCCATCGACACGCGGGGCGAGCGTCCGCGGCTGCTGGCGGGCGGCGACAGCGCGCACTGGGGCCCGTCGGTCTTCCACTCCGACGACCTGGGACGTACGTGGACCGAACCGGCCCAGCCGGCCGTCAAGTTCCCGAAGGACACGGACGCTTCCCTGGAGCGGGTGTGGCAGCTGCACCCGGCGGCCGCGGAGCCGGACGTGGTGTACGCGGGCACGGAACCGGCCGCGCTGTACCGCTCGGAGGACCGCGGCGAGACCTTCGAACTGGTCCGCCCGCTGTGGGAGCACCCGACCCGGTCGAAGTGGGTGCCGGGCGGCGGCGGTGAGGGCCTGCACACCGTGATCACCGACAAGCGCGACCCACAGTCCGTCACGGTCGCCGTCTCGACGGCCGGCGTGTTCAAGACGGCCGACGGCGGCGCGAGCTGGACGCCTTCCAACTCCGGTGTCTCCGCGGTGTTCCTGCCTGACCCGAACCCGGAGTTCGGCCAGTGCGTCCACAAGATCGCGCAGGACGCGGCGACTTCGGACCGTCTCTATCTGCAGAACCACTGGGGCGTGTACCGCAGCGACGACGCAGGCGCGCACTGGACGGACATCGGCAAGGGCCTGCCGTCCACGTTCGGCTTCGCGGCGGCCGCACACCCCCACCGCGGCGAGACGGCGTACGTGTTCCCGATCAACGCCGACTCGGACCGCGTACCCGCCGACCACCGATGTCGTGTCTTCCGTACGGCGGACGCGGGCAAGACCTGGGAAGCACTGTCGGCGGGGCTGCCGCAGGAGGACCACTACGGCACGGTGCTGCGCGACGCGATGTGCACGGACGACACGGACCCGGCGGGCGTGTACTTCGGCAACCGCAACGGCGAGGTGTTCGCGTCGGCCGACGACGGCGACAGCTGGCAGCAGTTGGCGTCGCATCTGCCGGACGTGCTGTGCGTGCGCGCCGCGGTGATCGCATGAGTCGTCCGGGGCGCCGGGGCTTACGAGGCGGCCTTGGCCACTGGTTGATCACCGCTGCCCGTACGGCAGTAGGGTGACGCCCGTGGCACCACGACCCTTGCATGAAATCGTCGAACCGGGCTGGGCGAAAGCCCTGGAACCCGTTGCCGAACGGATCGCCGGGATGGGCGACTTCCTGCGCGCGGAGATCGCCGCGGGACGCACCTATCTGCCGGCCGGGCCGAACGTCCTGCGGGCCTTCCAACAGCCCTTCGACGACGTACGGGTCCTGATCGTCGGACAGGACCCGTATCCGACACCGGGACATGCCGTGGGGCTGTCGTTCTCGGTCGCGCCCGAGGTGCGTCCGCTGCCCGGCAGCCTCATCAACATCTACCGGGAGCTGAACACCGACCTGGGGCTGCCGCAGCCGTCCAACGGCGATCTGACGCCGTGGACCCAGCAGGGCGTGCTGCTGCTCAACAGGGCGCTGACGACGGCCCCGCGCAAGCCGGCCGCCCACCGGGGCAAGGGCTGGGAGGAGGTCACCGAGCAGGCCATCCGTGCGCTGGCCGGGCGTGGCAAGCCGCTAGTGTCCATCCTCTGGGGCCGCGACGCCCGCAACCTCCGCCCGCTGCTCGGCAACCTCCCGTCGGTGGAGTCCGCCCACCCCTCCCCCATGTCCGCCGACCGCGGCTTCTTCGGCTCCCGCCCGTTCAGCCGGGCCAACGACCTGCTGATCCGGCAGGGAGGACAGCCGGTGGACTGGCGCCTGCCGTGACCGACGCCGCCGGATTCCTCGCCGTCGACTCCGGAGGGTCCGGGGTGCGCGTCGTCGTCGGCACCGTCGACCGTGGGGTGCCGGCCCGGCGGGAGTCCCGCGAGCCGGTGCGTACCGGGGAGCGGGGCATCGACCCCGGCCACCTGATGGAGCAACTGGTGCCCATGGTGCGGGGGTTGGTGGCCGAGTCCGGTGTCGATCGGCTGGGGGCGGCCGTGATCGGGGCCGCCGGGCTCGCCACGCTGGGTGATGCCCTGCGCGCCGACCTGCCGGCCGCGCTGGAGCGGGAGTTCGGCATCGGGCGGGTTGCTCTCGTCGCCGATGCCGTCACCGCCTATGTCGGCGCCCTCGGACCCGCGCCCGGGGCCGTGGTCGCCGCCGGTACGGGGCTGATCGCGATGGGCACGGATCTGACGCACTGGCGCCGCGCGGACGGCTGGGGGCATCTGCTCGGCGACTGCGGCGGCGGTGCCTGGATCGGGCGGGCCGGGCTGGAGGCGGCGCTGCGCGCGCACGACGGGCGGCCCGGCGGGTCGGCCGGGCTGCTGGCCCACGCCGAGGAGCTGTTCGGCCCGGTGCGAGGGCTGCCCGGCAAGCTCTATCCGCGCCCGGACCGTCCCGCCGTCCTCGCCTCCTTCGCACCCCAGGTGGCCGCATGCGCCGACAGCGACCCGGTGGCCGCGGACATCCTGCGGGCCGCCGCACGGCACATGGCCGAATCGGCGGCCGCCGTCTGCCCGACGTCCGGAGAGCCTCAAGTCGCGCTCACCGGAGGCCTGTTCAAGATGGGCGCTCCTCTTCTCGGGCCGCTGGAAGAGGAGTTGTCGAAGCGGCTGCCGCACGCGCGGCGGGTGCCGGCCGCCGGGGATCCGTTGCAGGGGGCGGTGCGTATCGCCACCGATCTGGCGGCGGGCGCGCTCACTCTGCCGAGTGACGAGGCGATGCTCTGCGTGGTGACCGGAAAGCGGGACTGATCCACCTACGCCGTCCGCTTCCGCACCGCACGTAACTCAATCAGACAAATACGGACGGATACCGCTCACCTGCCCCCTCCCCGAACAGGGGAGCCCAGGAAGCCAGTAACATGCGTCGCCATGAGCTCCCCCACTGGGCCCGCGTCCGGCCTGCCAGTACGAATGCCGCGACCTCGTCAGCCCGGGCGGCACCGCCGACCCGAGCCCCTGGCGGCTCCCGAGGGCGCGCCCGCGCTCGTCCTCGCGGTGCCGGGCACGCCGAGCGCCGCCACCCGTGGCCTCGCCGAGGAGGTCGTGAGCATCGCCCGCTCCGAGCTCCCCGGCCTCGACGCCCGGATCGGGTACGTCGACGGTGACGACGTGGAGTTCCTCACGCTCCAGTCCGTGCTGGTGCACGCCGCGGAGGAGCGCGCCGCCCGCTATGAGCAGGCGATCGCCGCGGGTGTGGAGGTCAAGGAGCCGGAAGGCCCCGTCGCCGTCGTCGTGCCGCTGCTGGCCGGCCCGGACGGCGCGCTGCTGCGCGTCATCCGCCAGGCCGTGATGGACAGCCGGGTCGCGGCCGACCTCACCGACGTGCTCGGCCCGCACCCGCTGCTCGCCGAGGCGCTGCACGTGCGCCTGTCGGAGGCCGGTCTGGCCCGCGCCGACCGTGCCCGGCTGTTCACCGTGGCCACGGCCGCGGACGGCATCATCCTCGCCTCTGTGGGCGGCGAGGAGGCCGTGCAGGCGGCCGGGATCACCGGCATGCTGCTCGCCGCGCGCCTGGCCGTGCCGGTCATGGCGGCGGCCCTGGACCAGGAGGGCTCGATCACGGCCGTCGCCGAGCAGCTGCGGTCCTCGGGCTCGCAGCAGCTCGCGCTGGCGCCGTACCTGATAGGGCCGGAGATCGACCCGAGCCTGGTCGCGGAGGCCGCCCAGGAGGCGGGCTGCTCCGCCGCCGAGGCGCTCGGCCCGTACCCGGCGATCGGGAAGCTCGCCCTGTCGAAGTACACGACGGCGCTGGGCATCGCCCCGCAGCAGCCGCAGGGCACGCCGGTCCGCTGACGCGCACCTCACAGCCGCAGAGCCGAAGGGCCCGCTCCCCAGCCGGGAACGGGCCCTTCGGCGTCCCCTGGACACCCCTTGGACACCCCTTGGGCATCCCTTCGGCGTCAGGTCACGCCTCGTCGGCGACCTGGCCGATGACCACGCAGGACGCCGCAGGAGCGTCGATCGAGCCCTCGTAGCGCGGGAGCCCCGTGGCCGGGTCCACGGCGAACCAGGACACGTCACCGGAGCGTTCGTTCGCGACGTACAGGAAGCCTCCCGCCTCGGTGATCGCGCGCGGCCAGTGCCCGGCGCAGGTCACCGCCCCCACCAGCCGCAGCTCCTCCCCCTCCACGGAGAACGTCGACAGCACGTCCTCGCCGCGCGTCGCGGTCCACACGAAGCGGCCGTCGGGCGAGGCGACGATCCCCGACGGATAGGCGTCGCCGGCCGGGGCGCCCGGCAGTACCGGCGTCTCGGCCAGCGGCTTCAGCGTGCCGTCGTCGGCGTCCCAGTGGCAGACGGTGACGGTAGGGGTGAGTTCGTTGAGGACGTACGCGTACGTGCCGTCCGGATGGAAGGCCAGGTGGCGGGGGCCCGAGCCGGGGCGCAGGGCGATCTCCCGGTGCACGTCGAGTGTCCCGTCGGCCAGCGTGCACACCCGCAGCGAGTCCGTGCCGAGGTCGACACTGACGGCCCAGCGGCCGCTCGGGTCGGGCTGCACCTGGTGGGCGTGCGGGCCCTGCTGGCGTGGCGTGTGCGGGCCCGAGCCGGAGTGCCGGAGGACGGCGGACGGGGCGTCGGCGAGGGCGCCGTCGGGGCGGACGGGCACGACGGTGACGCTGCCGGAGCCGTAGTTGGCGGTCAGGACGTGGCCGGCGAACAGGCTGAGGTAGGTGGGCCCGCTGCCGCCGACCGGCACCGGTGAGCCGATGAGCTCCGGCTTGCCCCCGGTCAGGCGGTAGGCGGCCACCGCGCCGTCGGCGGTCTCGCTGACCGCGTAGAGCGTGTCGCCGCCGGGCGACAGGGCCAGGTACGCGGGGTCGGGAAGGTCACCCACGCCGCCCAGGACGGTCAGCGCACCGCTGCCCGCGGCCACGGACGCCGTGGTGATGCCATGGCCTCCGGCTGCCGTGAACGACCCGATGTAGGCCCGCCTTGCCCTTCTTTCCCGCCTGCCGACGTCTGCCACCGCTGTCCCCTTCCGGTCGGGTGCCGTCGGGGTGACGGTAGCAGTGGATCATCATCGGTCTAGACCAAGTCGCCGAATCGTGGGCGATGCGCTCACGTCCGCAGCTCGCGAGTTCCGTGCGTCCGATGGCGCGGGGTTACCCGGCGGATGGCCTGATCCACCCTCCAGGTGGCCGGTAAAGCGACATGAACAGGCTGAGCCACGCAGAGCCCGAGCGGCTTGACGGCTTGACGGCTTGACGGCTCAAGCGGCTTGACCGGCCAAGCCGCTTGAGCACCCGAGAGCGTCCCGCTCGACCGGCGTTCTCAGGCTCCGACGAGTCGTGAACCGGCCGGCGTGCGCAGCGGCTGGGCCAGCTCGGCCAGGGCCCGCTCCAGGCCGTGCAGATGGGCGAGCGCGGGGTCCGACGCCGTCGGCTGCTCGGTGGGGGCGGTGATGTCCGTGCCGCCGGTGAGCGCCTCGACCGCGGCCTCGACGCGCCAGCACGCGGCGGCGAGGCGGGCGTCGTGCGAGGCCTCCGGGTCGGCGGCGACGGCGGCCAGGCCGCGGATCTCCCGGGCGCAGTCGTCGAGCAGGGCCAGGACGCGGCGGGCGCGCCTCTTGCGGGCCGGCATCGGGTTCAGCGGGTGCACGAGCGGGGCGACCGAGAGCCGTACCCGGCCGAGCAGCTGTTCCAGTTCGGCTACGCGCGAGGCCGGGTCGGCACTCTCGTCACCGGCGAGGCGGGCGGCGGCCTCGGCGGTGGCCGCGTGGACGCAGTGCAGGGCCCGCTGGATCCAGGCATCGTTCGTGGCGTGCGTGGTGACCGGCAGGACGAGGGCCACGGCCAGCGCGGCACACAGCGCGCCCACACCGGTCTCTGCAAGACGGAGCCCGAGCAGGCTGGGGTCCAGCACACCCAGCAGGCCGTAAAGCAAGCTGACCATGACCGTCACCGCCAGCATCATCCAGGAATACGAGACGGCGGCGGTGAAGAAGATGCCGAAGACACAGACGGCAACCAGGGCGGCCGTCGGCGCGGGCGCGCCATGCAGCGGGATGGCGACCAGCAGGCCGACGGCGATACCGATCACAGTCCCGAGGACCCGGCGGAAACCGCGGACCAGGGTTTCCCCGCGAGAAGCCGTGTTGACGAAGATCCACCAGACAGTACCGACGGCCCAGTACCAGCGCTCTTCGGAGAGCAGCTGCCCGACCAGAAGAGCGAGAGCCGAGGCAGCAGTGGCCTGGAAGGCTTGCCGGGTGGTGGGCCGCGCCAATCCGATGCCGGGCAGGGCCGGCGGGGCTGCCGCGGGTGGGGTGTGACGCTCGATGGGCCAGAGCACGAAGCGCGTGGCGCCGGCCACGAAGAGGGCGAGGCCCACGGCGGTGCACAGCTCGGGCAGCTGAGCGGGAACCGCATGCAGGAACTGCGTGATGAAGAAGTTCATGAACGCGAAGATCCCGAGCGCGTGGCCCCGCGGGCCCCAGCGGCGAGCATAGACCCCACAGAAGACGACGGCCAAGAACGCGGCGTCACGGGCCGGGGTGATGCCGTGCAGTGTGGCGGCAAGCGCCAGCACGGGGAATCCGGCCATGGGAAGCAGGGCGGTGGTGATCCGCTGGTCACGGACGGTCGCATCGGTGACCGTGAAGAGAGCGAGCAGTGCCGCGAGCCCGCCGGTGATCGATGCGGTGAGCGATAGCCCGCACAGTTCGGAAACGGCGACGGCGGCGGCGACACCGATGACAGCGCGGGTCGCGTTCCGCAGCCTCAAGCGCCCCGGGTCCGGAGCCACGAACATCCTCTTCACGGCGGTGTGCCGCCCCCCTTGCGGTGGTACGCGCCCTGCCCACGGTCGTCCCGGGTGGCGGACAACAAGCAGGCAGAACGAAGGCACCGCGGTCCGGACCCGGCCTCGTCGCCGTCCAGCGCTACGCGGCGCCGCAAGTACATGGATAGGACAAAGATAACCACCTCCGGGCCCACTGGCTCAACTGTCGCGCCATTGACTGTGCCAATGGCACAGCTGATCAGCCTCGATGCCGACCGATGGGAGGCCAATGGATCAGACTTCGGCCAGGCCCTGGGCAGCACCTGGCCTACTCCACCGGACTCCGGCAGCCACGCGCCACGCCCTTTTTGCGATCTCACGGCGACCGACCCGGCCGGGCCATGGTCGGATCCGATCCCGGCACCGGGCGTGCCCGGTATCGATCCCGACCTGGCCTGGGACGAGAACGGCACCTGCTGGTGCACGGTCGCCGGGGTGTCGCAGGTCCGTCTCGCCCCGTCCACCGGGCAGACGTACGGGGCACCGCACAGCTCTGGTCCGGCGGCCCTGCCCGTCTGCCGGAGCCCGGGCCGTGCCACTGGAGTGCCCGGCTGGTGACTGCGGCGATGGGTTCTAAGTCCCGGTCCCGGGTCCCGGTCCCGGTGGAGGAAGGCAGTCCCCGTAGCTTGGCATGCTGTCGCGGGACTGCCTCTTCCGATCGGGCTTCTCCCTGTGTGGGCAGGGGTGGCGGGTTACGGGAGCGTGGTCCACTTCTGGTTGTTCTGGCCGTTGCAGGTCCACAGGATGACCGGGGTCCCGCCCGCGGTGGCGGCCCCGTTGACGTCGAGGCACAGTCCGGCATGGACGTTGCGGACCGACCCGTCGGAGCCGACCGTCCACTTCTGGTTGTCCTGGCCGTTGCAGGGCCAGATGATGACCGGCGTGCCGTTGGTGGTGCCCTGGTTGTAGGCGTCCAGGCACTTGTCGCCGTAGACGCGGATCTCGCCGCCGGCCCATGTGGTCCATAGCTGGTTGGCGGCGGTGTGGCAGTCCCAGATCAGCGTCGTCGTCCCGGCCGCGGTGGCGGCGCGATCAACGTCCAGGCAGCGGCCGGATGCGGTGCCGCGCAGGCGTGCGGTGGTGGCGGCAAGCGGGCTGCCGCCGGTCATCTTGAACACGGCGACGCCGTGCGCGGGGACGCTCGCGGAGATCTGGCCGGAGGTGCTGGACGTGGCGCCGGTCCACAGGTCGGTGAGGGTGAACGAGCCTCCGGTCAGGCCGACCTGGGCGGCCGTGGTGGTGATGGTCGTGGTGCTGCCTCCCCGGTTGAACAGGCCTACCGCGGCCGAGCCGTCGGACAGGGGCTTGGCGAAGACCTCGGTGTCGCCGTCGTCGCGCACCCGGCGTCCGCCCGCGCCCAGCGGGTCCTGGTTCACCGCCAGCAGGCGGGGGTTGCGCAGGATCGCGCTGACGTCGGCGGACATGGTGCGGATGTCGTTGCCCGCGATGAGGGGGGCCGAGAGCAGCGACCACAGGGCGAAGTGGGAGCGGGACTCGGTCAGTGACAGTCCGGGGCGGCCGACGACCAGCATGTCGGGGTCGTTCCAGTGACCCGGGCCCGACTGAGCGGCCAGCGGTGCGGTGACGTCCAGGACGTTGCCGACGCCCATGGGATAGCTGTTGGTGTTGTTGTTCTGCCAGATGTCGAGCAGGTCCTCGGTCGTCCGCCACAGGTCGGCGACCTCGCCCCAGTTGTACGTGGCGCCGGTGATGGCGTGGAAGCTGTTGGGGTTGATGCTGTAGACGATCGGTCGCCCGGTGGCGCGCAGGGCGTCACGCATCAGCGTGAAGCGCGCGACCTGCTCGTCACGGGTGCCGCTGGAGGAGCACCAGTCGTACTTGAGGTAGTCGACGCCCCATGAGGCGAACGTGTTGGCGTCCTGGGCCTCGTGGCCCTTGCTGCCGGTGGAGCCGGGGTAGGTGCCCACGCCCTGGGCGCAGGTCTTCTCGTTGGGTGCCTGGTAGATGCCGAACTTCAGGCCCTTGCTGTGGATGTAGTCCCCGAGTGCCTTCATGCCGCTGGGGAACTTGGTCGGATTGGCGCGGAGGTTGCCCGCCGCGTCGCGCTGCGGGTCGAACCAGCAGTCGTCGACCACGACGTACTGGTAGCCCGCGGCCTTCATGCCCGAGGACACCATCGCGTCGGCGGCCTGGCGCACCTGCGCCTCGGTAATCCCGCACCCGAAACTGTTCCAACTGTTCCAGCCCAGCGGCGGCGCGAGCACCGGGCTGCCCGGCGCGCCGGAAGCGGTGGAGTGGGCAGAGGCCGTCACAGACGCGGTGACCGTCAGCGCGGCGGCCGCGAGGAGGCGGAGCAGGCGTCTGCCTGATCGTCTGGGCACCGGGGGCTCCTTTCCCGGAAGGGGAGATGGGCGGTGGTGGGCGTCCCCGGCATGTCACGCTCATGACACTGAGAGCGGGAGATCCAAGGGTTCGCAATTTCGAATCAAATTCGGAAAGTCAGGGCCTCACGGATATTAGAGAGGCATCCGAGTCTGTCAACACCATGCGCCCCCGCCCCCTCCACACGCCCCGCAATGACGGAAAACAGCCGCGTCCACCTGCAACATCAGGACAGCCGACCCGTGAAAGCCGAACACTCAACCTGCTTCGAATGTTTCGATGTTCAAGGCGAATACTGCGAGAGGTCTTGACGGGGCCCGTCGGCCTCCTATCATCCAGGTTGCTCGATCAGTCGATGCATGTTCGGCATCCCGAACGCACGGGTCCGACCCGGCCACCCGCACCGCACGAACGAAGCAGGGCACTCCGCGAAACGCCAGCAACCGCAACGGCGGGCCACACAGGGAGAACGCCATCCATGGATATGTCATGCCCTCATCAATATCTGCCTCGTCGCCAGGCTCTGGCCGCCGCCACCGGCCTGGTCACAGGCGCATTCCTGCCTCTGACCGGAGCCTCCCCCACCGCCGCCGCTCCCGCGCAGGGGTCGGCCCTCGCGGCGGCCGCGGAGTACACGAACCCGGTGATCTGGCAGGACTTCGCGGACATCGACGTCATCCGCGTCGGCGACACGTTCTACGCCTCGGCCTCGACGATGCACTATTCGCCGGGCGCGCCCGTCCTGCGGTCGTACGACCTGGTGAACTGGGAGATCGCCGGTCACTCGGTGCCGGTCCTAGACTTCGGCGCCAAGTACGACCTGAACGGTGCCCGTGGCTATGTCAGAGGGATCTGGGCGTCGTCGCTGGCCTACCGACCGAGCAACAGGACGTTCTACTGGCTGGGCCAGATCGACTTCGCCCGGACGTACGTCTACACCGCCACCGCCGTCGAGGGGCCGTGGAGCAGGCTGACGACGATCAGCACGCCGTACTACGACGCGGGTCTGCTCGTGGACAGCGACGACACCCTGTATGTGGCCTACGGGAACACCACCATCAGCGTGGCCCAGCTCTCGCCCGACGGCCGCACCCAGGTCCGCACCCAGCAGGTGTTCACGACACCGTCGAGTGTCGGCACCCTCGAGGGCGCCCGCTTCTACAAGATCAACGGGCAGTATTACATCTTCCTGACCCGCCCGGCCAACGGCCAGTACATCCTCAAGTCGTCGAGCGGCCCCTTCGGTCCGTACACGATGCGGCAGGTCCTTCTCGACCTGCGCGGGCCGATCCCCGGCGGTGGCGTCCCCCACCAGGGCGGGCTGGTGCAGACGCAGAGCGGCGCCTGGTACTACATGGCCTTCGTCGACGCGTATCCCGGCGGCCGGATGCCCGCCCTGGCCCCCGTCACCTGGACCTCGGACGGCTGGCCCGTCGTGCAACTCGTGAACGGCGCATGGGGCACGGCGTATCCCAGCCCGGCCGTACCTGTCCCACCCCGCCCCGTCACCCCGCTGATCGGCGTCGACACCTTCGACGGTACGACCCTCAAACCGAGGTGGGAGTGGAACCACAACCCGGACAACACCGGGTGGTCGGTCGACAACGGCCTGACCCTGCGCACCGCCACCGTCACCAACGACCTCTACTGGGCCCGCAACACCCTCACCCACCGCATCCAGGGACCCACCTCCACCGCCACCGTCCAGCTCGACCACTCCGCGATGCGGGACGGCGACCGGGCCGGACTCGCGCTGCTGCGTGACTCCTCCGCCTGGATCGGCCTCAAACGCGACGGCGGCGCGACGCGAGTGGTGATGGTCAATGGGCTGACCATGGACGGGAGTTGGAACACCACCGGCACCGGCACCGAGGTCGCGAGCGCGCCCGTCTCAGGCGGCCGCATCTGGCTGCGTGCGAGCGCGGACATCCGCCCCGGCACGGCACGCCCCGGCACCTTCTCCTACAGCACCGACGGCACCACCTTCACCCGCCTCGGCCCCACCTTCTCCATGGGCAACGACTGGCGGTTCTTCATGGGCTACCGATACGCCCTCTTCAACCACGCCACGCAGGCACTCGGCGGCGCGGTCCGCGTCACGCGGTTCGAGCTGTCCACGCCCTGAACGATCGGAGGATCGCACACCCAACCCCCCACCCACCCGTACGAGGAGAACCATGAACCCGCTGAAACGACTCGGCCGTCGCCGAGCCTCGGTATTAGCCCTCCTGGCTGCGGTCGCCCTTGCGACGCCCGGGACCGCGACCGGCGCACCCGATGACGTCAAAGCCTCCACTCTGGGCGCCCAAGCGGCCCAGTCCGGACGGTACTTCGGAACCGCCGTGGCCGCCGGAAGGCTCGGCGACGGCACGTACACCGGGATCCTGGACCGGGAGTTCAACTCGGTCACACCCGAGAACGAGATGAAGTGGGACACGACCGAGCCGTCCCGCGGCTCGTTCAACTTCGGCCCCGCCGACCAGATCGCGAACCGCGCGCAGGGCCGCGGTCAGCGCCTGCGCGGCCACACCCTGGTCTGGCACTCCCAACTGCCCGGCTGGGTCAGCTCCATCAGGGACGCGAACACCCTGCGCGGCGTGATGAACAACCACATCACCACCGTGATGAACCGCTACAAGGGCCGGATCCACTCCTGGGACGTCGTCAACGAGGCCTTCGCCGACGGCGGCAGCGGCCAGCACCGCCCCTCGGTGTTCCAGAACCTGCTGGGCGACGGCTTCATCGAGCAGGCGTTCCGCACCGCGCGGTCGGCCGACCCGGCGGCCAAGCTCTGCTACAACGACTACAACATCGAGAACTGGAGCGACGCGAAGACCCAGGGCGTCTACCGCATGGTGCGCGACTTCAAGGCGCGCGGCGTGCCCATCGACTGTGTCGGCCTCCAGGCCCACTTCGGTACCGGCGGCCCGCCGGCCAGCTTCCAGACGACGCTGTCGAACTTCGCCGCCCTCGGCGTGGACGTCCAGATCACCGAGCTGGACATCGCACAGGCGCCGCCGACGGCGTACGCCAACACGGTGCGGGCCTGCATGAACGTGGCGCGCTGCACCGGCATCACCGTCTGGGGCATCCGGGACAGCGACTCCTGGCGGGCCTCGGAGAACCCGCTGCTGTTCGACCGCGGTGGCAACAAGAAGCCGGCCTACCAGGCGGTGCTCAACGCGCTGGGCGGCTCGGTCGCGGCACAGCGGGCTGACGTCCGTTCGGAGCCGTCCGCCGCCGCGCTGCCCTCACGCTTCTCCTGGAGCTCCAGCGGCCCACTGATCGCACCGAAACCGGACGCCACCCACAACATCGCCGGGATCAAGGACCCGACCGTCGTCCACTACAACGGCAAGTACCACGTGTTCGCGAGCGTCGCCAGCTCCTCCGGATACAACCTGGTGTACCTGAACTTCAGTGACTGGTCCCAGGCCGGCTCGGCCACGCACCACTACCTGGACCGCACCGCCATCGGCACCGGATACCGGGCCGCGCCCCAGGTCTTCTACTACGCGCCCCAGCGCCTGTGGTACCTCGTGTACCAGACCGGCAACGCCTCGTACTCCACCAACCCCGACATCAGCAATCCGAACGGCTGGAGCGCGCCGCGCCACTTCTACTCGTCGATGCCCGACATCATCAAGCAGAACATCGGCAACGGCTACTGGGTCGACATGTGGGTGATCTGCGACAGCGCCAACTGCTACCTGTTCTCCTCCGACGACAACGGGCACCTGTACCGCTCGCAGACGACCGTCGGCCAGTTCCCGAACGGCTTCACCAACACGGTCATCGCGGCCCAGGACTCCAAGTACGCCCTGTTCGAAGCGAGCAATGTGTACAAGGTGCAGGGCAGCAACCAGTACCTGCTCCTCGTCGAGGCCATCGGCTCGGACGGCCGGCGCTACTTCCGCTCCTGGACCTCAGGCAGCCTCGCCGGCTCCTGGGCACCCCTGGCCGCGTCCGAGAGCAACCCGTTCGCACGGGCCAACAACGTCACCTTCCCTTCCGGGTCCTGGACCAGGGACATCAGCCACGGCGAGATGATCCGAGCCGGCTACGACCAGACACTCACCATCCCCTCCTGCCGGCTCCAGTACCTCTACCAGGGCATGAACCCCAACGCGGGCGGCGACTACAACCTCCTCCCGTGGCGGCTCGGCCTCCTCACCCAGACCAATTCGACCTGCTGACCAGGTGGGCCCCGCCGCTCGTGCGGGGCCCATGCCCACTCTCGCTCGCGACCTGCGAGGCTGTTCACGCAGGCCAGTGAGTCCAGTGGCGGACCGGGTCGGCGATGGCCGGTTGGTCGGATATGACCGCGATTCCGGTCCGAGAATGCGGCGCCCGCACGCGGCCGGTGCGCCGGAGTGCGCAGGCCGTGACCCGGGCCGTGAGACCAGGACGGCTCCCTTTGGGAGGGAGGCGAGCCTGATCACCGCGCACCGCACGCGGATGGGGGAGGTGGGAGCGCGTACACCACTTCTCAGGACGCAAGCGCCCTCTCCCAGGGTCCGCGTGGCCACTGTCACCAAGCACGTGGCCATCAGGCAGATGCCGCGCCTATGGGTTCCGCGCAGGGCACGCCACCAGTCGGGGTCGACCGTCACCCGGCGCACAGCCGTCAGCGGCACGCGCACGTCACCCCGGCGGGCGGCCGCCTTTTCCCACCATGCCAGGCGGATGACCAGGCGATCGCCGTCGGTGTGTATGCGTGCCATCGTTCAACGCCTCCCCTCCATCCACGCTCCAGGAGCCGTCGTCGCCGATAAGCCCGCAGAGGAGGACCAGACGGCAGTCGGCGCGCCTGCCACGGAGCTGCGACCGCCACCGCCTTGGCCTGACCCAGGGCGTGGGATGAGTTGCAAGGAGCATGTCGCTCCTGTCCCGGGGCCGGGGCGCCCCGGGACAGGTAGTGCTGGCACGCGCTGTCCGGGGCACCAGCAGCACGAAGACTGGGGCGAGCAGGGCAACCGCTCGGCCCAGGTTGCTCAAGGCGGCGTAGCGCTGCTGCCGTCAGCGTCAGCGGGAGAACCGGCGCAGACTGCATGACGCACGTCAGGTCTCGATCACGGCATCGCAGTCGGGGCAGACCACGGATGCGTATTGCGCGGGGTACCAGGGCGCCCCAGGGTGCTCGATGATCCAGGGGCCCGTTTCCATGGCGAAGGTGTCTTTCCCGCAGAGGGTCCGCGGGCCCGTGGAGGCGGGCTCCCCCGGGGCGGTGGGCGCCGCGTGCACCTTGCGGACGTGCCGTTCCTCGCCACGCTGGATCTCCGGGGAGGCGCGTGGAGCCACCGGCTTGTCGAGTTCGTACACGACGACGATGTTGCTCATGCCCCCACCGTAGGAGGCCGAGGGGCCGATCCGTGTGCAGCCTTGAGGGCGGGTGGCTGTGTTCGGCTGGTGAGGCTCTCACACCTGGCCCGCGCGTGGCGGCAATGCGGTGCCATCCGCCGGTTCGAGCCTGGCCGCCTCGAATTCCACCCGGACGTCGTCGGCCAGCCGCAACGCACCCAAGAACGCGGTGTAGGGCTTGATTCCCCAGGCGGACTGCGTGACGGTCGCCCAGCCGCGCAATGGCCCGGCGTCACTTTCCTTGCCGTGCACCGTCACCGGGTGGGTGCGTCCCTTGATGATGAGCTCCCCGGTGATCTCGAAGGTCTGCGGGGTTCCCGTGATGCGTGTGGAGCGAAAGGCGATCGTGGGATGTTCTGCGGTGTGTAGCAGGGCCTCGTCCGCCAGCGTCCGTTTGATCTGGGCCCGGTCCGCGTCTGTAAGTGCTTTCAGTCCGCCGGTTCCTTCCCGGACCTCCAGCGAGTCCGTCTCTACCGTCACACTCACGGACGACCTGTCGGGGTCATCGACGGCCACAGCAGCCTCCCCGGACCACCGGGTGGCTTCGATCGTGAGGTCGTGCCCCGCCCGGCGTCCCAGCCCGGCGCGGCCGGTCTTGATCAAGAGGCGGCCGGTCGACGGCCCGAGTCGGTATGTTCCGTCGGTCAGCGTCACAGTGCCGAGCGTACGGGCGGACCCGGCCGGGGCGGTCGACGATGTCCGGTCGGCGTGTCCCCCCCCCTCGGCGCGAGGTGACGTCGCAGCGGAGCCGGATATCGGATCACGGTCACGGTGCCGGCAGGCACCGCGAGAAGCCGAAGGGGGCGGGCCTGCACTTGCCGAGGAGAAGCCGTTGCGGCGGTTTCGGGCAGTCGGCACGGCCGTGGTGTGGCATTCAGGACGGGGCGTGAGACGGGGCGGCCAGGGATCCGATGTGATCACCTCTGGCTCCCCGCAGCGCCGGACTGCCCAACTGGGCGGCGCTCCTTGCCCACTTCTAAATTATGGAAATTCTGGGCGAGCATCGGTTAACGGGGGATACTGAACGCGGCGGCGCCGGACTGATCCGGCACTGGGCAGGTCACTTAGGCCGGCCTCCACTCCTATCTGGCCGTACCTCTCGCTGCCCGCGGCGACGTGCTCGGCGTCCTCGACCTCAAACGTATCCGCAACCCGCTGCCCTTCGACGAGGACGACCTGGTTCTGGCTCGCGAGCTGGCCGCCCGCGCCGCGGTGTCCATCGACAACGCCCGCTGGTACCAGCACGAGCGTGACGCTGCCCTGACCCTCCAGCGCACGCTCCTGCCCCAGCAGCCCCCGGACCGGCCCGGCCTGGAGATCGCCTACCGCTACCAGCCCGCCGGAGCCGCCAGTGAAGTCGGCGGCGACTGGTTCGACGTCATCCCCTCACCGCGGACAAGACCGCCCTCGTCGTCGGCGACGTCATGGGCAGCGGCCTCACCGCCGCCGCGACCATGGGCCAGCTGAGCAACGCCGCACGCGCGCTGGCCGACCTGGACCTCGAATCGGCCCAGGTTCTGCAACACCTCGACCACAGCACCACCGGCCTCGAACTCGCACCCCGCCTGGCCCTCACCAGCCGACGCAGCGACGTACGCCTCCTGCCGTTCGCCTCCGACGTCCCGGCCCCCACCCGCCGCATCCTCCTCGCACGCGCCGCGGCACGCCCCGCCACCCCACCCGCCCAGGCGATGGCCCGCGTCCTGCGCACGGTCGCGCAACGATTCACCACCCCGGACCTGCACCGGGCCCAGCTCGGGGCGGTCCGGCGGAACTGACGGCGCGGCCACAGCGGGTCCAGCCGGTACTCGGCGCACAGATGGCGAAGGACAAGGTGGAGCCGCCGACCACTGTTGTCGTCGACGGCGGCAAAGGGCAGGTCCTCGGGACGGCCTCGTGGGATGCAAGGCGCAGAGAGCGACAGCAACGCTCGGGGTATCGGGGTCAGCACCAATCAGGTAACCGGTGTGGACCTGCTGGTGTGGGCGCCCGCACCATCGACCAGACCCGCGGCGGGCGAGACTCGGCCCGATGAGATGTCCAGGTCTGGCCGACCACGGCCAAACGGAGGCCGGTCACTGACGGGACCTCGGAGAATGACGGACACCTCCATGACCGATCTCATCTCCCTCGTCCTGACCCGCCGAACCATCCGGTCCTGACCCAACTCACCTTCAGCATCAGCTTCTACGCCGTCCTGCCGTTACTGGCCGAGCACCTCGGCACCGCGTTCGGCATGGCGGGGTGGATGGTCGGCTTCGTCCCGGGCCTGCGGACCTTCAGCCAGCAGGGCCTCTTCGTGGTCGGCGGAACACTCAGTAGTTCCCGTTTCCGGTACGCCGGGTCAGCGTAAAGGCGACGTCTTTTCACAGGTGGACAATTCAGCAGATGACAGACGGTCGCGACGTTGCTGCGCCGAGGCGGCGGAAGTGGGTGGGCTACCTGGTCTTGAACCGGTCCGGACGCACGAAGGCCAGGCCCTCGATGGTCTGTTTGCCGAGCGCCTCGTGCGCGGCGATGTGGCCATAGCCGGTGGCCATCTTGAAGCCCTTCCCGGAGAATCCGGTGGCGCAGTAGACCCTGCTGTTCTCGTCCAGCCAGCCGAGGAGGGGATGCCTGTCCTCGGTGAAGAGGTCGGGGAAGGCGTCGGAGCGCACGATGGTGGGGATCAGGCCGGGGAAGAAGTCGGTGACGATCTCGGTGACCTTTTCGACTTCTTGCGGGGTGAGTTCCCTGGGCACGGAGTCCGGGTCGGGAGTTTCCCTTCCGCGTCCGTCCAGTGGTCCGTCCACCGATGCCTTGACCGTCGCGCCGTCGACGGCGGGCGCGCCGTACAGGGAGCGATCGCCGTACAGCCGACTGAAGACGGGGAAGTTCTCCGGTGAGAACTGCGTGCCGTCCTGGGCGACGAACCAGGTCAGGACGATCCGATGGGTTTCCGTGACGGCCTTGAGGTGGTCGGGCATGAGCCTTCGGGACCAGCCGCCCGAGGCGACGATGACCTTCTCGAACGTCCAGGTTCTGTCGCCCGAGGTGACGACCACGCCGTGTTCGGTTTCGGTGATGCTGTCCACCGGTGTGTTCTGAAGGACGGTGGCGCCATTCGCCTGTGCCGCCGCGACGGCGGCGCTGACGGCGCGGTCTGTACGCAGGACGCCGGCGCGGGGATCGTAGACGGCGCAGTCGTCTGGGCGGAGGTTGTGCTGGGGGTAGCGTTCCGCCAACTCCTCCCGGCTGAGGACGTAGTGCTCGGCTCCGTTGAGGCGCGTTGTCTCGAGGAGGCTGTTGATGAAGCTGCCGTTCGCCGTCCCGATGGACAGGCCCCCGGTAGGCGTGAGGATTTCCTGCCCGGTTTCCGCTTCGAGCTCGGCCCAGAGGCTGCGTGAGCGTTCCAGAATGGGGTAGTAGTCGGGCTTCCCGAAGTAGACCATGCGGAACAGGCGGGTGTCCCCGCCCACGGCACTGCGGCCGTGGGCGGGGGTGGCGGCCTCGAAGCCCACTACCGAGTCGGACAGTCGGGAGGCCTGCCACAGGGCCATGCTTCCGATGCTGCCCAAGCCGATGACTGCGAGTTCTGCGTCCATGAAAGCAGTTTCCTTTTCGTCTACTCGTGAAGTCCGGCGAGCCTGCTCCCGAATCGGGCCAGCAGTGAGGTCTTGCTGGAACCCCTGCTTTCTTCCCACCGGTCGGCAATGCCGAAGAGCCGGTACATGGCGTGAACGCCCAGCCAGCGGATGGGTTCCGGTTCCCACTTCCGTGCCCGGTAGCCGACCCAGGGAAGGGTGGTCCGCTCGGTTTCCTTCTCGAAGGCGAGCTCCACGAGAGTCCTGCCGCCGACGTAGGCCGACGTGACGCCGTGTCCTGCGTAGCCGGTGGACGATCCGATCCCCGATGCCGGATCCCAGTGCACGCCGCCGTTCCAGTCACGCGTGACGCCCAGGACTCCCGACCAGGCGTGGTCCACCTCGAAGGGGATGCCCGGGAAGAAGGTGCTGAGCTTGTGCGAGATGAGGTCAACGGTGGACTGAGCGGTTGCACCTGCTCCCCCTGTGCCGGACCCGAAGCGGTAGGGGACACCACGGCCCCCCATGGCGATACGGCCGTCCGACGTCCGCTGGGAGTAGATGAACGTGTGCGCGGAGTCGCTGAGGCACTGGCGTCCGTCCCAGCCGATCTCCTGCCATGCCTTCTCCGGCAGAGGCTTGGTCACGATCAACGAGGAATTGACCGGGATCAGGCTTCGGCGGCCCAGCAGCTGTCCCGAATAGCCTTCAGTGCAGATGAACGTCTTGGCCGCGGTGACGCGTCCGTTGGCCAGGGTGAGGGTCTTGCCCCCGACACTGTCCACTCGGCTGCCCTCGTAGATCCTCACCCCCATGGAGGTCAGGGTGTCGGCGAGGCCGTGGACGAGCTTCGCGGGGTGAATCCGCGCGCAGTGCTTGTAGAAGAGCCCGCCGTGGACGGTGGAGATGTTGATCCGGCTCCGGAACTCCTCCCGGTCGAGCATCTGGATTTCGTCTTCGGTCAGCCCGTACTTCAGGTCGGCATCACGCCTGGTGACAAGCCGACCCAGCCCCGCCTCCGTGTGTGCGGCGACGAGCGCGCCCCCCTTGTGCTGATCGGCGTTGATACCTTCGGCCTGGAGGATGTCCAGGACGGAGTCGACGCCGGCGACGAATTCCTGCTGCAGCGCCCGGCTCGCTTCCAGCCCTCCCCCGGATGCGCAGGCGAAGGTGGCACGGTTTCCTGGTGGCATCGCCGAGAGCCAGCCACCGTTGCGGCCTGATGCGCCGTAGCCCACCTGTTCGGCCTCGAAGACGGCGACCGAGAGCGACGGTTCGAGCTTCTTGGCGAAGTAAGCCGCCCACAGACCGGTGTAGCCGCCACCGACAATGGCCACGTCGACGGAGTCCTGGCCGGCGAAGCGGGGGAACGACGGCCTCTCGGCGGCCAGTTGGGCCATCCAGAAGCCGAGCTCTCCGTTTCGGGGTGGTGCCGCAACGGCGTTCATGTGTGTCCTTCTTCCGTGTCTGGGAACCGTGTGGGCCGGCGCCGGAAGGCGGTGTGGCCGCCGTCGAGGGGGGGCGGATTGCCCCGGTGATGTACAAGGGCTCCGACGATGCGAGGGATAGGACCGCGTCGGCGATCTCCTCGGGGGTGGCGAGGCGTTGGAGCGGGATCTGCCCCTCACGCTCGCGGCGGGTGGCCTCGGGGTCGGACCTGGGCTGGAAGGAGGCCTCGATGACCGGGGTCGTGGTGCGGGCCGGGACGACGACGTTGACCAGAGGGCAGCTGACGTGCAGGCCTCTGGTTGAGGGCGCTGGCGTCGACGGTGCCGAAGGTCTCCGGGGCTTCGCGGGCCAGGCATGTGCACGTCTTGACGTGTGGCCTGACGTCGAGGCTGTGCCTCGGCGGCCCTGCATACGGTCGATGGTGTCCCGCATCACGCCGGCCAGCACGATCGGCGCCGGCTGGGGTGGCGATTCACTCGACGAGGGTGCCGAGTGCCTGTTGGAGCCGGTTCACAGCTGTACAGCTCATGATTGGTTCGCCGCTACACCGCGGTGCAGATCATCTGGATCTCGACAGGGGTGTTGAGGGGTAGCCCGGCGACACCGATCGCGGTGCGCGCATGCCGTCCGTTCTCGCCCAGCACCTCGATGAGCAGTTCACTGGCCGCGTTGGCGACCTGCGACTGCAGACCGAAGTCCGGCGTACTGGCCACGAAGACCAGCATCTGCACGATCCGGACCCGGTCCAGGTCGCCCACCGCCTGCACAGCGGCGGCCAGGCAGTTGAGCGCGGCATGGCGCGCGAGCTCCCGAGCCCTCTCCAGCTCGACGTCCCGGCCGACAATGCCCTGACCCAGCAGCTCGCCGTTCTTGAAAGGCAGTTGGCCGGAGATGTGGATGCTGGAGTCCACCGTCCGGTGGTGCACGAAGTACGCGTTGCCGGCGAGGTCGGGCAGCTCCAGGCCGAGGTTCTGGAGCCTTTCCGAAGCCGAGTCGCCCTTGACGGTCTGCGGCAGGGGCAGGCTCATGCCGCCACCGCCTTGCTGTGGACCATTTCCTCAGTTCTCCTGTTCTCGAGTTCTCCAGTTCTCCGCTCGGGCGTCAGGGGCGCGGCAGACCGAAGAGGGCCGGGAGGTCGGCGATGTCGGTGATCCGCTCGTAGCCGAGCCAGTGCTCGTCGTGCTCCCAGCCGCGGTCGACGTACACCTTGTTCTCGATGCCCATGATGGCCGCGGAGCGGTGGTCGTACATCGGGCTCGCGGAGACGTGGACGATCTCGTCGGGTGCCACGCCGAGCTTGTCAAACATGTACTCGAAGGCGCGGAGTCGCGGCTTGTAGACGCCCATCTCCTCGGCGCTGATGACGACCTCGAACGGGGCCTCGAGGTTCTCCGCGAGGCGCACGGCATGGGCGGTGTCGCTGTTCGTGATGATGACCAGCGGGACCTCCTCGGCCAGGCGGTTCAGCGCCTCGGTGACACCGGGGTACGGGCCCCAGGTGGGGATGCGCTCGTACACCGCCCGCGCCTCGTCCTCGCGGTACTCGAGGCCGACCTTGCGCAATGCGCGTTCCATGGAACGCGCAACGACCTGGTGGAACGGCTGGTACGCGCCCGTGCACTCGTCGATCCGGTACGCCTTGCAGATCCGCAGGAACTCATCGGCAACCTCGGCCGGCAGCCGGTCCCCCAGGACCTCACGCATCGCGTCGTTGATGCTGAACTTGATCAGCGTTCCGTTCATGTCGAACGTCACGAACCTGGGCTTGATGTCGAATACCACGAGTCCTCCTGGTTCTTCAGGGGGAAGCGACCTGAGACCGGGCCTCCCTGGTCGATTGTCGACCATCTGGAGGTCGATTGTCGACCATGTGGCCATCGACTGTCAACGACTTCATGGCCAGCCAGCGTTCCCTCGAACCGCTGCCTGCCCCATTCCTCGGCGCTCCTCTCCGTCGTTGCCATGAGGCCCGAGGAGCGTTCGAGGTCGTGATCGCCACCGATGACGGGCGTCTACGGGCCCCGGCTGCGCGCCTTCGAATACACGCTGGCCACGCTCGGTGTGGCACTCGACGAGATCGTGCACGTCTCCGCGAGCCCCATGTACGACCTGCGCTCCGCGGCCACCCTGGGCATCAAGAACAGAACAAGATGTCCACGGACCGCGGCTTCGAGCACACGAGTACTGGCCCGGCTACGAGCGCATCACCGACATCTCCGACTGCCCAGGGCTCGGGGATCACAGCTGGAGTGACACCCGGCGCGACCGGCCTCCGTGCGAGTGTGGGTCACGGAGGCAGTCCTGGACTGCTGAGATTCAGAGAGGAAGGCCACCCGTGACCCACAAGGACAGGGTGTACGAGCGCCGGGTGGCTCATCGAGAGGCCGCGCGGATCGGAAACGTCACCGATCTGCCAGGTGCTCGGCGTCTCACGCACGAGCCACGGACCGCCGCGCTCCCCCTCGCTCATCGCCGCGGAGACCGAGCAGGTCACCGAACCGCCGCCCGGTCAACCACGTCGACTCTGCTGGACACGCCCTGGCACGGCCAGCTGGTCCGGTTCCGCCAACCACGGCGCCTACATGGTCGGCTGCCCTCTACGGCAGGTCCCCAGGTACCCGCTTCGCCGGACCGGCACCGGCCTGACCCCAAACGGCGCCACCCCAGACACCGACCTGTCGCCGCGACTCGTGAGCCGGAAGGGACGCAGCTGTGCCTTCAGGGAGCTCCGTGCGCGGTAACCGCCTTGCGGTGTAGATGAAAAACCAGCGGAGGTATAGTCGACAAACGACCAAGTGGTCGACAATGAGCAAGGGAGGGCGACGGGGTGGACCACAAGTTCGAGTGGCAGGAGCAGCGGACGACGACGCCGGACGGTGTCTACCGCACACTGCGTGCCGCCATCCTCGACGGGACCGTACCTCCCGGCGGCCAGCTGCGCGAGGCGCACATCGCCACGGATCTCGGGATCAGCCGGTCCCCGCTGCGCGAGGCGCTGACCAAGCTGGAGGAGGAAGGGCTCGTCGTCAAGATCCCCTACCGTGGAGCGTTCGTGGTAGAGGTGAGCGCGCGTGAGGTCGCCGAGATCGACTCGGTCCGGCTACATGTCGAACCGTACGCCGCCGAGCTCTCGGCCGAAGCACTGCGCGGTCCTGAGCGGCCTCAGTTGCTGCAAACCGTCGAGGATCTCCGCCGGGCAATGGAGAAGGACGACATCCCGGCCAGCATCGACGCGCACCTTCGCTTCCACAGGCTCTTCTACGATCTCTCGGGGCACGGCGTCCTGCAGAGTCTCTGGAACGGCTGGGAGACCAAGCTGCGCCTCTACCTCAGCGTCGATCACCGCACTTACAGCGACAACCCGCATCAATTGGTCGTCGAGCACGAGAGGTTGGCCACGGTTGCCCTGGAAGGCGACACCCACTCGTTCCGCCAGGAACTGGCTGCCCACTTCCCCATGGGGCTGCGAGCCCAGACGGGAGATCCAGGGGACCGCACGCCTCGCCATGCATGAGGCCATGCCGCCTGCGTGAAGTGTCCAACCCCACTCGTCACCGGGACGTTGTAGACCAATGCCGGGAGTCAAGGACCACGGTGAGTGCGGCATCTCAAAATGAGAGTGGATACCTCAACATGAGAGTGCAAATGAGAGCGGATACCTCAAAATGTTAGTGACGCAGGTCACTCTCAGGAGGTGGACGCATGCTGCCACGGAGATTAGCGCTGGTCACAGCCCCGCAAGCAGATGAAGCGTTCGCATCGTGGGTGGATCGGATGGCTCGCGTGAACCGGTGTTCGCCGGCTGAGGTCGCCGACCTGATGGGGCTGCACCTTCGAGGGGTTTATGCGAATGCCCGGCCCCCTGCGTTCGGAGTGGGATTGGATCTTTGCCGGGGGATGCCTGGCGCTGCCGCGCGGTGCTGTTTCCCCTGGTCAGAACCGTGCGTCGAGCCACTTGATCCGGCTCATGCCGCCCTGCATCGGGCCGTCCGCTCACGCATCGCTCACGCGCCGCCGACTGCTGAGCAGTGCGTGGTCAGATCTGGCCGAGGTCGATCTCCACCGGGAAGGGGGCCACTACCTTGAGGACGCCGGTGAACACGTCTCCGTCCCGGTAGGTCTTCGTCGCGGGGTCGAGAACGTAGGTGTGCACGAGAGGAACGCCTGTCGCGGCCTGCTCGATCCGCCAGTAGAAGCCGATGCCTGCCTTGGCGTACTGGTCGACCTTCACGATCCGGTCGGTGGTCTCCGAGCCCGGCGACACCACCTCCGCGACCAGCAGCACGTGCTCAGGGCGGGTGGGGGTGATGTCGATCGTGTCCGCGCGGTACACGACGACGTCCGGGCGGCGATTGGTGAGCGGGACGTCCTGAAGCCGGACGTCGAAGCCGGTGTCGGCGTTCCACTCCGGGCCCGCGGCGGCATCCAGGGCGTTCGCCAGAATCCGGGCCAGACGGTTGAGCCGCTTGGAGGCACTCGGACTCACGACGACCATCCCGTCCACGATCTCGATGCCAGCGCACTGCTCCTCGGACCAGGAGTCGTACTCCTCCGCCGTGATCTGCTCATGCATCCACGCCGGGGCCACCATCTCGGCTGTCATGAAGCACCTCCCGGACACTGTGCCGCGGCCCGATCCCGCTGGATCGAGCGTACTGTCTGCCATCCGTCCGGCACGCTTGTCCCGCTCACGCACCCTCCACGCCGGCCGTCCTCCGGCCACCCGTGCCGGCACTGGCGGGAGCGGACGAGGCGGGGCCGGTGCTGCCGCTGCGGCCGCGACGGGCTGGCTCTGCGCGACGACCGCTGCCGCAGCTGCCATCCCTACCGCCTCATCGACAAAGCCCGCCCCATCTCCCGGCGGTTCACGCAGCTGGTGATCGCACTACCGACCGGCAAGGGCGGGCCGTTCGAGGCGTCCCGGTAGGCGACAGCGAGGGACCGGACTACGACGAGCAACGGCCCGCTCTGCATACGAGCCGTGGACACCAACCGCTGTTCACCGTCCGGCGCGACTGGGCGCCGGTGCCGGCCCGGCTGCGGAGCACGCCTGCGGGCGAGCCGCCGCTGACCGAGACCGCCCGCCGCTTGGTCGAGGACTTCACCCACGGTCGACACTGGCTCGGCGCCGACACGGCGGTCTTCGAGTCAGCGGCCGCACCGCCACGCTCCAGGCGCAGGACCAGGGCGCGGACGTAGCCCGAACCGTACGTCTCGTCCAGCAGGCGTTCGCTCCAGTTGGCCCCGTCGGCCCACTCGCCCTCGTCCTGCCGCTGGACGTGGACAGGGGTGCCCCACTCGGTCAGCAGGCGGCGCGCGGGTACGCCCGCGCCGTTGACCGGCCGCCACCTGGCCATCCTGTGATGCCGGAGCCAGGCCGCGGCGGCGAGTCGGATCGCCGCCGCTCACGTGCCCAGGGCCGTCACAGCCCCACTGGCTGCCATTCCTGGTTGGAGCCGCTGTTGGCGGGCCACTGGATGACCTTGGCGCCGTCGGCGGTGGATCCACTCTGTACGTCCGCGCACAGCCCGCTCTTGATGTTGACGAGGCGGTAGTAGCCGCTGGTGGCCGCCGGAACGAGCTTCCACCTCTGGTTGGCGGCGTTGGTGTCCGACCACTGGTCCAGGGCTGTGCCGCTGCTGGTGGAGCTGCCCGGGACGTCGAGCACCTTGCCGCTGTTGACGTTGGACAGGCGGTAGGACCCGTCGTAGTCGGGGAGCAGCTTCCACTGTTGGTTGGCGCTGCCGGACCACGTGTACTGGATGACGGGCCCGCCGTCGGAGGTGGAGGAGCCGGAGACGTCCATGACCTTGCCGCTCTTGCGGTTGACCAGCTTGAAGGGGCCGGTCAGCAGGCCGATCGTGATCGTGGTGCTCGTTCCTGCGGTCAGCGAGACGATGCGGGCGTGGTTGCCCAGCGACGACGTGGTGACCGTCGCGCCGGTGCTGATGGATGTGATGCCGCGCCGGCAGATGAAGGTGATGTTCTGGTCGATGTCGGAGGTGAGCGTGACGGTGGCGGTGCGGGCCGCCGTGTCCCAGGTCAGGGATTCGACGGTGATGCGGTTGCGGCCGCGGACGCCGTTGATGGTGCCCTTGTCCAGTTGGTCGGGGAGGGCGGGGAGGATCTCCAGGACTCCGGGACGGCTGTAGACGAGTGCTTCGCCGAGGACGCCGGGGATGGCGTTGGCGGCGTCGCAGTTGTAGATGTCCAGGTTGGGGTTGTGGGAGGTCATCAGACTCCGCCACACCATGTTCTTGCCGTAGATCTTCAGCAGGTTGCCGTAGACGCCGGGGCCGTCCTTCAGGCGGGCGCGGGCCAGCGCCCGGTGGAGGCTGCCGTGGGCGGAATAGTTCTGGTCGCCTCGCTTGTCCAGGGCCGTGCGGGCGTACTTGACCAGGTCGGGCTTGTCCTCGGGGTTGATCTCGTGCAGCGGCCAGGCGCCGTACAGGTGCTGGACGTGCCGGTGGTTGTAGCGGTCGGTCAGGCCCGGCCAGGACCACTCGGCGAGCGCCCCGTCGCTGTTGACGGTGTAGTCGGGCAGCTTGGCGAGCAGGGCGGTCCAGCGTTGCACGCCCTGGCCGCTGCCCTGCTCCAGGCCGAGGGTGTTGGCCGCGTCGATGGCGGCCTGGAGGGCGTGCCGGCCGGCCATGATGTCGCCGGTGGCGTTGATGGAGAACGCCTGGCTGGTGCTGAGCGGGGTGTTCTCCATGGAGTAGGAGGGGACGAAGACAGCCTTGCCGCTGGAGTCGGTGCGGGTGAGGAAGTCCTCGTAGAACAGGGCCAGTTCCATCAGGGCCGGGCCGAGCTTGTTCTTGTAGAAGTCCGCGTCGCCGGTGACCTGGTAGTACTCCAGCAGTGGGTAGAGCAGCCAGTCGGCGCCGCCGGTCCAGGCCTCGCCGGGGAAGCTGCCGCTGTTGAAGTGCAGCATGTGCCCGTACTCGCCGTCGGTGCGGGACGGGGCGAGGAAGCCGCGGGCGCCGTAGAGGTTGGTGGCGTTGTCACGCCAGTGCTGCAGCTGCCCGAGGACCAGGTCGAAGTAGCCCTGCATGGCGTCGGTGAGGTCGAGGATGTTGCCGCCGGCGACCTGCAGGTTGATGTTGGCGTCGGTGGTGAAGTCGTCGGCCCAGGAGCCGTTCCAGGTGCCGGTCCAGATGCCGGTCAGGCGTGGTGGCAGGACACCACTGGAACTGATGAAGAGATAGCGGCCGGAGTCGTACATCCGCTCCAGCAGTGCGACGTCGATGGCGGACGCGTTGCTGTTCTGGCGGGCTATGAGCTCGCTGGTGGCCAGCCGGCGGTCGGCGGCGGAGACGTTCAGGTCGATGCTGGAGCGGTCGTACATGGCCTGGTGCTTCGGTGCGTGGCGGCCCAGGAGAGTGGCGTAATCGGCCGTCAGCGCGGCGAGGGCGGTCTGCAGGGGCTGGCTGTTCCAGCCGGTGGAGGTCTCGTACCGGCCGAGCTTGGTCAGCAGCAGCACCTTGGTGGCCTTGGCGACCACCAGGGTCTGCCCGTCGGCGGTGACGGAGGAGCCGCTGCCGGAGACCACGACGCGGGTGACGCCCTCGTAGCCGTAGGCACCGCCGGAGGGGTAGGTGCCGCGCAGGTTCAGGTAGCCGTCGCCGCTGGTGACGGTGGCGGTGGTGGAGAAGGACACTCTGGTCGGCACGCCCGCAAGAGCGGTGTTGACGCTGATGGTGGTGTCCACGGTGCGGCCGGTGGCGGGCAGCAGCTCGTGGACGATGACCTGGTCGGGGCGGGAGACGAAGACGTGGCGCTTCCAGGTGCCGTACTGGTCGGTCCAGGTGTGGGTGACCTCTCCGGTGCGGAAGTCGGTGATGCGGGCGAAGTCGTTGACGGTGGTCATGCCGGGAGTGCTCAGCTGCAACTCGTAGCCGGGGTGGAAGGTCTGCGTCCAGCGCAGGCTCCAGCCGCCTGCGAAGGTCGTGGAGGCTCCGGAGTAGTCGCCTGCCAGCGCCTTGTCCCGGGCGGCTTCGAGCTTGCCGGAGATCACCGGGGGCATGACGCTGCGGGTGCCGTTGGGCAGCACGAACCGGTGATGATTGAAGATCATCTTCTCGAGCGTCGGCGCCCCGTAGTAGACGGCCCCGTACTCGCCGTTTCCGCTCAGGAACCCGTCGGTCCAGGCGGAGGCGGTGGCGTTGTCCCAGATGCCGCGGTCGGGCAGGGTGACCTGGGGCGGTACGGCCGCGGAGGCCTGGGAGGCGAAGACGAAGCCGGGCAGGGCCGCGGCGCCGGCGGTGAGGGCGGCCGTGGTGAGGAAACGCCGACGGTTGAGGGGAATGTCGGGCAGCGACATGGGGCGACTCCGTTGTCGGACGGTGAGTACAACTGGGCACAGAGGTGCCACCGGTGCGGGTGCGGTGGTGGACAACAGCGCTTTGTCAGACATGCGGTGGCTGGATCAGCCGTCGACGGCAGAACCGGACGGCTGAGGCCGGCCCGTCCCACGGGGGACGGGCCGGCCTCGAGTGTCTACGGGGTCACGGTCACCGCGGGCGCCATTTCGGCGGTCCCGTTGGTGAGCTTCCCGGAGCCGGTCGCGCCTTCGGAGCTGACGAAGCGCAGCTCGTGGTTGGTGCCCCCCGCGTTGCCGACGGCGAGCAGGAGCGTGGACTGATTGGCCGCGTAGGCCTGCTGGACGAAGGAGGTGATGTCGACGGTGATGTCGCGGCCGTCGATGGCGTTGCCCTGATGGGTCCCGCCGCCCTCGGGGACGATGGTCGAACCGAGGGTGAAGGTGGCCGACTTCGCGACGGAGGAGCTCGTGGCGGTGAAGCTCGGCCGGTTCTGCCAGGTCATCGCGTTGACCGGGCAGGACGTGCCGCCGCCGGTGCAGGTGGTGTCGCTGACGGGTTGCACGAGGAGTTGGTCGGTGTCAGTCGACGGGACCGACGAATAGCGGTGGCCGACGTAGGTGAGATGGAGTGTCGCCTGGGTCGGTGCCTTGGTGAGGCCGTTGAGAGGGAACTGGATGTAGGAGAGCTTTCCGTCTCCGGATCCTGTGGTGTACTGCTCGCCCATCAGGCCGACCCCGGTGTTGCGGGTGATGAGGGTCAGGTCCGAGGAGGAGTTCTTGGTCTGGTCGCCCCACCACGCACCCACCCAGGTGTCGCCGTTGGTCGGGGCGCCGGTCTTGACGTTCTGGGTCTGGCCGTTCGCGCCCGTGTAGGTGCTGGTCAGCGTGCCGATCCCGCTCGGCGCCAGCGGGAACTGGCTGGTGTATCTGACGAGCTCGCCGGCGACGCGCAGGTTGTTCAGCGTCACGTTCGTGGCGCCGTTCAACGGGCTGCTGTTCGTCTTCTGCTCCGTGAACCACACGTTGTCGAGCTTGAAGGTGCTGATCGGGGTCTTGGTGTACGTGTACGTGGCGCCCGACCCGTCAGGGTTGGGGGCGAACCCGTAGGTCGCCTGGTCCTCGGCGGTGATGGTCTGGGTGGACCCGTTGCCGCCGTTGAGCCTGATCGGTCCCGACCCGTACCGGGAGGTGTCGAACGAGCTGTTCTTGATCACGATGCTCGAGATACGCGGGTACGGCTTGGGGCTGTTCTGCGTGAAGATGCCGCCGGCCCCCTGCGAGATGGAGTTGAAGTTGTCGAACGTGTAGTTGTTGAGCTTGTATCCCCACGAACTCCATCCGATGCGGATCGAGTTGCCGGCGCCGGCGGACCAGCTCAGCGTGTTGCTGACCGAGATGTTCTTCGATTCCGCGTTGTCCCAGTGGTAGTTGTCGAACCCGAGCTCGTCGGCGACGGCGTCGTGGGCCCCTACCGCGTTGGCATAGCCCTGGACGTCGGGGGTGGCGGTGCCGAGCTGGAAGTTGCCCCACACGCCGGCGGCCATCGGGGTGAATCCGTCGCTGGGGTTGTAGTGGCCGGAGGCGAACGCGTCGTCGTTGCCGAGGGTGAAGACGCCGTTGGCGGTGATGTCCTGGCCGCTCGCGAAGTCGATCCCGTCGATCCACGGCTGGGGGTACGGGGTGAGGGCCTTGATGTTGTTGAACGTCACCCTGTTGGCGCTGTGGGTCTCGTAGTTCCACTGCTTCGAGTCGCGCAGGTAGGTTTCGTTGAACGTGATGTCCGACGAGTGCATGACCATGACGCCGCCCTGGTGCTGGCTGCGGTAGGCGTCGTGCGAGTCACCGACGCTGCGGGCGTTGTAGTTCGCCACGCCGTTGCCGTCGAAGACACCGCGACCGTCGATTTCGATGTTGCTCGAGTTGATGATCCCGACCGCCGGCTCGAACGCCTCCATGTACCCCTGGATGCGGTTCTTCAGCAGGGCCCCTTCGCCGGTGTAGATCTTCAGCTTGCCGCCCTTGAGCTTGCTGCCGTCCACACCGTTGACCATGAGACCGGACCACGTGTACGTGCCGTTCGGGAAGTAGAGCGTGTTGAGCGCCGTGGGGTTGGCCTTGATGGTGTCGATGGCGGCCTTCAGGGCGTACGTGACGTCGTTGGCGGCCATCGCCCGCACATTCGGGTACCGCACATTGACGGTGCTCGCGCTCACCAGGGTCCCGGCCGAGGTCTTCTGACCGGCGGGGATGGCGGTGCCGTTGACGGTCTTGCCGGCCATGGAGCTCGTCGTCGCGGCGGGAGCCTTCTGAGCCGTGCTGTTCGGGTTCGCCGCGAGGTACTTCGCGGCGAACTCCTGGAAGTTGAGGACACCGGTCTGCAGGTTGACGCCGGAACCGTCCGGTGCGCTCGAGGTGTTCGGACGCTGCGCCGGGTCTTCCAGAGGGTCGTTGATGACCGCCAGGTAGGGCTGTCCCGTCACGCTGGTCGAGTCGCCGTTGACCATCACGATCGCTTGGTTCAACCCGGCGTCGGCTGACATCTGGAACGTCAGGGTGTGCTTGTCCGCGCTCACCGAGACGCTGCCGGACGGGTAGTAGCGCGCCGGGTAGACGTTCACCGTGTCAATCGTGGTGTTGGGCAGCGTGACCGTGATCGTCGGTGTCCGGGAGTCCGACGCGAAGCGCGCGATGTCGAAGTTGTTGCGGTTCGCGGTGTACCGCACAGCCTGGACGGGAGTGCCGGCGACTTGCACCTGGTACTTGGTGGACGCCTGGTCCGGGGACGTCGTCGTACCGCCTCCCACACCCGTCGGCGCGTACGTGTGGACGGTGGTGGCGGCGTGTGCGGGACCGGTGCCGGTGAGCACGAGGCTCGCCACCGCGATGGTGGCGCCGGCAGCGGCCGCGATGAAGCGCTTCACGCGCGAGCTGCGTCGCGCCGGGGCGGGGTTCGGGTCGGCGGCGTCGCCGGCCGGTCTGATCATGCCTGTCTCTCCTCAGGACGAGACCTTTGCAGGTCTGTTCAGGCGCTCGCCGTCTGCTGGAGACGGCGCGGAGCATTCGCGATGCCGCGGCCGGACCGCGGCCGTCGGGGCCGTCGCGGTCGAGGGGACCACCACGACGCACCGAGCGGGGTGACGCGGGTGAGGTCGAGTGGTGTTTCGCACGGTGGGTCAGGGTGGCTCCACCGCATTGACCGATCCACGGGATCGGGCATGGCGGGGACGTTACTGTCGTATTTCCGGAACCGTCAATGCTCCGTACACTTCAAGTCGCGGAAACAGTCGTGAGCGGCCTGCGACGCCCTCACCATGCTCCGTAACGGCTGAATCACGGCCGCCGCGCGAAGACTTGCCCTGTTGCGACAGTCGCCCTACGCTGACGCCACTTTCGTGGATCGATAAACGTTTCAGGGGGCGTACGTGGTGACAATGGCGGAGGTGGCAGCTCGGGCGGGCGTTACCAAGCAGACCGTCTCCAACGTGGTGTCCGGCAAGAAGGTGCGGCCGGAGACCCTGGCGAAGGTGAACAAGGCGATCGCCGACCTCGGCTACAAGCCGAACCTGGTGGCGCGCTCGCTGCGCACCGGCAGCACGTCGACGGTGGGGCTGTTCGTGCCGTCGGTGGCCAACCCGTTCTATTCGGAGGTGGTCGAGGAGGTGGAGAACCTCCTGGTCGGCCGCGGATACAACCTGCTGCTCGCCACGACGCGCGACGATCCCGACTACACCCGGGCCCACCTGGAGAACCTCGCCGCGCGCTCGGTGGACGCACTGCTGGTCGCCTGCGACAACGGCGTCGCACAGCAGCTGCCGATGCTCGTCGAGGCCGCCTTCCCGGTCGCGCTGTTCGCCTGGGAGGGGGACTGGCCGACCATGCTGCCGGTGGTGTCCATCGACTACGAACACGCCGGGTTCCTGGCCGGGCGCTACCTGAGGGATCTCGGCCACCGGAACGTCGCGGTGATCGCCGATCTCCCCGCGCACGAGCCGCGCGTGGCCGGGTTGCGCCGGGCGTTCGCCGACCACGGGCTGGCCATCGACGACCGCAAGGTGTTCGCCTGCACCAGGGACGACGCCGCCGGCGGGTTCGACGCGGGCCGTGCGGCACTGGAGGCGGATCCGGAGCTGACGGCGATCTTCGCCACCCACGACATCCTGGCCCTCGGTGCCGTCGAGGCGGTGGTCCGGTCCGGGCGGCGGGTCCCCAGCGACGTCAGTGTTGTCGGCTTCGACGACATCGCCCAGGTCGGACAGATCCAACCAGCGCTGACCACGGTCACCGTCCCGAAGCGGGAGATGGCCCAGCAGGCAGTCGAGCTGCTGCTGCGCGCCGTCGACTCCGGCCGGCCGCCGACCAACGTTCTCACGCTGCTGCGCCCGACCCTGACCATCCGGGACAGCAGCGCCCCGCCCCGGGCGACCGGATAGCACCTTGCACCGCTCGACCTGCACGTCACCCCATGAGCCGCCGGCACGCTCCTGCCGGGCCGGCCTCACGCCACCGCTACGAGTTGCGACAGAAGGCACGTCCACTGATGAAAGACCTCGACCCCAACGCCTACGTCGAAGACCGGTCGCCGGGCATCGGACGACTGCGACCGCGCGCCGCGTTCGCTTCCGACGTGCCCACGATCGCGCTCGACGGCGACTGGAGATTCCGACTGGCGTCAGGGCTGGACGACCTCACCGGTGACTTCGCCGCGCCGGACTTCGACGACACCTCCTGGGACCTGCTCGCCGTGCCGTCCTGCTGGCAGATGAACGGCCTGCCCGGCGAGCCGCGCTACGGTGCCCCCGCCTACACCAACATCCTGTACCCGTTCCCGGTCGACCCGCCGCGGGTGCCCCGGCAGAACCCGACCGGCGAGTACCGCCGTGAGTTCGACGTTCCGGACGGGTTCCCGGCATCGGCCGCGGTGCTCCGGTTCGAGGGCGTCGACTCCGCGTTCGCGGTGTGGCTCAACGGGATCCGGCTCGGCGACGGCAAGGGCAGCCGCCTGACCACCGAGTTCGACGTCTCGGCCGGTCTGCGGCCCGGCCGGAACGTACTCGCGGTCCGCGTGCACCAGTGGTCGTCCGGCAGTTACCTGGAAGACCAGGACATGTGGTGGCTGTCCGGGATCTTCCGGTCGGTTTCCGTGGCCGCCCGCGGTGTCGAGGACTTCTTCGTCCACGCCGCCTACGACCACACGACGGGGCAGGGCACCCTGGCCGTCGACGTCACCGCCCCTGCCCGGGTGTCCCTGTCGGTGCCCGAGCTCGGCATATCCGGCGCCGATCCGGCCGGCCCGCACGTGATCGACGGCGTCGAGCCCTGGTCGGACGAGCAGCCGCGCCTGTACAAGGGGGAACTGGTCTCCGAAGCCGGGGAGCGGATACCGCTGCGCATCGGCTTCCGCACCGTGGCCGTCGTGGACGGTGTGCTGACCGCGAACGGCAGGCCGATCTCCCTGCGGGGCGTCAACCGCCACGAGTGGCACCCGCTGACGGGGCGGACCCTGACCGAGGACACCATGCTGACCGACGTGCTGCTCATGAAGCAGCACAACATCAACGCGGTGCGCACCGCCCACTACCCACCCGACCACCGTTTCCTGGACCTGTGCGACGAGCACGGCCTGTGGGTGTTCTGCGAGGGTGACCTCGAGACGCACGGCTTCGAACCCGGCGGCTGGCAGCGCAACCCCAGCGACGACCCCGCGTGGCACGAGGCCTACCTGGACCGGGCCGCGCGGCTGGTGGAGCGCGACAAGAACCACCCCTCGGTCATCGTCTGGTCGCTGGGGAACGAGTCCGGCACCGGAGCCAACCTGGCCGCCGCGGCCGCGTGGATCCGGCAGCGCGACGACAGCCGCCTGATCCACTACGAGGGCGACTTCGCGAGCTGCGCGTACGTCGACCTGTACTCCCGCATGTACATCGGTGTGGACGAGCTGGCCGCCGTGGGACGCGGCCAGGAGGCGCCGACGGCGGATCCGGCCGACGACGCACACCGCCGCGCCCTGCCGGCCGTGCTGTGCGAGTACGGACACGCCATGGGCACCGGCCCCGGCGGGCTGTCCGAGTACCAGCAGGTCATCGAGGCACATCCGCGCCTGGCCGGTGGATTCATCTGGGAGTGGATCGACCACGGGATCGCCCGGCTCACCGGGCAGGAGGACCCCCACTCGTTCTACGCCTACGGCGGCGACTTCGGCGAGGAGGTCCACGACGGCAATTTCGTCGCCGACGGGCTGCTCTTCCCCGACCGCACGCCGTCGCCGGGCCTGGTCGAGTACAAGAAGGTCATCGAACCGGTCCGGATCCACATCGACCCGGCGACTCGGCAGATCGGCGTGCACAACCTGCACCACGTCCGCGACAGCGGCTACCTGGACTTCCAGTGGACCGTCGAGGACGGCGGCGAGCCGGTGGGCTCCGGCGGCCTGACCGTGCCCGCGACCGCTCCGGGCGCGACGACAACCCTCGCATGGCCCGCCGACGTCACCGCCGCGCTCGATGCGGCGCGCAAGAACGACTCCGGCCACGAGGTGTGGCTGACCGTGACCGCGGTGCTCGCCGCCGACGAGACCTGGGCCGGGGCCGGCCACGAGATCGCCTGGGCCCAGGGGCTGGTCGTGGCTCCGGCCGCCTCGCCGGTGCCCTTCACGCCGGCGCCGGCGATCGCCCACGACGGGTACATCGCACTGGGTCCCGCGCGGTTCGACGCCCGCAGCGGAGTGCTGACACGGCTCGGCGACCTGGAGCTCGACGGTCCGCGACTGGACGTCTGGCGGGCCCCGATCGACAACGACCTGCTCAGCGCCTTCGGCGAGCCGCAGACCGACGCTTGGTTCGCCGCCGGACTGCACCGGATGCGCCACGACGTCCTGGGTGTCGAGCCCGACGCGTCGGGGCTCACGGTCACCGCCCGGCTGGCCGCCGCCGGGTCCTCCTGCGGGCTCGGCGTGGTCTACCGCTGGACGGCCTGCGACACACCGAACGCGGGCCAGGCCCGGCTCCGGCTGGAAGCCGTCGTCACCCCCGACGGCCCATGGTCGGTGCCGCTGCCCCGGCTGGGGGTCGCGATGTCGCTGCCCGGCACCGACGCCGAAGTCGAGTGGTTCGGTCCCGGCCCCGGTGAGGCGTACCGCGACTCCCGCGCCTCGGCCCGCGTCGGCCGCCACCTGTCGACCGTCTCGGCGATGCAGGTCCCTCAGATCCGCCCGCAGGAGAACGGCAACCGCCACCAAGTCCGCCGCGCCAGGATCACAACCCCAGGCGGCACGCTGCTCATCACCGGCGCCCCGGTCATCGACCTGACCGTTCGCCCCTGGAGCACCGAAGCCCTGGCCGCCGCGGCCCACCAGCACGACCTGGTTCGCGACGGCAGACTCCATCTGCACCTTGACCACGCCCACCACGGCCTCGGCAGCACAGCCTGCGGCCCGGGCCCGTCGGCACCGGACGTCCTGGCCGCGGTCACCACCGCGTTCGGCGTGGAGTTCGGCACCAGCCGGTAGACGGGCCTTGCCCGCCCGCCCACCGGCCATCCAGCAAGTCCGCCCCTGTCACAGAAGGTTCCTCACATGAACAGCACCACCATACGCACCCGCAGACTCCTGACGATCACCACCGCGGCGCTCCTCGTGGCCGGCCTCGGCGCGTGCAGCAGCACCGAGAGCACCTCCGACAACTCGGAGAAGAGCCAGGCCGGGCCGGTGAAGATGGAGTTCTGGGGCTGGGCCGGCTACGAGAAGATCGTCGACCAGTGGAACGCCTCCCACCCGAACGCCAAGGTCACCTTCAAGAAGATTCCGTCGGGCGGCACGGGCGGCTACACCCAGATCAGCAACGCGATCACCGCCGGCGAGGGCCCGTGCCTGGCCCAGATCGAGTACCAGGCCATCCCGTCGATGCTCGTGAAGAACACGGTCATGGACATCACGAAGTACGCGAGCGCCGACATGGCCAAGTTCGTCCCGTCGGCGGTCTCCGCCTCCAGCATCGGCGGCAAGATCTACGGAGTCCCGGTGGACGTCGGCCCGATGGTCCTCTTCTACCGCAAGGATCTGTTCGCCAAGTACGGCATCACCAAGCCGCCGGCCACCTGGGCCGAGTACAAGGCCGACGCCAAGAAGGTCGCCGCCGCCGATCCGAGCGTGAAGTTCGGCAACGCGCCTAGCGAGGGCAACGATCTGGCGGCCTACAGCCTGCAGACTGGCCAGTCCTGGTACTCGGTCCAGGGAGACAGCTGGACCGTCAGCATCGACAACCCCGGCACCCGCAAGGTCGCCGCCTTCTGGCAGGACCTGACGGACAAGGGTCTGGTGTCGAAGACCGGCAACGCCTGGGACCCGAAGTTCAACAAGGCCGCCACAGCCGGCAAGGTACTGACGTTCGTCAACGCGTCCTGGGCCGCCGGCGGCCTGAAGTCTGACCTGAAGGACCTGTCCGGCAAGTGGGCGGTCGCCCCGATGCCGACCTGGGAGGCCGGCGACGGCAAGAGCTCCAGCAACGGCGGCTCGGCCACCTCGGTGATGACCGGGTGCAAGTCGCCCCGCGAAGCCGCGCAGTTCGCCGCGTTCCTGTCCAGCGACCCGCAGGCCGTGAAGACGGGCATCGAAAGCGGGCTGTACCCGGCGTCGAAGGCCGGACAGGACGACCCGGCGCTGAAGGCAGGCGACCCGTACTTCGGCGGCCAGAAGGTCGGCGACCTGTACAAGGCCTCCGCCGCGCAGGTGCCCAGCACCTGGACCAACGGCCCGACCTATCAGCAGGTCCAGACGGACCTCACCGGCGCCATGGGCAAGGGCACCCTGCCGGACGCGGTCACCAAGGTCCAGGCCTCGACGGTCGCCGCGATCAAGAAGCTCGGGCTGTCGGTGACCAACGGCTGAGGCCGCGGAACTCCAGCCGCCCCGAAGGGTTCCCGCGGCCGCCCGTACCCGGCGCCGCGGGGACCCGCTCCCTGACGACGAACCGCCCAGCGAGGTTTCCATGAGCAGTCCCAGCAGCACCCGGGCCGCGTCACCGCCGCGGCCGGTGCCCGCGGGCACCCCCCGGGTCTCCGCCTTCGGCCGGCCTCGGCGCACCGGCCGCCGTACCGCGTTGACCGCGTCGGTTTTCCTGGCGCCGTTCGCGGTGCTCTTCCTGACCATGATGGTCGCGCCGATCTGTTACGCGATCTACCAGAGCTTCTTCACCGTCCGCCGCGCCGGGCTGTTCGGCGGTGCGCAGTCCACAGAGTTCGCGGGACTGTCCAACTACGCCGCCGCCTTCGGCGACCACGACTTCACCGCGTCGATCGTCCGGGTCGTGCTGCTGGGCTGCGTCCAGGTCCCGGTCATGCTCGGCCTGGCCCTCTTGCTCGCGCTCCTGCTGGACTCCCGCTCGGCCCGGCTGCGGAAGACCTACCGGCTCACGTTCTTCCTGCCCTACGCGCTGCCGGGTGCGATCGCCGCGTTGATGTGGTCCTTCCTCCTGGCGAAAGACCTCTCGCCGTTCACCGGACCGCTGTCCCACCTCGGGATCGACGTCGACTTCCTGTCGCCGTCGTGGGTTCCGGTCTCGATCGGGAACATGATCACGTGGGGCTGGACCGGCTACAACATGCTGATCATCTACTCCGCGCTGCAGACGATCCCGGCGGAGGTGATGGAGGCCGCCGCGCTCGACGGCTGCACCGGATGGCGCCTGGCGTGGGCGGTGAAGATCCCGCTGGTACGTCCCGCGCTGGTGCTGACCACGATCTTCTCCATCATCGGGACGGCGCAGCTGTACACCGAGCCGGCGGTGCTGGTCAGCGCGCGCATCCCGGGCATCGACCCGAAGTTCTCCCCGATCATGAACGCGACCCTGGGCATGGACGTGGGCGGCCAGAACCTGGCCGCCGCCCAGTCCGTCGTGCTCGCGCTGATCACCCTCGTGCTCTCGTTCGGCTTTCTCAAGTACAACCAGCGCAAGGGAGCGATGGCATGAGCGTGATTTCGGCCGACCGACCGACCCGACCGACCCGCCGCGGCACCGACATCGCGAGCAAGGTCGTCGTCAACGGCATGCTGGGCCTGATGGCCCTGTACACGCTGATCCCGCTGTGGTGGCTGTTCGTCTCCGCGACCAAAGCCTCGGGCTACCTCTATACCGGTACGCCGCTGTGGTTCTCCCACTTCGACCTGGTCACCAACATCAGAGACGTGTTCAGCTTCGAGGGCGGCATCTTCTCCACCTGGCTCGCCAACAGCGCGCTGTACAGTTTCGTCGGCGCCACCGTCGGCACCCTGCTGTCCGCGATGGCCGGCTACGCGCTGTCCAAGTTCAGCTTCCGCGGCCGGGAAAGCGTGTTCAACGTCGTCCTCGCCTCGGTTCTCATCCCGGCGCCGATGTTCGCCCTGCCGTTGTTCCTGCTCATGGCCAAGCTCGACATCACCAACTCCTACTGGTCGGTGCTGCTGCCCAGCTGTGTCAGCCCGTTCGGCGTCTACCTGTGCCGGATCTTCGCCGCGGCGTCCGTCCCGGACGAACTCCTTGAGGCCGCACGGATCGACGGAGCAGGCGAACAGCGCACCTTCTTCCGGATCGCCCTGCCGCTGATGTCCCCGGCACTGGTGACCGTCTTCCTGTTCCAGTTCGTCGGCATCTGGAACAACTACCTGCTGCCCTCGCTCATGCTCAACACCCCCTCACTGCAGCCCGTCACGGTGGGCCTGGTGCAGTGGCGCGCGGAGTTCGCCAGCGGAGTGCCGCCGTTGCTGCCGATCACCGGTGCGTTCCTGTCGCTGATCCCTCTGCTCGTCGCCTTCGTCAGTCTCCAGCGGTTCTGGCGCAAGGGCCTGACCGCAGGCGCCGTCAAGTAGCGCGTTCGCTGCCCCACGCCCCTCCTGAACTGCAAAGGACCACTGCATTGCCCCGCGCCCACGTCATTCTCGACAAGCATGCCGTCATCGCTCCCGTCCGACGCCGCACCTTCGGCTCGTTCGTCGAACACCTCGGCCGCTGCGTGTACACCGGGCTCTACGAGCCGGAACACCCGAGCGCGAACGACGACGGGTTCCGTATGGACGTCGTCGAACTGGTCAGGGAGCTCGGCACCAGGACCGTCCGCTACCCGGGCGGCAACTTCGTCTCCGGCTTCCGCTGGGAGGACTCGGTCGGCCCCCGCGACAAGCGCCCGGTGCGCCGCGACCTCGCCTGGCATTCGCTGGAGTCGAACCAGGTCGGCCTGGACGAGTTCGCCCGCTGGCTCAAGCTCACCGACTCCGAGATGATGCTCGCGCTGAACCTCGGCACGCGGGGCATCCTGCCCGCCCTGGACCTGCTCGAGTACGCCAACCACCCCTCCGGTACGGCGCTGTCGGATCTGCGTATCGCCAACGGCACGCCGGAGCCGCACAACGTGCGCATGTGGTGCCTCGGCAACGAGATGGACGGACGCTGGCAGACCGGCTTCATGACGGCCGACGACTACGGCAAGCTCGCCGCCCGTACCGCCGGCGCGATGAAGATGGCCGACAAGGACCTCGAACTCGTGGTCTGCGGCTCCTCCGGCTCCTGGATGCCGACCTTCGGCGACTGGGAGCGCACGGTGCTCGAGCACACCTACGACCACGTCGACTACGTCTCCTGCCACGCCTACTACCAGGAGCTCGACGGCGACCTCGGCTCCTTCCTCGCCTCGGCGACCGACATGGACTACTTCATCGACACCGTCGTCGCGACCGCCGACCACGTGGGCTACAAGAAACGCTCCAACAAGAAGATCAACCTCTCGTTCGACGAGTGGAACGTCTGGTACCAAAAGGAGCACGCGGAGTCCGACGAGGTCAACGACGAGTGGCGGCACGCCCCCCGGCAGCTGGAGGACGTCTACTCGGTGGCGGACGCCGTCGTCGTCGGCAACCTGCTGATGACGCTGCTCAAGCACAGCGACCGCGTCACCTCGGCCTCGCTCGCGCAACTGGTCAACGTGATCGCGCCGATCATGACCGAGCCCGGCGGCCCGGCCTGGCGGCAGACGACGTTCTACCCGTTCTCGATCACCAGCCGGCTTGCCGCCGGTGAGGTGATCCGGCCCGTTGTCGAGGCGCCGACCTACACGACGGCACGCCATGGCGAGGCGTCCGTCGTCGACGCCGTCGCGACCGTCGACGAGGACCGGGCCGCGGTCTTCCTCGTCAACCGCGGGCTTTCGCAGGCCACTCAGGTCACGGTCGATGTGCGCAGCCTTGGCTCCTCGCGGATTCTGGAGGCGGTCACACTCGCCGACCCGGACGCGTATGCGAAGAACACACTCACCGAGCAGAACCGCGTGACCCCGCACGCGAACCCGAGCGCGAGCCTGTCCGACGGGCTGCTCAGCATCGAGCTGCCGCCGGTGTCGTGGACGGCAATCGCGCTGGGCTGAGTACCGTGCGACCAGCGGTGGGTACGTCATCCGCGACGTCGGGAGAGGTGACCTGACGCGGGACAGCAAGCAGTGGGGCCGGAAAGCGATCGCTTTCCGGCCCCACTGCTTGCTGTCCGGGTCCCTATCCGGTGACGCGTTGGAAGGTCCACTGCTGGTTGGTGCTGCCCCTGTCGGTGTACTGGATCAGCGCGGCGCCGTCGGCCGTGCTGCCTCCGCTGACGTCGAGGACCTTGCCGCTGTTGCGGTTGACCACGACGAACGCGCCACCGGTCAGCGGGCGCAGTTGCCATTGCTGGCTGGTGCGGCCGTCGGCGGTCGTCTGCACGATCCGCGCGCCGTCCGCGGTCGAGGAGCCTGATACGTCGAGGACCTTGCCGCTGCGGACGCAGGTGATGGTGTGGTAGCCGTCCGCTGTGGACTGGAAGGTCCAGTGCTGGTTCACCGCGTCGGTGTCGCGCCACTGGATCAGGCCGGCGCCGTCCGCGGTCGACCCGCCGGAGACGTCGGCGACCTTGCCGCTGCGCGCGCTGACGCATTTGTAGGCCCTGGTGGGGGCGATGGTGTACTGCACGGAGTCGACGTCGACGTAGCCCGTGTTGTTGGGGTTGTAGGTGTACAGGCCGATCCGGTCGCCGCGGTATCCGCCCCAGGTGAGCTGGTAAGTGCCGCCGAAGGCGGTGTACGTGGTGCCGTCGAGGCTGTAGGAGAACTGGCTGACTCCGTTGACGTCCCAGGTGGTGCGCAGCCACACGGCGTCCTGCGTGACCACCGGGCCATTGGTCAGGGTGCCGCCGGAGTTGTGCGCGATCGTGGTGGTGGTCCCGGAGCGGCGGACGCCCAGGCCTGCGTAGGTGCCCGCGTAGTGGCACAGTCCGGCGTGCTGGCCGTCGGCGAGGCCGGCCAGCTCGAGGCGGACGGTCACCGTCGCGCCGCCCGCGGTGCGCAGCACCCGTTGGGTGAGAGTGTTGCCGACCTTGGTCAGGTTGTCGGTCGCCAGCGGGGCGAACGCCTTGAGCCGGAGGTAGCCGGGGCGTTCGGTCAACGACCAATGGTCCGCGCGCGGTTGATAGTGCCACTCCCACTGCGGCTTGAGGCGGGTGTCGGTGAACAGGTCGCTGGTCACCACGGGGGGCAGGGCGTCCAGGGGCAGACCCGGGGTGCCGCCTGCGGGGACCTGGCCGGTCCACACCATGTTGCCGATGCCGTCCGCGCCCACCCGGCCCAGGATCGGCCAGCCGTCCACCCAGGTCACCGGCAGAAGGGACAGCGGACGCCCCTCCCAGTCGCCGCGGCCGTGGTGGGTGACGAAGTACCAGGTGCCGTCAGGGGTCTGCACCAGGCCGCCCTGATTGGGCTCGCGGTCCACCGAGCCGTTGACGTGCTCGAGCTGCTTGGTCTCGTAGGGGCCGTAGAGGTTGGAGCTGCGGTTCATCATCAGCACCCGGCCCTCGGACTTCACCTCGCTGTACAGGTGGTAGTACAGGCCGTTGATCTTGTACAGCTTGTTGGCCTCGCTGCCCGGCGACTGGTGGATGACCGTGGGCGTGCCGACCAGGGACTTGCCGTCCGCGGACAGCTTGAACAGGTTGATCTTGTAGCTGTCCGAGTAGTGCGTGGTGACCAGGTAGCCCTGTCCGTCGTCGTCCCAGAACGGGCACGGGTCGTCCCAGCCGGAGGTCCGCCACACCGCCGTCAGCGGATCCCACGGCCCGGACGGCGAGGGGGCCGACGTCATGAAGAAGCCTTCGTCGGGGGTGTTGAAGTACACCCAGTACCGCCCCGCGTGGTAGCGGATGGCGCCGGCCCACACACCGCGGCCGAAGCGGTTCATCCGGTCCCAGTTCAGCAGTGGTCCGATCTGGGTCACGTCACCGACCGCGCCGCCGAGCGTGCGCCAGTTGACCAGATCCTTGGAGTGCAGCACGGCCACGCCGGGCGAGTACCCGAACGTGCTGGTGATGCCGTAGTAGTCGTCGCCGACCCGGATGCAGTCCCAGTCGCTGAAATCGCACGGGAGAATGGGGTTGACGTAGGTGCCGTCGCCCTGGTCGCCCCACTTGCCGGCCGACAGCGGGGCCGCCGCTGCCCTGCCCGGTGACAGCAGGCCCGGCAGCAGGAGCGCCCCGGTGCCGACCGCGGCGAGCCGGCCGAGTTGTCGTCTGGTGATGTCCACGATATCCGTCCTTGGGGGGAGTCAGTCCACGTTGACCGCTTGCCACAGCTGGCTTGCGGCGTTCGTGTCCGTGGTCTGTACGAGTTGGGCGCCTGCTGTCGTGGACGAGCCGGACACCGCGAGCAGCTTGCCGCTGTTCACATTCTTGATCTTGTAGTAGCCGTTTCCGGTGGCGACCAGTGTCCAGTGCTGGCTGGCGGCGTTGTTGTCGGTCGCCTGGACGATGGACGCGCCGTCCGTGGTGGCGGCACCGCTGACGTCCATGAGCAGAGCGCTGTTCCGGCTGACGATCTCGTAGCTGCCGTCACCCACCGGGACGAAGCGCCAGTTCTGGTTCGGGGCTCCGGTGTCGTTCCACTGGGTGATGTTGGCTCCGGCGGTCATCGACGCACCTGAGACATCGATCGCCTTGGCGCTGTTCTTGTTGAGCACCTTGTAGTTGGCGTTCGTCGCGGGGAACGAGATGGAGGCGAACGCGTCCAGCGCGCAGACGGTGTTGGACGAGGAAGCGTTCTTCGTGCCGGTGCACACCACCCTGATCGTGTGGGGGCCCGCGGCGAGATCCGTCTCCTCGAACAGCGGCACCTGCTTCGTCACCGTCGAGGCATAGGCGTCGATGCCCGACTGGGCGAGCGTGCCGTCGATGTAGACGTCCACCTTGCCCATGTTCGGCTGCTTCATGCTGAGGTACCGGACGCCCGAGCCGGTGAACGCGTACTCGGCGTAGTTGCCGACGCCGGTCGTGTACTTCTCGGACCCGTTCATGTCCTTCGTGTCGTTCCAGTTCGACCAGGTGCCGGAGTAGGTCACGCCGGCCGCCTTGTCGTCGACGTGGTTCCAGCGCTGCCGCACGAGCGCCTTCGACGCGGCGGACGCGTTCCCCTGGGCGTCCACGACGTAGAGGCGGTAGTCACCCGCCGCCTGCGGGACGCCGATGCTCGTCGAGGTGCCGCTCGCGCTGGTCATGGTGGGACCGGCGGCGAACGTCCTCGTACCGGAGGGAGCCAGCCACAGGGTCTTGGTCCCGTCTCCGGGGCTACGCACCGGAATGGTCATGACACCCTTGCCGGTGAACGTGCTGGCGGGCAGCGCGTAGTCCTGGAGGGCCACTCTGCTCTGGGGGACGAGGTCCTTGTAGGCGTCCTCCAGACCCGCGTTCACGGCGATGCCGTACGCCTGCGACGGCCACACGTTGTCCGCGTACGCGCGCACGTCCTGGATGGTGCTGTTCGGGACCCTCTTGTCCCAGATCTTGTTGACGGTGCCGTAGGTGTTGGTGATGCTCAGGTCGTGCTGGCGGCCCCACGTACCGGAGTGGATGGTGGACGTCACGTCCTTGTCCACGTCGAGCACGTTGTCGTGGAAGTTGAGGTAGGCGGAGCCTTCATCGGGGTGGAGTCCGTACTTCTTGCCCGCCGGAACGCCCTGGATGTAGTTGTTGCTGATCTCGGTGCCCGGCTGGTTGCCCAGCGTGTAGATGGGAGCGGAGTCACCGAGCACCTGCATGGTGTCGATGAGTTCGTTGTACTTGACGCTGTTGTTCTTCGCCGTGGTGGTCGGGTTCCCGGGATTGATGGAGTTCGTCGAGCCGTCGAAGTTCCACCATCCCCAGCCGAGCGTGATGCCCGCCCACGGGGACTTCTCGATCCGGTTGTGCTGCACGGAAAGGGAATCGACGAAGTACGCCGACACCGGGCTGGACGCCTCGAACAACACCGCGCTGTCGTAGAGGTAGTTGTCCGTGACGGTGATGTTCTTGCAGACGCCCTCGACGTTCACCGGGTACTTCTCGTGGTTGGTCGAGGTGTAGTCCCCGATGTACACGTGCTGGGGGTGTCCCACGGTGATGGCGGATCCGGCTATGTCGTTGACGTAGTTGCCGGTCAACTGTGAGTCCGTCACGTCGTTGACCATGTTGATCCCGTCGGCGCCGGTGTGCTGCACCGTGTTGCGCTGCAGGACGATCCCGTCGGCGTTCTCGATCTGGATGATGCCCGGCGGCAGGTCGACGTTGCGGTAGGTGTACGCGTGGAAGTTCTGCCTCGCGTACACGGTCGAGATGGTGTTGCCCTGCTGGCTCTGCCGGAAGACGGAGCCCGCGACATTGACCAGGTTCCAGTCGGAGTGCTCGACCGTGAGCCCGGAGAACGTGATGTTCCGCGCGTGGTCGGTCCTGGACGTACCGGCGATCTTGAGGAGAGTGGACACGCTGTTCGGCGCGAAGACCTTCGCCGTGGTCATGTCCTCGGAGCTGGACTTGTAGTAGTACAGCGCGTGATTCGTCTTGTCGAAGTAGAACTCGCCCGGCTTGTCCAGGAACTCGTACGCGTTCATGAACGTATGACTGCCGCCGGCTTTGAACGGGCCGTACGGCGCTGCCTGGGCGATGGCCGCACCCGGCTGCTGGAACAGGGCCACGCGGTTGGCGCCGTCCGAGCTCGTGGTGATCTGACGGACCCCCACGATGGCCGTGGTCCAGGTCGTCGCCGACTTGATCTCGACGTCGTCCTGGTTGGCGGCGACGGCGGGCAGGTCGGAGAGGCTGTACTTGGCTCCGTCGCACTGCGAACCCGACTCCCAGGCCCAGGGAGCCTGGCCGGCCGTGACGGAGTAGGTCCCGTGGCATCCGGCCGAGTTGACCGTCTTCGAGGCCATCTGGGCGCGCTTGCCGTTGACGTAGAGCGCGCGGAGCTTGTTGTCGCGGTTGAGCGTGGCTTTCCAGATGTTCCCGCTGTGCTGAGTCCAGCCGGTCACCTGAACGCCTCCGTCCAGGATCGGCTTCTCGTTCTGGTAGGCGGCGTAGACGACATGGTGGCCGTTCGTTCCGGAGTCGGCCGGTGTGAAGTCGATGGTGCTGCTCACCGGGTAGTTGCCGCCGCGGAGATAGACGTTGATGTCTCCGGTCATGTTGTCGTTGACCGTGCGCACGACGTCCCGGGCGTGCTGCAGGGTCTTGAACGGCGCGGTGATCGTCCCGGCGTTGGCGTCGTCGCCGTTGGGGGCGACGTAGTAGGTCGCCTGGGTCGCGGCCGAGGCCGGGGTCGGCGTCGTGAGGGATGCCAGCAGCAGCGCGGAGAGAGCCGTCGCCAGCGCTGCTGACACGGTGCGGGTGGTGGAAGTGACGGGTTTCAACGTCTCCCCCTCCTACTGGTGCGGACGGTAGGGAAAGCGTTCATGTGGCGGCTCCGGGGGTGTTGTCAGTGCGGTTGACGTTGATCTTCAGCGTCCGGCCCTTGAGCGTTCCGAGGGCACAGGAGCGTCGGTGAGCGGCACAACCTCGCGGATCGGGGGGTGACTTCGCAGCGACAGAAGTGGTGCGAGCTTCCCTCGTCAGGGACGCGGCGTGGGAGCCTGCCCGGCACGGGCAGCCCTCGGAAGAACTGATCCCAGCGCCGCGGTGCCCCGCGTGATGGTGATGCAGCACCACCACGCGGGGCCGGTTGCGGGATCCGTCAACGGTCGCTCAGGGCAGTTTCTTCAGCTCACGGAGAACTGGCTGAACTTCGCGCTGCCGGGCGCTCCGGTGTGAGCACTGAAGAACATGCCCGCGTCCTGGGTGCTGTTGGCACCGGTCAGCGTCGCGGTGCCCACCGTGGTCCAGGTGGTCCCGTTGGCCGAGTAGGAGCCGGTGACCGAGTCGCCGTTCCTGACCAGGCGGAGCCAGACCGGGGCGATGGCGGCACTGCCGGTCTTGGTGGTGCCGGAGTCGAGGTAGCCGTCACTGTTGGAGTCCCACGACATCGTGACGCCCTTGCTCGGCGTGGCGGCGAGGACGAGGTATCCGGTGGAGGAGGCGGTGCCGGTGATGTCGTTGCGCAGCATCAGGCCGGCCTTGCCCCAGCCATTGGTGTTGTCCTGGCTGTCGACGTGGACGGTGACGGTCGACGACGTTCCCGCCGCGCCCGACTGGTAGGCCGCGGAGTAGTCGTCGTCGCGTTGCGCGCCCGAGGCCCATGTGTCGATGCCCGCGTTGGTCAGGGAGGTCACTCCTTGGCTCTGGCCCACCGCGGCCGGGACGGAGCTGTAGGCCTTGGAGGGGGAGGTGACGATCCGCAGATTGCTGAAGGCCGCGCTACCGACGGTGGTGCTGTGGGCGCTGTGGATGACACCGGCGTCCTGGGTGGCGGCCATGGACGGCAGGGTGACCGCCGAGCCGATCTGCGTGAAGCTGGATCCGTTGGTGGAATAGAAGGCGGACACCTGGGTGGCCGTGCGGGTGAGCCGCACCCACACCGGCGCCTTGACCGTCGAGGACGTACACGACATCTGGTCCAGGTAGCCGTCCGCGGTGGAGTCCCACTGGAAGCACACGCCGCGGCTCGGGGCCGCCGTGGCGACCGCGTATCCCGGGGAAGAGCCGTTGCCGGTGAGGCTGTTGCGCAGGACGACGCCCGCCTTGGCCCAGGCGTTGGTGTTGTCGATGTTGTCGACCCGCGCGGTCACCGAGGTGCCGTTGGCAGCGGAGTTCGCCAGGTAGACGGTGCCGTAGGCGTCGTCGTGCTGTCCGCCGGCACCCCAGATGTCGGCTCCCGCGTCGGTGATGGTGAAGCGACCGCCGCTCTGGCCCGTCAGGGCGGGAGTGGAGGAGTAGCTGCTGTAGGGGGCCGTGACGGGGTCCGTGGTCAGGGGCCGGTATTGGGGCTGGATGCCCGCGTTGTCCATGACCGTGCGGGCGCCGGAGGGCCAGTTGCCGTTGGTGACGACCACCGTGCCGCTCACCACATTGCCGCGGTCACCGTTGACGATGTTGGTCGAGGACGTGGTCGACCAGTTGTCCCGGAGGGTGAGGGCACCGGTGTTGTTGGTGGAGCTGCCGTTCTGGTGGGCCCACCGGCCCGTGTTGCGGAAGACGTTGTTGGTGTCCGTGAAGTCCCTGGATCCCTCGTCGTGGTAGAAGCCGTAGTAGTTGTTGTTGGTGTGGCAGTAGTTGCGTTCGAAGGTGCTGCCGGGCGACGCCGACAGGGTGTACAGACAACCGCCGTCGTTCATCTGCTGCATGATGTCGTGGAGGTAGTTGTCGGTGATGTGGTTGTTCGCGGCGGTGGTGGGGGTCGTGTAGACGGGCTGGTAGTCGTACAGACCGCGGTTCGCGTAGTCCTGGCTGCCGCCCGGGTCGTTGACGCCCCAGCCGTAACCGATGGTCAGCCCCGAGTAGGGCAGGTTGTACACCTCGTTGTGCGACACCGTGGCGCCGTTGGCGTAGGTGACCAGGATGGCCGACATGTCCCGGTAGTCGATCGCCACGTCGTGAATGACGTTGTTGCTCAGTGTGATGTTCTTGTTGGTCATCCGGCTGTCGCTGGGGTGATGCGCGTCCGCCTGGAGTCCGCCGACGACGATGCCTCCGCCCGCGTCCTGAGTGAAGACGTTGCCGGTGGCGGTGACGGTGTCGGCACCGAGGCCGACCCCGGTGGCGTGGGCGTTGGCGTCCTGGCCGATGCCGAGGCCCACCTGCCCGAGCTGGGTGAACCGGTTGCCGGTGAAGGTGATGTGGTCGGCGGCCGACACCTGGACGGCGGCCGGCATCTGGTCCCAGTGCGGACGCGTCGCCTCGAACAGCGGGCAGCCGCTCTGGCAGGAGGTCAGCGCGTCGGAGGGACGGTCCCAGGTACCGGTGAGGTACGCGCCGGTCTGCTGGCTGGCGTAGCCGTGACTGTTGGGGCCCAGCCAGCTGGTGCCCGAGAACTGCAGACCCGAGAACGTGATGTGGGTGGCGGGAGAGGCATAGCTTCCCCCGACGTTGACGAGCGACTGCAGCTTCGGCACCTCGACGTCCGCGGTGCTCATGTTCTGCCCGGCGAGCGGCTTGTAGTACAAGGTGCCGGAGCCCGTGTCGAGGTGCCACTCCCCGGCCGCGTCGAGCAATTCGTAGGCGTTCTCGATGTAGAGCGCTGCCGACCGGAAGGGCTTGGTCAGGGTGTCGTAGCCGAAGGTGTTGTTGTCCCAGGACGGCTGGTTCATGGTGATGGTGCCGTTGCTGATGCCGGACACCGGGGCGTAGCGGTCGGTGAAGGATCCGATGCCGTGGATCTCGGTGCGGCTCGGGGCGGCCAGGCTGTTGAGGTAGTTCAGCGCGGTGTTGGTGAAGGTGTAGCCGGTGGTGGTCGCGGTCAGGTCGGTGCGGTTGACCGTGGAGCGGGCCCTGGTCGCCAGGACGCCGTCGACGTACAGCTGCCGGGTGTCGAACCCGGTCCCGACGCTGGCCTGCCAGATGTTCTTCGCCGAGTCGCGCAGCGTCCAGCCCGTGGCCCGCTGCGCGCCGGTGATGACCGGACGGGCGCCCAGCGCGGCCTTCCAGATCACCGAGTAACCGCCGGTGCCGGAATCCGCCGCTGTGAAGGTGAGGGGGTTCGTCAGCCGGTACGTGCCGTCCGCGACCTCCACGACGATGTCGCCCGTCATGGAGTTGTTCATGGCCCGGACGTTGGTCTTGGCCTGGGTGAGGGAGCACGGCTGGCTGGTCGAGCAGGCGGTACCGGTGCCGTTCGGGGACACGTACAGCGTCGTGGTGGCCGCGTACGCGGGCACGGCCTGCGCGACGACGGCCCCGGCAGAGGCGGTGAGGAGCGCGAGTGCGGCCAGACATGGTCTGAGCCGGTCACGCACTGCGGGGCGGAAGCGGGTTGGGCGCATCTGGCACCTTCCGATTACGCAAGAGGGCACGCGCGGGGCGTCCTCCCACTCATGGGAATGCAGCCCTGCGGTGATTGCGGAGGTGATACGGCGTCGTAACGTTAGTCGTCATACGTATGCTGTCAATATGTGCCGCAGAAATAGATCTGCACCACAAAAGAAACCCGCCCCCCGGCCTGACGGCTCGGGGGCGGGTTCCGGCGCACGCAAGGGCCGGCCGGGATGCGCTCAACCGGTGAGACCGGTGTGCGGGATACGGCGGCGGCTCCAGGCCGCTTCGATATGGGCCGTCATGGCCTGCGCTGCACCCTGGGGGTCGCGGGCCAGAAGCCGCTCGGCGATCCGGCGGTGCTCGGCGTTCGCCTGCTCGCACGCGTGGCCGTCAGGAGTGCCGGTGTACAGGAACGTACTGCGGGCCTGGGTGTGGACGGTCCGGATGATGGAACGACCCAGCCTGTTCCGGGACGCCTGCATGATCCGGTCATGGAAGAGCACATCGGTCTCGATGAACCGGGCGGGAGTGGCGATCTCCTCGTCGAGGCGGCCGAGCAGCCGCCCCACCTCCCGGAGATCGTCATCGGTGGCGAGCTCGGCGGCCTGGGCCGCCATCTGTGCTTCAAGGACCGAACGCACGCCGACAAGCTGGTCCAGCACGACGAGTTCGTCGTCGTGCTGGACGGTGGCCGCCAGCACGACAGGATCCAGGAGATTCCACTCCTCGGACGGGGTGACCGTCGTGCCGGAACCCTGCCGGGCCCGAACCAGCCCCTTGGCCTCCAGCGACTTGACCGCCTCACGGATCGTGATGCGGCTGACGCCGAACGTCTCGCACAGTTCGGGTTCGACCGGCAAGGTGGAGCCCGATGGAATGGCACCCGCGACAATGCTGTCGGTAAGGGACTCCACCACCGCATGGGCCAGCCGAGCCGGGCGCCTGGGCCAGGGTTTCAGGGCCGACGGATCCTCGACGCCGCTTCGACCGCTCTTCGCCATATGGCCCCCTCACCGGTGTGGACGATCGCCGATTCTACGCTCCGAACACCTTGACAGCATTCGTATGACGACTTACGTTACACGAAAATTTCGCAGCAGTAGCTGCCACTGCAAGGGGTAAAGACCGTGCGCATTGCCGACGTGGAGAGCTATCCGGTCCGGATTCCGGGCGCCAGTCCGCCGTTCGTCTGGCGTGACGGGTTGCTGGGCAGCCCGCCGGACGGCGAGGCCGCGGTGCTGCGGATCTGCACCGACGAAGGGGTCGAGGGCATCGCGATGGCCCCCCGCCGGGGCAGCGCCGTCATCCTGGCGGACCTGCTGGACCGCTTCCTGCGCAAGGAGCTCGTGGGCCAGGACCCGCTGCAGCGGGAATGGCTGTGGCACCGCATGTGGGAGCTGGACCGCACCGAGGAGCTGCCCCTCTACCTGCTCGGCCTCGTCGACACCGCGCTGTGGGACCTGGCCGGCAGGCTCGCGGACCGGCCCACCTGGCAGATGCTGGGCGGTTTCCGCACCTCGATCCCCGCCTACGCCTCGACCGTCACCTACTCCTCGGTGGAGGAGTACCTGGACATCGCCGACCAGGCCCTGGAGCTCGGATACCCCGCCATCAAGCTCCACGCCTGGGGCGACGCACGCCGCGACGCCCGGCTGTCGGTGGCCCTGCGGGAACACGTGGGGGACGCGATCCCCCTGATGTTCGACGGGTCCGCCGGATTCGACCTCCCCGACGCGATCTATCTCGGACACGCCCTGTCCGACGCGGATTACCTCTGGTACGAGGAGCCGATCCGGGAGTTCAGCATCACCGCGTACAAGCGCCTCTCCGACGCGGTGGCGGTGCCCCTGCTGGTGGCCGAGACCTCCGACGGGGCCCACATGAACTCGGCCGACTTCATCCAGGCCGGCGCCGCCACCTTCGGCGTCCGCGCCTCCACCCAACTGCGCGGCGGCTTCACCGGCGCCATGCGCACCGCCCACCTCGCCGACGCCTACCGGCTGCGCGCCGAGGTGCACGGTCCGGAGATCCCCAACCGACACCTGTGCATGGCCATCTCGAACACCACCTACTACGAGTCCCTGGTCATGGGCAATCCGATCAGCCGCGAGAGCGGCATCGACGCCCAGGGACTCGTCCACGCCCCCACCGGGCCCGGCGTGGCGCTGCCCGCCGGCCTGGACTACCCTCCCGCCCTTCAGCGGTTTGTCGACAAGGAGACTTTGACGCCGCCGAAGGCCTGATCCGCCCAGTCCACCCCACTCTCACGATCGCCCCGTACCCGACCCTCCACGCCTTCGGTACCTGATCCCTCCACACCTCCCCGCTCCGGTGCTTGCGCCGACATCCCGCGGATCTCCGCAGAACGCAGACATGAGGTCAGTCATGAACAGCGACGTTCCCGTCACCTCCCGCCGCCAGGTCAGACGCGTTGCCGGCGCGGCCCTGGGCGCCGTCTCCCTTCTCGCACTCGCCGCCTGCGGCAGCGCTGATCCCGCAGCCGCCGGGGCGTCCTCCTCCCCCGCGACCTTCAAGCCTGTGAAGCAGGAGGAAGGCAGCCAGATCACGGTCTGGGCGGACGCCGCCCGAGTCCCCGGCGTGCAGGCCTATCAGAAGGCTCACCCGGACGTGAAGATCAAGATCGTCACGTACAGCGGGGACGCCAACGGCGCCAATGACCTGCAGACCAAGGTCCGGCTGTTCGACCGGAGCGGCAGCGGCTGGCCGGACGTCGCCTTCAGCGCCAACGTCAACGACGGCACCTGGGCCTCCCAGGGCAAGACCCCCTATGCGGCGCCTGTCGACAAGGGCCTGATCCCCGACTCCACGCTGAACGGCTTCGCGGACGGCGCGCTGAACCCCTGCAAGGTCAACGGCGCCACCTACTGCCTGCGCAACGACCTGGCCCAGAACGTGCTCTGGTACAACAAGAAGCTCCTGGACAAGTTCGGCTACTCCGTCCCGACCACCTGGGAGGAGTACGAGGCACTCGGCAAGAAGGTCGCCAAGGAGCACCCCGGTTACCTGGTCGGAACCGCCGGGGACGCCTGGAGCCCCGAGGTGTACTTCTGGGCGAGCCAGTGCCCTGCCAGCACAGTGACCGACGCCAACAAGGTCAAGGTCGACCTGCAGGACGCCAAGTGCACCCGGATGGCCAAGCTGCTCGACAGCCTGATCGCCAAGGGCTCGGTGTCCAAGGACACCGTCTTCAGCGCCGGCTTCATCAAGAAGGAGGCGAGCAAGGTCCTTCTGCTCCCCGGCCCTTCCTGGTACGGCCAGGTGCTCTTCAACTCCACCTTCAAGATCCCCAAGGGGCAGATCGCGGCTGCCTCGCCGCTGAAGTTCGAGGCCGACGCCAAGAACTACACCGGCAACGTCGGCGGCGGGCTGTGGTTCGTCTCCTCCCACAGCAAGAACCTCAAGGCGTCCGCCGACCTGGTCACCTGGATGGCGACCTCCAACGACTACCAGGCCACCGCGGGCACCTACCCCGCGTACAAGGAAGCAGCCGTCGCCTGGCTCGCCGGCCAGAAGAAGACCGGCTACTTCGCCCAGGACGTCAGCCCGGTCTTCCAGGAGGCGGCGGAACTCATCTGGCCCGGCTGGTCCGCCACCCAGTACAGCCAGGAAGCGATCTACTCCTCCACCGTGGTCCCGGCCCTGAACTCGGGCAAGCCCCTCACCGACACCCTGGGCACCTGGCAGACGGCCATCACCGACAAGGCCAAGTCCCTCGGATACACCGTCAACTAGCGAAGCGGACCGATGACCACCCACCTCGCAACGGAGCGGAGCGGCCGCCGCGGCGGCCGCTCGGCCCGCAACCCGGTCGGACGCGCCGGTTACGTCTTCGTCTCCGGCTACGTCCTCCTCCTGCTCGCCTTCGGCGTCCTGCCCACCGGTTACGCGGTGTGGCTGGCGCTGTCCAACTCCCGCAACCAACTCGTCGGGGTCGGCAACTTCACCCGGACGTTCACCGACTACCGCTTCGGGCCGGCCTTCCTCCACATCGGCCTGTACCTGGTGATCTGGCTGGCCAGCCTGATGATCCTGGTGGTGCTGCTCTCCCTGATGCTGCACGGCCGTATGCGCAGGGCCTCCACCACCCTGAGGTTCCTGTTCTACCTGCCGGGCGCCCTCGCCGGGGTGGCGAGCGTCCTGCTCTTCCTGATCCTCCTCGACCCGGCCGCCAGTCCCGTCGGCTGGCTGCTGAAGGGCTTCGGCTGGAACACCCTCGCCCAGGTCAACGCCCCCGGCCACCTGCCGGTTCTCTTCACCGTCATCGCCTTCTGGACCGGGGCCGGCGGCTGGATCGTGGTCATGTACGGCGCGCTCAACAGCATCCCGGACGAGATCCTGGAGGCCGCCCGCATCGACGGCGCCAGCACGCTCCAGATCGCCCTGCGCATCCAGATCCCCATGATCACCAAGTGGATCGCGTACATGCTGATCCTGGCCTTCGCGGCCGGCACCCAGCTCTTCGTCGAGCCACAACTGGTCTCCCTCGCCAGCTGGGGCATGATCCCCGACAGCTGGTCACCGAACCAGCTGTCCTACCAGTACGCCTTCCAGGCGGGCGACTTCAACGGCGCGGCGGCGCTCTCCGTCGACCTCCTCATCCTGGGCCTGGCCTGCGCGGCGCTCGTCGTCTTCCGTACCGGCCTGTTCGACAGGGACGAACGATGACCACGGCTCCCACGACCACAGCCCGCCGCACCCCGCCGCCCCGTACCGCCGGCGCCCGCACCAGCCCGAGGAAGCCCATGCACCGGACGCGCCGCCCACGCTCACTGGCCGCCCGGCTGGCCTGGCTCATCGTCATGACCCTGGCCGTGCTGTTCTTCTGTGTGCCGGTGGTGTGGCTCCTGCTGGCCACGACCAAGACCGACGGCCAGATCGTGCGGGACAACCCGTTCTCCTTCGGCTCCCTCACCTCGATCGCCGACGCCTGGCACCATCTCTACGCCTTCCAGGAAGGCGCCATCCTCACCTGGCTGAGGAACTCGGCGCTCTACACGTTCGGCGCACTGGCCATCACGCTGGTGACATCGATCCCCGCCGGGTACGCGCTGGCTCTCACACAGTTCATCGGGTGCCGGATGCTGTTGACCATCACCATGCTCGTGATGCTCATGCCGACGGCCGCGATGGTGCTTCCCCTGTACCTGGGGATGAACGCCGTGCACCTGGACGGCACGATCTGGTCGGTGATCCTGCCCTTCTCCTTCTTCCCGTTCGGGGTCTACCTCACCTACATCTACTTCTCCTCCAACGTCCCCGCCGACCTGCTGTCCGCCGCGCGGATCGACGGCTGCTCGGAGTGGCAGGTCTTCCGTCTCGTCGCGATGCCGCTGGCCAAGCCGGTGATCGCCCTGGTCGGGTTCTTCAACTTCGTCGGCAACTGGAACAACTTCTTCCTGCCGTTCGTGATGCTCCCCGACAGCTCGCAGTATCCGGCGCAGGTGGGGCTGAACAACCTGCTCGCCGCCTCGCCGCTGTTCAACACCTCCAGCGGCACCGGCAACCAGATCATGCGGCCCGAACTGGCCCTGGCCACCCTGGTCACCATCGTCCCCGTGCTGATCGTCTTCCTCTTCTCCCAGCGCGCCCTCGTGGCCGGCATGCTCGCCGGCGCGACCAAGGAGTGAGGCACAGATGAAACGGATTGCCCAGACGATCCGCCTGCGGCCCGAACACCGTGAGCTGTATCTGCGGCTGCACTCCGCGGTCTGGCCGGGCGTCGAGGCCGCGCTGCGGGCCGCGAACATCCGCAACTACAGCATCTTCCTGCGCGAGGACACGCTGTTCGCCTACTTCGAGTACCACGGCGACGACTTCGAGGCCGACATGGCCGCGATCAGCACCGACGCGACCACCCAGGCCTGGTGGAAGCTCACCGACCCCTGCCAGGAGCCCTGGGCAGATACCGGCACCGGGGGCAACTGGTCCGACCTGACCGAGATCTGGCATCTGCACCCATCGCAAGGAGACGCCCGGTGAAACTTCTACGAGTCGGCGCGCCCGGCGAGGAGCGTCCCGCAGTCCGCACCGAGGACGGCCGGCTGCTCGACCTGTCCCCCGTGACCTCCGACATCGACGGCGCTTTCCTCGCCTCGGACGGTGTCGACCGGGCCCGGGCGGAGGTCGCGGCGGGAAGTCTGCCCGAGCTGGACCCGGACGGTCTGCGGATCGGTGCCCCTCTCGCCCGCCCTGGCAAGATCGTCTGCGTCGGCCTGAACTACCGCGACCACGCCGCCGAGACCGGCCTTGCGATCCCCGAGCGCCCGGTGGTGTTCATGAAGGACCCGGGCACGGTGATCGGCCCCTACGACGAGGTGCTGATCCCCCGCGGCTCCGTGAAGACCGACTGGGAGGTCGAACTGGCGGTCGTCATCGGACGACGGGCCCGCTATCTCGACGGACCCGAGGCCGCGCGGGACGTGATCGCGGGGTACGCGATCAGCCATGACGTCTCGGAGCGGGAGTTCCAGCTGGAGTACTCGCCGCAGTGGGACCTGGGCAAGTCCTGCGAGACGTTCAACCCGCTCGGACCGTGGCTGGTGACCGCCGACGAGGTGGGCGATCCGCAGGACCTCGGCCTGCACCTGAGCGTCAACGGCGTGAAGCGGCAGGAGGGCCACACCGGCGACATGATCTTCCCGGTCGACCACATCGTGTCGTACCTGAGCCAGTACATGGTCCTGGAGCCGGGTGACGTGATCAACACCGGTACTCCGGCGGGCGTGGCCCTCGGCCTCCCGGGCACCCCCTATCTCCGCCCCGGCGACAGCGTCGAGCTCTCCGTCGACGGCCTCGGCGCCCAGCGCCAGACCTTCGGCCAAGCGTGAAAGGCACCCCTTTGAGCAGCTTGAGGAGCTTGAGCGGCCTGTCAGGGCTCAAGGCCGTCGTCACCGGCGGCGCGTCCGGCATCGGGCTGGCCACATCCCGGATGCTGGCCGAGCACGGCGCCACGGTGGCCGTCCTCGACCTCGACCCCTCCGGCGCCCCCGAGCCGCTGATCGCCATCAAGGCCGACCTCGGCGACGACGCCTCGGTGCGTCCGGGCGTGGCGGAGGCCGCCGAGCGGCTCGGTGGCCTGGACATCCTGGTCAACAACGCGGGCATCGGCGCCATCGGCAGCGTCGAGGACAACCCGGACGAGGAGTGGCACCGCGTCCTCGACGTCAACGTCCTCGGGACGGTACGCACCACCCGGGCCGCCCTGCCGTATCTGCGGCGCTCGTCGCACGCGGCGGTCGTCAACATCTGCTCCATCGCGGCCACCGCGGGACTGCCCCAGCGTGCCCTGTACTCCGCGAGCAAGGGCGCGGTGCTGTCGCTGACCCTGGCGATGGCCGCCGACCACGTCCGCGAGGGCATCCGCGTCAACTGCGTCAACCCCGGCACCGCCGACACACCCTGGGTGACCCGGCTCCTCGACGCCGCCGACGACCCGGAGGCGGAACGCGCCGCCCTCGACGCACGCCAGCCCCTGGGCCGCCTGATCACCGCGGACGATGTGGCAGCGGCCGTGGTCTACCTGGCGAGCCCCGCCGCGGCCTCCGTCACCGGCACCGCCCTCGCCGTCGACGGCGGCGTGCAGGGGCTCCGGCTGCGCCCGGCGGCCGGCTCATGAGAACGACCACGCTGGGCACCACCGACGTCAGGGTCACCGAGCTGTCGTTCGGGGCCGCCGGCATCGGCAACCTCTTCCGCCCGGTCACCGACGAGGCCGCGTTCGCCGCGGTGGAGGCGGCCTGGGACGCGGGCGTCCGCACCTTCGACACCGCCCCGCACTACGGACTCGGATTGTCCGAGCGCCGCCTGGGCGCCGCGCTGCGCGACCGGGACCGGGACGCGTACACCGTCTCCACCAAGGTCGGGCGGCTGCTCGAACCCCGCCCGGAGGGTGGCCGTGGCGACGATCTCGCCCAGGGCTTCGCCGTGCCCGACACTCACCGCCGCGTCTGGGACTTCAGCTCCGACGGCGTCCTGCGCTCCCTGGAAGCGAGCCTGGAGCGCCTCAGTCTGGACCGGGTGGACATCGCCCTGCTGCACGACCCGGACCACCACGCCGAGCAGGCCCTCACCGAGGCGTACCCTGCGCTGGAACGGCTGCGCGGTGAAGGCGTCGTCAAGGCGATCGGCATCGGAGTGAACCAGTGCGCGCTCCCCGCCCGCTTCCTGCGCGAGACCGACATCGACGTCGTGCTGCTCGCCGGCCGCTACACCCTCCTGGAGCAGGAGGGAATGGCGGAAGTACTGCCGGAGGCCGCCGCCCGCGGCAGGAGTGTCATCGTCGGCGGGGTGTTCAACTCGGGTCTGCTCACCGACCCCAAGCCCGGGGCCATGTACGACTACGCGCCCGCCCCACTGCACATACTCGACCGAGCCCTGCGCATGAAGGCGATCACCGAACGCCACGGCGTACCGCTGCGCGCATCCGCTTTGCGCTTCCCGCTCGGCCATCCGGCGGTCGCGAGCGTGCTGTCCGGCGCGCGTTGCGCCAAGGAGGTCCGGGACACGGTGGACCAGATGCGGCGAACGGTACCGGCCGCGCTCTGGGACGAACTACGTGCCGAGGAGCTGCTGCCCCCGCACGTCCCCGTCCCCGCCGCCGCACCTCAGTCGTGAGGGTGACCGCCATGGAGACAAGCACCGCTGAGGGCGTCATCGACGCACACCACCACGTGTGGGACCTCTCCGTCCGCGACCAGGACTGGATCACCGGACAGGAACTCGGCCTGCTGCGCCGCGACTTCCTGCTCGCCGATCTGGAGTCCGAGGCCCGGGCCGCCGGCGTCACGGCGACCGTCCTGGTCCAGACGATCGACGTGCCGGAGGAGACACCCGAGTTCCTGGCGTTGGCCCAGGGCAGCGACCTGGTGGCCGGCGTCGTGGGCTGGACCGACCTGACCTCCCCGGATGTCGCCCGCGCGCTCGCGGCGCTGCGGGAGAGGCCGGGAGGTGAGTACCTGGTGGGCATCCGCCACCAGGTACAAGGCCAATCCGATCCTCGTTGGCTGATGCGGCCGGACGTGCTGCGTGGGCTGGCCGCGGTGGCCGAGGCGGGGCTCGTGTACGACCTGGTCGTCAGGCCACACCAGCTCGCGGCCGCGTATGAGACCGCCCGCCTGCTTCCCGGCCTCACGTTCGTACTCGATCACGCGGGCAAGCCCCCCATCGCCTCGGGCGAGCTGCGGCCGTGGGCGGGCGCGGTGCGCCTGCTGGCCTCGCTGCCCAACACCGTCTGCAAGCTCTCCGGCATGGTGACCGAGGCCGACTGGGACCGGTGGAGCGTCGAGGACCTCCGGCCGTACACGGACACCGTGCTGGACGCCTTCGGCCCGCGGCGGCTGATGTTCGGCTCCGACTGGCCCGTCTGTCGACTGGCCGCCACCTACGCCGAAGTAGTCGCCACAGTAAGGGAGTTGACTGCCGAACTCCACCTCACCGAACGCCGTGAGGTCTTCACCGGAACCGCACTGCGGACCTACGGCCTGACCGTCATCGGCTCCCCGGCCGCTCAGGAAGCACCATGCGCATAGCTCTCTTCATCACCTGCTTCAACGACACGATGTTCCCCCGCACCGGCCGCGCGGTGACCGAACTGCTGGAACGGCTCGGCCACACCGTGGAGTTCCCGCAGGGCCAGACCTGCTGCGGCCAGATGCACTTCAACACCGGCTACCGCCCCGAGACCCTGCCCATGGTGCGCCGTTTCTCGGAGGTCTTCGCGGGTTACGACGCCGTGGTCACCCCTTCCGGCTCCTGCGCGGGCATGGTCCGCGACCAACACCGGGTGGTCGCAGCCCAGTTGGGGGACGCCGCGCTCGTCGAGGCGGTCGAGCGGGTGGTGCCGACGGTGTACGAGCTGTCGGAACTCCTCGTCGACGTCCTCGGCGTCACCGACGTCGGCGCCCACTTCCCGCACCGCGTCACCTACCACCCGACCTGCCACTCGCTGCGCATGCTGCGCGTCGGCGACCGGCCGCTCACGCTGCTGCGCGCGGTGAAGGGCATCGACCTCGTCGAACTGCCCGCCGCCGAGTCCTGCTGCGGCTTCGGCGGAACCTTCGCGCTGAAGAACCCGGACGTGTCCAACGCGATGCTGGCTGACAAGTTGCGCCATGTCCTGGACACCGGCGCCGAATACCTGTGCGCGGGCGACAACTCCTGCCTGACACACATCGGCGGCGGCCTGTCCCGGCTGCGGACCGGCGTCGGCACGATGCACCTGGCCGAGATCCTGGCCTCCACGGAAGGGAACGTAAGGTGAGCGGCGCCGACAACGTCGTATGGCTGGGCACCCCGCCCCTTCCCCGAAGCGGCGCGCGCTGCGCTCGCCGACACCCGGCTGCGCGCGAACCTGCGCCGGGCCACTGGCACCATCCGGGACCGGAGGCTGGCGGTCACCGCCGAACTCGACGACTGGGAGGACCTGCGGGAGACAGCGGCGACCGTCAAGCGCCGCACCCTGCGTCACCTCGACCGCCATCTCCTGCGGCTGGAGGAGACGGTGACCGCCGCCGGCGGCACGGTCCACTGGGCGGCGGACGCAGCCGAGGCGAACGCCATCGTCACGCGGCTGGTCAAGGCGACCGGCGAGAGCGAGATCGTCAAGGTCAAGTCGATGGCGACCCAGGAGATCGGCCTCAACGAGGCGCTCGCCGAGGCCGGCATTCGCGCCTACGAGACCGATCTCGCCGAACTGATCGTGCAGTTGGGCGGCGACCGGCCCACGCACATCCTCGTACCGGCCATCCACCGGGGCCGCTCCGAGATCCGGGAGATCTTCCGGCGGCAGATGGGCAAGTGGGGCCGGCCCGCTGCCGAGGGACTCACCGACGACCCGCGCGACCTGGCCGAAGCGGCCCGGCTCCATCTGCGGGAGAAGTTCCTGCGCGCCAAGGTGGCCGTCTCCGGCGCCAACTTCGCGGCCGCCGACACCGGAACGGTGGTGGTCGTGGAGTCCGAGGGCAACGGGCGGATGTGCCTGACCCTGCCGGAGACCCTGATCACCGTCATGGGCATCGAGAAGGTCCTCCCCTCCTTCGCCGACCTGGACGTCTTCCTCCAGCTCCTGCCCCGCTCTTCCACGGGCGAGCGCATGAACCCGTACACCTCCCTGCGGACCGGCGTCACGGAGGGAGACGGGCCGCAGGACTTCCATCTGGTGCTCCTCGACAACGGCCGCACCGCGACCCTGGCCGACGAGGTGGGCCGGCAGGCGCTGTCCTGCATCCGCTGCTCGGCCTGCCTGAACGTCTGCCCGGTGTACGAGCGCACCGGCGGCCACGCCTACGGGTCGGTCTACCCCGGCCCCATCGGCGCTGTACTCACCCCGCAGCTCGTCGGCGTGGAGAACGCGGCCTCGCTGCCCTTCGCCTCCACCCTGTGCGGAGCCTGCTACGACGCCTGCCCGGTCAAGATCGACATTCCCGAGGTGCTCGTCCATCTGCGGGCGAAGGCCGTGGAGGCCAAGCGGCGGGACCGGCTGCTGCCCACCCCCGAGGCGCTCGCCATGAAGGCCGCAGGCGCGGTGCTGTCCTCCCCGAGGCGGCTGGCGGCGGTTCAGCGACTCGCCGCACTGGGCTCCCTGCTGGTGGCCCGCGACGGCCGGATCGGAGTTCTGCCCGGCCCGTTCGCCCGCTGGTCCGGCACCCGTGACACCCCCGCGCCGGCGCGCGAGTCCCTGCGCGCCTGGTGGCGACGGACGAGGGAAGCAGGCCGTACGGCGACGGAAGGGAAGGGCCGATGAGCGGCCGCGACACCGTACTGGGCGACATCCGGAGCGCGCTGGTCGACGTGCCGGATGCCGAGGTTCCCGACGGCGACCCCGCCCCGCACGATCCGCGCTCCCAGCAGGCGGGGCTGGACGTCGTCGAGCTGTTCGTCCAACGCGCCGCCGACTACCGCGCCACCGTCGTCCGGGTTCCGCCGTCCGACGCCGTCGCCGCCGTGGGCCGCGCGCTGGCCCGCACCGGAGCAAGGTCAGTTGTGCTGCCGCCGGGTTTCCCAGACGACCTCGTACCCGAAGGGCCCTGGTCCCGGTTGGAGGACGCTCCGCCGCTCACGGTCAGACAGCTCGACGCGGCGGACGCCGTGCTCACCACCGTCGCCGCAGCGATCGCCCTCACCGGCACCGTCGTCCTCGACAGCGGACCGGGACAAGGACGCCGTGTGCTGACCTTGCTCCCGGATCAACATGTCTGCGTGGTCAGGGCCAGCCAGATCGCCGCTGATGTGCCCGAGGCGTTGAGCCTGCTCCACCCGCGCCGGCCGCTGACCCTGATCTCCGGTCCCTCAGCCACCAGCGACATCGAACTGGACCGGGTGGAGGGCGTGCACGGACCGCGAACGCTCGACCTCGTCGTGATCGCGGACGACTAGGTCTCGGACACAGGGCCGTCCATGGACGGCATGTCCCAGCACCGGATGCACCCGCGCCTGACGGCCGGCCCCTGGCTCGAGCACTGCGGCGGACTCCGCGATCCACGGCACGTTGATCTGGCTGAAGGTCGATCGCCTGCCCGGCGACCGTGACCCGAAACCGGTCTGGCTGTGGTCCTCGATGACCGGCGAAGACATCGACGTACGCCGGCAGCGACTCGATGTTCAGCTGGTTCGACAACGGCCGCTGCGTCGCCGACCCCCGCCGTCAGGAGCAGCTGTTCGGCCCCGCCCCACCGCCGAGGACGGCCTCGGCCGGTACACCGACGAGCTGGGCATGGCGCAGCACCGGTGACGGGCCCACATGCCGGTCCCGCCGCCCGGGCGAGGGGGCCATACGAGAGAGGGTCGAGTAACCCCATCGGGGCCGTTTCCTCTTCGGGCCGTTTCCTTGCCCCTCGGCCGTCGCCGGGACACTTCCTCAGCAGCGACGGGCTCTCCACAGCGCAGACACCAGGCGACTCGCCCTACCCGCGTCCGCGCACCGGCCGCGCCGGTATCAGCACTGCCTCCGCCACCGGCCCGGTGCTCAACGGGCGCCCCGTGGATGGCTGCCCCAGCAGCGCCACCATCAAATGGGACAAAGAATCGACCCCGAGACACCGTCGGCCTGGACACGTCTGCGCCGTCCCGGCCCCTGTACGGCCCCTGTACGGCCCCTGAGTCTCCGCATCGGCCCTCAGAGCAGTCACCCCGACCGCGAGCGACACCCTCGATCATCTACTCAGCCGCAGGTCAGAGGGGTTGAAGCTCCCCCGAGCACCGCCCGACTCCGCACCCGCGGGCAGCGGATTCAGTCCGTTCAGGCAAAGTTGACGATCCGACACCCAAAAATGAACGTTTCGGCAGGTCAGAAGCCTGCACGGGTGGGGCGGGTGGGACTCGAACCAAAATTGGTGACGCGTCTCACCTGCGATTCTACCGACGGAACAGACATATCCATCCGTTTCCATCCGGCTGCATCCTGCTCGATCCTGCTCGATCGGGGGCCGTTAGGCGTTCGCCACACCGCTCCCTGCCCGCCCAGCAGAGCTGGAGGCCCAGGGCCACAAGCCCGCGACCACCTCCGGCTCCGCCAGAAGGCCCTTGCTCCGCGTTGAGGCTTCCCAGTCTGCGGCTCTCAAGTACACCCACGCCGTGGTTACGTTCTGTAGCAAGTGATTGCCCCCGAACACCGTTCGCCGCCATCCACTATCCGCCTCGACCCACGCCCCGACGTGCGCCAACGGCACCACCTCGGACCCGGCACCCGCACCATCCACGCCCCGCTCCACCAGCAGAGCGCCTTCGTCGAACAGGGCCGTCTACCGGAGCGGCCTGGCGACCGTCTTCACCAGTCGCGAGTAACGGGGCTAGACCTAGGGAGTCGAACCCGAAATTCTTACCTACCTGACCTGCGAAAACGCCCGAGAACCCGGACAAACAACCCCGTTTACACCCTGCTGGATCCCGCTCGATCCTGCTCGATCCGGCCCCCATGCTGACGTGTCAGCACGGACCATCCATCCGTTGCAGTCGTGAACTCAGACTTGCCTCATTCCGTGCAGCACCATTCATATTGAGCCACCACAAAGCGCTAGGTCGTGATTGCTAACGCAAACCACACATGCCACCCTCTCAGACCCCGATGCCTCCAGGAACCAGCAGTGCGCCAGGAACTCTGGGTGCCTTTGGCTGGGCGAGGATCAAGATCCTCTCTTGGTTACCTTTCCGGGCTCACCGAGGCCTAGCTGGGGCCCACTTCGCGGCCTGGCCTGAAGTCTTGGAACGGGCGGCGTCGGCGGCGTAGCTCATCCAGCCGCCGCTCGCCCGCTACACAAGAGGGCCTCCCCTGGCCACTTCTGCCGGACAGTGATCCGGTCATGTCTCCGCTCCTGCCTGATCGCGCCAACCTGAGCGTGTACCCGATGCTGCTCCACCGGCGGTGGGTTGGCGGCGCGAAAAGCGGCGCGGAACGCTCAGTCGACTGCGCCGCAGTTCTGATTGCCTTCGGCGAGGGTGTGGTCGCAGACGGCGAACTCCACTCCCAGGGCAATGCCGGTGCTGATGTTCAGCGTGCCGGAGGAGGCGACGGTGAACCAGCCGCTGGTGTGAGTGCCCGCGCCAGGGATGTAGGCGCTGTACCGGGCTCGCAGGTTGGCCTGGCCGGTCTCGGCGCATTCATCGGTGACTTTCAGCGACCACCGGTAGCTGCCCACTCCGAACCCGACCCCGTTCTCCCCGACCGGCAGCATCGCTGACACGAACGTGGTGGTGAGTGAACCGCCTGCGTAGGAGCAGCCCGTGGTGCTGGCGCCGGAGACCTGCACGGTCTTCTCTGTGACCGTGGGAAGGTCCGCGGCCTGGGCCTGGGTGACCCCGGCCAACATGATGGCCACGCTGGCCACGGTCGCCGCTCTCCCAGTGAAGCGTCGCATCGTCATATCCCCCGAGTAGCTGTTGGTGATGGCGAGTTGGGTGATTCACAGTGTCCCTTTGCTGGCGCATCAGCGCTCGTGTGCATTGCGTAACCTCCACGCCGGTGGCCGGGTGACCCCAAGTTGAGGAGCCCACTCCGCACGGTGCGCGCCATGCTGTCGCGGGGCCCAGCCCCCTGCCCCGTCAGCTACTTGCCGCGGTCCGCCTGTTGGCTTTCGCATCCTCCGGCGAACCGAGGCAGAGGCGAAATCATGGGCCTGGAAATGGAGTTCGTCCGGAACGGTGCGGTTGTCAGACCCCCGCTTCTTCATGCTCGTCTATACGTTGCTCGGCGTTTTCTGGCACTTCCCGGACGCGTGGCAACTCGGATGCGGCGACCCACAGCACGCTCAGCACGGCACCCGCCGTGCCGATCCACAGGGTGGGCCGCAGGCCGAGCGCGGTGCCCAGCGTGCCGGCCAGCGCCGCGCCGATCGGGCGCACGCCGAAGTTGGCTGTCTGCACCACGCCCATCACGCGGGAGCGCAGCGTGGGCGGGATGACCGCGATCAGATAGCTGTTGGTAGAGATGTCCAGGACCGCGACGCCACAGCCGGCGCCGAGGTGCGCGGCGGCCAGCGTCGCGATCACCAACGGTGCTGGGCCGTCGGCCAGGGGGACCAGCAGCAAGGGCAGGCTGAGGCCCAAGAAGCCGGTGACGATGGCCGGGCCGATGCCGATCCGCCGCACCACACGGGGCGCGGCGTACGCACCAGCCAGGCCGCCGAGCCCGAACACGGCGAACACCGCCCCTATCGCCGCGGGGGTCAGTCCCAGCTCGGTGGTTCCGTACAGCACGAACAGCGTCGCGGTGAGGGTTTGGCACAGGCTCAGCGCGGCGACCCCGGCGAGCAGCAGGGCCGGGGTGCGGTGCGCTCCCACCCAGCGCAGCCCGTCCGCCAGCCCGCCCTCACCAGGCGGGGCGGGCGGCGCCTCCCGCGCCCCCCTGATACGTCCCAGGCAAGCCGCCGACACCAAATAGGTGATGGCATCCATCAGCAAGGCGAACGGCGCCGACAGTGCCTGAACCAGCACTCCGCCCGTGCTTGGCCCGGCGACCGCGGCCACTGACCTGCTCCCGGACAGCAGCGCGTTGCCGTCCACGTACCTTTCTCTGGCGACCACGGATGCGTAGACGTGGTGATTGCAGACCCGGAACAAGACGGTGAGCGCCCCGACGACGAGCTCCGTCACGAACAGGTGAGCCAGCGTGAGCGTCCCCACCGCATACGCCAGCGGTATGGAGGCGACCGCGGCGAACCGCCCGATGTCAGCGACGATCATCGCCCTGCGCCGGTTGGCCTGCCGGTCCGCCCAGGCCCCGCCGGGTATCGACAGCAGCAGCGAGGGCAGCAGCGCCGCCGCCGTCAGCCACCCCATCTCGGACGCACCCGCGTCCAGCAACAGCACAGCGGCCAGCGGTATCGCCAGGATATTGATCTCGTCCCCGACCAGCGAAACGCTCTTCGCGCTCCAGTACAGCCGGAACCCCCGCTCCCGCAGCAGCCCCGTCCGAGGCGGCGCGTCACCAGATTTCCCCCGACGACGCGCCGGCCACGTACCCGCCTTGCTCATCAGGTGGCCCAGACGGTGACGTCAGAGGCGCGGCAGGAGCTGGAGCCCGTACCGCGCCTCACCCGCCACCCGCGTGGCACACCCCCGCCGCGCCCGGCAGACGACAGCAGCACCGAGGACAGAATGCGGCACAAGGTCGTCTTGCCCGCCCCGTTCGGGCTGAGCAGCCCGCGCACCTCACCCGGCGCGACGGCCAGGAACACCCGATCCAGCGCATACAGGTCCGGCCGACCCATGCGCGGATACCGCCGGGTCAGCTCCCGGATCTCGATCGCGTTCCCGGTCACCGGACGGCCCCCTGCGCGGCGACCGGCAGGGTCAGCAGCATGATGTGGGACACGGGCTCATCGTCTGCCGGCTGCCATTGGCCTACCTTGCGGTAGCCCCAGGCGGCGTAGGCGGCGTGCGCCGGTGCCGCTTCCGGATCGGGCCGCATCGCCAGCGTGACGCGCTCGACGCCCAGGCCCTCCAGCAGACAGTCGTGCATCCGGGCCGCCACCCCCCGCCGCCGCCACCCGGCGCGTACCGCGAGCTCGACAATGCCCAGCGTTCGCTCACCGCTCTCGGCCGCGAACTCCGCCGTCGTCTCCCCCTCCATCGCCTTCCACCAGCCGGTGTCCGACGGCAGCGGGTAGCCGAACGCGTAGCCGATCGGCTGGTCGCCGCAGCAGGCCACGACGAGGCGGGCGCGGGGAAGGAAGATCTCCTGGGCGAAGCGGTCCAGGAACTCGGCCATCTCCTTCGGGCCCTCGCGGTACGGCGGTTCGGTCCAGATCTCCTTGTACATCGGCAGCACGAGGTCGAGGTGCACGGCGCACTCCAGCCCCTCCCACCGCTCCACCTTGACCGGCGAGCTCCCCATTCATGTCCTCCCGTCTGCTGCCACCAGCGAGCCGGCGGCTAGAACCCGCTCGGACCAACAGGGATGGACCTGCGAGACCGCTCGCCGATGCTGACGCCACCCCTGATACCGATACCGCCCTGCGGTACGGGGTAGCGGACCGAACTACGGCCACCGATGCCGTGGCCGCCCTTCGCAGTGGCGGGGCGGTGCACGGGCCTGCGGTTACCGACGCCCGGACTGCCTTTGCAACGGCCGCCGATGCCTGGGCCGCCCTTCGCAGTGGCAGGGAGAAGAACAGGCCTGCGGCCACCGACGCTCGGGCCGCCCTTCGCCGTGGCGGGCTGGCCTACGGGACCGCGGGAGCCTGTGGTCGGACCGCCCTTTGCCGTGGCAGGACGGTGCACGGGCCTACGGCTACCGACGCCCGGAGTGCCCTTCGCGGTAGCGGGCTGGTGCACGGCCCTGCGGCTACCGGCACCCGGCGTGCCTTTGTACCGACTGTCGACACCCGGACCGCCCTTCAACACGGCAAGGTGGCACACAGACCTGCGGCTATCGACACCCGGAGTGCCCTTCGCGGTAGCGGGCTGGTGCACGGCCCTGCGGGAACCGGTGCTCGGACCGCCCTTCGCAGTAGCGGGGCGGCGAACAGACCTGCGACTACCGATGCCCGAGCCGCCACCCTTCATCGTGGCCAGATGGAGTACGGGTGTGCCCAGGGCTGGTGCGGGGGCCTCGGTGTACAGCTCAGAGTCCATAAGAGCGATCATGCGGACGGTCCTTTCGTGTCGAAGCGAGTTCCGACACTGCCGCGAACGCAGGCAGCGGCAGGTCAGCGGGGATCGTTTCCGCCGTCACCCTCTCGGTGACGGCTCACTCATCGTCAGTTGATGGCACGCTGCCGGAAACCTGGAATGTTTTAGGGTTCCGCTGCGCACGCCCTCGGACATGCAGCGTGAGTCGGTGGAGTCGGGTCGCGTCGTCAGGTGGGCGTGATCCGGCCTTGCCCTCAAGATGGCCTGCTGAGCTGCGGTTCGCTCGATCGCGGACACCGTCGCGACGACTTCGATCATGAGGGGCTTGTCGTCCGCGTAGTCGCGGACGCCTCGCGTAACAGCGTCGGCATCTCCTGCAGGCGTTGCAGGCCGGCCGAGTTAGAGCCGGAGCCCTTGCTGCCCCGCAGTACCGAGTTGGTACGTCACAGTGCTCGGCTCGGTGGGCGAGACCCTCGGTGCTGCGGGGCTGTGGTGTGCGGTGGAAGGGGTGTCAGCTGCAGCTGAGGTAGTTGTAGCCCGCGATCCTCCACTTGTCGTCTCCGTCCCGGAAGGCGTACTTGCCCTCCTTGTTGCGCACGACGGAGAAGCTGTGGGTGTCGCCGTAGTAGGTGAAGTTGAGCTGCTTGCCCCTGTCCTCGCTGCCACCGGTGACCTTGAGCTGATTCTCGGCGCGGCCGAAGGTCTTGGAGCCGACCTTGCCGTCTGTGTCCAGGTCCCACGCGGCCTGGAGCGAGACGGTGGCGTGGCGGGTGTTGGGCCCGAAGTTTCCGTCAATCTCGCTCTCGGGGAACTTCTTGTAGATTCCGCCCTCCTTGTACAGGGCACCTTCAGCCCAGAGGATCTTCTGCCACAGGCATGCAGCGTTGGAGTGCGGGAAGTACTCGGGCGTCCACCCCAGGGTTCCTTCGTCGTCCCAGTCGTCCTTGTAGGAGTCATAGCCCCTGACGTAGCCGTCACCGCTCCCAGAATGCGCGGAGGCGGGTGATGCGCTCAGGGCGAGTGTGCCTGCCGCGATGGCGCTGATCACGCCCGTGGCGATGCGGGCGTGTGCTGATCGAAGGCTCATGGGTGGTTTCTCCCCGTTGGCGCTGTTCGGTTTGTGCAGAGTGCGTGTGCCTCAACGGTGGCCGGGCCAGCCTCGTCCTCGGTTGGGATGGGGGTGGACAGTTGCGGTGTCCGTAGTGGCGGGTACAACCATGCCGAGCCGTCGTGCAACAACCCTGCAAGGAACCTAAAATCCGCAGGTAGGGCCGTGTCTGCGGCCAGGGACACAAACGGGGGCTGGGTGTGGACTTTCGGCTGCTGGGCGGTGTTGAGGCACAGACGGATACCGGCCCGGTTGAGCTTGGGCCCGCTCGCCAGCAGACGGTGCTGGCTGCTCTGCTCGTGGACGCCAATCGGCCGGTGACGATCGATCAGTTGGCGCACCGGGTATGGGGAGATGGCCCACCGCAACGTGCGACGCAGACCCTGTATGGCTATGTGTCCCGGCTGCGTCGCCTACTGCCAGGGGTGATCACCCGACGGGCAGGCGGCTATGTGCTCACCGCCGACGAATCGATGGTGGACGTGCACCGGTTCCACCGGCTGCTCGGGCTGGCCCGGCAGTCCGCCGACGCTGGCCGGTCGGTGGCGCTGTTCCAGGAGGCGCTGGCGCTGTGGCGGGGGGGAACCGTTCGCCGGCGCCGACACACCTTGGTTCAACGCCGCCCGCGACACCCTCCGCAAGGAACGGTCGGCCGCCGAGCTGGACTGCACCGACCTTCGCTTGCGGATCGGTGAACACGCAGCGCTGCTTACCACGCTCGCCGAGCGCAGCGCCACCCATCCGCTGGACGAGCGGCTGGCCGCCCAGTACATGCTTGCCCTGTACCGCTGCGGGCGGCAGGCCGACGCCCTCGCCCACTTCCGGCACCTTCGCCGCATGCTTGCCGAGGAACTCGGTATTGACCCGGGACAGGAACTGCAGCGCCTGCACCAGGCGATCCTCAGCGGCGACCCGGAGCTGGAACCGCAACCGGCCGCTCCACCGGCCGCAGCCCCGGTCTCGGTGCAGGCACCGGCCGAGGCCACCTGGACCGTCCAGTGCCAACTCCCCTTGGACGTACCGGGATTCGTCGGCCGAGCCGAGCTGATCGAGCGCCTAGAGGAAGAGCTGACAGCCCCCGTGACGGCGCCCGTCGTCGTGTCCGGCTCACCCGGCGTCGGAAAGAGCGCGCTCGCGGTGCACCTCGGTCACCGCCTGCGGGCTGCTTTCCCCGACGGTCAGTGGCATGTACACCTGGCGGGTAACAGCGGCCGTCCGCGTGATCCGGCCGAGGCATTGTCGGCGATGCTGCGCGCCTCCGGACAGGATCCGCAGACCATTCCCGAGCCGTTGGACGACCGCGCGGCCACCTTCCGCAGCCGGATGGCCGACCGCAAGGTGCTCCTCGTCCTGGACGACGCCGCCGACGCCGAGCAGGTGCGGCTGTTGCTGCCGGGAAACGCCGGGGCCGCCGTGCTCATCACCAGCCGGTCCGACCTGCGCGGCCTGGCCGCCAGCCATGCCGCCCGCACCGTCCCCCTCGACGTGCTCGCCCCGGCCGAGGCCCACACCCTGCTGGCCGGGGCCCTCGGTGCGCAGCGCGTGGCGGACGAAGCAGAGGCCGCCGGGCAGCTGGACGCCCTGTGCGCCCGTCTTCCGCTGGCGTTGCGGATCGCGGCCGCCAACCTCGCCGTCCGGCCGGACCGCTCCCTCTCCTCTTACGCCGCCGAACTGGCCAACGACGGACGGCTCGCCAAGCTGTCTGTCTCCGGAGACCGGCAGGCCGCCGTCCGGACCGCATTCGACCACTCCTACGCCGCCCTGGAGCCGGACACGGCGCGCCTGTTCCGCCTCCTCGGCCTCCATCCCGGTCCTGACTTCACCGCCGAGACGGCCGCGGCCCTGCTGGATGCCCCGCGGGCCGAGGCCGAGGACCTGCTCGGCCTGCTCGCCACCGCCGGCCTCGTGCAGTACACCGCCGCCGGCCGGTTCCAGTTCCACGACCTGCTGCGGCTCTACGCCGCCGAACACGCCATGGCAGACCCCGACCACGAGGCGGCCTGGCAGCGGCTGTGTGACTGGTACCTCGCGACAACCGACGCCGCTACTGCCTTCGACTACACCGGCAGCGTCCAACTGCCCCGACCGCGTGCCGAATCCGCTCGCTTCAACGACCGGCACCAGGCACTCGCGTGGCTGGAGAGCGAACGTGCCAACCTGGCCGCTCTGATCATCCGCACCGCCGATTCCGGCCCGCGCAATATCTCCTGGCAGCTGGCCGACCAACTACGCCTGTACTACTACAGCCGACGGCAAACGGCAGAGTGGCAGGCCACGACAACTGCCGCGCTGCGCGCCGCCGAACACGACAGTGAGACGCTCCCCCAGGCCGTGCTGTGGCACAGCCTCGGCCTGCTACGCCAGCACACCGGCGACACTCAGGCCGCCCGCGAGGCCCTGCGCACAGCCCAACAGGGATACCGCAACACCGGGTTCGCCCTCGGTGAGGTCGCCATCCTCACGAACCTCGCGATCCACTACGCCCTGCGCGGAGAGATGCGCCAGGCACTCGACTGCCAGCAGGACGGCTACACACTGCTCCGCGATCTCGACCGGCCGGTACTGCTCGCCCGCGCACTCAACACGATGGGTCTGTGCCACGCGTATCTCGGCGAGTTCAACCAGGCGGTGGACCGCATAACGGAAGCGATCCAGACATGCCGCGCGAACGACCGACCATCGGGCACCATCGGCCCCCTGGCCAACCGTGCCATCGCCCGACACGGCCTCGGCCACTACACCGAAGCGCTGGCCGACGCCACCGAAGCACTGCACCTCTGCCACAGCCACCAGCACCGCAACAGTGAACCCCCCGTCCACGAGATCCTCGCCCGCATCCACCGCGACACCGGCCGGCTCGACCTCGCCCAAACCCACGCCGAGCAGGCCCTGCGCACCGCCCGCGCAGTGGGCGAACCCACCCTGGAGGCCGACAGCCTGATCACCCTCGGCTCCATACACCGCCTGACCAGCCACCCCGACCGCGCCGCCACACGCCTCCAGGCAGCCACCGAACTCACCCACCGCAGCGGTTTACGCCACCAGGAAGCCGACGCCCACGCCCACCTCGCCTCCGGCGCCATACCCACCGCGAAACACCACGCCCACCAAGCCCTGATCATCGCCCGCGCCCTGGACCTACGCCCTGCTCAACACCGCGCCCTGACCGCCCTCGCCGCGATCGCCCACACCAACAGCACCCCCGCCGAGGCCGCCGACCACACCACGCAGGCCCGGCGGATCCAGGACGAGACGGGCTACCACCCATCCCCCGCAGACGAACCCAAGTGACACCCGTTCGCGAACGCGGAACACAGCCGTCATCGCCAGCTCAACCGCACCGACGGTCACTCAGTCAGCCGCGGCGGTTTGGAGCGGCAAATATCTCCCCTCTGTCGTCGCCGGAGCACTTCCTCTGTGCTTCTTCATTTGTGTGGTCTGCCCACCGTGTCGAGCCGAGACGCGGCCCGACGCAGGGCCGCTTTGGCCATGCTGGACCGCCTTCTGGGCTGGGACGGCGGAAGGACCCCGGGGTGCCGTGGTGGATGATGAGTGGCTCCAGGAAGATCGGAAGCCGAGACACTGCAAGGAGGGCCGCGGCCCGGGCCTGTAGGTGACCGACGCGGTTTCAACGACATGCGGAGCCGGGCGGAGGAATACGTCTTCCGAGCTTGGCCATCGTCGAAGTCCCCCGGCATACCGGCATGCGCGCCGACGAGGACCTGAAGCCGACCTACGCAGTTTCGTCGCTCACCAACTCCCGACCACCGCATCAGCGTGCCGTCGCCACGCTCCGCGACGGCAGCTACGAACCCAGACCTCACGCCCCGCTTGGCGCAGACACCCTCCCGGCTTCCCAGACCATCTCGCCGGACAGACGGGAAAACGAGCCCAGCCCTCGGCAAGGGGGACGCGGCAGGTACCAGCCGGCAAGGCCTAGGGGATCCACCGGGGGGAGACACACACCATCCAGACCCCGTAAGCACAAGGTCGGGCAGGCGTTCGTCAGCACCACTGCACTGACACGTCAGCACGGAAAATCGGGATAAAAACACCCCCCTGGTAGCGTTTCCGCCGGTCAGGGGGGTCTTGCGTTGTGGAGCCTAGGGGAGTCGAACCCGAAATCGTTACGTTTCTGACCTGCGATTTTACCAGAGAACCAGGACAAAGAACCCCGTTTCCATCCCCCTGCGTCCCGCTCGATCCTCCTCGATCCACGCCCCGTGCTGACACGTCAGCACGGACCAGCAAGCCGTTGCAGTCACAAATCGCGGCTTCTCGAAGATAACCAGATTCCTCACTGATTCCGGGGTTGAAACACAAGCTTCAGAGTGCACACGGGAGCAAATCATCATGAGAACTTCAGAGGGACTGCAACTGCGTCAGCATGACCGCTGCATCGTAGCGTCGGGCACCTTGGGGTGTGTGGGCTGATCTTGGTTGTTGAGTGGTCAGTTCTCCAGGGTCTCCAGCGCCAGCTCCAGCTTGAGGTGGCGTTGTTCGAAGTCCTCGCCCAGGTGCTCGCGGAGCTGTCCGATGCGGTAGCGGACGGTGTTGGCGTGGACGCCGAGGGCGCGGGCGGTGGCCTCGCGGTTGCAGTTCAGGCGGAGGTAGGTGCGCAGGGTGTCGCGCAGGCGGCGGGCGGAGTCGGTAGGGGCGAGCAGCTCGCCGAGTTCCCGCTCGGCCAGGGCGCGGGCGGCCGTGGGGGAGGCCGCGAGCAGGGCGTTGATCTCGACGTCCGGGTAGCGCACGAGCCGGGCCGCGTGCTCCGGTGGGCCCGCCATGCGCAGGGCGCAGAGAGCCTCGCGGTGGCTCTGGCGGAAGCCGGGGCGGCCGGTGGCGGGGCCCCGACTCCGGCCTGGATTCCGTCGGGCAGCGTCACCGTGTCCAGCAGGCCCAGATCGGGGGCATGGTCGGTGCCGGCCCAGGCCCACAGGCCGTGCGCTCCGGAGGGCAGGGTGAGCAGGCCCCGCGCCCCGAGGGCCTCGCCCAGTCGCGCCGCGAGCCCGTCCAGGTCACGCAGTGCGTCCGGCGTCTGCGCCCGGGTGTGCAGCACGAATGCGGTGTGGTGGCGGTGCAGGCGGTAGCCGAGGCGGCCCGAGGGGTCGTCCTGTTCGTCGGTGTCGTCCTGCAGGAGGGTGCGGATCAGGGTGCTGCGGACGGAGAGCGCGCCGGTCAGCAGCCGTTCGCGTTCCGCCGTGTGCACCGCGATGTGCTGTTCGAGGGTGTGGCTGATCCACATCGCGGTGCGTTCCCAGACCTCGGCGAGCAGGGCGACCTGGTGCACGGGCGGCAGTGCTGATTCCTGTACCACCCGGCTCAGGTAGCCGATGGCGAAGCGCTGGGCGGCCCGGTAGAGGCCGAGGGCCACGCTCAGGTCGAAGCCGCGGACGGCGAGCGTCCGTGCGAGATCACGGGTTTCCGCAGGCAGTGGGGCTTCGTCGACCGGGCCCGCCATCAAGGCCGTCAGCAGGGAGACGAGCTGCACTCGGCTGCTGGCGGCGAGGTCGCGCAGCAGCTCCTGGTCGCCCTGGAACGGCGGGGACTGCGCCACCAGAGCCGTATCGAGACCGTGGGCGAGCTCGTCACGACGCTCGGGGGTCATGAGGCGGGCGACCGTGGCCCGGAACCAGGCGTCCCGCTCGGCCGAGCCGTCCGCCGTCTGTGCAGATCCCACAAAAAGCTCCTGGTCGGTTGCGGATTCGCGCCAAGCGCGGTCCCCGCATCCTGCGAGAACATCGCCGCCACGTCCAGCGCCGGACGTCCGGGGAGACCGGCATTTCCTGGGAGGCAGACCTGTGTCCGCACTCGGTTCCGCTCATACGCAGGCCCTGCTCACCGTCCGTTCCCCGGTCGACGGCCGGATCGTGGGCCGGGTTCCGGACAGCGGGCCGCAGGTCGTCGCCGAGCGGGCGCGGGCCCTCCGGGAGAGCCAGCCCGGCTGGCGGGCGATCGGCCCCCGCGGCCGGGCACGCCACCTGCGCGTACTGCGGGACTGGCTGCTCGACCACGAGCGGCACGTGGTGGATGTTCTGGTCGCCGAGACCGGCAAGGCACGGGCGGACGCGGCGACGGAGATCCCGCTCGTCTGCGACCTGATCAACTACTACGCCGGCCACGCCGAGGAGTTTCTCGCCGATGAACGGCCGCGCCCGCACGGCCCGGTGGGGTTCGCGAAGCGGCTGACCGTGACCCGGCATCCGTATCCCGTGGCCGGGGTGATCACGCCGTGGAACTACCCGCTCGCCATGCCCGGCCTGGACGTGGTACCGGCCTTGCTCGCCGGTACGGCGGTGCTGCTCAAGCCGTCCGAGGTGACGCCCCTAACGGCCCTCGAACTCGCCCGGGGCTGGCGGGAGATCGGCGCGCCGCCTGTCCTGGAGGTGGTCACCGGAGGTGCGGGGACGGGGGCCGCTGTGGTCGACCACGCGGACTTCGTGCAGTTCACCGGCTCCGTCCGCACCGGCCGGGCGGTGGCCGTACGGGCCGCCGAGCGCCTGGTGCCGTTCAGCCTCGAACTCGGCGGCAAGGACGCGGCGATCGTGCTCGCCGACGCCGACCTCGATCGTGCGGTGCAGGGGATCGCGTGGGGCGGGATGTTCAACGCCGGGCAGACCTGTGTGTCCGTGGAACGCGTCTACGTCGAAGCGCCGGTCCACGACAAGTTCGTACGGCGGCTGACCCGTCTGGTGTCGGGGCTGCGGACGCCCGAGGAGTCGGACGGCGGACGGCACCTCGACGTGGGCGCCCTGGCCACGCCGGCTCAGCGCGACCTGGTGCACCGCCAGGTCACCGAGGCGCTCTCCGGTGGGGCCCGCGCACTGACGGGCGGTGTCCCGGGCGCGGTGGGCACGTCGTACCGGCCCACCGTCCTCGTGGACGTCCACCACTCCATGGCCTGCATGCGGGAGGAGACCTTCGGCCCGACGCTGCCGGTGATGAAGGTCGCCGACGCCGATGAGGCCGTACGGCTGGCCAACGACTCTCCGTACGGCCTGTCCGCGAGCGTCTGGACCCGCGACACGGCTCGGGGCGAGGCGATCGCCCGCCGGCTGGAGGCGGGCGCGGTCAACATCAACGACGTCTACTCCAACCTTCTTAACTTCCCGCTCCCGCACGGTGGTTGGAAGGAGTCCGGGACCGGTGTGCGTCTCGGCGGCGCGCAGGGGATGCGCAAGTACACCCGGCAGCAGGCGATCACCGCACCGCGCGGTCCCTGCCGGCCCGGGAGCCGTTCTGGTACCCGTACACGCCCGTCCGTACCCGGCTGGTGGGAGCCGTGCTGCGCCTGCTGACGGCGCGGGACCTGCGGCGACGCCTCGGACTGCGGCGCTGAACCACTCACCTTTTGAGCCCCACTGAGGAGCATCGTGCTGCGCACATCACCCCTTCCTGTCCGAGGCCGAGTCGTCGCCGTCACCGGCGGTGCCCGCGGCATCGGCGAGCGGACCGCCGGCCTGCTGACCCGCCTCGGCGCCCGCGTCGCGATCGGGGACATCGACGAGGAGCGTTGCGCCGAGACCGCCGGCCGGCTCGGGCTCGCCTGTCACGGCCGGCTCGACGTCACCGACCCGGAGTCGTTCGCCGCCTTCCTCGACCGTGTCGAGAGTGAACTCGGGCCGCTGGACGTCCTGGTGAACAACGCCGGGATCATGCCGGTGGGCCCGCTGCTGGACGAGTCCGACGCCGTGGCCCGCCGCATGGTCGAGATCAACGTCCTCGGCGTGATCACCGGCACCAAGCTCGCCCTGCGCCGGATGGCACCGCGCGGCAGCGGCCACATCGTCAACGTCGCCTCGCTCGGCGGCGAGATGTGCGTCCCGGGCGTGGCCAGCTATATCGGCACGAAGCACGCCGTGGTCGGCTTCACCGACGCGGCCCGGCTGGAGTTCCGTACCGCCGGAGTGCGGTTCTCGTCGGTCCTGCCGTGGTTCACCAACACCGAACTCGTCTCGGGCACCAAAGGCATCCGGTTCCTGCCCAACGCCGAACCCGAGGACGTCGCCGCTGCCATAGCCGCCACCCTGCGCCGGCCGCGTGCCCGCGTCCGGGTCACCGCCCTGCACGGGGCCCTCGTCCAGGCGGGCCGGTTCCTGCCCCGGTCCGTGACAGAGGGGGTCCAGCGGGTGTTGGGCGCGGAGAGCGTGTTCCTCGGCGACGTCGACGACGAGGCCCGCCGTGCCTACGAAGACCGCGTCCGGTCCCTGTGACCCGTACCGAGTCCGTCCAGCTGTCAGATCCCGAGGAGCACTACCCGTGACCGACCAGCCGACCACGCTCTGCGCCGCGTTCCAGCGCACGGTCGCTGCCCATCCCGACGCCGTGGCCCTGCGTGCGCACGGCGGCGACACCGAGATCACCTGGCGCCAGTACGGCCGGCGGGTGCGCCGGATTGCGACCGGCCTGGCCCGGCTCGGCGCGGGGCCGGGCGAGTTCGTGGCGCTGATGATGTCCAACCGCCCCGAGTTCCACCTCACCGACACCGCGGTCCTGCACACCGGCGCCGTCCCGTACTCGGTCTACAGCACCAACCCGGCCGAGGCGATCGCGCACACCTTCCGCAACTCCGGTTGCGGGATCGTCGTATGCGAGGCGCAGTACCTGGAGCGGGTGCGGGAGGCGGCCGAACGGGCGGGCGGGGTCCGGCACATCGTCTGTGTGGACGGCGAGGCCGAGGGGACCGTTTCACTCGACGAGGTGGAGATCCGGGGCGAGGAGGGCTTCGAGGGCTTCGACTTCGAGCGGTCCTGGCGCGCGGTCGGACCCGACGACCTGGCAACCCTCGTCTACACGTCCGGAACCACCGGGCTGCCTAAGGGAGTCGAGCTCACCCACGCCGCCGTGCTCGCCGACACCGCCGCCGCGTTCACCGTGTTCAGGCCCGGCGCGGGCGACCATGTGGTGTCGTACCTGCCGGACGCGCACGCGGCCAACCGCTGGATGTGCCACTACAACTCGCTGCTGTCCGGCGCCCGCATCACGACCCTCGACGACTCCAAGCGACTGGTGGAGGCGCTGGCCGCGGCCCGCCCGACGTTCCTGCTGGCGGTCCCGCACGTCTGGTACAAGCTCAAGGCCGCGCTGGAGACGGCGGTGGAGGAGCAGCCGAGCCCGGTGCGGCGGGCGCTGGGCCGCTGGGCCCTGCGCACCGGAGCACGCCGGGCCGCCGTGGAGGCCGCCCCGGAAGCGGACGCCGTACGCACCGTCCCGCCCGCCCTGCGCCTCCAACACGCCCTCGCCGAACGGCTGGTGCTGTCCCGGGTGCGCGCCCGGCTGGGCCTGGACCGGCTGCGCGTCGCGGCGACGGGCGCGGCACCGCTCGCCCCCGAGGCCCTGCGTTTCCTGCTCGGCATCGGTCTGCCGGTCTGCGAGGCGTGGGGCATGACCGAGGTGACCTGCGTGGCCACGGCCAACCGGCCCGGAGCCGTACGCATCGGCACCGTCGGCCAGGTCCTGCCCGGAGTGGAACTGCGCGTCGCCGACGACGGCGAACTCCTGCTGCGCGGCCCGATGCTGATGCGCGGCTACCGCGGCGCCCCGGAGCAGACCGCCGAAGTCCTGGACGCCGACGGCTGGTTGCACACCGGCGACATCGGCGAGGTCGACCGCGACGGCCGTGTGCGCATCGTCGACCGCAAGAAGGAACTGATCATCAACGCGGCGGGCAAGAACATGTCGCCCGCCCGCATCGAGAACGCCCTGCGCGTCGCCTGCCCGCTCATCGGCTGGGCGGTCGCCATAGGGGACGACCGCCCCTACGTCACCGCGCTGTTGACGCTCGACTCCGAGGCCGCCGCCGCCTTCCTCGCCGGACGGGACGAGGAGCGGGCCGATCCGTCGGACCTCGTCGACCACCCGCTGATCCGTCAGGAGATCGAACGCGGTGTCACGGCCGCCAACGCCACGCTCTCCCGCGTCGAGCAGATCAAGAAGTACACGCTCCTGACCGACCAGTGGGAGCCCGGCAGCGACGAGATCACCCCGAGCCTCAAGATCCGCCGCAAGCCGGTCCAGCAGCGGTACGCCGCCGAGATAGCGGCCCTCTACGTGACCTGATCACGACCGTCCGGCCGGTACGGGCCTGGGGACACGCCCGTACTGGCGGATTACCCGTATGAAATCCACCTCTGAAGGAGCCGCACTGTGAACCGTCCATTCAGACGCGCCGCCGCACTGCTCGCCGGGCTCGCCGCCGGCATGACCTTGCTGACCCCGACCGCCACGGCGGCGACGGGTCCGGCACTGAACACCCCCGAGGCACAGCTGAGTTCCGCGCTCAGCTGTTCCGACGACCTCACCCACCCGCAGAAGACACCCGTCCTGCTGATACCCGGCACCCTGGAGGAACCCGACACGGCGTACGCCTGGGGCTATCAGAAGGTGCTGCGGGCGCAGGGCCACCCGGTGTGCACGGTCCGCCTGCCCGCGCAGGGCAGCGGTGACATGCAGGACACCGCCGAGTACGTGGTGTACGCCATCCGGCACATATCCGAGGTGTCCGGCGGGAAGATCTCCACGCTGGGGCACAGCCAGGGCGGGCTGCTGGCCGCCTGGGCGCTGCGGTTCTGGCCGGATCTGCCGGGCAAGGTGGACGACGCGGTGTCGCTGGCCGCGCCGTACCGGGGCACGAAGGTCGCCGGCTACACGGTCTGCCTGCCGAACCTGTGCCCACCGATCTTCTGGCAGGTGAAGTGGGGCTCCGCCTGGTCCGGGGCGGTCGTCAGGCAGCCCATCGCCCCCGGCGCCGACGTCACGTCCGTCGGCTCCCGCACCGACGAAGTGGTGCAACCGGCTCCCGAGTCGACGTCGTTCCCCGGTGCCACCAACCTGATGGTGCAGGACCTGTGCCCGGGCCGCCTCGCCGGTCACATGAGCCAGCTCGCCGACGCCGCCGCCTACGCGCTCGTCGTGGACGCTCTCGACCACCCGGGGCCCGCGGACCTCTCCCGCGTCGACCGCTCAGCCTGCAGCAAGACGGCATTCGACGGCATCGACCCGGTCGAGATGACCGGCGCGCTCAAGTTCCTCGCGGACACCGTCACCTTCGTGGGCACGGCCCCCTGGGTGACCGCCGAGCCGCCCCTGCGCGACTACGCCCGCTCCTGACCGCCTGTCTCCCGCCCGAGCGTCCCGCACCGCACCTCGATCATCGTGCGCAGCCCCTCCTTGGCCCGCAGCCAGCGGGCCCGGAGTTCCTCGTCGGCATGAGCAGCAACGCGTACGTCATCGGCGTCGGCATGACGAAGTTCGAGAAGCCCGGCCGCCGCGAGGGCTGGGACTACCCGCAGATGGCGAAGGAGTCCGGCACCAAGGCGCTCGCCGACGCGGGCATCGCGTACGACGCCGTCGAGGCCGCGTACGTCGGCTACGTCTACGGCGAGTCCACCTCCGGCCAGCGCGCGGTCTACGAGCTCGGCATGACCGGCATCCCCGTGATCAACGTCAACAACAACTGCTCCACCGGTTCCACCGCCCTGTACCTGGCGGCGCAGGCGGTCACGAGCGGCCAGGTGCAGGTGGCTATCGCGCTCGGCTTCGAGAAGATGCAGCCCGGTTCGCTGGGCAGCACCTTCAACGACCGTGAGAACCCGATGCTGCGGCACATGGACGCCCTCGCCGGGATCTCCGAGGTGCGCTTCCCGCCCGCCCCCTGGATGTTCGGCGCGGCCGGCCGCGAGCACATGCAGAAGTACGGCACCACCGCCGAGCACTTCGCGAATATCGGCGAGAAGAACCACCGCCACTCGGCGGGCAACCCCTACGCCCAGTTCCAGGATGTCTACACCCTCGACCAGATCCTGGAGGCCCCGATGATCTACGACCCGCTCACCAAGCTGCAGTGCTCACCGACCTCGGACGGCTCCGGGGCCGCGATCCTGGCGAGCGAGGACTTCGTCGACCGGCACGGCCTCGCCGGGCAGGCCGTGGAGATCGTCGGCCAGAGCATGGTCACCGACTTCGCGTCCACCTTCGACGGCAGCGCGAAGAACATCATCGGCTATGACATGAACGTTCAGGCCGCCCGCCGCGTGTACGAGCAGAGCGGCCTCGGCCCACAGGACTTCCAGGTCATCGAGCTGCACGACTGCTTCTCCGCCAACGAACTCCTCCTCTACGAGGCCCTCGGCCTGTGCGCGGAGGGCGAGGCGGGCTCGCTGATCGACGCGGGTGACACGACGTACGGCGGGCGCTGGGTGGTCAACCCCTCGGGCGGCCTGATCTCCAAGGGCCACCCGCTGGGCGCCACCGGACTCGCCCAATGCGCCGAACTCACCTGGCAGTTGCGGGGCACCGCCGACCGGCGCCAGGTCGAGGGCGTCACCGCCGCCCTCCAGCACAACATCGGCCTCGGCGGCGCCGCCGTCGTCACGGCCTACCAGCGCGCCGAGCGCTGACCACTCTCACACGACCACCGGAGAAAAAGACATGGGACACGTCTCTTCCACGCTCACCGTCGCCGCCCCCCGCGAGAAGGTCTGGGAGGTCATCACCGACCCGGCCGGATACGACAAGTGGCTCGCCATCCACACCAAGTGGAAGACGGAGCCCCCGGCGCCGCTCGCCGTCGGAGCACAGATGACCGAGGTCGTCACCATGCTCGGCATGGCGAACACCATCAGCTGGACCGTGGAGGAGCTCGACGCCCCGGCCCGGCTGGTCATCGGCGGCACGGGCATGGCGGGGGTGCGGACCACGTTCACCTTCGCCGTCGAGGAGGGCGCCGACGGCTGCGAGGTGCGCGCCGAGGCCGAGTTCACCGGCCAGATGATCGTGGGCGCACTCGGCAAGGCGGTCGAGAAGGACGCCGTGGTCAACCTCGACAAGTCGCTCCAGGCCCTCGCCGGCCTGGTCGCGTGAGACCCGCATGAGCGAGCAGCTGCGCTTCGACCCGGAACCGTTGGGCACGTGGACGGAGGAAACCGTCTTCGAGGTGACGGCCGAACGCCTCGCCCAGTACGCCGAGGCCGTCAACGACCCGATCCCCGCGCACCGTTCGGGCGAGCTGGCCAACCCGGTCTTCGCGATCGTCCCGGTCTTCGAGTCCCTCCTCGAACCGGCCCTCGGCATCGTCCCGCTCCCGCTGATCGGCCGCATCGTCCACGGCGAACAGGACTTCCGCTTCCACCGCCCGATCGTGCCCGGCGACAAGCTCACCGCCCGCGCCCAGATGACCGGCTGGGAGTCCCTGCCCAACGGCACGCGCGCGTGCGTCTACCTGGAGACCCGGGACGCGGCCGGCGATCCGGTCAACGAGCAGTACGTCACCTTCTTCGTCCGCGGCCACGACGAGGGCACGCGGGTGGGCGAACTCGCCCCCGGGCACCGCTTCGACGAGGCTCTGCGCGCCGAGGCACCGGTTGCCGCGACCACCCAGCACCTCGACGCCGACCAGACCTTCCGCTACGCCCCGGCCGCCGGTGACCCGATGCCGATCCACACGGACGAGGAGGTCGCCCGCGACGCCGGACTGCCCGGCATCATCGCCCACGGCCTGTGCACCATGGCGTTCACCGGCTGGGCGGCACTCACCGAGCTCGCCGACGGCGACGTACGACGCCTCAAGCGCCTGGCCGTCCGCTTCGCGCGCCCCGTCGTGCCCGACTCGGACCTGGACACCCGCTTCTGGCACGCGGGCTCCGCCGACGGCATCACCCGCTACGCCTACGAGACCCACGCGCGCGGCGAACTCGTCATCAAGGACGGCCTCGCGGAGATCGCCGACCCGGCCTGAGCCCCGTAGACATCCAGGAAGGACCCCCACCATGGGAGCACTCGACGGCCGCGTCGCCGTCATCACCGGCGCCGGCCGCGGCATCGGCCGCGAACACGCCCTGCTCTTCGCCCGCGAGGGCGCGTACGTCGTCGTCAACGACCTCGGCGGCACCAACGACGGATCAGGCACCGACGCCGGCCCCGCCCAGGAGGTTGTCGCCGAGATCGAGGCGGCGGGCGGCAAGGCCGTCGTCAACACCGACAACGTGGCCGACTGGCAGGGCGCCGGGCGCCTGATCGACCAGGCCGTCGAGACCTTCGGCCGGCTGGACGTCGTCGTCAACAACGCGGGCATCCTGCGCGACGGTTTCGTGGCCGGCCTTGAAGAAGCCCAGTGGGACTCCGTCGTCGCCGTCCACCTCAAGGCCCACGCGGCGGTCCTGCACCATGCCGCGGCCCACTGGAAGGCCCGTACCAAGGCGGGTGAGCAGGTGACGGCGTCGGTCGTCAACACCGCGTCGGCCTCCGGGCTCACCGTGCCCAACGCGGGCCAGGCCAACTACGGCGCCGCGAAGGCGGGCATCGCCGCCCTCACCCTGGTCGCCGCCGAGGAACTGGAGCGCTACGGCGTCCGCGTCAACGCCATCGCCCGTACCCGGCTCACGCTGGCCACCCCCGGGATGGGCGCGATCTTCGCCCAGGAGGTCGCCGAGGGCGAGTTCGACGCCTTCTCCCCGGCCAACATCTCCCCGCTGGTCGCCTACCTCGCCACCGAGCGGTGCCCGTGGACCGCCCAGGTCTTCGCCGTCCAGGGCGGCGCCATCCAGCAGCTGGCCGGCTGGCAGGCGACCCGGGACACCGAGACCGACGGCCCCTGGACCATCGACCTGGTCGCCGAGCGCCTCGGCGCCTGGACCTGAGCAAGAGGAACACGCACATGATCGAGTGGTCCGACACCGACCTCCTGGTCCGGGAGGCCGTCCGCAACTTCGTCGACGACCAGATCCGCCCCCACGTCGACGACCTGGAACACGGCGCCCTCCCGCCGTACGACCTCATCCGCAAGTTCTACGCCGCCTTCGGCCTGGACCAGTTCGCCCGCGACACCTTCGAGAAGGCGAACGCGAGGGCCAAGGCGCGGGAGCGGGGCGAGAGCCGCGACCGTACGAAGTCCCAGTCGTCCAAGTCGTCCGAGTCCGGCGGCCAGGAGTCCATGATGCTGATCGCCGCGAGCGAGCCCTCCCGGGTCAGCATGGGCATGGTCACCGCGCTCGGCGTCAGCGTCGGCCTGGCCGCCACCACCATCCTGTCCCGCGGTACCGCCGAACAGGAGCGCCGCTGGGCCCTGGACCTGCTCACCTTCGACAAGGTCGGCGCCTGGGCGATCACCGAACCCGACGCGGGCTCGGACGCGTTCGGCGGCATGCGCACCACCGTGCGCCCCGACGGCGCGGGCGGCTACGTCCTGTCCGGCCAGAAGACCTTCATCACCAACGGCCCCTACGCCGACACCCTCGTCGTCTACGCCAAACTCGACGACGGCACAGGCGTCGAACGCCGCCGCCAGCCCGTCCTGACCTTCGTCCTGGACAGCGGCATGGAGGGCCTCACCCAGTCCAAGCCCTTCCGCAAGATGGGCCTGCACGCCTCACCCACCGGCGAGTTGTTCTTCGACGAGGTACGCCTGGGCCCCGACCGCCTCCTCGGCAGCACTGAGGGCAAGGCCCGGGACGGACGCGACAGCGCCCGCTCCAACTTCACCACCGAACGCATCGGCGTCGGCGCCATGGCCCTCGGCATCATCGAGGAATGCCTGCGCCTGTGCGTCGACTACGCCAGGCAGCGCGAACTGTGGGGCAGGCCCATCGCCGACTTCCAGCTGATCCAGCTCAAGCTGGCCCAGATGGAGATCGCCCGCCTCAACGTCACCAACATGCTCTTCCGCGTCATCGAACAGACCAGGAAGGGCCGACGAGCCGGCCTCACCGAGGCATCGGCCATCAAGCTGTACTGCTCGCAGGCCGCCACCGACGTGGCCATGGAGGCCGTCCAACTCTTCGGCGGCAACGGCTACATGGCCGAGTACCGCGTCGAACAGCTCGCCCGCGACGCCAAGTCCCTGATGATCTACGCCGGTTCCAACGAGGTCCAGGTCACCCACGTGGCCAAGGGCCTGCTCGCCGGCTGAACCGCCCCCGCTAGGAAAGGACCCGTTCATGGGCCCCCTCGAAGGCGTCCGCGTCCTGGAGATGGCCGGCCTGGCCCCCGCCCCCTTCGGCTGCATGCTCCTCGCCGACCTCGGCGCCGAGGTCCTCCAGATCCGGCGGGCCGGCGGCGGCCCCGCCATCACGCCGCCACCCGGCCCGCTCGACCGCGGCCGCCACACCCTCCACCTCGACCTCAAGCACCCCGACGGCCGCGCCGCCCTCCACGACCTCGCCCGCACGGCCGACGTCTTCGTCGAGGGCTTCCGCCCCGGCGCCGCCGAACGCCTCGGTATCGGCCCCGACGACCTGATGGGGCTCAACCCCCGCCTGGTCTACGGCCGTCTGACCGGCTGGGGCCAGGACGGCCCGCTGGCCGCCCGCGCCGGCCACGACATCAACTACATCGCCCTGTCCGGAGCGCTGGAGCCGATCGGCCGCCACGGCGAACGCCCCGTCCCGCCCCTCAACCTCCTCGCCGACTTCGCCGGCGGCGGCCTGCTGCTGGCCTTCGGAGTCGTTGCGGCCCTGTACGAACGGGAGCGCTCCGGATCCAGCCAGGTCGTCGACGCGGCCATGGTCGACGGCAGCGCCCTGCTGACCTCGTTCCTCTACGGCATGCGAGGGGCGGGCCTGTGGAACACCGAACGCGGCACCAACCACCTCGACGGAGCCGCCCCCTACTACGACACCTACGAGTGCGCCGACGGCCGGTACGTCGCGGTGGGCGCCCTGGAGCCGCAGTTCTACGCCCAGCTGACGGCGCTGCTGGACCTGGAGGAGGACGAGGAGGGAGGCGAAGAGGCCCCCTTCTACCTCGACCCCACCGGCTGGCCCCGCCTCCGCGAACGCCTGGCCGCCGCCTTCCGCACCCGCCCCCGCGACGAGTGGGCCGCCCTGTTCGCCGACACTGACGCCTGCGTCACCCCCGTCCTGTCCCCCTGGGAGGCCCACACCCACCCCCACCACCAGGCCCGGAACACCTACGTCGAGGTCGACGGCCTGACCCAGCCGGCCCCGGCCCCCCGCTTCAGCCGCACCCCCTCCGCCCCTCCCCGCCCGATGGACAAGGGCGGCCGGGCCCTGGCCCACGCCCTGGCCAGCTGGGGCCTCGACACGGAACGCGTCACTAAGCTCACGGAGACGGGAGCCCTGTCGTAACCGCCGCAGCAACCGGCACCGACCGCCCAAAACCCCTGAACCACGCCTGACAGCGGAGCCCACCTTGCACCCCACCACCACGCAACGCGGCATCGGCAGCGACCAGCACGAGGCTCTGCGCCGGATCCTCGCCGACCGGTGGACCTGCCGCCAGTTCCTGCCCGACGCCGTCCCCCGGGACACCATCGAGCACCTGCTGCAGCTGGCCCAGCGCACCCCGTCCTGGTGCAACACCCAGCCCTGGCACGTGCACCTCACCGAGGGCGCCGCGACCGAGCAGCTGCGCACAGAGCTCCTGGCCCACGTCCGCACCAGCCTGCCCGCCCCCGACTTCCCCTTCCCCGCCCAGTACACCGGCGTCTACCGGGAACGCCGACGCGAGTGCGGACTCCAGATGTACGGCAGTCTCGGCATCGCCAAGGGCGACCAGGAACGCACCGTGAACCAACTGATGCGCAACTTCGAGCTGTTCGACGCCCCGCACGTCGCGATCATCACCACCGAGGCCGACCTCGGCGTCTACGGCGCCGTCGACTGCGGCCTCTACATCAACACCTTCCTGCTCGCCGCACACAGCCTGGGCCTGGCCGCAGCCCCCCAAGCCGCCCTCGCCTCCTACTCCGATTTCCTCCACGACCACTTCGGCATCCCCGACAACCGTCGCGTCGTCGCCGGTATCTCCTTCGGCCACCCCGACCCCGACCACCCGGTCAACTCCTTCCGCACTACCCGCGAACAGCCCGGGAACGCCGTCACCTGGTACACGGGCGGCGCGACGAAGCCGGCCACGCAGCCCTGACCCCGCCGACCGCCGCCGCATGCTCACGGCCGGGTACCGCGGGGCAGCTCCGATGCCGCGGACTGCTCCGCGGCATCCCGCGGGCCGGGCAGGGGACGGAAGCCCGCGACGTGTTCTCCAGGACGATTCGGCCGAGCAGGTGCCCGGGGAACTGATCACAGCGGCGTCGCGCAGACCGTTCGCGCGGTCGTCACTGAGGTTGACGTGGAACGCCCCGGTGGCGTCGGTCGTGGCTTCGCCGCTCTCCACCACTTCCAGGGTCTGCGGGTCCCTGCACTCGACCTTCGCCTTGGCCCCCGACACGAGCTGCACAGTGCATTGCTGAGCCCCCGCCGCACCTACCTCACCCGCTTCGCCAACTCCGTGACCGTCGTCCACCGACGCTCCACCCTGCGCGCTTCCCAGGTCATGCAGAACCGCGCCTTCTCCGACGACAAGATCTCCCTCGCCTTCGACAGCGAGATCGCCGAGCTCCACGAGGAGAACAGCATGCTGTCCGGTCTGCCCCTGCACGACACCTTCACCCGCAAGACGCGCCAGTTGGCTGCCACTGGCCTGTTCATCGCCATAGGCCACGGCCCACGCACCGAACTCTTCAAAAACCAGCTGAAGTTGGACAAAAACGGTTACCTGAAGGTCCAGTCGCCACCGACGCAGACAAGCATCCCGGGCGTCTTCGGCGCGGGCGACGTCGTCGACCACACCTACCGCCAGGCCATCACTGCGGCCGGCTCCGGCTGCTCAGCCGCGCTGGACGCCGAGCGATACCTCGCGGCCCTCGCCGACGCACAGACCGTGCACACCGAGGCCGCCGCCGTCTGATCCCACCCACCTCATGCATTCGAGGTGACCAACATGGCCCTCAAGAGCGTGACCGATGCCTCCTTCACAGCACCGGCTTCCCCGAGACTTCGCGTGAGCCTAGGGGATCCGTCAGGGAAACAAAGGCCGCCCCAAACCCCGTAAACACGGGCTACTGGAGGCTTGCGTCAGCACCCCCGTGCTGACACGTCAGCACGGGAAATCGGGACAAAAACACCCCTCTGACTGCGTTTCCGCAGGTCAGGGGGGTGTCGGTGTGTGGAACCTAGGGGATTTGAACCCCTGACATCTGCGAGCAAAGAGAGCGCGCGCTCTACCCCGTGAGTCGAGACGCCGGAAAGCGGTCGGAGCCACCCTCGGACTCGCGCCCTCAACGGCCGGATCGGCCTGGACTTTCATGGCCGGCTTCCCCGGTTGGACGACCCGAGAACAACCGCAGCATCCGTCCAGGTTCCGTCCGGCGGATCGCGGCGGCCGGGAGGGGGAACGACCACCGCATGGCGATCAACGGAATCCTGTTCCGGGTCCGCACCGGCCTACCGAAGCACAACCTGCCCGAGCCTGTCGGCAGCTGGAAGACGTCTAGGAGCAGCACCGCCGGCCGGTGGACGGCACGTGGGACCGTCCACCACTGATCCCACCCCAAAAAGCCCAGGTCACAAAGGTCCAGGGCCCGGGGGAAACACACGAAGACGCCCGTTCGCCACACCGATTCCAGGCAACCGCCTCACGCAAAGCACCCGTCCAACCGCGTTTCCGCAGGTCAGAACATTCCTGCATAGATGACCACTGGTGGGGCGGGTGGGACTCGAACCCACGGCCGACGGATTATGAGTGCAGTGTGATGAGGCAGTCCGGCAGACCGTGTACGCAGCGACGGGTGTCCCGGGCAACGCAGTGGACAGGATGCACCTTGAGCTGTACCGAGATCTGCCCGGACGTCGTCCCGGATCACTGGCGCGGCGTCCGGGCTCAGCCGTGGCCACGACTCGGCGCCACGCTGGAAGCGCGACCGCGGACCACAAGATGTCGCAGGAGCAGGGCGGTGACGGAGCTGACACCGGGGGCCAGGACGTCGACTGCGGCGTGAGCGGGACGCCCTGCCCGGACCCGCGGGACTTCCGGGCACGGTCATGAAGTCCACGCCGACCAGGGATAATCCACCTTGCCCTGACGGGCGACTTCGGCGATCAGGTTTTACCGACAGCGCGGTGAAGAGACCGGCGCCCCTCCAGACCCGCAAGCGCACACAGCCGGTCGGGCAGGCCTTGACTCGCCCGGCATCTCGCGCCATTGCGCGCTGCCCTGAACCGTCAGATCACACCGTGAACTGATTCCGCAGCCGCTCAGGGCAGGGGCCGTACTCGCCGATCGACAGGAACGGAGCGATCAACTTCGGCTGTTCGGCGGGAAGTTGCCTCCGCGTCACGGTCGTAACATCGCGCGGACCCTAGACGCCCGGCAGCGTTCCTCCAGCCGTGGAACGGGTCCAGTCTCGCCACTCGACTCCGCTGTCGAACTCGTCATCACGGGCTTGCAACCAGTTGCTGCAGGCCTTGCCGGAGCAACCGGGCAGCAGGTCAAGCCACCCTTGTGGCATTGAGATCTCGTCGGGTGTGAGGTCGGCCCTCCGTGTCAACCGCTCGAGAACCCCGCCACCGTCAGCGATCGTGATGCGACAGGCGCTCTACGCAGGCTCGTCCACGCCGAACCGGACGAGACCAGTGAGCCGGGTCGCGGCGTCGACCGTCGCTTCCAGCAGCGGCGGATCGAGTCGCACGCGGTGCTCCAGGTCGCGCCCGAGGCTGAAGTCTGTATTGACAGTGCTCGACGGCCAGCCATATGGTCGACAAACGACAATACGGTGGCTGTTTTAAGCCATCCTGCGGCTGTTTCTCCGCCACTGTTACTCGAGAGGAGAACCGAGTGCAGATGATCAAGATCCATACGAAGCGGTTTCTCGTGGTCAGCAGCGACGGTTTGTGCCCTGTGCCGTCCGCGGCGGTGGCGCAGTGAACCGGCCCGCGACATCGGCAGCGAACACCGGCTCGGCTTCCGCTCGGCTCCAGGCCCTCGGTCTGGAGCTCCCCGACCTCGCCGGCAACGCGTACTTCGTGCACCACCGGACGGTGGACTCCAGCATCCACATCTCCGGCCAACTGCCTTTCAAGAACGGCGAGCTGCTGGGTCAGGGCATTGTCGGCCGGGACGTCGAGCTGGAGAGGGCTCGGGAGCTCGCGCGCCATGCCGCGCTCAACTGCCTGGCCGCCGCTGTGCAGGCGGTGGGCGACCTGGACCGGGTCCGGATCGTGCAGATGCTGGTCTTCGTGGCCAGTACGCCGGACTTCGGTCTGCAGTCGCAGGTCGCCAACGCGGCCAGTGAACTGCTCATCGAGGTGCTGGGCGAGAACGGACGGCATGCGCGCACCGCGATCGGTGTCGCCGGGCTACCCCTCAACACCCCTGTCGAGATCCAGATGATCTGCACCGCGGTGTAGGGCGGACGTGACGACGGTGTACGCAAGCGCGCGATGTCGCGGTCCGCGCGCGTTCGGCGGCAGAGGGGACCAGCATCCGCGCCCCCGATCATTCCCAGGCAGAACCACAAGGAGGGCAGCGTGAACCGGCTGCAACGAGCACTCGACGCTCTTGTCGAGCGGATCGACACCCCCGCGCCGATCGTGCTTGTCGACGTCATGCAAGGCAACATCGACCGCATACAGGGCTTCGCCGACCAGCACAACCTCAAGGTCAGGCCGCACGTCAAGACACACAAGTGTGTGGAGATCGGCCGACGCCAGATCGAGGCCGGCGCGGTCGGGATCACCGCGGGCAATGTCGGTGAGGCCGAGGTCTTCGCCGCGGCCGGCTTCGACGACATCTTCCTCGCCTACCCGATCTGGCCCGCGGGAACGAAGCGAGCCCGGATCCGCCGGCTCGCCGAGTCCGCACGGCTGCGGGTCGGCGTCGACAACGGCGCGGCGATCGAGGCCCTCGCCGACACGATGGGAGACGAACCGGACCGGCTTCAGGTCGTGATCGAGGTCGACTGTGGCGCCCGTCGTTCCGGGGCGCCGCCCGAGGCTGCGGGCGATCTCGCGCTCGCCGCCCGCAAACGCGGTCTGGTGCCGGTGGGCGTCTTCACCTATCCAGGTCACGGCGGCGCCGGCCGGGACGTTCGCCGGCGCGCCGCGCAGGACCAGGAGGCCGCGCTCACCACCGCGATACGCAGCCTCGCCGGTGTCGGGGTCACCGCTGAGGTGGTCAGCGCCGGCTCCACTCCCACCCTCGAGTTCTCCACCAGCAGCGTGATCACCGAGATCCGTCCCGGCGAGTACGTCTTCGGCGATCTGAACAACGCTCGGCTGGGCTCCTGCGAGGAAGACCAGATCGCGCTGTTCGTCGCCGGCACCGTGGTCAGCGACTGGGTCCCCGGCCAGGTCATCCTCGATGTGGGCACCAAAGCCCTCAGCCGCGAAGGCAGCCCCGAGATCGGCTACGGCGGCATCGCCGGCACGAAGGCGGTTCTGGGCAAGCTCAACGAGTACCACGGGTTCCTTCCGCTGCCGGACGGCGAGTTCCGCCCCGGCGTCGGCAGCGTCGTACCGGTCGTGCCGAACCACGTGTGCCCGGTCGTCCTCGGCTTCGAGGAACTGATCGTCACCGACAGCACGGGCACGTCGCTGCAGCGCTGGCCGGTCGACGCCCGCGGATTCCTCAACTGACCGGCCCCAGGGACAAGACCCCGTGGCCGAGCCCGCAACCCGACCGACCTCCCCCGTAAAGGAATGCCTGACATGAGACTCAACAACGTCACGGCCCTGGTGACAGGCGCCGGCAGTGGCATCGGACAGGCGGTGAGTTCCCACTTCCGCCGCGAGGGCGCGCGGCTGCTGCTCACCGGCCGCAAGGAGCGACTCGACAGCGCTGAGCCCGGCGACCTGTACATTCCCGGAGACCTCAACGACGAGGCGTTCGTCGAGCACATGGCCAAGCAGGCCGCCGAGTCGCTCGGAAGCGTTGACGTCGTCGTCCTCAACCACGGCCTCCAGGCGACCAGTCCGGTCACCGATATGCCCTACGACGACGCGAAGAACGTGCTCGAGAGCAACCTGCTCAGCGCGTTCCTGGTAATGAAGCACTTCGCGCCACTGATGCCCGAGACTGGCGGCTCGTTCGTCTGCGTCAGTTCGCGGCTGGGCATGGTCGGCATGTCCGGGCAGGTCCTGTATTCCGCCGCCAAGGGGGGCCTCATCATGCTCGCCAAGGGCGCGGCGATCGAATGGGCCCCGCGCAACATCCGTGTCAATGTCGTCGCTCCGGGCCTGACCGCCACCCCGATCATCGAAGCGGCGTTCCAGCGCAGGCCCGACCCCGAGGGCTACCGCCGCGAGCGCGAGAGCACGATCCCGCTCCAACGCCTCGCCACCCCTGAAGAGGTCGCTGACGCGGTGCTCTTCTTCGCGTCGTCGGAGTCGTCGTACGTGACCGGATCGGTCCTGACCGTCGACGGCGGGTACACCGCCTTCTGAAACCCTGTTGGGGCATCAGCACCAGCATTGGTCTGAACGTCCTGTTCTCCCTCTCGCGTTCTACCTCCGGCGACCGCCGTTTGCGGCATGACCGAACGACCACGAGTCGAGCGCATGCCCCGATCGCCGCACTCGAACTGCGCCACCCACAGTGCGTCCCGCCGAGGACCGCATCCTCGCCACCCCGGCCGGCCGGACGCCACCGCGACGCGTCGTGCTGAGGACCGCCGCCACCCTGCGGGTCACCGCCTGCGACGGCTCCAGCTTCCCCACCGCCGTTCACCTGGCCTTCTAGCCGGCATCGCCCGGACAACAAAGTCGTCGGTGATTTCGATCCACGGCGAACACGCGCCCAGAAGCGACAACCGGCAACGCAAGATGCTCTGTCCGCGTTCGCCGCCCTGCGCGATCCCACCCCCCGCACCCGCGAGGTAAAGCCCCGCACAGCTGGTCCCACGCGTCCCCAGATGAGGAGTATTGCCATGAGTGATGCCCAGATCGGTCGTAGAGCGCTCCTGCGCGGAGCAGGCGGCCTCGCCGCCCTCGCCGCTCTCCCCTCCCTCTCCGCCTGCGGTACCGGCACCAGCCGCGCCTCGGCCGGCGGTGGTAAGGGCGGGAAGACGGTGGTCGTCCGTGACAGTGGCGGTTCCTATGGTGCGGCTCTGCAGAAGGCGATCTACACGCCGTTCACGCAGGAGACCGGCATCCAGGTGAAGGTGCTGAACCTGGACGATGCCCCGCTGCTGGCGCAGATCAAGCAGGGCCGGCCGCAGTGCGACCTGATCAACAACTCGATGATGTCGCACACCAAGTACGTCAAGCAGGACGCGCTGGAGGCGCTGGACCTCGACCGGGTCAAGAGCGTGAAGAGCGCGAAGATCCCCGAGAACCAGATCACCGGCCATGCCATCAGCCACGCCTTCTACGGCCAGTGCATCGGGTACCGCACCGACGCTTTCGGGGGTAAGAAGCCGGAGTCGTGGGCGGACTTCTGGGACACCAGGGCGTTCCAGGGCTCCCGTGCGATGGTCCATCCGGATGGTGACCTGCCGGAGCTGGAGTTCGCGCTGCTGGCCGATGGCGTCCCCATGGACAAGCTGTATCCGCTGGATGTGGACCGTGCTTTCAAGGTACTGACGCGGCTGCGGTCGGACATCAAGAAGTTCTGGGACAGCGGCCCGCTCCCCGGTGTGCTGCTCAGCCGCCAGGAAGTGACGATGTCCACGGTCTGGGACGGCCGGCTGGCTGATCTGCAGAAGCAGGGCGTCCCGGTGGAGCGGCAACTGAACGGTATGCGTCGGCAGTTCTCGGGTTATGCCATCGCCAAGGGTGCGGCCAACGTGGACGCCGCCTACCAGCTGATGGACTTCTCGCTGCGGCCGGAGAGCCAGGCCGCTCTGGTCAAGTTCTTCCCGTCGAACCCGTCCTCGCCGGTGGCCTACGAGAAGCTCAGTGAGGACGAGCGCAACGCGTCCGCGGGTGCGCCGGAGTACTACGACAAGGGTTTCGACACGGACATCGACTGGTGGCTGAAGAACGAATCGGCCGTCACCAAGCGCTGGTTGGAGTGGGCTCGTGGCTGAATTCGGTATCGCCGCACCGTCGGTGAAGGTGGCCGGCGGCAAGCCGGCCACCGCGACCGGCAAAGCGCTGTCGGTAGTGGCCCTGCGTAAGACCTACGGTGATGTCGTCGCCGTTGACGAGGCGTCGATGGAGATCGCGGCGGGTGAGTTCGTCACCTTCCTCGGCTCCTCGGGGTCGGGCAAGACCACGACGTTGATGATGATCGCCGGTTTCTGCGAACCCGACTCCGGCACCATCACCGTCGGAAGCCGTGACGTGACGCGGCTGGCGCCGCAGAAGCGGGGCCTGGGCTTCGTCTTCCAGCAGTACCTGCTCTTCCCGCACATGACGGTCAGTGAGAACGTCGCGTTCCCGCTTGGGCGGCAACGCGCCGTTCCTGGTCTTCGACGACGCCGACCTGGACCTCGCGGTCCGCGAAGCGATGATCGCGAAGATGCGGCTGGGCGGCCAGTCCTGTGTCGGCGCCAACCGGTTCCTGGTCCAGGAGGGAATCGCCGACGCGTTCGCCGCTGCCATGGGCGAGCGGATGACCGCCACCAAGGTGGGGCCCCCGGACCGGGAGGACACCGAGCTCGGCCCGCTGGCCGACCACCGTGCGGTGGACAAGGTCCGCCACCTCGTCGAGGACGCCGTGACCCGTGGCGCCGTCGTCATCGGCAAGGCGGACATCCCCGACGGGCCGGGCCACTACGCCGCCCCCACCGTGCTGGACCACGTCCCGGCCGACGCCGCGATCATGCACGAGGAGGTCTTCTGACCTGTCGCCGCGATCCACCGGTTCTCCACCGAGGCCGAGGCCCTCGCGGTGGCCAACGACACCGAGCACGGCCTCGCGTCGTACGTGATGACGTCCCACATCGACCGCGCCCGCCGGGTCGCCGCCCGTCTGCAGGCCGGAATGGTAGGCATCAACCGCGGCCTGGTCTCCGAGGTCGCGGCACCCTTCGGCGGGGTCAAGCAGTCCGGCCTGGGCCGCGAAGGCGGACCCGAGGGCCTCCACGAGTACCAGCAGCTCAAGTACCTGTCGATGCCCGGCTTCACCACCTGAGCCAGTCGACACGTCGCCGGCCCGGCCGCCCGGCGGATCTTCGACAGGAACGGCGGCGTGAAGCAGTTCCCGCCGCCTGAGCCGGCCTCGGGGTGCCTGGTCACCGACAGCAAGGGGCATCGTGCAGGAGCTGGGCAGGCGTCTGGGGCCTGATGTCGCGTCGGACTGTGCTGTGGCCCGACAGTCTCGTCCTCAACACCGGCAGCGCCCTGTTCATCGACCCCGCGCTGCGCGCAGCGTGGACGGCTCCGCGTTCGTGTTGACCCGTTCGCCAGGCCGCCACCGTCGTCCAGCAGGCGAAGGTGCGATGGGTCCAGTGGTCACACCGGTTCGGAATCGTGGTCGAGTTGGCTCGTCTTGGCCCGCAGCCATGCCGTCAACCGGCCGACGTGACCGTCCTGTTCGGGTGCTTGGCGGCTGAGGAGGTGGTAGCTGGTGCCGTCGGGGACGAAACCGAAGGGTGCGACGAGTTACCCTCGCTCCAGGTCGTCGCGGGCGACGGCATACGGGGCGATTGCGACCCCGACGCCGGCTGCGGCGGCCTGGAGAGTCAGGTAGAAGTGCTCCAGGGTCTGCTGGGTGGCGGACTCTGCTTTCATGCCGGTGATACGTCGCCAGTCGTCCCACGCCTGCGGTCGCGTGTCGGTGTGGAGGAGGACTACCTGCGACACGCGCCGGAGCCGGTCAGGCGGGGCGCGAGATCGGGCCGGCAGACGGGTCCGATCCGCTCTGCGAACAAGCGGGTCCGGCTCGCCTCTTCGGGGAACGGGAAGTCGTCTCGGCGGATCGCGGCGGCGGCGCAGGAACTGCACGTCACGCACGGCGCGGTGAGCCGACAGATCCAGAACCTTGAACGGTCCCTTGGGATATCGCTGTTCGAGCGACAGACACGCGCTCTGCGCCCGATCCCTCAGGCTCGCCAGTTGGCGGCCGTTGTCCGGGACGCGATCTCCTCGGGCAGGCCGGCCTCGATGAGGGTGGCGACCAGCCGCAGCGCGGACAACGGCGTCAGCGCGGACGGTTTGAGGAGGACCGCGTTCCGCCGGCGATAGCCGGGCCGAGCTTGTGGGCGACCAGGTTGAGGGGGTCATTGAACGGAGTGATGGCGGCGATGATGCCCAGCGGTTCGCGGGTGAACCAGCCCTGCCGCTTCTCGGAGCCCTCATAGGAGTCGAAGGGGATGACCTCGCCGGCGTTGCGCCGTGCCTCGGTTCCGGACAGGGACAGGGTGTTGACCGCGCGGGCGACTTCCTTGCGGGCCTGGGTATGGTCTTGCCTGCCTCGCGACGATCAGCTGGGCGAAGGACTCGGCGCGCCGCTCGATCAGGTGGGCGGCGCGTTCCAGGACCGCACCCCTGGAGGCGCGGGACAGCGCGGCCGCGGTGCGGCGCCCGCACCTGGCCTGCTGCAGGATGCCGCCGACAGCGCCCGCGTCGACAGTGGGCACCGAGGCGATGACCTCGCCGGTGTAGGGGTTGTGCACGGGCGTCGTGTCGGTGCCGAGTTCGATGCCGGGGGGCACGGCGGTGTCAGACACGGCAGGTCTCCTGGAGAACGGGACGTGCGGGGGCGGCGTCGTCGGCGTGGCGCTGGTGGATGGCGATGATGTCCGACAGCAGGGCGTAGGCGGTCTCGATGCGCCCGGTCGGCCCATGAGTTCACTCCTTCACAGTCCGCCGCCTTCACGGTGCGGCTGCTGAAGAGCCTCGCTTCTCCGCCTGTCACCTGCTCCATGCCGCAACGACCACCCGGCATGCCGATCTGCACCGTTGTGATGACGATTCGCCCCCACCTCACCTCCGGCATTGCGTCGGCGCTTCACGAACTCAGCGAAGTCGACGGGCTGTCGGCCGCGGCGCCAGGCCGGCGCACAGCAGACTCTTGCCGCTGCTGGAGGGCCCATTGGTCCGCCTCGGCCCGGCCGGCCCGCACAGCGAGCGCGGGCAGCCGGTCCCCCGCAGGCGGCCAGTGAAAGTTGTCGCGCCGCAGCCGGCACCCGCCCCTTCTCTCACGCCCCAACGGCCTTGAGTGACACGCGTCGAGCGAGCTGGTCACCGCTGGGATCCACATCCCCGCCACCACACTCGGCCTGCCCCACATGGCCCAGTCGCCGGCCGGGCACGCCGGGCGGGCGGCGCAGGTCAGATGGCCCGACGAAGGCGCCGCCCGTCGTCGGGATCGTCAGAGGGCGATGATCCGCCATTGCTGCCGCGTCAGTGACGCGTACGGCTGCTGCTCGATGTTGGCTCCGTTGGCGGTGCTGCCCTCGTCGACGGCGAGGCAGAGTCCGCTGTAGCGGTTGACCAGGAAGAAGTAGCCGTCACCGGTGGGCGTGACGGCCCAGTGCTGCTGGGGGGCGTTGGCGTCCCCCCAGATGGCCACGTTGCCGCCGTCGGCGCGGGAGAGTCCCGCGACCTCCAGGAGCTTGCCGCTGCCCACACCCTTGATCTCGTAGTAGCCGTCGCCGGTTTTGGCGAAGGTCCACTTCTGGTTCGCCTTGTTGAGCCAGGGCCACTGCAGGACGTTGGTGCCGTTGGCGGTGCCCCCGCTCTGCACGTCGGCGGCCTTGCCGCTGTGCCGGGCGACCAGCCTGTAGACGGTGCCGTCGCCGGGCAGCGTGGTGGACACCAGGGCCGGCTTGGCGGTCCGGCCGCCGATGTGGAGGCCGCCGATGTTGGCGTAGCCGCCGGTGGCCGCGTTGGCCTGGATCCGTACGAAGCCCACGTTCCGGGCGGGCCATTCGGCCACCTTGGTGGCCTGGTTTCCGGTCCAGGTGCCGGTGGCGACCTGGGTGAAGTTCGTGCCGTCGGTGCTGGTGGAGATGGTGTACGAGGTGATGTCGCCGTCGGTGGTGTTGCTGCGGTTCCACTGCTTGGGCAGGTACTCCAGGGTGGAGACGTTGCTCCACACCCCGCCCAGGTCGATCGTGATCGAGTGGGGCAGGGCCGAGGACAGTCCCCACGTCGACCAGCAGGTCTCGTAGCCCCTGTCGCTCAGCCCGTCGATGGCGTTGAGCGGTCCCTCGCCGGAGCGGAATGCGGTCGCGTAGGCGCTGACCGGTGTGACGGGGTGCTCGGCGCGCGGCATCTGCGTCGGCAGTGGCGGCCTTGAGGTGTCGGGGCTCCAGGCCGCGCCGACTTCGGCGAGTCGGTTGACGATGTTGGTGTCGAGCCTGCCGTTGCGGTTGGGCGGGCAGTTGAGGATGAACGAGGTGTACTTCGGTTCCAGGTCGGCCAGGTGGGACAGGATCGCGTCCTTGCTCATCGGGTCCTGGGTCGGCGTGTGCGGATGCCAGAACCAGCCGTTGCTGATCGTCTGTCCCTGTGTGGCCGCGTAGGTGTTCCCGGCCGGCGCCGAGACGCCCAGCGGCTCCTCGAAGTAGATCGCGTCGCCGAGGAACGGCACCGACAGAGCACCGTGGTCGATCATGACGATGTCCGGCTGGAGCGACTTCACGTGCTCCCGGATTCGCTGGTAGGAGACGGCCTGCTGCCCCATCTGCCACCCGTAACCATCCGTGATGAACATGTCGATGGTGCCGTAGTTGGTGAGCAGCTCGGTGATCTGACCGAGCATGAAGGTCATGTCGCTGGGCTGGATGGCATCGGTGATCTCGCCTTCACCACGTCCTGCTTGTAGGAGCTGTTCGCGACGTTCTGGGTGCCGTAGGCGCTCGGCCACAGGGCGAAGCCATCGTGGTGCTTGGTCGTCAGGATGCCGTAACTCATCTTCGCCGCCGCGGCGGCGGCAGCCCACTGGGCACAGTCCACGGCCGTGGGCGCGAACAGAGCAGGGTTCTGGTTCGGGGCGGCCCACTCCTCATTGGTGAACGTGCCCAGGCTGAAGTGGTTGAACATGCCGAACCGCATGTTCACCAGCTTTTCCAGGTTGGTCTGGGGGTCTGCGGCGGCCGCCTCCGCCAGCAGGCGCGACAACGCGGGGATGACGGGCAGCGCGGTCGCGGCCACAGCGGCGCCCGCGGCGCCCAGCAGCGTGCGACGGGACAGTCTTCCTGACGACATCGGTGTACTCCCGGTTCGGGGTGGCTCGGATGGTCGGGGTGAGGCGGCTGGGAGCGGCAGCCCGAGGGCGCGCGGTCTCCAGGCCTTCAGGCGCGGCCCTCCCTCTGGGCTCCGAAGGGCCGGATGTTACGCATGAAGTTCGATGACGTAACTACCCCGTGTCAACAGGTAAGAGGATGAAAGTGCTTCCACAGATCGCGGAATGGGGGGTTTCATCCCTCTAAGGGCATGTTCGTTCCACCTTAGACATGCCATGTTTCGCGGAAGCTGGTGACGGCCTCCGGAGACACCTCAGCGTTTGCAGGAGCGGCGCATGTGGCTACGACGCTGTCACCCGCGCCATCGGCTCCGACAGCAGTACCTCGGTCACCCCGGCGGGCAGATCTTGCGGTCCACGGACCCTGGGGGTCACGCCCTGGCCTTCACCACCGGACGGGGCAACGACGTGCGGGCCACCGCCACCGCGGGCATCGCCCCGCATGGTCGGCCTGTCCGTCGAGGAGGGCCGCGCCGACCTCGGGGCCTTCTCCTGCTCCCTCGTGCACGATACCCAACTGCGCTGACTGGCACCGGAGAAGGGCGCCCTCCACATAGCCACCGACGCCGTCGTCAACGCCGCCCGGGACCTCGCCGCCAAGCGGGCCGGCAAGCCCGTATGGCGCTTCCTCGACGAGATGTCGCCCGAGGAAGCGGTCGCCCAGGTCGACTTCCGCCGACTCCGCGACACCCTCACCCCCGAGGAGGCCCTTCAGGCCCTACGCCACGCCCAGCCCGGCCGCGAGGAGCGGATCGCACGACTACTGGAGCGGGATTACCCCGCCTACACCACCACCGGCTGCCTCGGTCACTCGGACGAGGAGCTGGCCCGCCTCGCGCGCGAGGCCGTCGCCGACGGCTTCGCCCAGATCAAACCGAAAATCGGCGGGGTTGGAGGACGACGTACGGCGGATACGCACCGCCCACCGGCCTACAGCTGCCGGAGGTATTGACGCATTCCGCTTCCCACACTTAGCGTCTGCCCGAGCTTACGAACATTGTTCGATTTATCGAACAACTCACCTGATGGGCAGGGAGTTCGGCTACGGAGGCTTCCCCCGGCCGAGCACTGGGAGGCACGCCGCACGGCGCAACTGCGGTCAGGACCTGGAGACGGAGACTCGGTCGACCGCCGCTGACTGCGCCGTACTCCGAAGGCTGCTGGGCCTGGACAGCAGAGAGACAGGAGTCGCACGAGAACAGGACGCCGAAGCGGCACAGCCGAAGAGCCGCCTCACAGGCGCCGAAAGAAGCACCAGACCGTCTCGCCGCACCGCGCCCACGCGCGCTCGAATCGACAACCGCCCGTCCGGCCCCGCCCCACTCGGGCGACAACCGTGCCAACACCTCACAAGCCGTCATCACGAAACGCACCGGCATCGTGCGCCCAATCTCGCCGTCACCACGGCGAAGTGACGGCACGCAGGAGACACATCGTTACCCGGATCCAGCCGGTCGCTTCCGCGTCGTGCGGCAGCCGGTCCGGTCCCTCCAACACCGAGACCGAGCTTTTCCCGCCATCCCGATTCGGGCGCTCTTCGCCCGGTGGTGGCCTTTGCAGAACGACAGGAGATGTACATGTCCGCGCTGCGCGCCCGGTTGTCGGTGGTATTGCTCGCCGTATGCCTCCTTTCACCTCCCAAGCACTGGCCGCACCTGAGCGGGCTACCGCCGCCGACCCCGGCTACCTGATGGTGCACTTCACCGGGGATCGGGCAACCAATCAGCAGATGTACCTCTCGCACAGCACGGACGGCCTGCACTGGAACGACCTCAACGGCGGAGCGTCGATCCTGCGCTCCACGGTCGGCACGAAGGGCGTGCGCGACCCCGCACTCGTGAGATCCCCTGACGGCAGCAGGTACTGGATCATCGCGACCGACCTGTGCTGGGGCTGCGGGTCGACCGTGGACGGCTCCATCAACAACGGCAGCCGCAACCTCGTGGTGTGGGAGTCGACGGACCTGGTCAACTGGTCGCAGCCGTGGCTGCTCAACGTCGCCGGCGCCATCCCCGACGGGCGCAACGCCTGGGCGCCCGAGGCGATCTGGGACCCGGCCAGCAACGACTACGTCATGTACTGGGCGACCAACGTGCCCCTCAACGGCAAGACGAAGCACCGCATCTTCTACGCCCGCACCAGCGACTTCCGCACCATCACCACCCCACAGATCTACATCGACCGCCCCGGCACCCAGGAACTCATCGACACCCAGATCGTCGAGGTGCCCTCCGGAGTGGGTAACTACCGCTACGTGCGGGCCTCCGGCGACGGCCAGATCACCCTCGAAGGCAGCAACTCGATCCTCGGGCCCTGGACCAACCTCGGCAACCTCTCCGGCATCGGCCTGACCGGGTCGATGGTCGAGGGCCCGATGTGGATGAAGTTCAACGGCACCAACAAGTGGGCCCTCTACCTCGACCAGGCCGGCCGCTGGGCGACATGGGACGTGGCCACACACGAGAAGACCGGGACGGGCAGGTTGCCGCAGGGCGACGCGATCGCCGCAGCCCCGGACGGCCGCGTCGTCGCCGTCTCCCAGCCCGGCGGTGTACGGCTGTGGGACACGAAGACCGGCCGGTGGACGGGGGGTTCGAAGCCCATGCCGCCGTGGACGGCGGTGTAGATCGGCAACGGTGGCGCGGTGGTCCGGGACACGGACGACGACCGGGTGCGGCTGCGTTCCGTCAGCGACGGCAGCGTCCTCTTCGAGACCCGATCACCTGGTGATGTGGCGCCTGTGCTGAGCGCCGACGGGCGTTGCGTCGCGGCCTGTCCCGCCGACGGCACACCGCAGGTCTGGGACCTCACCAGCCGCCGCAGGCTGCCCGGCGCCTGGGAGGACACCTCCGGCCTGTGCGACTGGACCGACCAGCCCACCGGCGTGATGTACGCCGCCACGACGATGAGCCTGAGCGCGTCCGGCGACCGTCTGCTGACCGTTTCATCGGCGGACGTCCGCGTATGGAACACCCGCACCGGCCGTCAAGTGGCCGAGCTGCCCGATTCCGGCGTGCGGCACGCGTCCATGAGTGCCGACGGCGCCTTCCTGGCTACAGCGGACGACAGCGAGGTACAGGTCTGGCAGTTGTCGGCCCCCGACGCCCCGGTGTTCCGGCGCGACCTGAACAACCAGCAGCCGTACGGCGGCCTGGGCTGGGACCCCTCCCGCCCGGTCCTGCGCTACCTGGAAGGCGGCACGGTCCACTCGCTCGACCTGGGCCCGGCGGTCACTTCCGCCTGGCAGGACCGCCCGTTCGACGAAGTCCTGCTGAGCCCGGACGGTCACACCCTGGCCACCGCCCAACTCTCGGGGAACCGATACACCGTTCAGCTTCGCTCCACCCGCGACGGCCACATCCTGCGCACGCTGCCGACGCCGACACGTCCGGTCTCCCGCGACCCTAACGAACCGGTCGCCCGGACGGACACCCGGCCGTTGATGGCGTTCGACGCCGACGGCACGACGTTCGCCTACGGCGTCTCGGCACCGGGCAGTCAAGCGTCACCACAACGTCTGGCTCTCTGGGACGTACGACAGAGCCGCGCACGCGCCGAGCTGGACCTGGCGACCCCCGAGGTCGGCCCCGTTGTGACCTTGGCCCTCGGCCCGTACGGCCGTACCGTCTACGCCGGCCGGGTCGGGCCCGCCGGCGACCTGGACACCGAGGTATGGGACACCGCACGTGCCCGCCGCGTCCGGGTGCTCACCGGACCGGCCGACTCGACCGGCCTGGCGCTCGCCGTGCGCCCCGGCGGACGCCTCCTGGCCATGGGCAACCGCAGGGCCACCCTGCCCTCGGGCCGGTGACCGACCGGGACCTCGTTTCCGGCGACGAGGTCGTCGCCCTCGCCTTCAGCGCCGACGGCTCGCGGCTGGCCGCAGGCGACGGCGCGGGCAAAGTCGCCCTGTGGGACGGGCGGCTGCGACAGCGCGCCGGCATCCTGCGCAATGTCTTCCCCGCCTCGCTCGGCACCGTCCCGGAATCGGTGAGCGAGGTGGCGTTCAGCCCCGACGGCCGCACCCTGGCCGTCGGCGGCACCGCGGGCAGGCTCCAGCTGTGGGACACGGAGACCCAGCAGCCTCTCGGCGACGCGTTGACCACACCCGGCGACGCGGTCGCCTCCCTGTCCTTCAGCCCGGACGGCACGACCGTGTACGCGGCCGGCGCACATGTCCCGCTGCAGCGCTACGTCATCGATCCGGGGCGAGCGGTCGCCGAGGTCTGCGCCCGCGCGGGACACGCTGAACTGACGCGGGCCCAGTGGCGGACGTACGTCGGCGACATGCCTTACCAGAAGGTTTGCGGCCAGTGATCCGGCGTCTCGATCTCGGATTCGGCCACGCTCCGGGGGACGTCACCGGCGTCGAGCCGTCGGACAACCCACCTGAAGTGCTCACCCGGTCTCGGCGGCGGAGGGCGCGAGCTTGTGCTCGGCCGATGCCTTTGTGCCGGCCACCGTCATCCGGAGCAGGGGCAGCGAGGCGATGACGGTGCCGAGCGCCAGGACGATGCCGAGCACGTCGGCCCCGGCGGCGTCGAGGACGGCTCCGACGGCCAGGGGTCCGATGCCGGTGCCCAGGGCGCCCGCGCCGCTGAGGGAGGCGACCAGGCGTCCGGTCGGGTCGATGAGCGCCGCGGCGGCGAGCATCTGCACCAGGACGGCCAGTTGGCAGGCCTGCCAGAGGACGGCCGCGACGGTGAAGAGCACGGGGTCGTGGGTGAGGACCAGGGCCGCCATCGCGAGGGCCTGTGCCGTGACGAAGACGGCCATGGACCGCATGCGCCCGAAGCGCCGCGCCGCCATCGGACCCACCGCCGCGCCGACGAGCGCCACGACGCTGGAGATGGCGAGGACGGCCGACACGGCCGAGTGGGACAGCCCGGTGTGCTGACGGCCGAGGACCGAGGCGTAGGACCACGCGCCCTGGGTGACGGTCCACAGCAGCGCGGTTCCGAGGAGCAGAACCACCGACGGCTTGGCCGTGGTTGTCACTACCGTACCGGCGGAGGCGGCGCCCGGTGTCGCGGGACCGTCCGGGAGCCGGCGTACCAGTGGCCAGGCGACGAGACAGCACAGCGCCATGAGCAGGAAGCCGGTCCCCTCCCCCAGGTCGTGGTTGGCTGCGGGGACGCCCATGATCAACAGCGCCGTCACGCCGACCACGCCGGAGTTGGTGACCGCGGACGCCTTGTCGGCGTCGTCGGTGGCGGCGAGCGCCGCCGTGGCCGCCGCGTAGACCGCGCCGAGCCCCGCGCCGAGGACCAGGTTGGCGAGGACCAGGGTCACCGGGTCGGTGGCCGCCGCCGCGCCCAGGAAGCCGGCACCGGAGAGGGCGAGCCCGAGGCGGGTCATCCGCACCCGCCCAGGCCGCGCTGCCCGCTTTGCCAGCAACAGCGTGACCACCGCCGTCGTCATCAGCTGGGTCGCGGCCACAAGCCCGGCGCCGGAGTCCGACAACCCGAAGCGTGACGCGAAGTCGTCGACGAACACGGGCATCACGTTCGCCCCGCCGTTGCCGAGGGTGACTCCGGCGGTGAGCGCCACGGCGACACCGAAGGTCAGGGCGGAGGCGCTTCGCGCGCTCACCGGCCGTTCCTCTGCGAGGAGTTGGGGACTACCACTGTCCCTCGGCGGAGCGCCGAGTGTGCAACAAGCATGAGAGCCTCACGAGTCAGGGGGCACGAGCCGTGTTTTCGGAGCACGGGCCACGGACGCGTCGGACGTCCGTGGCCCGTCGATCGGGGATTCGACGCGGTGGACGTCTGCCACCGCACCGTGGGCGGTCAGCCGGCCCAGACGTCTTCCACGTAGTGGCCGGACTCGGTGAGGGCGGCCAGCCAGGCGGTGGCCTCCTCATCGCCGGCGCCTGTGTTCTTGCGGTAGATCGCCATGAACGCCTCCCGCACCGCCGGGGCCATGCGGCGGCCGTCTCCGCAGATGTAGACGCGTCCGCCGGCCTCCAGTACTGCCCAGACCTCGTCGCTCTCCTTGGCGATGCGGTCCTGGACGAAGCGGGCACCGTCCTCGGGGGCGCAGGAGAAGGTGGGGCGCATGCTGACGGCTCCGGCCGCCGCGGCCGCCTCGAACTCCGCGCGGTGGAGGTAGTCGACGTCGGGGTGGTCGCAGCCGAAGTAGCACAGCAGGGTGCCGGTCGACCGGGTGTGGTGGCGGTCGAGGACGGCGCCGCGGAAGGGAGCCAGGCCGGTGCCGGCGCTGACCAGGATCACGGGTATGGAATCGTCCTCGGGCAGACGGAAGGCCTCGCTGCAGGGCAGCACCCGGGCCTGGACGGTGTCGCCGGCGTTCACGGTCTGCAGGTAGTGCGAGCCGATGCCGCGGAAGGTGCCCTCGCCGCGACGGTGGGGCGCGGCGAGCAGCGACACCATCAGGTCGACTTCGCCGGGTGCCGCTTCGGCGGACGAGGAGACGGAGTAGTGGCGCGGGCGCAGGACGGGCAGGAGCTCCAGGAAGACCTCGAAGGGCAGCTCGCAGGCGCGATAGCGCTCCAGCAGGTCCAGGAGGCCGAGCCCGGCGGCGGTCACCTGCTCGCGGAAGGTCTCCTCATCCGCCGCTGCGAGTTCGGCCAGGGGACGCTTCTCGGGCGGGCAGGCGGTGTGCTCGGCAAGCACGGCGACCTGTTCCCGGGTGGCGGCATCCTGCAATTCGACGAAGTCGGTGAGCAGGCGGCGCAGGGTCAGTGGGCGGTCGACGGGCAGGGCGCCCCGGCTGCGGCGGCGGGCGCGGAGCCGGACGGTGCGGTCCAGGTCGAGCGAAAAGCGGTCGGCCACGCGCTGGACGAGGTCGTGCGGGTTGCTCGGGAGGACGGCCAGGTGGTCGCCGGTACGGTAGGTGACGCCCTCGGGCAGCCGGAGCCTCAGGAATCGCTTGGAACGGCCCAGCCCGTGGTTCATGTCGACCAGTTCGTACGCGTCGAGCACCTCCATCGGCTGGACGCCGTGCCGTGCCGCGAGCCCGCCGATGACCGAGTCGGTCGTGTCCTCCAGCTCGTACAGACCCGTCTCCTGTTCGTCGGCGGGCTCGGCCTCCTGCGCTTCCACGGCGGCTCCGTACCGCTGCAGCAGGGCGGTCCACAGGTCGCCGGTCCACCGGTCCACCGTGCCGGCGAAGTCGCCGGCGGCGTCCGCGGCGCCGCGCTCCAGCAGTGAGGTGGCGCCTGCGGCGGTGAGCTTCTCGTCGATGAGGGTGGGGATGCGCTGGTAGGTGGCGGCCCAGTTGCGGTCGCCGACGCCGAGTACCGCGTACTGGAGGCCGTCGAGCGCGCCGGGCTCCAGGCCCTCCAGCCAGGTGACGAACTCCGCGGCATCGTCGGTGGGCCTGCCGTTGTAGGAGGCGGCCACGATCACCACCGGTCCGTCACCCGAGGAGAGTTCGCCCACGGCGTCGTTGAGGGGCGCGACGGACGGGGCGAAACCGCGCTCGTCGCCGTCCGTCGCCAGGTCGCGGGCGATGCCGGCGCAGGTGCCCAGGTTGGAGCCGTGCAGGAGGGTCAGCGCGGTCCCGGTGGCGCGCCGGACGGCGGGGCGGCCCTCGGCGGCGGGGGCGGCGCTCGCGGAGACGGCGGGCAGGCGGCGCTCGCCGCTGGTGCGCCGGGCCAGGTTCAGGGTGAACTCGTCGGGCTTGAGGGTGAGGGACTGCTTGATCTTCAGCTGGTAGTTGGTGTGGTCGATCAGCCGGTAGCGGTGGATCACCAGCGCGAGGACCAGCGTCGCCTCGTGCAGCGCGAACTGGCGGCCGATGCAGGCGCGTTCGCCGCTGCCGAACGGCTTGAACAGGTGGACCGGCCGCTCCTCCTCCCGCTCGGGCAGGAACCGGTCGGGGTCGAACAGCTCGACGTTCTCGCCCCAGGCGGGATCGCGGTGCAGCTGCGGGATGAGGATCTGGATCGACTCGCCCTTGCGCACGGCGTACTTGCCGCCGATGACGGTGTCCTGAAGCGGCTCCACGGCGTACGCGGGGGCCGTCGGCCACAGCCGCAGGCCTTCGTTGAGCACCTGGCGGATGTACGTCAGCTTGCCGATGTCCCCGTAGTCCGGCTCGGGGGCGTCCAAGTCGCCCCACAGCGCGTCGACCTCGGCCTGGGCGCGGGCGAGGACCTCGGGGTGCTTGGTCAGGTAGTAGAGGGCGAAGGACAGGGCCCCGCTGGTGGTCTCGTGACCGGCGATGAGGAACGTGATCGCCTGGTAGCGGATGTTGACGTCGTCCAGGGGCTCGCCCGTCACCGCGTCACGGGTGTGCAGCATGCGTCCGAGCAGGTCGTCGGTGCTCTGGTCGCCGGACGCCCGGCGCTGCCGGATCACGTCGTCGACCAGGTCCTTCATCAGGGTGACGTCCTCGCCGAACTGCTCCGTCTGCTTCCACTTGAACAGCTCCGTGCCGGGGATGGACTCCCCCTTGGCCTGGGCGAAGCCCAGAGCCCGCGACAGGGCGGTGACGAAGGGGTGCGGCTCCTCCCGGCTGAACGACTCGAAGTCGTAGCCGAAACCGCACAGGCCGATCGTGTCGAGCGTCAGCCGCGTCATGTCGTCGGCGACGTCCACGGGCTCCGAACCTGCCGCCTGGTCCCACTTCCTGACCAGCTCGCGGGCGACCTGGAGCATCGTCGCGTGGTAACCGCGCATCGCGCCGAGCGAGAACGCCGGCATCAGGACGTCGTGCGCCTTGCGCCAGTTGGGCTCGTCGTTGAAGGCGGTGAAGAGCCCGTCGCCGCCGATGTCCCGAAGGATGACGAGGTCGGGGTGCACGTTCTTGCGGAACCGGCTCTCGTCCGCCAGCTCGGTGACCAGGTCGAGGCCCGAGGCGAAGTTGATCTCGTTGCCGAAGACGCGGATCTTGAACAGCGGCCCCAGCTCCTTGGCCTCCTTCATCACGTAGTGCAGGCCGTCGACACCACTGGGGATGTCGAACGCGTGGCCGACCAGGGGCAGGGCGGGACGCTGAGGGATCGGCTCGGTTCCGCGCAGGGCCTCGTGGGTCATGAGCTTGCCTTTCGTTCGGCGCAGGCTGTCGCTGGGCAGAAACATACAAGCGACATTGTCGCTCGACAATGTCAGACGATTATGTTGATCGACACAGTCGATTGATGGAACGCGCCTTCTGCGGGTGCATGACATGCACCGGGATGCCCGGATCACAGGCGTTGCCGGCGAGCGGTGCTGTCGAGGTTCTTGTCGATCGACCTGTTCGTCAGACTGAGTCGCATAAGATGCTGTCATGGCTCATGTATCCGCGGCGGAGCGCCGCCCTCAACTGATCAAGGCGGCCATCGACCTGATGAGCAGGGAGGGCGTCGCCGCCGGCAGCACTCGCGCCATCGCCGCCGAGCTCGGTGTGGCACAGGCGACGGTGCACTACACCTTCGGCACGAAGGAAGATCTGTACCGGGCCGTCATGGAGCAGCTCACCCAGGACCTGGTCACCCAGGTGGAGCAGGCGGCGCCCACGGACGCGAGTTTCGAGGACACGATCGTCACGCTCGCCGAGGCACTGTGGCGCACCGTGGTCGAACAGCCCGCGTCTTACCAGCTCCTCACGGAGCTTTCCATGTTCGCCCTGCGTACGCCCCATCTCCAGGAGGCTTTGCACGGCCACTACAGCAGCGTCTTGGCGGTGACGACGAAACTGATCAGCGAGGCCGCCGAACGCACCGGTCACCAGCTCGCCCAGCCCGCCGAGACGATCGCGAGGTTCTTCCTCGCGGGCTTCGACGGGCTGACCATGCAGCGACTGTCACTTCCGGACGAGGAGGCCGAAGGCGTCTGCCTGCGGGCGCTGATCTCCGCCGTCCTGGCCATGGCCTGAGGTCGCCGCGCAGCAGGCAGGAAGCGCACCTGGAACGCCCCCTGCCGGCACGGGCGAGCGGCCGCGCGGTGGCACCACAGCACACAACGCCGAGACCCCGCGGGCGAGTCGCCCGGCCAGGGGTTGGCGACGAGGCCGGCTTGTCCTCGGTTGACCGACCTGACCGCCACCACCGGCACCAGCCATGTGCAGGTCTCCGTCTTCCGCGCTCAGGCCCGGTACGTACGGGTGACGGACACCGGACTTCCCTCCGGCGTCTGGGCCTCGATCCGCAGCCTGGAGGTCTACGACCGGCCCTTCAGCGCAGACGCCGGCACCGTCCGGCACGGCCGGCTGAGGTTTCTGCACGCTGCCTCGGGCCGTGAACTCCTCGCCGACAAGGCCCCGTACAGCCACCATGCCGGCCCTCGCGTCCATGCGGCGGGCGGCCGGACGGAGCAGCACTTCGAGGCGTACGACGGGGAACGGCTGCACGGCCTCGGGCAGCATCTGCACGGGCGCCTGGACCAGAAGGGCTGTGTGATCGACCTCGTCCAGGGCAACACCGTGGCCGCCATCCCCTTCCTGCACTCCTCGCGCGGCTACGGACTGCTGTGGAACAACCCCGCCACCGGCCGCGTCGAACTCGGCGCCGACACCACCCGGTGGACCGCCGACGCCGGCGGGCGCGTCGACTACTGGGTCACCGCCGGCGACACCCCGGCCGAGATCCTCGATGCCTACACTCAGGTCACCGGGCGCCCGCCCCTCCTGCCCGAGTGGGCGTCCGGTTTCTGGCAGTCGAAGCTGCGCTACCGCACCCAGGACGAACTCCTCGCGGTGGCACGGCAGCACAAGGAGCGCGGACTGCCGCTGTCCGTCATCGTCTGCGACTTCTTCCACTGGCCGAAGATGGGCGACTGGCGTTTCGCGCACAGCGAGTGGCCCGACCCCGCCGCCATGGTCAAGGAGCTGACAGACCTCGGGGTGAAGCTCGCGGTCTCGGTGTGGCCGACCGTCGAACCCGGCAGCGACACCTACGACGAGCTGCGCACCTCCGGACACCTCGTTCGGGACGCGGACGGCGGTCTGCTCACCTTCGCGTGGCCGTCCCGGGAGGCCGGGGAGGCGCTGACGCTCCCGATGGCGTACTACGACGCCACCCACCCCGGAGCCCGCGCCGCGCTGTGGCAGCGGCTGAACGACAACTACCGTTCGCTGGGCGTGAGTTGCTTCTGGCTGGATGCCTGCGAGCCCGATCTGTCCCGGGAGGTCGCCGACCGCGCCGTCTACGCGGCCGGACCGGCCGCCGAGGTCGCGCACCTCTACCCCCTGTCGCACACCCGCGCGGTGGCCGACGGCCTGCGCGCGGCGGGCGAGGACCGGCCGCTGTCGCTCGTCCGCTCCGCGTGGCGGGGAGCAGGCGTACGGCATCCTCCGCGACCACCTGATGCTCCGCGAGCGGCTGCGCCCGTATCTGATGCGGCTGTCCGAGGACGCCCACCGCACCGGCGCCCCGCCGATGCGCCCGCTGTTCTTCGACTTCCCCGAGGACGAGCAGGCATGGGACGTGGACGACCAGTTCCTGCTCGGACCCGACGTGCTGGTGGCACCCGTCTACGAGGCGGGCGCGCGGACCCGCCAGGTGTATCTGCCGGACGGTTTCCGCTGGCTCGACCCGGTCACCGGACACGTGCGGGAGGGCGGTACGACACTCGAGATGGACGCCCCACTGGAGCGCGTTCCCGTCCTCGTCCGCCAGGGGGCCTACGTCGCCGCTTTGCTCGGCTGACCTCCTTTGGACGTAGGCCTGCTGATCGCCGCGAGGAGCATTCCCCAGGCAGGGCCGAAGCGTGCGCACGAAAGGCCGCCGCCGGTCCGTATCAGCGGACTTGCGCGCGGCCAACGAAGCGGCACTCGCGCTGCACGACCGAACCGTTGACGCCGTTGCCGCAGGCGAGCAACAGCCCGGAAGCGACCACCGGTTCGTGGGCCGTTGGCCAGGTGACCGGGGCACCTGAGTTCGCCGTGCCCGGGTCAGATGGCCGACGCCGACTTCTTCCGCGACGGGTGGCGCCCGCCCGTCACTTCCGCGCTGTCGTCCCGTAGGGAAGGGGTTCGCCCGAGCGCAGGTGCTCCCTCAGCCACTGCTCGGTGTTGCTCACGTGCAGCAGTGCCGCGGCCTGGCTGAGGGCGGCGTCACGGGTGGACAAAGCGTTGAAGATCGCCTCGTGCTCGGTGAGCGTGCGGCCCGCGGCCTTGTCGTCGACCAGGCCGCGCCAGATGCGGGCGCGCAGGGTACGGCCTGAGATCCCTTCGAGAAGGGTGAGGAGGCTTTCGTTGCCCGTGGCCGACACGACGGCGCGGTGGAAGGCGGCGTCGTGGACGTTGAGCCGTTCGACGTCGTCGCGGGCCTCGCGCATGGCGTCCAGGTGCCGCTTCACCTCGGCCAGCTGTTCATCGGAGATCCGCGTGGCGGCAAGCGCCGTGGCCATCGGTTCGAGGAGCCGCCGTACCTCCATGAGGTCCTGCAGGGCGACCGAGTCGCCCTGCAGCAGCTCCACCGCCCCGCCGAGCCCCTCCAGGAGCAGGCTCGGCTGCAGGCTGGTCACATACGTTCCGTCGCCGCGCCTGACCTCCAGAACCCGCGCTACGGCCAGTGCCTTGACCGCTTCCCGGGCGAGGTTGCGGGACAGGCCCAGCTGCGCGGCCAGGTCCGCCTCCGGCGGGAGCTTCGAGCCCGGAGGCAGCGCACCGGTCCGGATCAGCTCACGGATCCGCTCGATTGCCTTGTCCGTCAGCAACACCGCACCCCCCTCCCCCCACCGTGCCCCACGAGCACGTCCGACCTGATCAGCCCCTGAGCGCGGAGATCGTGCCAGAGACCGTCAGGGACGCGCTGATCATGGAGTTCCACGTTCCGTACGACCTGTTCCGGGGTCCGCATGCCGAGAGTGATGTTGATGATACTGGGATGCGTGTGCGGGAAGGCGATCGCGGCGGCGGGCAGGGTGGTCCCGTGTGCGGCGCAGACCTCGGCGATCGCCCGGGCACGGGCGACCAGTTCCGGTGGGGCGTCCTGGTAGTCGTACTTCATGCCTTCGGCGGGCCGGTCTTGAGAGAGCAGTCCCGAGTTGAACACGCCCACCGCCACCACGCCCTTGCCCAGTTCCCGCGCGGCGGGCAGGACTTCGTCCAGCGCCGACTGGTCGAGGAGCGTGTAGCGCCCGGCGAGCATGACCACGTCGGCGGCGGTCTCGCGCAGGAAGCGGGCGAGCATCGCCGACTGGTTCATGCCGGCGCCGATCGCGCCGATCACGCCCTGGTCGCGCAGGTCGGCGAGTGTGGGCATGGCTTCCTCGGCGGCCTGCCTCCAGTGGTCGTCGGGGTCGTGCAGGTAGACGATGTCGAGCCGGTCCACGCCGGTGCGGCGCAGGGAGTCCTCGATGGAACGGAGCACGCCGTCGCGGCTGAAGTCCCACTGCCGGCGCAGATCGTCCCGTACGACGAAGCCTTCACTGTCGACGCCCTGTGGGCGTTCGTTGGGGACGAGGAGCCGGCCGACCTTGGAGGAGATGACGTACGCGTCACGTGGGCGGCCTCGCAGGGCAGCGCCCAGCCGGCGCTCGGAGAGGCCGAGGCCGTAATGCGGTGCGGTGTCGAAATACCGCAGGCCGGCCTCCCATGCCGCGTCGACGGCGGCGGTCGCGTCGTCTACCGGTGTGACGCGGTAGAGGTTGCCGATCACGGACGCCCCGAAGCCGAGCTCGGTGAGAGAGACGGAGGTGTTCTGGATCTTCCGTTGCTGCAAGGCGTGCTCCTGAGCTATGGACGATGGGTCGCCGGTCAGCGTCTGACGTGGGCCGAGTCGCCCGCGATGAGCGCCTCGACCTCGGCGAGCGAGGCCATGGAGACGTCTCCGGGCGTGGTCATGGTGAGCGCGCCGTGGGCGGTGCCATAGGCCAGGGCGCGCTCCAGACCGACGCCGTCGAGCAGCCCGTGGATCAGGCCGGCGGCGAATCCGTCGCCGGAGCCGATGCGGTCCAGCACCTGCAGGCCGGGCATGCGGGGGCCGGCGACGAAGCCGGTTTCGGCGGACCAGGCGGCCGAGGACCAGTCGTTGACCCCGGCCGAGGGAACTCCGCGCAGAGTCGTCGCCAGTACCTTCGCGTCGGGCAGGAGGACGGCGACGCAGGCGAGTGCGTCGGGCACCTCGTCGGCACTGACCCGCACGTCGCCCGGATACCTCCCGGCCAGGCCGAGGGCGCCCACCACGACGTCGGCGTGCCGGGCCAGCCGCAGATCGACCTCGCGGGCCCGCTCGGCTCCGCCCCGGCCGGCCCAGAGGCTGGGGCGGTAGTTGGGGTCGTAGGAGACGGTGACCCCGTGACGGCGGGCCGCCGCCATGGCCTCGTCGGCGACGTCCACCGTGGTGTCGGACAGGCCCGCGAAGATACCGCCGGTGTGGAACCAGCGCACGCCTGCCGAGAAGACCGCGTCCCAGTCGACGTCCCCTTTGCGCAGCTGGGAGACGGCGGTGTGGGCGCGGTCGCTGACGCCGAGCGCGCCGCGGATGCCGTAGCCGCGTTCGACGAAGTTGAGGCCGTTGCGGGCGGTGCGGCCGATGCCGTCGTCGGGCACCCAGCGGATCAGTGCCGTGTCGACGCCTCCCTGGAGGATCAGGTCCTCGACGAGTCGGCCCACCGCGTTGTCGGCGAGCGCGGTCACGACGGCTGTGCGCAGGCCGAAGCAGCGGCGCAGGCCTCGGACGACGTTGTACTCGCCGCCGCCCTCCCAGACCTGGAAGGTCCGGGTGGTGCGGATGCGTCCCTCGCCCGGGTCGAAGCGCAGCATCACCTCACCCAGGGCCACCACGTCGATCACGTCCTGCTCCTCTCCACCGCGTCGGCGGTCAGCCGACGGATCTCGTCGTAGTCGCCCCGCCGAAGTTGGTCGGTGGTGGCCATCCAGCTGCCGCCGACGGCGAGGACCGCCGGGTGGGCGAGGTAGGCGGCCAGGCGGGAGGCGGCGATCCCGCCGGTCGGTACGAAGCGCACCCCGGGGAAGGGTGCCGCGAGCGCTCGCAGCGTCCGCAGGCCACCGAGCGGCTCGGCGGGGAAGAGCTTCACGGTGTCGAGACCCGCCTTCAGGGCCCGCATCAACTCGGTCGCGGTGGCGACGCCGGGCACCACCGGCACCCCCAGCTCGCGGCACTTGGCGACGACGTCCTCGTCGAAGCCGGGCGAGACCACGAAGCGGGCCCCGGCCGCCACGGCCCGCTCCGCCTGCTCGGGCGTGAGGACCGTGCCGGCGCCGACGGCCAGGCCACCGTGAGCGGCCATCTCCTTGAGCACCTGCTCGGCGTCGGGAGTGCGGAAGGTGACCTCGGCGCACCGGGCACCACCCTCCGCGAGCGCGTCGGCCAGCGGGCCGGCGGTCGAGACGCGCCGCACCGTGAGTACCGGCATCACGCGGGCGCCGTCGAGCACGGAGGCCGGGTCGGTTCCGCTCATCGGCCGAGCCATCCGCCGTCGACGGGCAGGACGACGCCGTGGACGTAGGCGGCGGCGTCCGAGGCCAGGAACACCGTGGCGCCCGCCAGGTCCTCCGCGCCGCCCCAGCGTGCGGCCGGGATGCGGTCCAGGATCGCCTTGCTGCGCACCGGGTCGTCCTGCAGCGCCTGGGTGTTGTCGGTGGCGATGTAGCCGGGTGCAATGGCGTTGACGTTGACGCCGTGCGGGGCCCATTCGTTGGCGAGTGCCTTGGTCAGCCCGGCGATGCCGTGCTTGGCGGCCGTGTAGCCGGGGACGGTGATGCCGCCCTGGAAGCTGAGCAGCGACGCCGTGAAGATGACCTTGCCCTGGCCGCGGGCCACCATCGCCGCGCCGACCGCCCGGGTCAGCGCGAACTGTGCGTTGAGGTTGACCTGGAGCACCAACTCCCAGTCTGCGTCGCTGTGTTCGGCGGCCGGGGCGCGGCGGATCGTGCCCGCGTTGTTGACCAGGATGTCCACCGGCCGCTCCCGCCCGGCCAGGTCCGCGCCCAGGGCCCGTACCGCGTCCGGGTCGGCGAAGTCGGTGCGGATCGCCTCGAACGCACGGCCCGCGGCGAGGACGTCCTTCTCCACCGCACTGCCGGACTCCTCCAGCGAGGCGCTCACCCCGATGACGTCCGCGCCGGCCCCGGCGAGCGCGCGGGCCATAGCCCGGCCGATGCCGCGCCGCGCTCCGGTGACGACGGCAAGCCTGCCGGTGAGGTCGAAGGCGGTCATACGGTGGCTCCCTGGGTGTCGTCGGTGCAGTCCACGAGGATCTTCATCACGTCGCCGCCGCCCTCCAGGGCCTCGAAGGCGGCGGGCGCCTGCGTGAGCGGCACGACCTTGCTGATCAGCCGGTCGGCCGGGATGGTGCCGTCGGCGACCAGGGCGACCGCCTTCTCGAAGTCGGAGCGGTCGTACAACCGGGCGCCGACCAGGGTGAGTTCGCGCCAGAAGAAACGGTGCAGGTTCACCTCGCGGGGCCGCGGGTGAATGGCGACCAGGCACAGACGGCCGCGCACACCCAGCACATCGACCGCCGTGTCCACGCCGCCCGCCGCGCCCGACACCTCGAACGCGACGTCCGCACCCGCGTCCCCGGTCCACGCGCTGACCAGCGCCGGCACGTCGACATCGGCCGGATTCCAGGCGGTCAGCCCCAACTCCTCGGCGAGCAGCCGACGGTGGGCGCTCAGCTCCACCACCCGGACCTCGGCGCCCGCGGCCCGCGCCACCAGCGCGATGAGGATGCCGACAGGGCCGCCGCCGACCACGACCACCTTCTCCCCTTCGGCGACCTCGGCCCGGCCCACGTCGTGCACCGCGACCGCCGTCGGCTCGACCAGCGCGGCCCGGTCCAGGGGAAGGGCGTCGGGCAGCCGGACGAGCGTCGAGGCGGGCACGATCCAGCGCTGCTGCATCGCACCCGGCGAGTCGATCCCGATGAAGTCCAGGTGCTGACAGACGTGCTGGTGGCCGGCGCGGCAGGCCGGGCAGGTGTCGTCCCAGCGCAGCGGCATCACGGTCACCGCGTCACCGGGCGCCCAGCCCTCGACGCCCTCTCCGACGCGCACCACGCGGCCGGACATCTCGTGTCCCAGGACGGCGGGCGCGGCGACCCGGGCGTCCATGTCGCCGTGGAAGATGTGCAGATCGGTGCCGCAGATACCGACGTAAGCGGGGGCCAGCTCCACCTCACCGGGACCGGGAGTGGAGGGCGTGGCGGGAGCCGTGTCCAGGGTGCGGGCGGACGTGTAACGGACGGCGAGTGTCATCGTGTCGTCAGGGTCCCTTCAGCGCGGACGCCGATGGTCAGCAGCAGGTTGGCGTAGGTACGGGTGTCGGCGGTGACGATGGCGAGGGCCAGGTCGGGCGAGCGTGCGGCGTCGTAGAACTCGAAGCGGCCGAGCGTGTCGACCGGGACGGGGACCAGCATCGAGCGGTACTCGGCGATGGCGGGCGGTTCCGGTTCGCCCTCGGGCGGCACCATCACGTGGGCCGACTCGACGGGCAGGGCGCGTATCAGGACGTCGAGGACGGTGGTGACGTCGAGCAGGCCGGGTGCCAGGTTGAGGTGGACGGTTCTGGCGCGCTCGCCGGTGGCGGTGCTCGCGGGGTAGTGGCCGTCGGCGAGCAGCACACGGGCGCCGTGGCCGGCTCCGGCCAGCGATTCGAGGATGCCGGGGTGCAGCAGTTCCGTCAGGAGCACGGTGTCCCCTCCTTCGTGGGGGCGGGGGTCAGGCGGTAGAAGGCGGTCGCGGTGCCGGCGAGCACCGCGTGGAGCTCGGTGGCGGAGCAGCCGTCCAGGAGTTCCTCGACGGTGGCGGCCCAGCGGTTCCATCCGCCGGCGAGGATGCAGACCGGCCAGTCGGAGCCGAACATCAGCCGGTCGGGGCCGAAGGCGGAGAGCAGGACGTCCCATACCGGGCGGATGTCATCGACCGTCCACTTCTCGTGGTCGGCCTCCGTGACGAGACCCGACACCTTGCAGCGGACCTGGGGATACCGGGCCAGTGCCCGCAACTGCTGTGCCCAGTCGGTCAGTTCCCGCCGCGCGATGGGCGGCTTGCCGGCATGGTCCAGGACGAGCGGCAGCTCGGGGAGCCGTTCCGCGAGGCGGATCGCCTGCGGGAGCTGGTGGCTGCGGATCAGCACGTCGTATCCGAGCCCGCGCTCCCCGACCGCTCTCAACCCTCGCTCGACGTCCGGTCGTTGGAGCCAGTGCGGGTCCGACTCGCCCTGCACGACGTGCCGTACAGCCCGCAGGTACCGGCCCGCGCGCCCGGCCCGCAGGTCGTCGAGTACATCGCCGATCGCGGGGGACGTCAGGTCCGCCCAGCCGACGACGGCGTCGATCAGCGGGTCGCTGTCGGCCAGGGCGAGGAGATCGCGTGTCTCGGGCACGGACGCGACGCACTGGACGACCACCGTGCTCGTCAGTCGCCGTCCGGCGATCGGCCGGGTCGCGGCCGATCGCAGGGCGTGTGAGCTGAAGCTGCGGCGGATCGGCTCGTGGCCCGGTTCGTCCAGCCAGGGCTGCGGCCGGATGTCCAGGTCCCACACATGGTGGTGGGCGTCGACGAGGGCCTGGACGTCAGACACGAGCGGTCCAGACGGGGCCGTCGGGGTAGATGTACTCCTTGAGGGATTCGGGGTGCATCTGTGCGCTCAGTCCCGGCAGCGTCGGTGGGAGATAGTGGCCGTCGACGATGCGCACCGGGTCGACGAAGTGCTCGTGCAGGTGGTCGACATACTCGATGACGCGGTCCTCGGTCGTGCCGGAGACGGCGACGTAGTCGAACATCGACAGGTGCTGGACCATCTCGCACAGGCCGACCCCGCCGGCGTGCGGGCAGACCGGCACGCCGAACTTCGCGGCGAGCAGCAGGATCGCGATGTTCTCGTTGACGCCGCCGACCCGGGCGGAGTCGATCTGCACGATGTCGACCGCGCCGGCCTGGAGGAGCTGCTTGAAGACGACCCGGTTGGCGATGTGCTCGCCAGTGGCGACCTTGATGGGGCTGACGGCCTTGCGGACGGCGGCGTGGCCGAGGATGTCGTCGGGTGAGGTGGGCTCCTCGATCCAGTACGGCCGGTAGGGTGCCAGGGCGCTCATCCAGTCGATCGCGGGCTGGACGTCCCATCTCTGGTTGGCGTCCACCGCGATGCGGATGGAGTCGCCGACGGTCTCGCGGGCCGTGCGCATGCGCCGTACGTCGTCCTCCAGGTCCGCGCCCACCTTCAGCTTGATCTGGGTGAAGCCGTCGGCGACGGCCTCGCGCGCCAGACGGGCCAGCTTCTCGTCGGAGTAGCCGAGCCAGCCGGGGGTGGTGGTGTAGGCGGGGTAGCCCTGGTCGAGCAGGCAGCCGATGCGCTGTTCACGGCCGGGCTCGGCGCGGCGCAGGATCTGAAGGGCCTCCTCGGGAGTGAGGGCGTCGCTGAGCCAGCGGAAGTCCACCTGCGCGACCAGGTCCTCGGGCGACATCTCGCCGAGGAAGCGCCACACGGGCTTGCCGGCGCGCTTGGCGGCGAGGTCCCAGGCGGCGTTGACGACGGCGCCGGTGGCCATGTGGATGGCGCCCTTCTCCGGGCCCAGCCAGCGCAATTGGGGATCGTGCACGAGGGAGCGGGAGAACGCGCCCAGGTCGACGCAGACCTCCTCGACGGACAGGCCGACCACGTGCGGGGCCAGGGCCGCGATGGCGGCCGCCTGCACGTCGTTGCCGCGGCCGGTGGTGAAGGCGAGAGCGTGGCCCTCCAGTCCGTCGCCGGCGTCGGTGCGCAGGACGACGTACGCGGCGGAGTAGTCGGGTTCGGGGTTCATGGCGTCCGAGCCGTCGAGGTGTTCGGAGGTGGGGAACCGCACGTCCAGGACGTCCAGAGCGGTGATGCGGGCGGATGAGGGCACGGTGGAGGACATGGCGGCAACTCCTCTGAGGGGCAAGGGGGAATCGCTCCCCTTGCGACGAGACGTGAACGCGGCGGAGGTCGGGCGGCCGGCGACGGCCGCCCGGGTCACTCCTGGACCTTGCCGCCGGTGATACGGGAGATGGCGAGGGCGACCAGGATGATCAGGCCGTTGAGGGCGCCGATCCACTGGGCGGGGACGCCGCCGAGCGTGAGCACGTTCTGGATCATGAACAGCAGCAGGATGCCGCAGAACGCGCCGAACATGGTGCCCTTGCCGCCGTTGAGGCTGATCCCGCCGATGACGGCGGCGGCGAAGACGGTGAAGATGTACCCGTTGCCCTGGGCCGAGGCCACCGAGGCCAGGCGTCCGGACAGCATCAGTCCGGCGAGGGCGGCGAGCACGCTGCCGGTGACGATGACGATCCACAGCACCCGGTCGGTGCGGATGCCGCCCGCTTTCGCGGCGTCGACGTTGCCGCCGATGGCGTACAGCGAACGGCCGAAGCTGGTCCAGCCGAGCACCACGATCGCGACGGCGAACAGGACCAGGCAGATCCAGATCGAGGCGGGCATCCCGAACCACTGTGCGGTGCCGAGGTAGAGCATCGACTCGGGCAGCTGGAAGAAGGTCTGGCCGCCGGAGATACCGGTGAGGACACCGCGCAGCACGATCAGCATGCCGAGGGTGACGATGAAGCCGTTGAGGCCGAAGCGGATGATCAGCAGGGAGTTGATCACGCCGACGAGCGCGCCCACGGCGAGGGTGACGGGGATGGCCCACGCGCCGGAGAGCAGTCCGAGTCCGTGGCCCGCGCCGACCGGGACCACCAGCCAGGCCGCGACGCCGGGCGCGAGGCCCATGGTGGACTCCAGCGACAGGTCCATCTTCTTGACGATCAGGACCATCGTCTGGGCGAGGACCAGCAGGGCCATCTCGGACATGGTCTGCAGGACGTTGATGAGGTTGTCGGCCTGCAGGAAGACCGGGTTGACGATCTGTCCGACGATCGCGATGACCACGATGGCCGGGACAAGCGCGAGGTCGCGCAGGCGGGCCAGGGGTATCCGGCCGCCGAGCAGAGCGATTCGCTTGGGGCCGGCCGCTTCCGTCTCGAGGGTGGGCGTGTCCGCGAGGGCGGTTTCAGGCATCGAGGTCCACTCCTTCCATCGCGGCCACGAGGTCGTGGTCGTGCCAGCCGCGGGCGATCTCTGAGGTCACACGGCCCTGGAACATCACCAGGACCCGGTCGCACATGCGCAGGTCGTCGAGTTCGTCGGAGGCGATGAGCACGCCGGTGCCGGTCTGCGCGGTCTCCTCGACCTTGCCGAGGAGGAACTCCTTGGAGCGCACGTCCACGCCCGCGGTCGGGTTGATCAGGACCAGCAGCCGGGGGTCGTCGGCCAGGGCCCGCGCCATGACGACCTTCTGCTGGTTGCCTCCGGACAAGGCGGAGACGGGCAGTTCGGGACCGGGAGTCTTGATCGCCAGGTGCTCGATCATGCCCTCGGCAAGCCGGTCCCGGCGGCCACGGCTCAGGAACCCGCCCTGGCCCAGCCGCTTGGGCACCGACAGGGTGGCGTTGTCCGCGATCGACATGTCGGGAACGAAGCCCTGGTGGTGCCGGTCCTGGGGGACGAACCCGGCGCCGGCGGCAAGCGCCGCGGGCACACTGCCGGGCCGGGGCCGCCTGCCGGCGATCTCCACCTCGCCCGCCGTTGCCGCCCGCAGCCCCACGACGGTCTCGGCGACCTCGGTCCGCCCGCTGCCGGCGGCCCCCGCGAGGCCGACGATCTCCCCGGCGCCCACCTGGAAGCTGACATCGCCGTAGGTGGCGCCACTGTCCAGCGCGCGCACGGACAGCGCGGGCGTGACGGTGGTGTCGTGGGAACTCGACCGCTCCTGCAGCCGGTCGATCGCCGCCTCGCCGGTCATCGCCGCGACCAGCTCGGTGCGGGGCAGTTCCGCGACCGGGGCAGTCACGATGTGCCGGGCATCCCGGAACACCGTCACCATGTCGCAGATCTCGTAGACCTCCTGCAGATGGTGGCTGATGAACAGGAAGGTCACGCCCTGGCGCTGCAGGTCGCGGATCCGGTCGAAGAGGCGGTTGATGGCAGCCCCGTCGAGCTGGGCGGTCGGCTCGTCGAGGATGATGAACCGGGCACCGAAGGACAGCGCCCGCGCGATCTCCACGAACTGCCGCTGCTCCACGCTCAGATCACCGGCCGGGGTCTGCGGATCGACGTCCACCGACCACGTCGACAGCAACTCCTGCGCCCGCCGACGCACACCCTGCCAGCTGATCAGGCGGCTGCGGCCATGGTCGTGCCGGTTCAGGAAGAGGTTCTCGGCCACGGTCAGCGTGGGAATGATCGTCGACTTCTGGTAGACGCAGGCCACGCGCTGTCGCCAGGCGTCGCGGTCCGCGAGTCGTGGTGCAGGGCTGCCGCCGAAGGTGACCGTTCCCTGGTCGGGGGCCTGAAGGCCGGTGAGGACCGACACGAGCGTCGACTTGCCGGCTCCGTTGCGGCCCACGAGCGCGTGGGTCTCACCGGGCCTGATGGTGATCCGGGCGCCATCGAGGGCCACCGTCGGACCGAATCGTTTGACTATGCCCGCCGCCTCGACGACGGGCGGGTCCGAGGGTGCCCGTCCGTCGTCCGCCGGGGCGGGCGCGGGGGTGGCTGCTCGCTCCCCGTCACTCATCTCAACCGCCTTGTGCTGGATATCTGTTGGGTTCCTGGTAAAGGGATGTCAGCCGAGGTTGTTGCCCCACAGCGACTTGTCGTCACTCTTGACGCTGGGCACGCCGCCGTAGGTGCCGCCGTCGGCGGTGACGAGCGGGGCGGAGAGCTGGTCCTCGAGCAGGCCGTCGCGGACCTGGATGATCGTGCTGTCATGGTCCGTCTTGCCGGGCTTGAAGGTCTTCCCGTCGATCGCTGCCTTCAGGTAGTACAGGGCGTACTTGGCGTAGAGGTCGGCCGGCTGGGAGACCGTGGCGTCGATCTTCCCGGCGGCTATGTCCTTCAGCTCCTCGGGGATGCCGTCGTTGGACACGACGAACACGTGCTTCTTGTCCTTCGGGTCCACCAACAGACCCTTCTGCTTCAGGACTTGCAGCGTGCCGGACAGGGCGAAGCTGGACTGCATGTAGACGCCCTTGATGTCCGGGTGCTGAGTCAGTCGCGTCTGGAGCTTCTGCGCGGCGACGGCGCCGTCCCAGTTGGTGGCCTCGCCGAACACCTTGATGTCCGGGTAGTTCTTCTTCATGCAGTCGTTGAACGCCTCGGTGCGGTCACGGCCGTTGATGGAGTCCAGGCCGCCCTGCAGCATCACCACCTTGCCCTTGCCGCCGAGCTTGGTCCCGAGGTACTGGCAGGCCTTTTCGCCGTAGGCACGGTTGTCGGCGCGCACGACCATGAACACCTTGCCCGTGTCAGGGCGGGTGTCGACGGTGACGACCGGGATCTTCTTCGCCTCCAGCTGCGCCAGGGTCGGGGCGATGGCGGCGGTGTCCTGCGGCGCCATCGCCAGACCCTTGACGCCCTGGCTGATGAACGTCTGCGCGTTGGCAGTGAGCTTGGCGACGTCGTTCTGCGAGTTGGTGGTCTTCAGGTCCAGCCCCAGCTCCTTGGCGTACTGGGGGGTGTACTTGATGTAGGAGTTCCAGAAGTCGGTGTCGGAGCGGGGGTAGTCGACGCCGACCAGCGGCTTGTCGCTCGACGACGTCGAGGTGGAGCCACTGCCGCACGCACTGAGCAGTGCCAGTGCGGGCAGGGCAGATACTGCGGAACAGAGGGCTGTCCTGAGTCTCATCGGTGCTTCCTCGCGCCGGTCCCGTAGCGGGAGATGTTTCGCCTCGACGACATCTGCGTATCGCCGTTCAGCAGAGATGGGATGTTTATAGGCCTGACCCTGTCGCACTGTCCAGACCTCTGCGGCGCATCATGAAGAAATGCCAGTTCACTTCGCCCAGCAAGGGCAAGTGCAGGTGAGACCCATCCCATCAATCATCATCGCTGGACAAGCGGAATCGGCCATGAGGACCTGACAGACATGCTATGTTTAGGCGATTGAGAATCGCAACGAATCCATAGAAAAGGGTCAAAACGCCTGAAGCATCAGCGTTTTTCATCCCTGCACGCTGGTTGACATCCCAGGGAGACATGGCGGACCTTCGTCCGTAACAAGCGACGCTCCACGCACAGGAGCCACGCCCACTTGTGTCCTTCTCCGCACTCCCCTGCCCTCCTCTGTATCAGGGATGTCTCCATGCCGAGTTCGTTCAACAGACGCCACTTCCTGGCCGGCGCCACCTCTGTGGCCGCAGCGGCCGTCGCCGGAGGAATGTTCAGTTCCGGCATCGCCCAGGCGGCGCCCAGCACCTACACGCCCGACTGGAACTCGGTCGACCAGCACCCTGCATCTCCGGAGTGGTTCCAGGACGCGAAGTTCGGGATCTACTTCCACTGGGGAGTCTTCAGCGTCCCGGCCTACGACAACGAGTGGTACCCGCGCAACATGTACCAGGCGGGCGGCAACGCCAACCAGCACCACATCGCGACCTACGGCCAGCCCGCGGCATGGCCGTACCACAACTTCATCAACGGCGCCCAGGACCTGGCGGGCAACTTCGTGAAGTTCGCGCCGAAGCTGAAGTCGGCCGGCGGCAACTTCGACCCCGACGAGTGGGTGCAGCTCTTCGTCGACGCCGGCGCCAAGTTCGCCGGCCCGGTCGCCGAGCACCACGACGGCTTCTCCATGTGGGACAGCCAGGTCAACGAGTGGAACTCGGTGGACAAGGGCCCCGGCCTCGACCTCCTGCAACTCTTCACCACAGCCATCCGCGCCAAGAACCTCAAGCTGCTGGTGGCCATGCACCACGCGTACAACTTCACCGGCTTCTACGAGCATGCCCCCGCCCAGACGGACCCCAGCCTCAAGAAGCTCTACGGGCAGCTGGGCTCGGCCGCGGAGAACCAACTCTGGTACGACAAGCTCAAGGAGGTCATCGACCGCTCCCAACCCGACATCCTGTGGCAGGACTTCAACCTGCCCGCCGTCGACGAACAGCAGCGCCTGAAGTTCCTGGCCTACTACTACAACCAGGCCAACAGCTGGGGCCGTGAGGTCGTCGCCACCTACAAGGACGGCATGAACGGCAAGGGCGAGGTGTTCGACTACGAGCGCGGCGGCCCAGGCGACATCACCACTCCTTACTGGCTGACCGACGACAGCATCTCCAGCAGCAGCTGGTGCTACACCCAGGGCATCGGCTACTACACCATCCAGCAGATGCTGCACTCGTTCATCGACCGGGTCAGCAAGAACGGCAACGTGCTGCTCAACATCGCCCCCATGGCCGACGGCACCATCCCCCAGGCTCAGAAGGACATCCTGCTCGGCATCGGCGACCATCTCAGGCGCTTCGGCGAGTCGGTGTACGCGACCCGCGCCTGGACCGAGTACGGCGAGGGCCCGACGAAGATGGGCGGCGGCTCGTTCACCACCCCGCACGCCGGCACCGCGCAGGACATCCGCTTCACCCGCAACAAGGCCGGCAACGTCCTGTACGCCACCGTCCTGGGCTGGCCCGGCAACTCACTGACGATCAAGACCCTCAGCTCGGACCGCATCAATCTCTCCTCGCTGACCTCGGTGAAGCTCCTCGGCACCACCGCCGGCACCTACATCGACCTCCCCGCACCGGCCCAGAGCTCCTCCGGCCTCACGGTCACCCTGCCGTCCTCGGCGCCCTACAGTGCGAACGCGTACGTCCTCAAGCTCACCTTCTCCGGCACGATCCCGGCGCTGCGGCCGCTCGGTGGAGCCGTCGCCTTCACGAACGTCAACTACACCGGCAACTCGGCGGTGCTCCCCCTCGGTGACCACACCACGGCCGACCTCACCGCGGCCGGGCTGGGCGCGGGCAGCATCTCCTCCCTCCGGCCGGCCCCCGGCTACCAGGTGATCGGCTACTCCGGGGACAACTTCAGCGGCACCTCCTGGACCTTCACCGCCGACAACCCCGACCTGCGGGTCACCGGCAACAACGACCAGATCGCCTCACTGCGGGTCCAGTTCAACCCGGCGACGTACTTCCGGATCACCAACGCCACCAACGGACTCGCCCTGGACAGCGGCGGCAACGTGGACTCCGGGGCCAACCTCAAGCAGTGGACCTGGAACGGCAGCGCCAACCTGCAGTGGCAGGCGGAGGCGGTCGGAGGCGGCTACTACCGGCTGGTCAACCGGACCAACGGCATGGTCGCGGACGGCTGGGGCGCCGCTACCAACGGCTCTCCGGCCCGACAGGCCCCCTGGAGCGGCAGCAGCAACCAGCAGTGGAAGATCACCCACCGCGGCGGCAACCGCTACTCGATCGCCAACCGCACCACCGGCCTGGTCCTCGACGGCGGCGGCAACGTCGCATCGGGCTCCGTCACCAAGCAGTGGACGTACGGCAACAGCAGCAACCTGCTGTGGAGCTTCACGGCTGTCTGATCCTCGGAACATGCGAGCGGCTGCGCCGGCGTACTACTCCTATCGCTGGTTGGGGTCCTGGCGGCTTCCGGCCCCGACCAGCGCCCGCTCGGCGCGCCGCAGGTGGTGCTGCTTCAGGACCGGAGCGGCGCGCAGACGACAACCGGCTGAGAAATCGAAGGCAACCTTTTCGTCTCGTGCGGTCACTGAGCAGTGCACCATCGGCTCGATCTTCCGAACGGACGGGAAATGACGACAGCGAGGCAGGCCGCGCGGCAGCGCAGACGCAGACGCAGGCTCATGCTGGCCAGCACGGTGGCGGTGACCGCCGCGGGCGTTCTCGCCTACCTGGTCATGGGCTTGCTCCCCGACCGGAAGGAAGAGGCAGGGCCCACCGCCGCATCGACGGTCGCCACCACCCAGGTAAGGGCCACAACCCCGTCCGACACGAGGACCCCAACCGCATCGGAGACGCCGACCGCGAGCAGCAGTTCGAGTCCGACGGCCACCGCGAGCACCCAGTCGCCACGACCGTCGGCCACGAGCACCCCGCAGTCCCCGCGAACCGCGTCCACCACGGTGTCCTCGGCGGGGCGGATCCGGCCCGGCAGCACCTACACCGGCGTCGCCACCGCCTACGAGGCCGAGGACGGAGACGGCGCCTGCCTGTTCGGCCCAAGTCCCGACCTCATGATCGCGGCCATGAACACCACGGACTACGAGACGTCCAAGGCATGCGGCGCGTACGTGCTCGTCCGCGCGGCCAACGGCAAGTCGATCACCGTACGGATCACCAACGAATGCCCCCTGCCCTGCGCTCCCGGGCAACTCGACCTCAGCCAGGAGGCCTTCGCCAAGCTCGCCGACCTCAAGGTCGGCCGGATCCCGATCACCTGGCAGCTGGTGAGCCCCAACACCTCCGAGACCATGTCCATCAGGTACAAGACCGGGTCCAACCCCTATTGGTGCGGCATCCAGTCGATCGGCCACCGGAATCCGGTCGCGCGTCTGGAGGTCAAGACCGACGGTGGCTGGCGGCAGTTGCCGCGCACCGAATACAACTACTTCATTTCCGCCGACGGCAGCGGGTGCGGCAAGGCGATCAGGATCACGGACATCTATGGAGAACGACTGACCATCACCGGGATCGCGCTGCGGCCGAACGTGGTGCAACCGACCGGGGTTCAGTTCGCCCGGCACTGACCCCGCCCTCCGCCCGCGCACCTCTCCCGCGGGACCGACGGGACGTCCGGACGGACGCCGAGCTGCGCACAGCCACGGCGTCCGTGCCGGATACGGCGAGAACGGAGAGCAGGACGAGTGCGCACGCCGGGCCGAGTACGGTCCAGGGCGCCAGTTCTACGTACGGCTGGTTCTCGGACAGCAGGCGGCCCCACTCCGCGGTGGGCGGCTGCTCGCCCAGACCGAGAAAGCCGAGGGAGGCCAGTACGAGGACCGTGGTGGGCAGGCGCAGCAGGGCGTTGCGCAGGACACCCGGCAGTACGGCGGGCAGCAGGTGGTAGCGGAGCAGGTATCCGGGGCCGGCGCCGAAGGAGATGGAGGCGAGCATGTGGCCGCTCGCTCGCTCCTGTTCGAGCAGGGCGGCGGCCTGGGCGGCGTAAGGGGTCCAGCCGACCATGCAGACCGCGAGGGCGGCACCCGAGGCGGACGGGCCGGTCACCGCGGTGGTCAGCAGTCCGGCGAGGACCGCCGGCATCGTCGACACCACTTCCGTGAGCCCCGCGCCGACCTGCGCCGCCATGCCGAGCAACAGCCCGGTGAGCGTGCACACCGCGGTCACCGCGAGGGCCACGCCCACCGTGCGCAGCGCGCCAGGGCATGAACCCCAACGCGGGCGGCGACTACAACCTCCTCCCGTGGCGGCTCGGCCTCCTGACCCAGACCAACTCGACCTGCTGACCGACCATGCCGTGGGGAGCGCTTCCCGTGGGAGCGCTCCCCTCCGTACTCGCCACCGACCTTCGGACGCACGCACCCCCTGCCAGATGTCAGAAAGCCGAGGTAACCGTCATGCGCCGCAGACTCCTCGCCCTGGTGGCAGCACTCTCCTCACTGCCGCTGGCGCTCGCCGCCGCCCCGCCCGCCCACGCGGCCGACCCGACGACCATGACCAACGGGTTCTACGCGGACCCCGACTCCAGCGCGAAGCGATGGGTCGCCACCAACCCCGGTGACGGCCGCACACCCGCGATCAACGCCTCGATCGCCAACACACCGACGGCCCGCTGGTTCGGCTCCTGGAGCGGCACCATCGGCACCGCCGCCGGCGCGTACGTGGGCGCCGCGGACGCCCGGGACAAGCTGCCCGTCCTGGTCGCCTACAACATCTACAACCGCGACTACTGCGGCGGGCACTCTGCGGGCGGAGCCTCCTCGCCTGCCGCCTACGCGAACTGGATCGCCCAGTTCGCGGGCGGAATCGCCACCCGCCCTGCCGTCGTCGTCCTCGAACCCGACTCCCTCGGGGACTACGGCTGCATGACCCAGGCGCAGATCGACGAACGCGAGAGCATGCTGACCGGAGCGCTCACCGAGTTCAACCGTCAGGCCCCCAACACCTGGGTCTACCTGGACGCCGGCAACCCGGCCTGGGCGAGCGCGGCGACCATGGCCGGGCGCCTCCACGAAGCGGGCCTGCGGCAGGCCCACGGCTTCTCGCTCAACGTCTCCAACTACCTGACCACGGCCGAGAACACCGCCTACGGCAACGCCGTCAACAGGGAACTCGGCGCCCGGTACGGCTACACCAAGCCGTTCGTGGTGGACACCAGTCGCAACGGCAACGGCTCCAACGGCCAGTGGTGCAACCCTTCGGGCCGCCGTATCGGCACCCCCTCCCAGCTGGGCGGAGGCGCCGAGATGCTCTTGTGGATCAAGGTTCCGGGCGAGTCCGACGGCAACTGTGGCGTGGGAACCGGCTCCTCGGCCGGGCAGTTCCTCCCGGAGGTCGCCTACAAGATGGTCTACGGCTACTGATCCGGGTCCGCTCGGGCGCGGGTCCCGCGGCAGGTCAGGGCGAGAGCGTTCCTCCGGCTGCTCGAAGAGGAACTCGCGCTGAGGAGGGAGACGACGTACTCGTGGCCGGACTGGAACAGGCGCCACCCGTCGTGCAGCGGGGCAAGCCTGACGTACACCAACGCCCTCGGACCCAACGGCGTGACGGCGGGTTCGGCGTGGAAGTACACGCCGGCCCGCGGGGCCGGGGGGAACATCTCCCCGTCCAAGGGACGCTACGAGTTCCCCGGTCCGGCCGTCGACCCGCGCAGGGAAGGCCGAGAGGAGGACAGTCCGGACGCCCGCGTCGGACGTCTCACCGAGGGCCCGCTTGCTGTTCGCCCTGCGCGGCCCCTTCCGTCGGCGGCTGACGCGCTGTGTCGGTGAGTTCGCCGGGGGAACGGTCCGCCTGGGTGACGGGGTCTGCATCCCGGCGGTCCGTAGCCGAGCCGAGCAGGCCGCCCGCGACACCGCGAGCGGCCTGCTCTTCGGACTCGATCTACTGACTGCCCGTCAGCTCTCCTCGCCCGCACGCCGCCTGCGCGCGAAGTAGACCGCGGCGGTGCCGACCGCCACGACCGCGAGACCGGCACCCGCGAGGACCGGAGTGCTGCTCGACGCGCCGGTCTCGGCGAGGTCTCCGTTCGCGGTCGGGCTGTTCGCCCCCGTGTCCGTGCCGGACCCGGGCGCGGCCGACTCGCTGGGGGTCGGGGACTCGCCCGCACCGGGCGTGGCCGGCTCGGTGGGGGTCGGTGACGCACCCGCACCGGGCGCGTCGTTCGTAGCGAGCTGCGCCGCGAAGACGCCTGCGATCACCTTGTGGCCGTCGGCGTTGGGGTGCGGGTCCTGCTTCGTGCACGCCCAGGTCAGCTGGCAGATCTTGGCCACGTTCGCCGGCACCTCGCCCGCGCCGGGCACGTTCACCTGGGTGGTGAAGTCGTCCGAGGAGAAGGCCCCGGCCACGTCCGCCACCTTGAAGCCGGTGGACTTGTACACCTGGGCGATCCCGGCGTTGGCGGCCCCGACCAGGGGTGCCGACTCCTTGGCCGCCTGCTGCCCCGGGGCGCCCTGCAACCAGGCCGCCAGGAACGGGTTCTGGTACGTCGAGCCCACGAACTGGGTGTTCTCCGTACCCGCCTTACGGAGCGCGCCCGCGATCTGCGCGAGGTTCTTCGCCATGGTCTGGCTCCGGCTGTTCAGGCACGCCCCGTCGAGGGTGCCGGCCGGGCTGACACAGTTCAGCAGGATGTCGTTCGCGCCCACGCTGAGCGTCACGTAGGCGACCTTGCCCGGGTGCTGGGCCATGGCCTTCAGCGCGGCGTCAAGCTGGGACTTGGCGTTCGGGTAGTCGCACTTCCCGCCGTTGATCAGCGACTCGGTGGTCTCCGCGGTGCAGCCCAGGCGTATGTGCTTCAGTCCGGGGGTGCGCTGCTTGAGCTGCGTGTAGAGCTGGTCGGTGTAGGCGACGTCGGTGTCCTTGTCGACGTCCGGCTGGTAGCCAGAGGCCTGGGAGTCGCCGAGCGAGATGTAGTACGTGGCGTCCTTGCCGCCGGTCGCATCGTCGGCGGCGGCCAGCCCGGGCGTGCTCAGCACGACCGTCATGGCAGAGATGGCCAGCGGGGGGCCGAAACGCTGAAGGGATCTCATCACTTGCGTGCGCTTTCCAGTTGTTGGGGGGTTTGGCTGCCGAAAAGCATTGGCGTGAGACGCGGTTGGAAGCAGCGAAACTCATCCGCACGGTTTTCGGGCATCCAAAGAAAGCCTTGTTGAAGGCATGGGGGAGGATTCTCCCTCCGCGAACTGCGGGATCTGCCCGACTTCGCCTCGGAGGTACGGGCGTCAATCTAGCAAGGCCGATACGTACTTGGATATGGGAGGCCGACAACGTGATGGGCACGACGACACGTGTAACCACCAGAAAGGATCAAGCGGCCGGGAATTGGTCACCAGACTCGCCGGTAGCCATTCATTGAGTGATCAACCAAGCGGTGAATCTCCTCACGGGAAGCCCGCCCAACTGCCCGAACGGAGTCACTCCGGGACGAGCAAAGGCCCTACGGGGCGGCTCCCGGCTACCGGTTGGGGCTGATGGTGAGCGCAGTAGTCGACCTCACGTTCGGCGGACCGAACGCCGCCGATCCGCGGAATGCAGATTCTGGAGGTCAAGCTGCCCGACCCACTCGACGGAACTGACAGCACACGGCAGATCTGCAGATCTGCTCGACCCCGCCTTATTGAACTCGTCGATGAACGCTGCGAGCGATTTGACGGCCGGTCAAACTCGATCAGGAAGGAAGCCGACGCCGCCTTCGAGAGCGGACGGCCGCCGCCCGACGGGACGCGGGTGATGCTGGATCGGCGCCACAGGACCGTTGTTGCCTGCGCCTAACCATTATTCCCGCTGCTTTCGTCATTCTTCCCGTCCGGCCGCGTTCTGGCAGTCGGATGTCTGCCCCCACAGGTCACGTAGCCCGCCGCGTTCGCCGTCCAGGAGCGAGGCGAAGACACGGGGCGAGTCGAAACGAGGCGCGCCGTGGATGACGTAGTGGCGGGCGTCGGGGCGGGGTGCGGCCTCGTCGGCTGCGACGAAGGTGTCGACGACAGTGTCGATGGCCCGGTCGCCGGTGACGTGCACCCCGAGCTGGAATCCGCCTCGTGCGCGATGCGGATCATCTCGCGCAGCTCCTCAGCCCGGAGGGCGGGCGACTCTCCCTGCACGCAGAGGGCTCCGTGGCCGCCGTCCGGGTACGGATCGTTCATCCAGGCCGTACGGTTGGGGGCACTCCGTCGGCGACGATCTTGACGCCGATGACGTTCAGCAGTCGCGGGCCGGCCGGCTCCGGGCGGCGCAGCTCGGCCGGCTCCGGGCGCACGTCGGCGGATCCGCCCATTGGCGCCGGGAGCAGCAGCGCCTCCACGTCGCGGGCTTCATTGATCCACCTGCCGGGGACGAGCTTTTGCTGATCGCCGCCGGAGAAGGCGCCCGCAGGAAGTCCTGGGCGGGCGGGGCGCAGCCCGACGCTCGCAGCCAGGGAGCCGGAGACGCGGCGCTCGGCGCCAAGCGCCTGCACCGGGCGCGGGAGAGCGGCCGGATCGGGGGCAAGGGAATCACGGGAGCGAGTGGCGTGCGCTACTTCCACGGCCGCCGCGCCGAGTTCAACTCCCCGCTTTGTTGCTGCACGGCCTGAGCCGCGCCGCCCTGGATCTCGCCGTTCGCGGACGGCGCGCTGCGGGCCGAGGTCGGTCCGCGCGCCCGAGCACAGGCACGGAACGACCTCGGCCCTGATGTCGGCTCAGCCTCCGTTGATGGTCAGGTTGTTGGTGTTGAAATTGAGTCCGCCGGACGACGAGGTGATCTCGTAGCCGAACTGGACGTCGCCGATGGTCTCGTTGCCGGGCATCCAGCCCTTGGCGTAGGCGATCCACTGGAGGATCGGCTTGATGTCCACGGTGCCGGAGTTGGAGTCGGACGTCCGCAGGAACGAGAACACCTGGTTCGACCCGTTGGTGCCCCGGTAGACGTTCCAGTTGTGACCGCCGAGGTTGACGTTGCCCTCATAGCCGCCGATCGGGCCGACGGCTCCGTTGTAGTTGACCCAGAGCATGATCTCGTACTGGTGGTCCGTGTCCCAGATGTCGTACGACGAGTTGTACGCGCCGGACGACGGGACGCTCACGTTGTAGTTGCTGGTGAGCCAGCCGAGGGAGTCGATCGTCTTGTTGATCGTCTTTGTGGAGTTGGGGTAGGACTTGATGCCGCCGGTGTTGGGGTGGTTGGCCCACACACCCCAGTTGGTCCCGGAGTTGGCCCAGGTGCACTGGCTGCCCGCGCCGGAGCCCCAGATGTTGTTGTAGAGCTTGTAGCCGTCGAGGCTGGTGCTGCTCCACCGGTCGCAGGAGTTCCAGACTGCTGCCGAAGCGGGGGCGGAGGCGAGAGCGACGGTGGCACCGAGAGCCATCGCCGGAGCAAGCACCGCCATGGTGATCTTGCGTATCTTGCTGTTAACCATGGTGTCCCTTCCACGGGTGGGGGGACATGTGGGGGTTGCTACCACGACCCCATACTGAGGACGTGGTCCTCTCCGGCGACGAGGTCGATCGGCTCCGCGTCGCCGGAAGAAGTCCTGAATCCGATACAGACGGTGCGAGTCGGCCTCAGTACCGCCCTCGCCCCGTCGGCCGCCCAGGTCAGATCGGCCTCGGCCGCCTGCTCCATCTCCTCGGCCCAGCGGCCAGGTGTCCTGGCCGAACCACAGCGGCATGAAGTTGCCGGTGGTGAAGCGCCAGAAGTCCAGGAGCTGGGCGGGATTGCGCATGTGGTGCCGTGCTGGACGTCGATGCCGTTCGCGTGCATCAGGTCCGTCAGCGTGCCCGGCCGACCGAATTCCCACGCCCAGGGCTCCGGTTCGAGCGTCGACCACGAGAAGACGCCGAGCGTGACCGAGTTGACGCCGGCCTGCTTCGTCAGCAAGAGGAGGCGGCCCCGCGTCGCATCGCTCAGGTGGGGCATCAGGCGGGTTCTCCGTACTGCACGCCGCGTCCGTTGGTGGAGACGTAGACCCGGCCGTAGACCCTTGGGTCACCGGTGATGGCGGCTCCGGTCCAGCCCCACTGGTGCTGGTCGTCGTTGATCCGCGTCCAGGTCTTCGCCTCGTCGTCGGAGCGGTGGATGGCGTTGAAGCTGTCGACGGCGCCGACCATGTAGATCGCCGGGTAGGAAGCGCCCCTGGCGGCCTTGCCGAAGCCAAGGGTGTGTGCGGCGTGGCAGCTGCTGACCTTGGCGAAGGTCGCGCCTGCGTCGGTCGAGCGGTAGAGCCCGTTCATCTTGAGGCTGAGCCACAGGTCGCCGGTGCGGCCCGGGGCAGCCGTCAGCTGGGACTCGCTGTCGGGCGAGCTCAAGCCGGTGGCCCGGACGGTGAAGGTCCGGCCGCTGTCGGTGCTGGTGAACAGCGTGCCGTTGGTGGTGTCGAAGGCGTAGAAGCGGGTCGGGTCGACGGGGTCCGCGACCGGGGCGGCGCCCTTCGGGAAGGTGGCGACCTCGGACCAGGTGGCGCCGTTGTCGGCCGAGCGGTATCCGGGGTTCGCCGTGCCGAAGGACCACAGCAGCACGCTGCCGTCGGCGTTGGTGGCGATCGGCCCCGGTGCGTCCTTAGCGACGGCGGGCTGCGCCTCGAAGGGGGCCCAGGTCTTGCCGCCGTCGTTCGAGTAGGCGCCGTTGCCGTGGTCGCTCCAGCCCGCCCGGACCACGTACGACGGCTTGGCCGCGGCCAGCGACAGGCCGGTGGAGGTGCCGAACACCGGGTTCGACGCCATGCCGCGCGACGGCGACGCCGTGAGCCGCTCGTGGTACATCACGCCGATGTCCCCGGAGCCGCTGAGCAGGTGGGCCTCACCGGTCGGCGGCGAGAGCAGCTGGCGGATGGACGCCTCCTCCAGGCCGCGGATCTGCGGGGCCCAGTGCTTGAGGTCGCGGGTGCCGTAGAGGGTCGCGCCGGTGCCGTAGACGACGTGCTCCGAGTCGTACGGGTCGAGGGCGAGGGCCTGGATCCACCAGCCGAACTTGGGCTTGTCCTGGCCCCACTTGAGGTAGGGGGTCTCGGAGACGTCGAGGACGGCCCCGTCCTTCAAGGACGTCCAGGTGCGGCCGCCGTTCGTGGAGCGAAAGACGGTGTCGATCTCGGCCCAGCGGTTGTTCGTGGAGACGACGACCGTGCCGGGGCGGCGGGCGTCGACGGCGACACCGCCGTAGCCGAAGGCGTCGGCCGACCCGTCCGTCGCCGTCCCACCCGGCTTCACCGGGGTGACATCCGTCCACTTGCCGTTGACGGTATGCAGTTGGCCCACATCGGCGAACGCACTGCGGCTGCTGTCGAGCGGGGACGCGCAGGCCCCGGCCTCGGCCGCTCCGGCACCCGGCACCCGGCACCCGGCACCCCGAACGCACCAGCCGGAGCGCCGTGGAGCGGGGGCCGAACTAGGCTGGAAGCAGCCGCTGGAAACCAGCCCTGACGGGCACGGCTGTCCGGACGGAGGCGTGGTGCGTGGAGATGGCCGACAAGCAGGATGCCCCCACTGCCGCTGTCGTGGTGGACCCGGACGGCATGGTGAGCGGCTGGAGCGAGGGGGGCCGACTGCTGCTGGGCTGGACGGCGGAGGACACCGTCGGGCGCCCTGTGACCGACCTGCTGGTCGATCCCCCGCCACCCGGCTTCCCTGAGGGCTACGGCGCCGGCCCCGACCCCTCGGGGTTCATCCCCCTGCGCCACCGGGACGGTTCCACGGTGGACGCCGTGGTGACGGCTCACCCGCTGCTCGGCCCCGACGGGCGGGCGCTGGGCCACGTGGTGACCATCCAGCGTTGGGGACGCCGTCCGGTGATCGCCGACCGGGCCTTCGAGCAGTCTCCCTTCGCTCTGGGCGTTTACGACCCCGAGCTGCGGTTCCTGTGGATCAACGCCTCCTCGTGCCGGGTGATCGCGCACTCCGAGGAGCAGGTGCTCGGCAAGAAGTACCGCGAGGTGCTTCCCGAATTCGACCGCACGTTGTTTCCCGAACGGGACGACAAGCCCTACACCGACGCGCTCGCCCAAGTGGCGAGGACGGGCGAGCCCACGCGTCTGATCACCGTCTTCCGCCCGCGCGGCAGCGACTACGCCAACGCCTGGGCCACCAGCATCTGGCCCGTCCGGGATGCCGAGGGCAGGGTACGCGGGATCGCCAACTGGGGATTCGACATGAGCGCCGAGTACTGGGCTCGGCAACGCCTGCTCATCCTCAACCAGGCCAGCGGCGGCATCGGCCGGACACTCGACGTGATCGGCACCGCCCAGGAACTGGCCATGACCCCGGTGCCGAGATTCGTCGACCTCGTCAGCGTGGATCTCTTCGACGAGGTACTGCACGGAGAGGAACCGCCCTCCGTGTCCGCGTTCTCGCCCGGCGAGACGATCAGGCTCAGCCGTGCCGCCCAGCACAGCGCGAAGGACGGCGCCGACCGGGCTCCCGGGCCCACGAAGCCCGTCACGCACCGACCCGGTTCCGTCGCCGCCCGCTGCATGGCCACCGGCAGGTCCACAGTCGAGCTCGCCGCTGACCCCGGCCAGGGCGGCGAGTGGGCCTTCGGGCCTGGGCTCGCCGCCGACCCGGCCCATTGGCCACCGGGCAACCCGGTGATCGACGAGTCCATCGCCGCGGACGGGCTGACGGGCCGGATCACCGTGCCGCTCCGGGCGCGCGGCGCGCTGCTCGGCATCGTCACCTTCTCCCGCCTCGACCGGCCCGAGGCCTTCACCGCCGACGACCTGATCCTCGCCGAGGAGCTGACCGCCAAGGCAGCCGTCGCCATCGACAACGCCCGCCGGTACTCGCGCGAGCGCTCGACCGCGCTGACCCTGCAACGCAGCCTGCTGCCGCAGGGACTGCCGATCCAGGAGGCGGTCGAAGTGGCCTCCCGCTACCTGCCCGGCGGGACCGAGGCGGAAGTGGGCGGTGACTGGTTCGACGTCATTCCGCTGTCCGGCGCCCGGGTCGCCCTGGTCGTCGGCGATGTCGTCGGTCACGGACTGCACGCCTCGGCCAGCATGGGCCGGCTGCGTACGGCGGTCCGCACCCTCGCCGATGTCGACCTGCCGCCGGACGAGCTGCTGACCCACCTGGACGACCTGGTTCTCCACCTCGCCAGCGACCTCCAGCCCGACAGCCACTTCCAGCCCAGCGGCGAGTCCGGCGCCACCTGCCTGTACACCGTCTACGACCCTGTCTCCCGGCGCTTCACGCTGGCGAGCGCCGGCCATCCGCTGCCGCTGATCGTCTCTCCGGACGGCACCAGGACACCCGTAGCCGCACAGCCGGGACCGCCGCTCGGCATCGGTGGGCTGCCTTTCGAGGCCACCGAGCTCGAGCTGCCCGAAGGTAGCCTGCTCGCCCTCTACACCGACGGGCTGGTGGGAAGCCGCGAGCACGACGTCGACCAGCGGATCACCGAACTGCAGCGGGTCCTGGAACACTCGGCCACCTCACTGGAGGCCCTGTGCGACACGGTGATGGACGTCATGCTCCCCGAACGCCGCACCGACGACGCCGCCCTGCTGCTCGCTCGCACTCACGCGCTGGATCCCCACCACGTCGCCGACTGGGACATCGAGCCCGACCCCGCGCAGGTACCGCGCGCCAGGAAGTTCGCCGTCGACAAGGTCGACGCCTGGGGCCTGGAGGAGGCGGCCTTCGTCACCGAACTGGTCGTCAGTGAGCTGGTCACCAACGCCATCAGATACGGCGAGCCGCCGCTCAGGCTGCGGCTGATTCGCGATACGTCCCTGATCTGCGAGGTCTCCGACGCCAGCAACACCGCTCCGCACCTGCGCCGGGCCCGCGCCTTCGACGAGGGCGGCCGCGGCCTGTTGCTCGTCGCCCAGCTCACCCAAGGGTGGGGCACCCGGCACACCACCAACGGCAAGACGATCTGGTGCGCGCAGACCCTCCCCCAGCCTGAGCCGCACTGAGATCCAAGCCCACGGACCGTCGCCGGCCGCGCGGCAGGGCACGGCAACGGCACCGCACCTAGGGTGCGGGAGCCCGCCGCCTCGCGAGGGCCGGCACCACATCCGGGCGACGAGGCCTGGTCGCTGCATGGGTGGTACGGCGCCCCGGACCGTTCAGGAGACGGATGTCCCTGGTCGGACCCGTGCTGCTCTTGGTCGGTCGTGCCGTCACCAGCCTGTCGGCAGACCGGCGATGAACGAGGTGAGCCGGTCGGCGATGAGTCGGTCGTCCTGGGCCGAGTAGTGCCAGTCGCAGCCGAGGAAGTCCAGGCCCGAGTCGTCGAGGAACCAGTAGCGGACCCGGCTGTCGCCGGCGTCGTTGCGCGTCTTGACCACCTGCTGGACATGGCCGGCGTACTGGCCGGCGCCGACCGCCACGATGGTCGTGTCGTCCCCGTAGCGCGACCGCAGCTTCTGGATGAAGTCGTCGTAGGCGGTGCGGTAGCCGGCCGCGAGGCTGTCGGACGTCCACGGCTCACCGGGGTTGATGGCGGTCGAGAAGTCGTTGGTGCCGAGGTTGACCACCACGACCTGGGGGCGCCAGGTGCCCGGGTTCTGCCAGACGTCGCCGGGCACGTTCAGCAGGGCACGGTCGTAGAAGGTCCGGTAGGTGACGTCCCGGGAGCCTCCGTTGTAGTTACGGACCATGCCAAGTCCCGAGTAGCCGTTGATCTGGTAGTCGGCGTTCAGTTGCCGGGCGGTGAGGGCGCCGTAGCTCACGTCGGCGTTGGTGGTCCGCTTGACCTGGTCCCAGGTGCAGGTGCGGGAGGTCGAGAGGTTGCCGTAACCCACCGTGAGGGAGTCGCCGATGAACTCGATCTGGCGGTTGCGGGCGGCCGGTTTGCTCAGCACGGCACCTCCGGGCGCGGCGACGAAGCCTCCGAACACGCTGGTGTCCCCTGGAGTGTCGTTGCGCTTGACGAGCCGGACGGTGTGCGTGCTGTTGGACAGGCCGTTGATCCAGTGCGTGGTGTTGCCGGGCGTGACGAGCGTGGCAACGGTGGATCCATCGATCTGGACGTCGTAGTCGGCAGCGGAGTCGTTGAGCACGATGCCCACGCCGGTCCCGCTGACGCGGCCCTCGAAGTACACGCCGGGCCAGCTGTACTGCACCGTGTTCCCGGCGTCCTTGACCCTTCCCGCGGTGTGCGCCTGTGCCGTCACTCCCGTCGCGCGGACCAGTTGGCACTGCTGGTTGGCGCCGCCCCAGTCGGCGAACTGCACGACCTTGGCGCCGTCCGCGGTGGAGGCGTTCTGCACCTCGACCGCCTTGCCGCTGTTGCGGTTGACCAGCACACATGACGCGCTCGTGTCCACGGTGGCCGCCTGTGCCGTCCCGGCGGCACCCAACCCGGTCAGGAGCGTTGCCATCAGGGCGGTCACCGCGGCGAGCACGGCCGCTCGCCTCCCGCGTCGCCGCCACGGAACGCTGAGTGTCATATACGTGCCCTGCATCCTTGTCTCCTTCACCGAGTGGGTCAGCCGGTCCACCGAAGGCAGGCCCCAGCCGCGTCGAGACCGAACCATTGGCCGGACCTGCCGTTACGGATCACCTGCGAGCGGCGGGCCTCATCGGCGGTCACCGCCGATCACGCGTGAATGGCGAGGCCTTCGAATGGCCACCATGAGTCGCCGTCCCGGACGCCCGGAGCACGAGCGGGGTGAAGCGCGCTCGGCTCAGTACCGCGGAGCAGCCCCGAGTTGGCGCCGTCGCGGATCTCGATCGCGCTGCCACCATGCGTATCGGCGGTGCCCGCACGTGCCCTCCCCGGTGACGCGCCGTCGGCTCGGAGAAGGCGTCTGGTCACTCCAGGCGCTCCGGACGCGATTCTCCGGCGCACACCATATTGTCGAAGCGCTTCGAATGTAACCGGCTGCGACGCTTGCATCTCAGGTCCGTAGGTATGGAGCTACGGCGGACGATCGGCGGGGCTATGTCGAAGCGCTTGATCATTTGATCCGGGCCCTCAAACGATGCGGCACGCCTGTCGCGTTGTGCCACCCACGTATCGGCATCGCGGCGGGCGAACAACCGCGGTGTCCGGACACGCGCAGATCGCGGCCACGTGAGTCCGGCCGCGCGCGACCAGGTGGTCGGTCGTCTCGCATGCTCCGCCGAGCTCCAGCGGGCGCTCCCCGGGCGGAGCCGCCACGCCGTCCGCCCAGGCGACCTCGATCGCGCAGTTCGCCCGCGGGTCACCAACCGCCCGGCCGTCCTCCTCCTCGCACCGGACTCCCTCCCGGACCACGCCTGCATGCCCCAGGCCCACATAGACGAGCGCGAGGACGTCATCGCCGGCGCCCTCGCCCGGTTCAGCAGTTCCAGCGCCGGGTCAAGGACGAGAGCTGTCCTCCACCTTCTCGAAGAAGAACTCGTGCTTGAGGAAGGAGACGTCGTACTCGTGACCGGACTGAGGCGGCAGCAGTTGGGAGGCCTGGAACAGGCGCCACCCGTCGAGCAGTGCGGCAAGCCCTGTGGGATAGGGCGGCTCGTCGCTGTCACCGGTCGTCGGGTGGGTCCGGCCGGTCCCGTCGTATCGGGACCAGCCCACGACGTGGGAGTCCAGCGTCGACGTCGCGAGATAGAGGACCAGAACCTGCTGCCTCATGCGTGACTCCTCAAGGTGGGCCGGTTGCTGACGCGCGTGACCCAGTACTCGACGTCGAACGAGTCGTCACCGGTCAGGGCCCGCCAAAGGAGGACCCGGTTGTAGATCTCCAGTCGGGCCGTGGCCTGCTCGTACCAGGGGAAGTACGTGTTGAGTTCCGCGGTCACCGCGGGGTCGTGCAGGTCGGAGACGTCCCACAGACGCACCTGCGGCACGGTCGGGTTGAGGCGGAGTTTGTACATGTAGCGACGGCGCGCGGTGTCGTTGCGGCGGCCACTGTGCCAGATGCCGTGGTGCAGGAGAACGACCGTGCCTGCCGGGCAGGTCAGACGGGTCTGCCCCCTGAGGTTCTGGACGCGGCCGACATCCGTCTCGTTGATCCTGCGCAGATGGCTTCCGGGCACACTGAGGGTGCCGCCCATCTCGGCGGTCACCTCGTGCGGGTAGTACATGAGCTGGATGTCGAACGCGTCCGGCCGCACGTCGATGATCGCGTCTCCGTGGAGCGGCTGCGCCTGTCCCTCGTGCGGCTCGCGCACATGAACCGCATGGTGGTCGACGGTCGGCCCGGGGCCGACCAGGCTCTCGACGGCGCCTGCGGCGACCGGAAGGTCGAGCAGCTCGTGGACGAACGTGTCCCGCGCGAACGCCCCGTCCAGCGGAGTGCCGTAGGCCACTTCCGGCAGGCCCTGCGGCAAGGCCGCGATGGCCCGTTCGTTGATCTCTTGCGGCACCACCCCGTCCAGGCGCAGATATCCCTGCGCGACGAAGCGCGCCACCTGAACCGATGTCAGGAGTTGCTGGCTGGTTGACATGCGACGAACGTACGGGCCCTGTCCGGATCGGTCGTGGGCTGAAATCGTCCAGTGCTGGTAATTTTCCATCCTCGTGAAGCACGCGACACTACGCATCGACGAGGCGCCCACCGTGGCCAATGCCGGCATCGGGGTGCACGGCGTCTCCACCGCCCACGACGTCTTCCGGCTGCCCGACCTGTGGCAGCTGCACCTCTACCACTACGACGGTGCACTGTCCCTCGGGCAGTCGGTCCACCCCATACGCCCCGGCCACGTCAGCCTCGTGCCACCGAACACCGAGGTGCACTTCCACTACAGGGGCAGGTCGGAGCACTTCTACGTCCACCTGCGGCTGCACGACGGCGGAACCGCGCGCATGGTCCCGGTGATGCAGGACGCCGCGACGGAGAGCACGCGCCTGGCCGATCTCCTCCGAAACGCCGTGACAGCCATGCCGACCTCTCCCCCGCGAGCCACGGCCGAGGTCTGGACCGCTCTGTGGCGCATCGCCGAGTTGCCGAGGGGCGATGAAACCAGGCGCCGCCACCCCTTCGTGACCGCCGCACAGGCCTACGTCGAGGAACACCTGGCCGGCCCGCTGTCCGTACCGGACGTCGCTCGCGCCGTCGGAATCTCCCACACCCACCTGACGCGTGTGTTCCGCGCCGAAACCGGCCTCACAGTCGTGTCGTACATACGGCACCGACGCCTTCAACGCGCCCGCCACCTCCTGTTGTCCTCCACCCTGGCCATCACCGCCATCGCCGCGGCCGTGGGCATCGCCGATCTCCAGGCCTTCAACAAGGCCTGCCGCCGTGAACTCGGCGCGAGCCCGCGTGACATACGCGCGGCTGCCCCTGCGGGGCCGAACGGCCCAGGCCCGTGAGCGGGCACCGGACGACAGCCGCCGCGGACAGGGCGGACAGGGCCGCGCCGCGCAACCTGATCATCCCTGAGCCGGCGAGGCACCTCACCGTGCGGAAGCGCGGCCCTGCTCGGCGAAGGCGCCGACCACGCCCCTGGCCCGGCCTCACCGAGGTCGCACGATCACTGGCCGGTGACGACGCCTGACAGCTCGTTCGTGCTCTCAGGCAGGGTCACGGACGTGACCTTCTTGCCAGATTCGATGTCGATGGCGTACAGCATGCGCTTGCCCGACTCGGAGACGTACGCGGTGTGCTCACGGCGCCAAGCTACGGATCAGCGATGACAGCGCAGGTTTCCACACCCTGATGGAACTGCTTGCCCGACACGGCGACAGTGCCGAGGACCCAATCCCGGTCGCCATCGAGACCCCCGTGGGCTGCTCGTCGCCGGCTTGCGCGCCACCGGCCGCAGGATCGACGCGATCAACCCACTGGCCGCCGCCCGCTACCGCGATCGCGCCAGTGTCTCCCGAGTCAAGTCCGACGCAGCTGACGCCCGGGTCCTGGCCGACATTCTGCGGACCGACCGGCACGCCCACCGCCCCCTTCCTGACGACAGCGAAGCCGGGCAGGCCGTCACCGTCCTGGCCCGCGTGATTCTCACGCCGCACCCACGCCTGCGTCAGCGGCCCTTGATGGAGCCGGTGCCGGTCCGCGAGCGTGGTGAGGATGCGCTGATAGTCCACCGACAGCACCGACCAGGCCAGTCCCTCACGCCATACCGGCACCTGCGACTTCGGTCTCGCCGCCTGCCCGGGCGCCGGGCGCGGGTCCGTGTCCTGCGGGCCGGGGGCGGCCTCTTGATCAGAGATGTTGCCGTTGTCCGGAGCCAGGACGGTGCACACCCGCCTGCGGGCGATCGCCCACTCCGCCCAGTCCGACATGAGATGTCTTCGACTGCTCGGCCACCGCCTGGTCACGCGTGGGCACCAAGGTGCCGTCCACAATGAGCACAGTGCCCTCACGGAACCGTCGGCGCGCGGCCGCAGCGCGAGCGGTACCTACTGGGACGACCACGCACCGAACCCAGTCCCGGCACCGCGCTCACCCGCCCAGAGACCGAGTCGCATCGACCGGCTCGGCCTTCGTTCGGGCCACTTGCCGCAGCGAAGCTCAGGGCCCGATCCGCCCCTGATGCCCGAGTTCTACGGAGCGTAGTCAGCACCAAGTCAGCACGGGAGAGGCGAACACGGGTGATGACGTGGGAATTTAGTCGGCACCAAACCAGCACGGGAGTCAGCAGGCCACCGTCAAATCACCCTCAACTGCGCTTCCCGGACAGCACCAATTTCGCCCTCTCCTGACCTCTCAGCCGCCGCGCCGCGAGCAGGCATGGTGGCCCCACGCATAACCTCAGCCCGAACTATGTTGCCCCACCACATGTGCGCCTGACCTGCACGTTTCTACGGTGTGCGAACACGTACCCGCCCCCACCGCACACGAGGAAGTGGCGCACATGGCCTCCGGAACCACCGCTCCCCCACCACCCGCGAACCTCCGTCGCATCGTCGCCGCCAGCCTCATCGGCACCACCATCGAGTGGTACGACTTCTTCCTCTACGGCTCAGTCGCGCCTGCAGGCACCGACAGTGCCCATGCCAGCCCGTCCGGCGTCGGCTCCACGTGATGGGTCATCGGAATCGTCTCAGCGTCAACGAGGGCGAGAGAACCTGCAGCTCAGGAGCATCTCTTCGGCTCGCTGAACGTACCTTCAGGGGCCCGGAGCGTCACATGAGCGTCACGGCCACCGCCTGCGGTGGCTTACCCACTGCCGATCCCGGCGAGTGCCTTGCGCAGCCGCTCGGCGTGATCGGCCGGCACCGCCCTCCGCAGAGCGACGCCGCGGCGGTGGCATGACTGGGGAAGCTCATGCCACCACCGAGGGGATCGGGGCGGAAGCGGGTACTTCTTCCTCCTAAGACGCCGTGACGCGGTCCGGCGTGTGTGTCCCGTTCCGTGCGGCCCGGCGCTGGCGGACCACGGCGAAGACCACCACACCCAAGGCCACCAGGGTGGAGAGGACGACCTGGTCGCGGCCGCCGCCGTCGGCCGTGTCGGTGAGCATGTAGCCCAGGACGAAGGTGATGAGGGCGATGGTGGCCCAGGTCAGGTAGGGGTAGAGCCACATCCGTACGACCAGCTTCTCCGGGGACTCCCGCTCGATGATCTTGCGCATCCGCAGCTGGGAGAAGCAGATCACCAGCCAGACGAACAGGGCGATCGCGCCGGAGGAGTTGAGCAGGAACTGGAAGACAGTGTCCGGCCACAGGTAGTTGAAGGCGACCGCGACGAAGCCGAAGACCACCGAGGCCAGGATGGCCGAGCGCGGGACGCCACGGTCCGTCGTCCGACCGAAGGCAGCCGGGGCGTCGCTGCGGCGGCCGAGGGAGAAGGCCATGCGGGAGGCCGTGTACAGGCCGGAGTTGAGACAGGACAGCACCGAGGTCAGCACGATGGCGTTCATGATCTGGCCGGCGTGCGGGATGCCGACGGAGCTGAGGGCGGCGACGTACGAGCCGTCCTTGAGGATGGCCGGGTCGTCCCAGCGCAACAGCGAGACCACGATCAGGATCGAGCCCAGGTAGAACACGGCGATCCGCCAGATGACGCTGTTGGTGGCCTTGGTGACGGCGGCCTGCGGGTTCGCGGTCTCACCCGCCGCCAGCGTGACGATCTCGCTGCCCATGAAGGAGAAGACGACCATCAGGACGCCGGTGAGTATCGCCCCTGGTCCGTTCGGTAGAAAGCCGCCGTGCGCCGTGAGGTTGGAGAAGCCGCTCGCCGGGTGGTCCGAGCCGGGCAGCAGACCGAAGATGGCGAGGCCGCCGACCACGATGAACGCGGCGATCGCGACGACCTTGATGCCGGCGAACCAGAACTCGAACTCACCGTAGGAGCTCACCGAGGCCAGATTGGTGGCGGTGAGGACGACCATGACGATCAGGGCCCAGCCCCACTGCGGGACCGCCGGTATCCAGCCGGCCAGGATCTTGGCCCCGGCGGTCGCCTCGACGGCGAGCACCACGACCCAGAAGAACCAGTACAGCCAGCCGATGGTGAAGCCGGCCCACCGGCCCAGCGCGCGGTCGGCGTAGGCGGAGAACGAGCCGGAGGTGGGGTTGGCCGCGGCCATCTCACCGAGCATGCGCATCACGAGGACGACCAGGACGCCGACGAGGGCGTACGAGATCAGGATGCCGGGGCCGGCGGCGGCGATGCCGGAGCCGGAGCCGACGAACAGGCCGGCGCCGATGACACCGCCGATCGCGATCATCGACAGATGGCGGTTCTTCAGTCCGGCCTGCAGGCCGGACTCGGGCTCTGTGGGAGGGCTTTTGGGGACGGTTGTGGTCATCTCGACATCCATGGAGGGAGTGCGGACCAGGGCCCCTGGAAATTAGTTCAGTACGATCTAAAAGAACAAGACTTGTTTAACTGTTCACCTTGCTCTATTTTTCGTGCAGCGTGTACGGCGACTGCCGTCCTCCGTGACTGCCACCGCGCCGTTCCCGTCTCGTCCCCGTCTCGGCCCCTTGTCGTCCCCTTGTCGTCCCCGTGTTCCGGTCCCCTGGGGAGCCCCCATGCACCACACCGCGGCATGGTCGCGAGAACCCTCCGTGCGGATGCCGTCGCCGTGGGCCCTGCCCGCGCTCGACAGGCCGTTAGGGTGGCGTCGTGGTGAATGCAGCGGGCAAGTTCGGTCCCTACAACCAGCCGGTGCCCGCGCGGTCCGCGCCGGTCGGCGGGGCATGGGACACCCGCGTCCTGGCCGGCCGGGGCCCCACGGGAGCGGAGCTCGTCCGGTCCAGGATCGCCCTGCGGGTCCGCCTGAGGTCCGTGGCGCCGGGAGACCGGTTGCCGGACGCGGGCGTCCTCGCCGAGGAACTGGGAATCAGTGAGATCACCGTGCGCCGCGCGCTGGAGGCCATGTGCCAGGACGGCCTGCTCGACCGCCGGCGGGGCCGGGCGGGCGGGACCTTCGTCGCCGCCGACTGGGACGCGGTCGTCGCCGTACTGCACGACGCCGACGAGGCGGCCGCGTTGGAATCCTTCCATCTGCTGCTCGAATGCGGTCTCGTGGCGCACAACACGGGCGAGGTCCCGGACGGGCGACTCGACGGGCTGCGGGCACTGGTCGAGGAGATGGACCTGGTCGAGGATCCGGCCCGGCTGCTGGAGCTGGAGACCCGCTTCCACCTCGGCCTCGCGGAGGCCCTCGGCGGCGCCGGGATCCGTGAGTTCGCGGCCGACCTGCTCGGCCGGCAGTGCCTGCTGGGGCCCGCGCCGGACCCCGCGGTCGTACGAGCCCGCAACCGCTGCCACGCCGACCTGCTCGACGAGCTCACCCGCGGCGCGATGGACCCGGCGGTACACGCGGTGAAGGCACACCGGCACGCCGGCCTGCACTGATCTCTTCTCTTCCTTCCCTTCCCCGTGTCGTCATCCCCCAGAAGGAGCTGTCGCCATGCCGGACCCCGGAGCTGTCGGCCCGTCGTCGACGTCGGGCCCCGTCGGCGGCGCGCCCCAGCGGCTGCGCGGCGGCGTCCTCGGCATGGCGGACATCGCCGCCGCCACGATGGCCAACGTCGGCCCAGCGATGAGCTTCTTCTTCGGCTTCGCCTTCCTGGCCACCACCGCGGGGGTCGCATCGCCGCTGACCATCGTGGCGGCGGGGGTGGCGGTCGCACTGCTCGGCAACACGTTGGCCGAGTTCTCCCGGGCCCACCCCTCGGCGGGCAGCTTCACCACCTTTGTCGGCCGGACGTTCGGGCCGGTCAGCGCGGTGACCACGGCCCTGCTGGCCGGACTCGGCTACATCATCGCGATGGCCTCGGTGATCGCGATCTCGGGCGGCTTCGTGCAGATCACCCTGCACCACTACACGGGTGTGGACCTGCCGTGGATCATCTGGACGCTGCTGCTGACCGGGCTGTCGGTGGTACTGATGCTGCGCGGGATCGTGGTCTCCACCAAGTGGGCCGGCTACTTCTTCGGCGTGGAGATGCTGGTGCTCGTCGTAGTGTCGGTCGCGACGCTCATCGAGCACCGTGGCAACCTCTCCACCACCCCGTTCCAGCCTGACCACCTCACCCACGGCCTCAAAGGGCTGGCGGCCGGCTTCCCGCTCGCGGTGTACCTGTTCATCGGCTGGGAGAACTCGGCCGCACTCGCCGAGGAGACGGAGAACCCACGGCGCAACGTCGGCCGCGCCGTGTTCTCCTCCGTCGCGATCATGACCGTGAGCTACATCCTCTTCTCCTACGCCACGGTGACCGGCTTCGGCTACGACGTGGAGCGGCTCGGCGCCTCCCCGATCCCCTTCATCGACGTCGCCCACCACACGCTCGGCGCGCTGGCGCTCCTCGCCTATGTCGGCGGCCTGACCTCCACCCTGGGCGTACTGATCGCGGGCATCAACTCCCAGGCCCGCCTGGTGTTCAACGCGGGACGCGAGGGACTGCTGCCGTCCTTCTTCGGCTACGTCCACCCCATCCGTCGTACGCCGAACAACGCGATCGTCACCTTCGCCGTCACCGCACTGCTGATCATCGGAGGCTGGGGCCTGGGCCATCTGCTCGGGTCCGACGGCGGTTCGATGAACCCGGTGGTCTTCTTCACGGAGTCGTCGAGCCTGGGCGCCATTCTGATCCTGCTGGTCTATCTCGCGTCCAACATCGCGCTACCGCTGTACTACCGCAGATACCGCCCCCAGGAGTTCCGGACCGTCCGCCACCTCGTGCTGCCCGCGATCGGCGCCCTCGCCATCCTGGTCCCGCTCTACTACCTCGCCAAGCCCGGCCAGCCCGCCCCGTACAGCTGGTTCCCCTACGCGGCCCTGGCCACCCTGCTCGCAGCCGTCGGCTACGCGACCCTCCTGGTCCGCCGTGACCCCGGCCTGGCCGAGCGGGTGGGCTCGGTCGTCGCCGACGCGGAGTGAGCCGAAGGATCCGCCCTCGTCGACCACGCCCTCCTCGCCACGGCCGTCGCGATTCCCGCGCCGTTCAGCGGGACGGCGACGAGCAGGCCGAGGCCGATGCCGATCGCCGTGCCGAGGACCCGGCGGAAGCCGCGGACGAGCGTATCGCCGCGTGAGGTGGTGTTGACGAAGATCCACCAGGTGGCGCCGACGGCCCAGTACCAGTGCTGCCCGGACACCAACTGCCCCATGACCAGGGCGAAGCCCGCGCCGGCGGTGGCCTGGATCGCCTGGCGCGTGGTCACCCGGGCCAGGTAGCCGCCGGCCGGCGGTGCGGGCACGGGTGCCGGGGCAGGCGGCGCTCGTGGCACCACAGCCCGAAGCGCACGACGGACGCCGTGAGCAGGGAGCCACGAAGAAGTGCGAGCCTGATGCCGAGCGCGGCCCGCACGGCGAAGCGCAGCCGCGTCCGGCCCGGGTCCGGCGCCAGGAACGCCCTGTTCAGCACAATTGACGTCGAATATGCTGGGCCATTGGCACAGACATTTCGGTCCTGGAGCGTCCACCAGCGAGGCAACGGACCACGGACGAGGAGAGGCCGGACGTCATGGCCGTGGACGAGCTCGACACCCGCATCCTGCGGCTGCTGCTGGAACAGCCCCGCACCAGCGTGCGCGAGTACGCCCGTGTCCTCGGCGTCGCGCGGGGCACGCTGCAGGCCCGGCTCGACCGGCTGGAGCGGGACGGCGTGATCACCGGCACGGGGCCGATGCTGTCACCCGCCGCCCTCGGCCACCCGGTGCTGGCCTTCGTGCACATCGAGGTCACCCAGGGCCATCTCGACGACGTGGGCGACGCCCTCGCCGCCGTGCCGGAGATCGTCGAGGCCTTCTCGATCACGGGCGGCGGGGATCTGCTGACCCGCGTGGTGGCCCGCGACAACGCACACCTGGAGGACGTGATCCAGAAGCTGATCAGCCTGCCCGGCGTGGTCCGCACCCGCTCCGAGGTGGCCCTGCGTGAGCGCGTCCCGTACCGGCTGCTGCCGCTGGTGGAGTCGATCGGGCGGGCGGCGGCGGCCCGGAAATGACCTTTGACATCCTGGGTCCATGAGCGGTCTCAGCGGCATCTCGGTCATCTTCGATCTCGACGGGACGCTCGTGGACAGCGAGCCCAACTACTACGAGGCGGGCCGGCAGCTCCTCGCCGAGCACGGGGTTCCCGACTTCACATGGGCGGATCACGAACGGTACGTCGGCATCAGCACGTTCGAGACGGTCACGCTCTGGAAGCGGGAGTACGGCCTGCGGGCCTCCGTCGACGAGTTGCTCGCCGCCAAGAACCGCCGCTATCTGGAACTCGCCCGCACCGCCACGCGCGCGTACCCCGAGATGCGCGCGTTCGTGGAGCTGCTGGCGACCGAGGGGGTCCCCATGGCCGTGGCGTCCGGTTCGTCGCACCGGGCCATCACGGCGATCCTCGCCGGCACGGGCCTGGACGCCCATCTGCGCACCGTCGTCTCGGCCGACGAGGTCGAGCGCGGCAAGCCCGCCCCCGACGTCTTCCTGGAGGCAGCCCGCCGGCTCGGCGCGGCACCGGGCGACTGCGTGGTCCTGGAGGACGCGGCCCCCGGCGCCGCCGCCGCGCACGCGGCCGGGATGCGCTGCATCGCGATCCCGTACGTGGCCGCGCAGGCGGACGCCCCGGAGTTCGTGACCGCCGGCCTGCTACTGCGGGGCGGCCAGAGGGAGTTCACGGCGCGGGGAGCGTATGACTGGCTCCTACGCTCCAACTGGACCAACTAGACCAACTGGACCGACTCGACCAACCGGACCAACTGAGCTTCCGATTAGCACCTTTTGCGACGCCAGGCATCCAATGGGAGGATTGAGACTGGTACGCGCTCCCGCACGAGCCGTTCCACAGGCACTCGCGAACACCGCGAGGTCCGTCACCTCCTTGCCGACACCCATGCTCGGCGCGCGTGGCCGGCTGCCGTGACGCATGCGTCCCGAGCTCCACCATCCCGGAGGGACCGATGGCTGCTGCGAAGACGCCCAGTTACGAGCAGAACGTTCCGGACACCGTGTACGGCTATGTGGCCGCGCGGTCGCAGGGCGGGGTACCGATGACCCAGGCGAGGCGCTTCGAGTCGGCCGCGCCGTTCCGGGCCGAGGAGCGCGTCCGGGAACGGGCGAAGGAGTACGCCCGCCAGGCCGGCCTGACGGTGACCGCCGAGAGCCGCCTGGGATTCGCCGTGGCCGGCTCGCCGGCGGCGTACGAACAGCTGACCACCGGCAGGATCGCCAGTTACGAAGTGCGCCAGCGGGTCGAGATGAGCCGAGAGCGCTCCGTGACGCACCTGGACATCATCGGCGACCGTCAGCCCCGAGCCCTCGGCATCGGCGCCGCGCCCGGTGAGGACACCATCGAGGCGGTCGCGCTGGAGGAGCCGCGCGTGCCCATGCGGCTGCACCCGGCGACCGCCGATCCGCCACTGGTCGCGGACTTCCATCTCACCCTTCCCGACGACGTGGCCCGCCTGCTCAACGCCACGCCCGCACACCAGCAGGGGCGCGTGGGGCGGGGCGTGAAGGTCGCCATGGTGGATACGGGACAGGCTCCGCACGCGTACTTCACCGAGCACGACTACGACGTGGCCCGGACCTTGGCGGTCGTACCGGGGACCGATGCGGCGGAGGATCCCGTCGGGCACGGCACGGGTGAGTCGGCGAACATCTTCGCCGTGGCGCCCGGCGTACGCCTGCGTCCGTACCGGGCGAGCAACCAGGAAGGCGTTCTCATTGCCGCCATGGGAGGTTTCCTGCGCGCGAAGGCGCGACAGCCGCAGGTCCTGACGAACTCCTGGGGCACGCCGACCCGCTTCCCCGAGGACGGGCCACTGCCTGAGCTCGACCGGCTGTGGGCGCTGGAGATCCGGGACGCGTTGGAGGAGGGCATCGTCGTCGTCTTCGCCGCGGGCAACGGCCACTTCTCGATCGAGCCGCAGGTTCCCGGAGTGCTGTCGGTCGGCGGGGTGTTCTCCGGTCCGCAGGGCGAGCTGCGGGCGTCGGACTACACGAGCGGTTACGCCAGCCCCTGGTTCGACGGCGTCGTCGTCCCCACGGTTTCCGGACTGGTCGGCCTGGCGCCCCTGGCCCAGTACCTCATGCTCCCGATTCCGCCCGGCTGCACGATCGACGTCGAGGAGAGCGATGCGGACGACGGGACGTCACCCCACGACGGCTGGGCGCTGTTCTCGGGCTCGTCGGCGGCGGCACCGCAGATCGCGGGGGCGGCGGCACTGCTCCTGGAGGCCCGCCCCGGGCTCACGCCCGACGAGGTCACCGACGCCCTCGCCAGAACCGCCACCGACGTCACCACCGGCAAGAACGCCTTCGACATCCCGGCCCGCCGCGGCCCTGACGAGGCCACCGGGGCGGGGCTGGTGAACGTGAGCGCGGCGCTGGACTTCGTCCTCACGCACCACAACCCGTAACGCCGAAACCGGCCACGCCCGGGCGTCGCTCCTCTAGATTCTGGGGAAGTGCCTGAAGGGAGCGGCAGGTTGACGGAGGGCGGCACCCGTAACGTCGTGGGCGGCAACACCGTGGCGAAAGCCGTCGTCCAGGCCCAGTCGATCGGTGAAGTTCACTTTCATACGGCTGCTGCGTCGTCGGAGGCCGAACCCGTCGCGTCGGACCCCTGGGTGCGCAAGGCCCTCGAGTCCTGCGTCTGGCAGCACGTGCCGGCCGGCCGCGACACCGGCCACCACCGCCGGTATGTCGCGGCCGTGGCGTTCCGACTGGCCGGCATGCGGGACGAGTGGGAGGGGTCGCTGGAGCAGGATCCCTGGTGCGACTCACGGATCGCGACCGCGTTCCTGGACAACGTCGACTGGCTGCTCGGCGAGCCACCCCAAGGCCAGGCACAGGGCCAGGCACAGGGCCAGATCCAGGGCCAGATCCAGGGCCGACCCCGATCGGACAGCCTGGACCTCTATCCGGCCGAGGCGGCCCTCCTCGTCCTGTTCCCCCTCCTCCACCGGGTCCATTACCTGCGGCGGGCGGTACGGCTCGCGGAGGTCCGCCCCTGGTCCCTGCAGCCCGACCCGGGCGCCGGGCCCCGCAGGGAGGCGTACGAGCTCTTCGCGGAGGAGAGTGACGCGCTCGTCCAGCGTGCCCTGCGGGACCCGGAGGCCGAACCGCTCGTCGGCTGGTGGCTCTACCACCGCAGGCTGGCCCAGCACGAGGAGTTCTCGGAGGCCGACTCGGTCCCCGCCCTGCTGGCCGAACTGGGCGAGCCCGCAGCCGAGTTGGGCGGCGCGCTGGCCGCCGACCGGGTGACGGTCCTGCTGCACGCGCTGCGCCGGGGACCCGATGTGTGCCATCCGGAGTTCCTGAATCTGCTGCCCGCCGACGACCGCGTCCGCTGCGGCCCCGGTCATCAGCAGATCCGCTTCCAGCGTGCCGCCCTCCTGCTGGCCCTGGCGTACGGCATGTCCGTCGAGATGACGGCGTTGCCCGACATCGTCGCCGAGCACCTCGCCATCCCCTACCCGGTGGACCTCGCCGAGCTGCGCCGCACCCTCACGGCGGCGGAGTGGGGAGGCTCGCGCGAACTTCCCGTACTGCGCGCGCAGTGCCGTCACGAAGCGGTCGTCGAGGGCTTGCGGGAGTACACGGCGCGGGCCGACGCCCTGCTGCACGCGGTACGGCGCACCACCCGCGAACGCGTCAACGAGCCCATGCCGGACCTCCCCACCCGGCTGTCCGCCGACGGCGTGCTGCCGAGCCGCGGCGCCTTCGACGGGTATGCGAGGTTCCGCAGCGACGGGCGCCGGGTCCTCGATCTGGCGATGGGGATCGAGCTGTACAAGGACCGTGACCTGGCCGTCCGGGAGCTGTACCAGAACGCGCTCGACGCCTGCCGCTACCGGCGCGCGCGGCAGGAGTACCTCGACCGCACGACGGGCTCCTCCGGCGCGGCGTACACCGGCAGCATCTCGTTCGTCCAGGACACCGACGAAAAGGGCCGGCCGTATCTGGACTGCCAGGACGACGGCATCGGCATGGGCGAGGCCGAACTTCGCGGTGTCTTCTCCCACGCGGGGGCACGCTTCGCGGAACAGCTGGAGTTCAAGCTGGAGCGGGCCCGGTGGGAGGCGCTGGATCCGCCGGTCGAGCTGTACCCGAACAGCCGGTTCGGGATCGGTGTGCTCAGCTACTTCATGCTCGCCGAGGAGATCCGGGTCACGACGTGCCGTATGGACGCCGACGGTGTCCCCGGGCCCGTGTACGAGGTGTCCATCTGCGGTCCGGGGCACCTCTTCCGCATCGTGCAGACCAGAGCGCGGGGGCGCGAACCGGGTACCCGCGTCCGGCTGTATCTGCGTTCCGACGTCGCACCGGAGAGCTGGTCCGTGATCGACGTCCTGGAACGGGTGCTCGCCATCGCGGAGTTCCCGACGACCGCGCGGAAAGGTGCTCTGAGCAGCGACTGGGAGCCCGGGCGGCTCAAGGAGCGGGAGCGGCCCGACCGGGCCGACACCGGACTGCACGCGTACGGGGAGCAGTTGGCCTGGGCCGAGGATCCCCGGGGCGCGCAGGTCGTCTGGTGCGAGCACGGCGGTGCGCTGCTGGTCGACGGCGTGGTCGTCGAGCCGACGGTGCGCAAGGGGGTCTTCTCGGCGACGGGTCTCGGGCTGACCGGGGCGGTGGTGAACCTGCGTGGTCCGTCCGCCCCTGCCATGCTGTCGGTGGACCGCAGGCATGTGCTGGACGATGTGACCGCCGCGGTGCGGGAGCTGCTGGAGAAGGCGACCGATGTTCTGGCGGAGGGCGACGAGGGGCTGCCGGACTTCTGGTGGCTGAATCGAGTGGCCGTGGACAGCGCGGCGCTCGCGGACGTCGTGGACCGGGCACTCTTCTCGCGCGGCCGGGAACTCACCTTCAAGGGGGTGGAGTTCGGCGGTCCGCAGACCGGCTACTTCCCGGGGGACTTCACTCTCGTCCCGAGGGAGCCCAGCGAAGAGAGCGCGTACGGTGGTGGCCCGTGGGCTCACGTGGACGGGGACGCACCGGACCACGTGTACGTGTGGCGGCTCCTCGCCCGCCGTCCCGCACGCGCCCTTCGGAAGCTGTCGGAAGTGTGTCCGGAGATCGACGACCACCGCCCAGTGCTCCGGCCGACTCCCTCCGACCAGTGGCTGCTCCTGCACGACCAGCAGAGCACCGACTCACCGAGGTGGCGCCGGGGGGCCCGCGACCTGAGCGGCATCGCGCAATCCGCCGACACAGTCCAGTGCACGCCGCGCGACGTGGCCGCCCGGTTGGCCGCGCTGGGCTTTTCGGACACCGATCCCCGCAAATGGTCGCCCGGAGCGCAGCTCACCACGGCGAACAGCCACGCCTTCAGGACGCAGTACGGCGAGAGCCTCGTCCGGGAGAAGCCGCTCGACTCCGCCGACCTCATGCAAGCGGTGGCCCGCATCAACGACACGGTCGCCGCGACGGCCGAACTTCTGCGGGACTTCGGGGCCGACGTACCGGAGAAAGTGGTGGCCCTGTGTCAGGCCGCGGAGAAGGACGAACTGCTCTGGCAAAAGCCGGGGAAGCCTGCCCGCGGCTGCCTGGATCCTGACGTCGTGGTGCCACCGGGGCACATCGCGGACGCGAGCATCCGGCTCGCCATACCCGTACCCGAGGTCTGCCGGCGGCTCGCGGCCCACGGGCTGCGCAGCGACCCCGGTCGGCTGCCGGACCACCCGACGCCGGAGACCCTCTCCCTGCTGAGCAGGAACGTGACCGGTGAGTCTCCCTGGCTGGACCGGGCGCGGACACCACCCCCAGGCCATGTTCTGCATGCGGCGAGTGAACTCGAGCTGGAGCCGACGGAGGTACTGGCCAGGCTCGCCGCCCTCGGGTTCGCCCTGCCCGAGCCGTTCCCCGCCGATGCCTCCTTGGACGACCTCTGGGCTCTTGACGACGAGGTCTACGGCGAGTTCCTCGTTCCTCCGGGGCCGCTGTCCTACGGAAGCGTCTTCAGCGGCGTCCAGGACCTCGACGATCTCCGCCACAAGATCCGCCGCATGCGTGCCTACGGATTCGACATCGCGCTGGAGGTACCCCGTCGGCCCACCTCGCTGGACAGGGAGATGCTGTGGGAGGGCAGCCCGTTCAACTGGTGGTTCATCAACACGGACGAGGCGGTTCCGTTCAGTCAAGTCCTTCTGGCCGCACGGCAGTTGGGAGACCGGCCCGCAGCCATCGCGAAGCGCCTGCACGCCTGCAACATCGCCACCTCGCACGACAGCCTCCCCAAAGGCCTCTCCTTCAGCGAGGCGTTGAAACTCATCCGCGCGGACGAGCTGGACGTGGGTGATGTTCCGGACGTCGGCAACTTCCCGCTCCAGTACCTGCACAAGACGGCCCTCCGCAAACGCACCGGCATCCGCCACATCACCTCCCTCCTGAACCAACTCGGCATCCCCGTCCCCGACCCCGCCGACACGATCAGAGCCGCCCTGGCGCGCGTGCCCCGCCCTCCCCATTCCTGAGCGCCAAATCCCGTCAGCACCGTTGACGCCTCCTCAGCCCACACATAACGTCTGGTCGACCATTCGTACACTGTTCGATATTCCGAACCTGCGTTGACCTCGCAGAGGAGCACACATGGCACCGCCCCTCTCCAGACGATCCCTTCTCCAGGCCGCGGCGCTGGCGGCGGCGACCCCCGCGGTCTCGTTCGCGGCAACAGGCCGGGCCTCGGCCGCCGTTCCGGGGGCTCAGGCTGCGGCCGCCGGGCAGGCGGCGCAGGCCGCGGCAGCCGCCCCGCCCGCCTGGACCGTCCAGCCCTTCGCCCTGGACGAGGTGGCCCTCAGGCCGGGCATCTTCACCGGCAAGCGCCAATTGATGCTCGATCACGGCCGGGGCTACGACGTGAACCGGCTCCTGCAGGTCTTCCGCGCCAACGCCGGGCTCTCCACGGGCGGCGCGGTAGCCCCGGGCGGCTGGGAGGGGCTGGACGGCGAGGCCAACGGCAATCTCCGCGGCCACTACACCGGCCACTTCCTGAGCATGCTGTCGCAGGCGTACGCGAGCACCGGGGACCCGGCCTACGCCGACAAGATCGGGACCATGGTCGGGGCGCTCACCGAGGTGCGCGAGGCGCTGCGCCGCGACCCTCGGATGCTGAGCGTCGCCGGGAAGTTCGGCACCGCCCAGGAGAACGTGCGCGGCTCGTACCAGTACGTCGACCTGCCTGCCGCCGTGCTCGGCGGCGCCTCCGCGATCACCCTGTCGGCCTGGGTGAAGCCCACCCACAACGCCAACTGGGCCCGCGTCTTCGACTTCGGCAACAACAACACCCGGTACATGTACCTGGTCGCCCGCAACGCGAGCGGCATCCCGCGCTTCGCCGTCACCACCAACGGCCCCGGCGGCGAGCAGGGCCTCAACGGCACCGCCGCGCTCCCGCTCAACCAGTGGAGCCACCTCGCGGTGACGATCAGCGGCAGCACCGGCACCCTGTACGTCAACGGCACGGCCGTCGCCCAGAACACGTCGATGACCCTCAACCCGTCGGCGCTGGGCACCCTGGCGAACAACTGGCTCGGCCGCTCGAACTTCTCCGGCGACCCGGTGTTCGCGGGCGCCTTCGACGAGTTCAACGTCTGGTCGCGGGCCCTGACCGCCGCCGAGATCACGGCGCTGCAGAGCAACCGGGCCTCCGCGACCTCGGCCGGCCGGGGCAACCTGGCGTCGTACGACTTCTTCGAGACCACCGGCGGCACCTTCGCGGACGCCTCCGGGCGCGGGCTGACCGCCACCCTGCGCCGCACCTGGGGCGGGCCGAGCCACCCCGGGTTCCTCGCCGCGTACCCGGAGACCCAGTTCATCGAGCTGGAGTCGATGACCAGCGGGGACTACACCAAGGTGTGGGCGCCGTACTACACCGCGCACAAGATCCTCAAGGGCCTGCTGGACGCCCACCTCGCCACCGACGACGCCCGGGCCCTCGACCTCGCGTCCGGCATGTGCGACTGGATGTACTCCCGGCTGTCCAAGCTGCCCGACGCCACCCTCCAGCGCATGTGGGGCATCTTCTCCAGCGGCGAGTTCGGCGGCATCGTCGAGACGATCGTCGACCTGCACTCGATCACCGGCAAGGCCGAACACCTCGCCCTGGCCAAGTTGTTCGACCTGGACAAGCTCATAGACGCCTGCGCCGCGAACACCGACATCCTGGACGGCCTGCACGCCAACCAGCACATCCCGATCTTCACCGGCTACGTCCGGCTGTACGACGCCACGGGCGAGAGCCGCTACCTCACCGCCGCCAAGAACTTCTGGGGCATGGTCGTCCCGCAGCGCATGTACGGCATCGGCGGGACGAGCACGGCCGAGTTCTGGAAGGCCCGCGGGGTCATCGCCGGCACGATCAGCGACACCAACGCCGAGACCTGCTGCGCACACAACCTGCTCAAGCTGAGCCGGATGCTGTTCTTCCACGAGCAGGACCCGAAGTACATGGACTACTACGAGCGGGCGCTGTACAACCAGGTGCTCGGCTCCAAGCAGGACAAGGCCGACGCGGAGAAGCCGCTCGTCACGTACTTCATCGGCCTGAAGCCCGGGCACGTGCGCGACTACACGCCCAAGCAGGGCACGACCTGCTGCGAGGGCACCGGCATGGAGAGCGCCACGAAGTACCAGGACTCGGTGTACTTCAAGAAGGCCGACGGGAATGCTCTGTACGTCAACCTGTACAGCCCGTCCACGCTGACCTGGGCCGAGAAGGGCGTCACGGTCACGCAGAGCACGGACTTCCCGAGGGAGCAGGGCTCCACGATCACCATCGGCGGAGGCAGCGCGTCGTTCGAGCTGAAGCTGCGCGTGCCGTCCTGGGCGGCCGGCGGCTTCAAGGTGACCGTCAACGGCAGCGCGGTCGGCGGCACTCCGGCCGCGGGCAGCTACTTCACCGTGTCCCGGACCTGGCGCAGCGGCGACACCGTGCGCGTCACCCTGCCGTTCCGGCTCCGGGTCGAGAAGGCCCTCGACGATCCGTCCCTGCAGACCCTGTTCTACGGCCCCGTCAACCTGGTCGGCCGCAACTCCTCGACCGACTACCTGCAGTTGGGCCTGTACCGCAACGCCGGACTCTCCGGCGACCTGCTGCCGTCCCTCACTGCGGTGTCCGGCAAACCGCTCCACTACACCCTGGGCGGCACCAAGTTCGCCCCCTTCTTCGAGGGCACCGAGGACCCGACCCACGCCTACTTCCGGCGCTCCGAACCCCGGGTCGTCCTCGGCAACACCGACTCCGGCGTCGCCAATCCCGCGAAGTCCGACGGCACCACACTCCTGGACGAGATCTGGGCCGGCGCGCCCTTCAGCGGCAAGAGTGCACTGGTCTCGCGTGTGCGGTCCACCGTGAACGCGTGGGTGACCGCGGGCCTGCTGAGCCAGGCGGACGGCCAGACGGTCGTACGTACGGCGGAGCAGGCCACGTACGCCCCCTGAGCCGCCGCCCGCCCAAGGGCCCCGGGTCCGGGACTCGGGGCCCTGCTGCACGTGCGGCGCACGCCCTCCCGCTACGACCGGCGGCGGGGCTTGCCTCGGCCGGTGCCCTTGGCTCCCTTGGCTCCCTTGGCGCCGCCGGAGCCGGCGCGGAGGCTGCGGCCGGTTCCGGGCTGGCGGCGGGGGCTGCCGGTGCCTTCGGGGCGCTTGCGCTTGGGCTGCTCCGGGGCTGCCGGGGTCTGGGACGTGGTGCGGCCCCGGGTGCTGTTGACCGTGCGGCCGCGGACGACGCCGATGAAGTCCTCGATCAGGTCGGTGGTCGCGTCCTGCGGCCAGGACAGGGCGATGCTCGACTGGGGGGCGTCCACGAGCGTCCGGTAGGTGAGGTCCTTGCGGTGGTGGAGACGGGCCAGCGACTGGGGTACGACGAGCAGGCCGACACCCGCCGCGACGAGCTCGACGGCGTCCGCGGTGGTCGCGGGGCGCTCGAAGGCGGGCTGCCCCGGTGGCCGCTCCCAGTCGAGGACGTCGTCGAGGGGGTGGAAGACGACCTCGTCGGCCAGGTCGTCCGTGGTCACCTCCTCCACCGCCGTGATGACGTGGTCCTTGGGGACGACGACGACCGTGGTCTCGGTGTAAAGGGGGATCGCGCTGAAGAACGTACGGTCGACCGGCAGCCGTACGAATCCGGCGTCGGCGGCACCGTTCCGCAGCAGGTCGGACGCCTCGGCGGCGGTGGCCGCGTGGAGGGTCAGAGGGACCTCGGGGAAGCGCTCGTTCCAGATCCGCACCCACTTCGAGGGTGTCACTCCCGGGACGTAGGCGAGCCGGAAGGAAGGGGCTGCTTCCGAGGACGAAGGGGGTGCTTCCGAGCCTGTCACCTGGCCAGGTTACCGGCCGTGGTCGGCGGCGGTTCACCCAGTCGATACCCTTGAGACCATGACGTCGCACCAAAGCACCCAGACCATGAAGCCCGCGACCGCGGCCAAGAAGCTGGGTGTCTACCTCGAAGCCACCCCCGCCGAATTCCGGGAGGGTGTCGTCACGCGCGCGGAACTGAACGCGCTGCAGGCGGACCCGCCGCAGTGGCTGCGCGACCTGCGGCGCGACGGCCCGCACCCCCGCCCGGTCGTGGCGCAGAAGCTGGGCGTCTCCATCGCGGGCCTGGCCCGCGGCGGTGTCACGGAGCCCCTCACCACCGAGCAGATCGAGGCGCTGAAGCAGGAGCAGCCCGAGTGGCTGCACAAGGAGCGCGCCACCCAGGCCGAGGTCCGCAAGGAGGCGGCCCGCCTGAAGGAGCGGGACGCGGAGCGCGCCACCGAGCGCCCCTGACCTCGCCCGCACGGTCTCGCCGTGGGCGGGTTCCGTCCGCCGAAGCCCGGCCGGGGAACCCGCCCACGCCTCCCGCCGGCTCAGTCCGTCACGGACCGTTCCTGGATCGACTCGAGGAAAGTGACCGGCGGGATGAAGAAGAGGGTTCCGGTGACGGCCCGCGAGTAGTCGAGGATGGGGTCGGGGCCGGATTCCGGGCCGCCCAGGAACATCTTCCGCATCATGGCCTCCGGTATCTCGGGCGTCCGGGCGTAGGCGATGAAGTACGTACCGAACTCGCCATGTCCGGGCCTGCCGAACGGCATGGCGCCGCGCAGTATCTCCAGCTCCTCCCCGTCCGGGCCGGTGACCGTGTTCACGTCCTTGTGGGAGCCGGGCACGTCGAGTTCGATGTTGGTCAGCTTGGAGCGGCCGATCACCTTCTCCTGGGCCTCGACCGCCAGGGCCTCCCAGGCATCCACGTCATGCAGGTACTTCTGGACGATGGCGTAGCTTCCGCCGCTGAAGACGGGATCCTCGTCCCCGACGACCGCCGCCTCGGCCGCCGCCTGGCCGACCGGGTTCTCGGTGCCGTCGACGAAGCCGAGGACGTTGCGCGAGTCGAAGTAGGCGAAGGCCTGAACCTCGTCCTGGACGGTGACCGCGCCGCGCAGCCGCTTCATGATCTCGGCGGCCAGGGCGAAGCACAGATCCGTGCGGGCGGCACGGATATGGAAGAGCAGGTCGCCGGGGGTCGACACGGCGCGGTGCCGTGACCCTTCCAGCTCCTTGAAGGGGTGCAGCTCCTGGGGGCGCGGGTCACCGAACAGCCGGTCCCACGCCGTGGACCCCACTCCGGCCACGCAGCACAGGCCGCCGTCGGGACTGGGGAATCCGACGGCCCGTACCAGCCCCGCGAGCCCGGCGAGCAGATCGCGGACCTCGCTCTCGCCGCCCGGCTCGATCGTGACCACCAGGAAGACAGCGACGGGCGCCGGCGGACTGAGCACCGGCTGTGACTGTGCATCGGTCAACCGCATCGACGACGACGGCATGGTTCCCCTCTCACCCTCAGACCCCGCCAACTAACGATGCCCGGCCGAACCGCGAGCGATACCCGCCAAATTTCCGCACATATGACTAGTGCGAGGCGTGCGGAAAGCCGTGTTCGCCGCAGAAAACCCGCATGCGAACGCACGTACGCATCTGGGATCATCCGGGAATGGTCCACCGTCTCGAGGAGCTGCTGGCCCGTCTGTCGGGGCTGTCCGAGGGCACGGTCGCCGACACCGCGGTGCGGACGCTGGGCACGGTCCGCGAGATGGTCGGCGACCATGTGCGGCACAACGCGTACTTCATCGACTTCCCGGCCAACGTGCCGGACACCTACGACTTCTGGACGGGCTGCATCGCCGAGGCGCTCGCCGACGACGCGACGCGCGCGAGCGTGCTGGAGCAGTTGAGCGACGGCGTCGTCGACCTGCTCACCCTTCCGTCGTACGGCCGCTACCAGCACACGTACGCCGAGATGCTGGGCCACCACGAGGAGCTGATCGCGGCGGCCGGCGACCGTGTGACGGTGCTGCAGCTGGGCGACGACGCGGACAGCGAAGTCACCGCCCTTTACCTGGCGTTGTAGGCCATGAAGGGACTTCCTTCTCAACTCCTTCTTGAACTAGTCCTTTCGCTTTCCTCGCCACTCAACTCTTCCGGCCGACGCCGATCGGCGCTCACCGCCGGTCAGCTGTCGTAGTCCACCGTCAGCGTCTCGGAGACCGGGTAGGACTGGCAGGTCAGCACATAGCCCGCGGCCACCTCGGCCGCCTCCAGCGCGAAGTTGCGCCGCATGTCCACCTTGCCGTCGGTGACCAGGGCCCGGCAGGTGCCGCAAACCCCGCCCTTGCAGGCGAACGGCAGGTCGGGGCGGCTGCGTTGGGCGCCGTCGAGGACGGTGCGCTCCCGTGGCAGGGCGGCGGTGGTGGAACGGCCGTCGAGGGTGATGGTGACCTCGCTGACGGGTCCCGTCGGGCCGGCCTCCTCGTGGTGCGCCTCGCGTACCGGCTCGTCGTCGGCGTAGAACAGCTCCTGGTGCACCCGCTCCGCCGGGACGCCGAGTCCCTCCAGCACCCGCTGCGCGTCCCGGACCATGCCGTGCGGGCCGCACAGCCACCAGTGGTCGGCGCTCCGTACATCGACCAGCGCGTCGACGAGCGTCGACAGCCGGTCGGCGTCGATACGGCCGGAGAGCACCTCGGCCTCCCGCGGCTCGCGGGAGAGCACATGAGCCAGCTGGAACCGGGCCGGATAGAGGTCCTTGAGGTCCGCCAGCTCGTCGGCGAACATCACCGTGTCGGTGCGGCGGTTGCCGTAGAAGAGGGTGACCGTCGAGCGGGAGTCGGCAGCCAGGACGGACTCGGCGATGGACATCATGGGCGTGATGCCGGAGCCCGCCGCGATCAGTACGTGATGGCCGGGCGTGGTGAGGTCGGGGGTGAAGGCGCCGGTGGGGGCCATGACCTCGACGGTGTCGCCGGGGCGTACGTCGTCGACGAGCCAGGACGAGAACAGGCCGCCGGGCACCACCCGTACGCCGATCCGCGGGCTCGACCCGACCGGCGAGCAGATCGAGTACGACCGCCGCTCGTCCCGCCCGTCGATCTCGCGGCGCAACGTCAGCGACTGACCGGGCGCGAAGGCGAACTCCTCGGCCAGCGCCGCCGGGATGTCGAAGCCGACGGCGACCGCGTCCGCGCACAGGGGCGTCACGGCGGCGACGCGCAGGGCGTGGAAGGCCGGACGGCGGCGGGTGCGCGGGCGTACCGCGGCAGCCGGCTGTGCTTCCCTCAGGCCTTCCATTCAGATCTCCTTGACGTACTCGAACGGCTCGCGGCAGGCGCGGCAGCGCCACAGCGCCTTGCAGGACGTGGCGGCGAAGCGGGAGGTCTCCTCGGTGTCCGCCGAGCCGCAGCGCGGGCACGACACCGCCTGGCGGGTGGGTGACAGCACGAGCGGGACAGGGCCGCCGCGCGGTGCGGGGCCGGGCGGGGCGATGCCGTACTCGGCGAGCTTGCGGCGGCCGGCCGGGGTGATCCAGTCGCTGGTCCAGGGCGGGTCGAGGACCGTACGGATCTCCACACGGGCGTACCCCTCGTCACGCAGCCGCGCCGCGACGTCGGCCCGCATCTCGGCCATGGCCGGACAGCCCGAGTAGGTCGGGGTCAGGCTCGCGACCACCGTCCCGTCCGCGGTCAGCTCGACGCCCCGCAGGACGCCCAGGTCGGCCAGGGTGAGCATGGGCAGCTCGGGGTCCGGCACCTGTTCGGCGATGTGCCGGGCGCGCCGGGCGTCGAGCAGGGTGGTCACCATGTCGCCTCCGGGTGGGCCCGGGCCACGCCCTGCAACTCGGCCAGCAACGGGGCGAGATGCTCGGTGTGCTCGCCGTCGCGGCCGGATCCCGGCAGCGGCCGGTACACCGGCATGGGCAGTCCGGCTGCCGCGGTGACCTGGCGCAGAACGGCGACGACCTCGTCCCGTACGTCGCACGCCGTGAACAACTCGCCCACGTAGGGGGCCACTTGCTCCAGGGCCCGGCGTGTCCGGCGGTGCGACTCGTCCGTACCGTCACCCAGGCGCACGGCCCACTCGGCGGCGTACTGCCGGTGGTAGGCCAGCTCCTTGACGCCCTTCGCGGCGATCGCCGCCAGCACCGGGTCCGGGTGGTCCGCCAGCCGCTCGAAGTGGGCGAGGCGCCAGCTGGAGAGCAGCAGGAGCCGCACGATCGAGAACGCGAAGTCGCCGTTGGGTACTTCGGCCAGGCGTACGTTGCGGAAGTCGCCGGCGTCGCGGAAGTAGGCGTAGGCGTCCTCGTCGCGGCCGGAGCCGTCGGCCTGGCCGGCGCGGGAATAGAGCAGGCGGGCCTGGCCGAGGAGGTCGAGGCCGATGTTGGCCAGCGCCACCTCCTCCTCCAGCTCGGGGGCGCGGGTGATCCACTCGGCGAGGCGCTGGGCCGACACCAGGGCGTCGTCGGCGAGCGCGACACACAGGGCCGCCAGTTCGCCGCCGTCGATGCCGTCGGGCACCGTGGTGTCCACGCCGTGCAGGGGGTCCTCGAAGCCGGTGCCGTAGGCCCAGCGGGCGTCGTCCTCGTGTCCCTCGGCGAGGGTCAGATAGACGTGGTCGTCACTCATGCCCTCTCCTTCAGATGTGCGGGACGTCGTCGGGGATGTCGTAGAACGTCGGGTGGCGGTAGACCTTGTCGGCGCTGGGCGCGAAGAACGGGTCCTTCTCGTCGCGCGTGGATGCGGCGATGTGCTCGCTGCGCACCACCCAGATGCTGACGCCCTCGTTGCGCCGCGTGTACAGGTCGCGCGCGTGGGTGAGCGCCATCCGGTCGTCGGCGGCGTGCAGCGAGCCGACGTGCACGTGGTTGAGCCCGCGCTTGCCGCGCACGAACACCTCGTACAAGGGCCAGTCCTGCTTCTTGGCGTCGTCGGCGGTCATGCCACCGCTCCCTTCCGTTCGCGGGCCGCCTGCTTGGCCGCGTGGACGGTGGCCGCCTCCCGCACCCAGGCGCCCTCTTCGTGGGCGCTCCTGCGCCGCTCCATTCGCTGGTCGTTGCACGGCCCGTCGCCCTTGATGACCCGCATCAGCTCGTCCCAGTCGGGGGTGCCGAAGTCGTGGTGGCCGCGCTCGGCGTTCCAGCGCAGCTCCGGGTCGGGCAGGGTCACGCCGAGCTTCTCGGCCTGCGGGACGGTCATGTCGACGAAGCGCCGGCGCAGCTCGTCGTTGCTGTGCCGCTTGATCTTCCAGGCCATCGACTGCGCGGAGTTGGGCGAGGCGTCATCGGGCGGACCGAACATCATCAGCGACGGCCACCACCAGCGGTTCACGGCGTCCTGCACCATCTCCCGCTGGGCCTCGGTGCCACGCATCATCGTCATCAGCAGCTCGTAGCCCTGCCGCTGGTGGAACGACTCCTCCTTGCAGATCCGCACCATCGCGCGCGCGTACGGCCCGTACGAACTGCGGCACAGCGGCACCTGGTTACAGATCGCCGCGCCGTCCACGAACCAGCCGATCACACCGACGTCCGCAAAGCTGAGGGTCGGGTAGTTGAAGATCGACGAGTACTTCTGGCGGCCCTCGATCAGCCGGTTCGTCAGGTCCGCGCGGTCGGCGCCCAGGGTCTCCGCCGCCGAGTACAGATACAGGCCGTGCCCGGCCTCGTCCTGCACCTTGGCGAAGAGGATCGCCTTGCGGCGCAGCGACGGCGCGCGCGTGATCCACTCGCCCTCCGGCTGCATGCCGATGATCTCCGAGTGGGCGTGCTGCGCGATCTGGCGGATCAGCGTCTTGCGGTAGCCGTCCGGCATCCAGTCCCGCGGCTCGATCCGCTGGTCGCGCGAGATCGTCGCATCGAAGTGCTCCTGCAGCTGCTCCGTCATCGATACCAGCTTCCGACTTCCGGCTTCCCAACCGACCATTCGTTCGGTACCAGTGTGACTTGTTTTCCGGTGCCGAGCAAGACCCGTCACATGAGTCAGAGCCGCCCTGAATACCTCCTCGGGGTATTCAGGGCGGCTCCGGCGCGGGCCGTTCATTCAGCCCGCGTCAGGCACCTTCAGCTTGTCCCAGCTGACCTTGCCGGGGATGCCGTCCGCGTCCTTGCCCTTGAAGTGGAGCTTCTGCTGCCAGGCGGCGTAGGAGCGGCGGTCGGCCTCGGTCCACTCGGGGCTCGGGCCCTCCTCGTAGCGGCCGCAGCCCTCGGCGACCAGGCGGCGGCCCATGGCTGTGATGATCGGGGACTTCTGACCGATGTGGAAGAAGCCACTGCCGGGGAACGGCACGAACTTCGGCTTGGGCACGGGCTTCGGGTCGGGGGCGGGCTCACCGCCACCGCCACCGCCGTCCTTCAGCCGCTGCGCGATGCGCTTGCGCATGCCGTCCATGGTGAAGCCGCGCGGGTCCTGCTTTCCGGGCTGCCACTCCTTGTGGCCGATGACCGAGCGTTCGCTCCAGCCGTGGTGGCGGCAGATCGCGGCCGAGACCTTCTCGATGGCTTCCTTCTGCGCCTCGGGCCAGGGGTCCTTGCCGTCGCCGAGGTTGATGCACTCGAAGCCGTAGAAGCGGGCGTTGCCGTCGGTGTCGGCCTCGTTGTCGTGCGGCAGCTTCGACTCGTTGATCACGGCGCGCAGGACGTCGCTGTCGCCGAGGCCGGCGTGGTTGGCACGGCCGTTGCCGACGAGATGGATCTCGCCCTTCTTGTCTATGACGCCGTGGCAGAGCGGGCCCGGCAGGCCGGAGTAGCCGTTGTAGCAGATGTTCACCGACGCCTCGGTGCCCTTGGTGACGGTGTGGTGGATCATCACACCGTTCACCGGGCCCCAGGCGCCCTTGCTGTTGCGGTTGTGGGTACGCCAGCTGCGCACCTCGTGCACCGTCAGACCCTCCGCGCGGAGGATCTCCACCATCTTCGACGCGCTCAGGGGCTTGGCCATTACTCGTCTCCCTCCGCCGCCGCCTCCGCATCCGCGGTGGTCTGCGACCTCCCGCCCGAGGGGTCCTCCGCCAGCTGCTCCTCGCGGCGCGCCTGCTCCTCCGCCGCGAGCGTCGCCTCGTCCGCGGCCGGGATGCTGCTGGCCATCGGGTTGAAGGCGAGGCGCAGGTCGACGGTGCCGCCCTCGCCCTTGACGAGGGCCAGCGGCGCGAAGCTGCGGGCGATACCGAAGGGGCCGCGCAGCAGCGGGCGGCGGGCCGCGTCCGTGGGCCACTCGACGCTTCCGGTGGCGGTGCGGGCGGGGATGATCCAGTGGTCGCCGGTGCGGTAGGTGGCGCCCTTGGCGAAGTACACCTCGACCCCGTCCTCCAGCGGCAGCCACTCCCCCTCCGCGACGGGAACCGCACCGCCCTTCAGGGCCGTCGTACGGCCCTTGCGCTTCGGCCCCTCGTGGTGGTCCCAGCGGCGCAGGAACGGGTTGAGGTGGGGCAGCCGTCCGACGGCCTGGTCGGGCTCGGCGGACAGGCGCACCCGGCGGCCCGGCAGGTCCAGTTCCTCGACCCGGAGCAGGGGCAGCGGTTCGAGGCGGGAGGCGTAGCCGGTGTCGGTGAGCTCCACGTGGTCACCGACGTCCAGGTCCAGCTTGTCGTCGTGTCCGAGGGACGCCAACTGCACCCAGGTGCCGTCGAGTTCGTCGACCGGGAAGACCACCGAGCCGTTCTCGCGGGACCACTTGAAGGTGGCGTCCTTCGCCTCGCCGCCCGCGTGGACCTCGACGCGGTACAGCTGGTTCTCCTGGCCGCGGTAGCGGGCGTCCGGCTTCACGAGGCACGGGTCCTCGTCGGCGTGGTCGGGCCGCTCGCTGCGGGCGGCCAGGCGCGCGGTGGGCGTGGCCTGCTTGCGGGCCCACTTGTCGAAGGCGGCCCGGACGACCTCCTTGGACGGGTCGGTCTCCTCGATGTCCAGCGCGGCCAGCGACAGCGGCAGCACCTGCCAGACGACCTTCACACGGGCGGTGGTGTCCGGCATCGCCGCGCCGAGCGCGACCTCGCGCAGCGCCGGGTCCTCGGCGGCGGATACGGCACGCTCCCACACGTTCAGGTAGACCACGAACGGCGACGTGGCGGGCGAGGGCAGCCGGTCGCCGGGCTTCTCCGGGTCGCGGAAGCCGTCGGGCTGGTCCCAGTAGGTCCAGTACGCGGGCGGAGCGACGGCGTCCTGCTCCTGCTCGTCGGCTGCGTCGTCGTCCGGGACGGGTACGCCGGGCGCCGGACGGGTCGCGTCGACCAGGATGCCGTCGACGTAGTAGCGGCCGCCCTGGATGTGCAGCGTGTCGATGTCGTGCTTGCCGCCCACGTAATCGATCTTGAAGCCCACGGCGTCGCGCGGTCCGCCGTGCCGGCCGATCAGGTCGGCGGCGAGGGTGCGGGCCTGGTGGAGCTGGATCGCGGTCTGCTCGTTGAGGTCGGCGTCGAGCTGGACGCGGCCCTGCTGGGCGATGACCGCCGAGTAGCGCCGTTCCGGGCGGAACGTGAGGCGGGAGAGATCAGCGTGCATGAAGGGGGTCCCCCTGGTTCAGGAAAGTGCGGGCAGGGCTTACGGCGGCGGCGCTCACGTGACGAAGAAGATCCCGGCGTCCGTGCCCGCCGGGGTGTACTCCGCGAGCCGTGCCCTGAGGCCGTCCTCGCGCTGCGGCCGGTACAGGTCGTGGAAGGCGCCCATCTCGGCGCCGTCGTCCGAGCCGCGCCGGATCTCCTCGGCGCACCGGTCGGCGAGCAGGCCGTACCAGGGCGTCCCGTAGCGCTCGGAGGTGAACAACGGCCGTACGCGACCGGCCTGTTCGGGCCCGGCCAGATCGGGCTGGCAGCGGTACCGGCGTGGGGTGCGCGACCCGGACGGCACGTACGAGTACCGCAGGCAGCCGATGCCGCGCCGGGCCACGTGGAGCCGGCCGGTGAAGACCGAGTTCTCGGCGATCTTCACGGCGTGTGTGTGGATCTCGCCGATCACGGTGGTGCGGTGCAGGTGCAGCACCGCGTGGGCGTGCCGGCAGTCCGGTGCGGACAGGGCCTCGCGGTCACTGCCCGTCGCGTCGAGGATGCTGTCGCGCAGGTGGATGTCGAGCGGTTCCTCGCTCACCTCGTCGCCGATGACCTCGATGGTGCCGAGGATGCTGTGCTCGACCTGGAGGCACGCGGTGGTGCGCTCCAGGACGATGCTGGGCTCCTCGGGCGAGTGCGGATCGCACTCGGGTTCCAGGGACCAGCCGGGCACGAGCGTGGAGTGCCGTACGACGACCGCGCCCACGGGACCGGTGACGTTGATGCCGCGTCCGGCGACCAGCAGGCCGTCGAGGACGATGCGCGGGCGCTCGTGCGGGGCGCAGTCCTCGGACACCGCACGGATGTTGAGGGCGTCCGGCCGGTTGCTGTACCAGTCGAGCAGGCGGATCACCGGGCGGGTGCCCTCGGCAGCCCGCACTTCGAGGCGGTCGCCGGGGTCGAGGTCGAAGTCCAGCTGCTCCTGGTAGGCGCCGCTGTGCGTGATCTCGATGATGCCGGCGGGGCCGGTCCGGTCGGCGCGGCGGTCGTGCTGCCAGGCCCGGTAGGCGTCCATGATCTGGCGGTACGGCTGCCCGGGGCCGACCCGGTAGACCTCGGCGTCGGGTCGCGGTTCGCGGTCGTGGCGGTCGTACTCGCCGCCGCCCATGTCCGCGGGGGACGCGTAGTGGTAGTCCACCCACACGCCCTGCCGGGGCGCCGACCGCGAGCCGAACGCGATCCGGCCCAGCTCCGGGTCGACGGCAACCTGACCGCGCTTCGGCCGGTAGCGCCAGTCGGACAGGTCGGCGACCACGATGTCCGACGGCGGTACGGGCTGGTCCTCGCCGTCGCGCCGGATGACGAGGCTCTTGCCGGGGCCGTAGTAGTCGGTGAGCCGGTCGTGGAGCTGGCGGCGGGTGATGAACGCCGGGACGTTGTCGATGGTCGCGATGTGCGTGGGCGACGGCTCCGGGAACGGCTTGGTGACCAGCGGGGTGTCGTTGCCCAGGATCGAGAAGGTGTAGAGGTTGCGGGCGCGGTCGATGCAGTACGCCGGGGACTGCGTGAGCGAGTGCGCCTTCAGCCGCCAGACGAAGAGCGCGACTCCGGCTGGCGTCCAACCCCCTTGCCGATGCCGTGAGTTGGCGCGGCGCACGTCGACCGTGCGGGCCGTCGCGCCGAAGGGGCCGCCCGCGAGGTCGAGGGCGGAGTTGTCGCGCAGGTCGACCAGCCGGCCGCGCTCGCCGCGGTGGACGCCGGTGTCGCCGTACAGCTTCACGGGCTGGGTGTGGGCGACCTGCCGGGACAGCTCGACGGCGCGGGCGGGCCAGCCGGTGACCTGCTCGGAGAGTTCCTCCAGGAGGTGGAGGGTGCCCTTGCGGCGGCGGTTGGCGACCGTCGCGGCGACGTCGGCGCGCGGGGCGACGGCCTCGGCGAGGGCGGCGCGGCCCCCCTCGTGCAGACCGGTCGTCAGGACGCGCTCGTAGCCCGGCAGGGTGCGGTAACCGACCAGATCGCCGAGGTACGGCAGCACCCACGGCGCCGCCGTCTCCACGAACAGGTCCTCGTAGCCCTGCTGGACGCCGTCGCGGACCCGGTCGAGCTGCTCGGCGATCACCGCGAGCAGGGCGCGCAGCGGCTCGCCCTCCTCGGCGTCGCGCAGCAGGTGCCAGCGGGGCAGCAGTTCGGCGAGCCCGTCGGGTTCTCTGGACGTCGTCGCCGGGGTCGCCGTCTCGAACTGGACATCCGCCGAGTTCGCAGACATCACTTGACCTCCGTCAGAATCAGGGTGTCCGCCGCCCTGGGCGACAGCAGTGCGAGCTGGGCCGGGCGGATACCGCGGAAGACGAACACCGAGCGGCCCTTCGCCAGGCGGCGGGTGTCGGTGATGTCGGGGTTCAGGCGCAGGAGTTCGGCGAGCGGGACGCCGTACTTGCCGCAGATCTCCGACAGCGTCTCGCCGTTCGCGGCGCGGACCGTGTGGATCTTCTCGTCGTACGTCGCCGGGTGCGCCGCGACCGACGCCCTGGGCGGGCCGGGGTCGGTGAGGATCCCGGTGAGCTCCTCGGGCGTCGCGGACGCGGGCACGCCGGTGAAGACGTCGACGTCGATGTAGTCGACGCCGGGCACGGTGTGGGCCGTGGCCAGGACGTCCGAGAGGCGGGCTGGTCGGCCCAACTCCCTGCCCTCGTAGCCGAGTCGGCGCAGCAGGGCCTGACGCAGCCGCGGCTCCACGACTTCCCAGGCGTGGTCGCGGGCGACCTTCACCTTGGCCGCGACGAGCAGCAGGACCAGCTCACGTACGTCCACCCGGACCGGCAGGTTGAGGTCCCCGTACTCGGTCAGCGCGCCGCGCAGGGCCTTGAGCGTGTCCGAGTCGCCGTCGATCGGCACGTCGTCCGTGCCCGCGACCGTCACGTGCAGCACGCGCCGCCGCCCGTCGAAGAGTTCGCGTGCGGCGGCCCGGCCGATGCCGGCGCGGGAGCGGGCGAAGTCCTCGTAGTCGGACGCGGAGACCAGGCGGTCCAGCGCCGAGACGGCGAGCGGGATCGTACGGCGGGTCAGGCCGGGGCCGTCCGCGTCCGCGCCGCCCTTGGCCGGGCGCGGGTTGGTCACCTGGGTGACGCCGAGCGGCCGGGTGAGGGGCTGGGTGATGCGGTCGGCGGCGACGTTGGCGGCCTTGCCGGTGCCGAAGCGGTAGCGGGCGCGGATGTTCTCGTGGCCGCTCGGCAGTCGGGCGCCGTTGATGCCGTCGCCGAAGGTGACCGTCGTACGGCCGTCGGCGGTGGAGCCGGTGATGTAGACCCGCTCGCCCGGGCCGCGTCCGGCGAGGCTGTCGACCTCGTGCCACAGGACGCCGTCGACCCGGACCTCCAGCACGGGTGTGGCGCCGAGGGGGTTGTCGTCGGCGAGCCAGGTGAGCGGGGACTGCCACAGCGCGAACGTCTGGTTCACGCGGTCCGAGTCACCGCTGCCGATGGCCTCCTCGCGGCTCTCGCCATGGGTGGCCTCGACGACGTTGCCGAGGATCCTGACCGTCTCGCGGCGGTAGCGGTGGGCGAGGTCGGCGGTCAGGGTCAGGCGGGTGTGGACGTGGTCGCCGGGGAGCAGGGGATCGCGGGCCGCGTCGGCGGCGGCGATCGTGACGACCTCGGTGGCCTGGACCCCTGCCGTCCCCGGGATGTCGCTGCGCTCGCCGCTCACGATGAGCGTGCGTCCCGGCCGCAACCCGTCGTGCAGCTCTGCGAGTTCGATCTCGTTGCCGTGGACGTCCTCGCCGAGCGGTTCGTCGGCGAGGCGCAGCGGTTCGCCCGCTGCGTGGACGGTGGTGTCGCGGATGTGCGAGAGCAGGACGTCGAACTCGTCCAACCACGGCTCGGTGAGGGTGAGTTCGGTGCCGCGGCCGGTGATGCCGTAGTTGGTGTACACCGCCGTACGCACCGCTGCCACCTGGGTGGTGACGAACGCGAGCTTCTTGTCACCGGGAATGCCGTTCTCGGCGCCCTTGGCGGGGCGCTGGACGGCGACCCAGCTGCCGACCGTGATGCCGGTGTGGACCGTGTCCAGCTGGAGTACTTTGCGGTTGACCGGCTCCGGCTTGCTGGCGATCACGATCTCGACGTTGGGCTCGGTGCTGCCCACGGTGTACCGGAGGCTGATCTCGTACTCACCGAGATGGAGCGGCGTGTTGTCGCCGGGGCGCAGGGCGACCGGCGGGGCCGTGCCGACCATCACATGGACGAGTCCCTCGTCGTCCGGCCCGGACACGAACAGGGTCTGCTCGGGCAGACCCGAATGCAGCTTGGCCCTGATCCCCGCTTCCTGGGCGTCGGCGGCACGGCGGCCCAGCCAGTGCAGTTCGCGGTCCTGCGCGGCCACCTCGGACAGGTCGACCTTGCCCGCACCGAGGTCGAACCGGACCGGCTGGGTGAGGGGCAGGTTCTCGGCCCGCTGGTCGGAGTTGCTGCCCTCGACGTACTGGAACTCGGCACGGACCTGCGTGCGGCCCGCCGGGTCGTACACGACGCGCATGCTGACGAGAACGGCGCCCGTGAGCGGCCAGTCCGCGGTGCGGATGACCCGACCGCGGTCGTCCTGGACCGGCTTGAGCGGAGCCGTGGCGCCGAAGGGGGCGGCCGTGACCCGCATGGCGAGCAGTTCGCGCAGGAGCTGCGGGGCGCCGGGGACGGCGGCCGCCGCTGTGCGCCAGGCCGGGTAGAGGCTGCCGAGGGCGGGGTTCAGGGCCGAGAGCAGGCGGGCGGTGTCGCTGCCCGGGCGCTGGGCACCGGTGCCGCCACGCGGGGCGGGGGCCGCGGCACGCAGGGCGGGCAGGACGGCGCCGAGCGTCTGCAGGGCGGCCGCGCGAGGGTCGGCGCTCCCGGTGTCCCTCGCGGTGCGCACCGCCGGCTCAGCCTCGTCGGGCTGGGCGGGCGCCAACTCCACTGCCCGCTCGGCGAGTTCGGCGAGCACCGCCTCCAGCTGCTCGAACCATGCCGCCACGTCCTCGTACGGCCCGGCCAGCACCTGCGCCTCGCCGAGCCGTGCGACGGGCTCCGCCAGACGGGCCGCGAGCCGCTCGGGCGTCTTGATGCCGTCCAGGTCGTCCCGCAGAGGCGCCAGCACCTGGTCCTCGAAGTCCTCGATCAGCCGGCTGACCGGGCGCGGGTTGGGGACCTCGGATGTGGGCGGCTCGTCGCCGGGCTCGCCCGGGGCCGTGGGGGCGGCGGTCCAGCGCCGCACCTCGTCGACGAGCTCCTTCAGGGTCGGCGGGGCCGACTTCGGCAGGGAGATCGCGGTGATCTCGTCGTCCCGGTCGACGCGCGCCTCGGCGACGGGCAGCAACTTGCGTTCGCCGCCCGCCTGTTCACCGAAGACGAAGAGCAACTGGTCGCCGGTCCGGAGCGAGTTCGCCGTGCCCGCCACGAAGATCTCCGAGCGGCGCTCCAGGTCCTCGGGCGTGACCAGGGTGGGGCGCCGGCGGCGTACCTTCAGCTCGTTCCAGTCCCAGCGGGCCGTCAGGTCGCGGCTGGTCTCGAAGGTCAGGGACTGCTCGTCGGCGGAGGCGGGCACGCTGTGGCTGCGGGCGCCACGCGGGATCAGCACGGGCAGCGACTCGGCGCGCGGGTCGCGTTCCAGCGTGTACGCCAGATGCGTGGCGGCGGCCACGCCGGGGCGCGGCCGGTGGCCGACGAGGCGGCCGAGCAGAACCAGCGAGCGGTGCTCGTTGGCCGTACGGATGTAGGCCTCGTCGGCGATGCGCTCGGAGTGGAAGGTGAGCAGGTCGCCGAGGACGGCGGTGGCGTCGAGGAGGCCGATCGCCGGGTCGTCCGGGGTACGGACGGTGAGGCCGGCCAGGGCCGGGTACGCCGGTGAGGCGAGGCGGTCGAGGAGGGCGGCCCGGAAGGAGCCGTACTCGCCGACGCGGTAGTCGAGGGCCGTGCGGCCGGGCGGGTTGTGCACGGGGGCCGGGGCGAGGCGCTCGTCGTGGCCGCCGCGGCAGGCGCCGCCGCAGGTGCACTCGTCGGTGATCGTGCCCTCGGTCGTCGGGTACTCGGTCATCGGGCACCTCCCAGGGAAATCGCCAGCCGGCCGTTCTCCGGCCGGTCCGGGTCGTTGTCGCAGGTGGCGATCTCCAGCGGGCCGAGCCGCAGCACGCCGTCCTCCCTCTCTCCTCGATCCGGTTCGAACAGCCTCTGCAGTCGGGTGACTTGGACGCTCTCCACGCCGGGGACGGCTGCCGCGACGGCGACGAGCCGGCTGAGTCGCACCGGTTCACCGAAGGTCAGCGCGTCCGGGTGGAAGAAGCCCCGCACACCACTGCCGAGCACGCGGTACAGCTCGGCCAGGATCTGCCCGTGCTGGTGGCCCGGCTTCGCGCACACGGTGAGCGCGATGTCCAGCGGGACGAGCCGCGCGGCGCCGACGACGAGGTCGTGGCCGATGCGCCGGTACGGCTCCAGGGCCTGGGCGACCGAGGCCAGCAGCTCGGCCGACGGGGCGCCGGTGCCGTTCGCGTCGATCGCGACGTGCGCCTCCTGGACGCTGCCGGTCCAGCGCAGCTCCGCCGCCGCGCGCTGCACGCCGGGCAGGGCGGTGGCGAGGGCCGCGTAGTCGTCGGCGGTGACCGCCCGCAGGCGGGTGCGGCGCAGGTCGAGCGGGGCCAACTGGCGTACCTGCTCGACGGGTTCGGGCTCGACGCCGCCGTTGGCGGGCAGCGGGTTGCGGACCACGGCGGCGGGCGGTGGCTCGCAGTCGGACTGGACGACGAGGTGGTTGATGGCCTCCGCGCCGACGTTGCCGGCCGTTCCGCCGCCGAGCCGGTAGTGCAGGGCGAGGCGGGATCCGGGCGTCGGCTTCGTGCCGTGCCGTCCGTCGCCGAAGCGCAGGGCGAGGCGGCCGTCGTCCTCGAGTTCGCCGACGAAGTGGCGGTCGCGGGGGCCGCTGTCGAGCAGGTCGCGGCGCGGTTCCCAGATCTCGTCCTCGCCCGTGTGCAGACGTACGGCGGGCAGCGCGCGGCGCGGGTCCTGGTCGAGCGCGGCGGTGGCGGAGCCCCGCAGCACCGGCTCCTCGGGATGCAGGCCTGCCGCGTATGCCGGGCCCCAGCTGTGGGCGATCTCCCAGGCGATGTTGCCGTCGAGCACGGTGCCCGCGCGGGCCCGCGCCGTGAGGACCTCGATCCGGCGAAGCTTGGCGTCCAGCAACTCGTCGCTGCGGTAGAGGAGTTCGCGCAGGGCGCGGACGGGATGGCGGCGGAGCTCGATGCGCTCCAGGATCTTCAGGCCGTAGATCACCGCCAGTTCGGCGATCTCGGCGTCGGAGAGGCCGTCCCGGTCGCGGGCACTGCGCCACAGCTCGACGAGCCGCTGCCGGACCCGCCCGGGAATCGCGGCGATCCGCTCGGCCTGCCCGGCGGCGACGGTGCCGAGGTCGGGGAAGGGCACCGCCTGCGCGACGGGGGCGCGGCCCAGGACGGGACGGAAGCGGGGTTGGATGCCCGGGTAGACGGACTGGGCGAGGAGCGTGCGCAGCGCGGCCGCCTGGGCGTAGGCGGTGCCGGGGACGACGCGTTCGTGGCGCTGGCCGGCGCGTTCCAGGCCGATTCCGGCACGGTTGGTCGCGCTCTCGCCGGCTTCCTGGAACAGCTCGCGGACGTCGTCGGGAGTCAGGACTTCACCCGAATTCGCCTTGTCGGTCAGGGAGTTGATGAGGCGGGCGGGCGCGTTGCCCTCGTCGCGGTCGTAGCAGCCGAAGGCGGGCGGGTCGCAGGGGGCGACGACGGCTGGCACCTGCGGGACGGTGAACGTCTCGGGCAGCCCGTGCAGGGTGCGGCCGTGGTCGACGAGGACGACGTTGCCGCGGGCGAGGCTCACGTCCTCGACGGGCAGGCAGTCGCGGCCGCCGCGTGTGGTGAGGCAGAGCGGGAAGCGGAGCGCGTCCGCGGCGGCCCAGGCGACCTCCAGGACCGGCTGGTCCTCGATGCGGTCCACGGCGGGGGTGACGGAGGTCAGGCGTACGACCTGCCGATGGCTCGGGTCGGCGTCGCCGGGGGTGCCGGTGCGCGGGCCCTTGACCTCCTCCAGGATCAGCAGGTCGCCGGGCCTGAGGTCGAGTTGCCGTTCCCGGCAGGTCTCCGGGTCGACCCACTCGTCGCGCAGGGTGGCGGAGGTGCCGCCCTTCGGCAGGGTGCAGACCTCGCCGCCCCACGTCCACAGGCGGATCGCGTTGTGCGCGACGCGCAGCTGAAGCGGGTCGGCGGTGACGACCGGTTCGAAGACCTCCACCGAGCCGCGCTCGTCGAGGTCGCCGAGGTCGGCCTCGTCGACGACCGTGCCGGGTTCGGGCCGGTCGTGCGGGTCGAGGGTACGGACGTCGACGGAGGCGAAGCGGAAGGTGCCCGGCGCGAGCGTGTGGTCACCGGCGGTCTCGACGGCGACGTGCGCGCGGGCCGAACACCCGTCGTGCATCGCGTAGTCGATGAGCCGGACGTGCCGACGCACCGAGACACGACGGCGCGCGGTGTCGAGGTAGGCCTCGGTGGCGACGGCGTCCTGCTGGTAGCTGATCTGGTCGCCGGTGTACGCGAGCAGCTCGACGAGGGTCATGCCGAGATCGGCGGGGTTGCGCTCGACCCAGTCGGGGGTGGTGAGCGCGAGCCGGTCGAGGAGCAGCTTGCGGATGGTGTCGTAGTCGCGGGCCGTGTAGTCGATGACGGGCGCGGCCGGGAAGTCCGGGTTCGGCTCCTCGTCTTCCTTGCAGTCGAAGGGAGTCGGGCAGTCGGGCCGGAAGGCGAAGGTCGTGCTGTGGTAACGCTGGTCGAAGCCGCGATACGGCTCCGTCCCGGGCCGTCCGTACGGGTCCGTCTCGACGAGGGAGAGCCGGTAGCGGGAGGTGTCGCCGGCCTTGTCGAGGGTGACGTAGAGCCGGTCGTCCAGCTCGGGGTCCTCCTCGCGCTCCACACTGACGTCGACGGCGGTGATGCCGGTGATACGGCGGCCGCCGTCGATGCGGACGTTCTCGGGGCCGAGGCCGTGCGGGGCCTTGCCCAGGAAGGTGACGGTGAGCAGCAGGCCGTCGTCGCCGACCTCGACGGAGTCGACTCCGTTGAGCTGGGCGGCGCGGACCTTGGCCCGGCGGGAGGTGACGGTCGTACCGGTCATGCCGTGGCCCTCCCTTCGAAGACGTCGTCGCGCGAGGCGCCGTCGGCGCGTAGGACGTACGACAGGTACACACGGACGACGTTGTCCTCGCTGACCACGTCGAGGGCCTCCACGTCGATGAGATCGCCGAGCCAGCGCTGGAGCGAGGCCTGGACGGAGAGTTCGAGGGTGCTGATGAGTTCCGGGCTGGTCGGCGCGAAGACCAGGTCGAGGAGCCCGCAGCCGAAGTCGGGGCGCATCACGCGCTCGCCGGGGCTGGTGAACAGCAGCTGTTCGATGAGGTCGTGGACGTGCTCGCCGTGGGTGGCGTGCGCGGTACGGCCCCGGCGGTCGGCGCGGAAGGGGAACGCGACGTCGCTGCGCGGGCGTTGACTGGTTCGGCGGCTCATCGGACGGTGACCTTTCGCTGCGCGGCCTGGACGACGGGCGGCCCCTGCGGCACGAAGGCGGCGGTGAAGCACTCGGCCGCGGCGGTGTCGAGCAGTACGGCCGCGCCGTCGACGGTGATGCCGGTGCCGCCGGCGGTCCAGCGGACCGTCACACAGGGCGTGGGCACGCCGTTGACGGTGTGCGGGCAGCCGGTGACGACATAGCTGTGGGCGGCCGTGGCGACGGCGGCACCCGCGATGCGTACACCGCCGGACGGTGAGCTGGCGGCGGTGACGCGGCCGCCGTGCGGGCAGCCGATCACGGCGTTGGCGTCGAGCAGACTCCCGGATGTCCCGGACACGTTCTTCCTTCCCCCGGTTCTTATCGCTTGGACGCGATGGTCAACTGGCCCTCGTTCACGTCCACTTGGTTTCCGCGCAGGATGACCTCCGCGCCGAGGCCGTTGGAGATCACGATGGTTTCCTTGGTGATGCGGATGTACGCCCCGCCCTGGGCCTGCAGCAGAATCCCCTGATCGGGGCCTGGCGGGTCACTCATCACGATCTTGTGCGCCTCGGGTGTCTGCACCACGACGGGCTTGGCCTGGGAGGCGGGCTGCACGAGACGGCGGGCATCGGGCGGCAGTTCGCCCTGTTCCCCGTACCAGCACCCCGTCCACACCGGAAAGCTGGGATCGCCCTGCTCGAACTCGACCCACACACCGGCCCCGGGCGCCGGCACCACGAACTGGCCCGCCTGCGGTCCGGTGAACGGCAGACAGGGCAGCGCCCAGGTCGACGGCTCGTCACCCAGGACGTCGGGTACCTCGACGGTGATCCGGCCGATGTGCAGCGGATCGTTGTTGTCCACGACTCGGCCGCGGAATTTGCCGAGGTAGCGATTGCTGGGTGCCGCCATGTGAACTGCTCCTGGTCGTGGTGGTCGGTTCGGGGTGGATCAGGGCCTGACGTAGGCGCTGCGTGCTTCGAGCCCCTCTCGCGACAGCGTGAAGTTCTGCTGGAAGGACCCCTGCCGCAGGATGTGCGTGACGGACTTGACGAAGTAGTCGCCGTCGTACGTCCGTCCCGAGCCGCGCACACCCACCAACTGGCGCGGCTGCAGGATGTAGCCGTGCCGGTTCACGTCGAGCGAGCCCGAACCGGAGACGACGTCGGCGGACACGGCCGCGCGCGCGAGGAGTTCGGCCTCGGCCTGTTCGCGCTGGTGCTTGGCGGTGCCGGAGAGGGTCCTGCGCTTGAGGGCCGGGGTGGGGCGCTTGCCGAGCGGCGGGCGCAGCGGACTGATCGGCGGCTGGGGCAGGAGGGTGGACTGCCGGGTGCCGGGGTCCTGCCAGCGGGCCTGCGGCTCCTCGCGGGCCGTCCCGTCGTAGGCGAACGTGAGCTGGTCGACGGTGGAGTTGGCGTCCATGTTGACGTTGAGCGCGTGCTGGCGGATGCCGAGGCGCACTTCGGGGCCCCAACGGGCCGAGGACTGACCGGGGTTCGGCCCCGGCTCCAGGTAGAAGGTGTAGCCGTTCGCGCGGGCGAGCTCGTTGATGTACTGCAGATCGGTGCTCGTCTGGTAGTGGACGCGGAGGTCCTGGTGCGGCGGCTGGCTCACCTTCTCGGTGTAGACGTCGGGCCGGATGCCGTAGTCGGAGTAGCGGCGCAGGATGGCCAGGACGCGCTGGGAGGGCGGCAGATTGGGGTAGCGGTCGGTCCGCTCCTCCAGGTCCATGAGGAGGCTCAGGTCCTCGCCGGTGACGGTGAGCGTGGAGTGCCCCGGCTGGTTGCTGGCCCCGACTTCCTGGCGCACCACGAGCCCGTCGAAGAGCACCTCGGGGGTGCCGCGGACGGTGACGGTCACGATGAGCCGCGTCTTCGGGTCGAAGAATCCCTCGGGCAGGAGGGTGCGGCTGATGAGCCCGTTCTTGGTGAGGTCGAAGGCGAGCTGGAAGCCGGAGCGCTCGCCCGCGGTGGCGGTGATCTGGGCTGAGAGGAGTGCCTCGGCGACCTCCGCGGGCACGGGCTTGGCGAGCTTCGGCCCCATGTGCAGGGTGATGTGAACGGGGCCGCGCCCCACGGGCAGTTCAGCCACGCCGGACTCCCTGCGGCCCCTGCGGGAAGTGCCCGGCGAGCGGCACGTCGACCTCGCGGCCGGGTTCGTCGGTGAGCTCCCGCGGATCCAGTACCGGGTTGGCGTCGGCGATCTGCCACCACTGGCCGGGGTCGCCGAAGTAGCGCTGCCCGAGCAGGTCGGGGCGCTCACCGGTGCGGACGGTGTGGGTCTGCGTGGCGTCGCCTGTTTCCTCCAGCGGAGGGAGCAACCGCCGCTTGGTGTACCGGACTTCGGTCCCGTCAGGCAGCCGGTGCACGCCGATCTCGGCATCGTGGTACCGGCTCGTCCGGGGGTATGGATGGGCCCCCGGTATCGCGTCCAGCGCGTTCTCGTACGGCTCGATCTCTGCCATGGCGTTCGCTCCTCAGCCCCTTCCCACCCCGATGCCACTGGAGCCGAGCCCCAGCGACCCGATCCCCGCGGTGCGCGCGGCGGCGGCGAGGCGCTCCTTCTGCGCGAGATGCGCGTAGTACAACTCGGCGCCCGGGTGCCCCATGGGCAGATCGCTCACGGTGAGCACCTTGAGTCCGATGCTGAGCGAAGCCCGGATCGGATTGAGATCCACGTCGAACGCGGACTCGTTGATGGACAATTCGGTGAGCCGCACGGGCATGACCCGCTTGCTCCCCCAGGTGAAGAGGGTGAGCGGCATCTCGATCGGAGAGATCTCGATGGTCCCCTTCTGCGACTGCCGGCTGGCTTCGCGCAGTTGGGAGGACGTCGGCTGCACGAGCATTTCGAGCACGGCCAGTTGGGGGTGGATGCCGTCGGGTGCGGCGATCTCGAACTGGTCGGTGGCGTCGATCTCGGCGGTGAACTTCCAGGTTTCCTGGGCGGGGCCCTTGAGGCGGAGGGCCTCATTTCTGTCCCCGTTGCCGCTGCCTCCGCCACCGGAATCGCCGCTGCCTCCTGCGGACTGGGGCGAGAGGCTGCGTTCCAGGGTGTCGGGGTTGAACTGGAGCACGATGATGCGTTGGGGGGTGCCTACTTCGGGGTCGACGAGGACTATTCCGGAGCGGATGGGTTTGGGGATGTCGGCGTAGCGGGTCACAGGCGGGCCTCCAAGCGTGCACGGAGCGGCTCGTAGTCATATTCGGGGAAGAGCGTGGGAAACGTCTCCAGCATCGTTTGGAGGTTGCTGCCGACTTCCTCCAGCCAGGAATCCTTGAAGTCGACGTCAGCGAACAGGTACTGCCAACCTGTAGTGCCTTTGGTTGCCAACACGGTTTCCAGATAGCCGCTGGGGCTCAGATTCAGTTTCTGAAACATGCGCTCAGTCTTGCTGTAGTACCACATCTCGAAGGGTGGTTCAGCAGCCAGCCGCACGCCTGCCACCGCACCCATTCCGCTTTGCGACAAAGAATCGATGGCGCGAAGTTCGGAGAGGATCTTTTGACGGCGAGGCTTCAGGTTGACATCCCTCGGCACGTACTCCGGGTGGCTTGCTGAATCCACTGTGCTGTGAAGCTGAAACTCCCCGCCAAGTGTCGGATGGTCTTCGCTCTCCCACAGGACGTGAACTTCCCGAGGAACGAAAAATTGGTGGTGAAGGGCGGATTCCAAGTGCAGCCGCCCGTTTGCGTCGAGCTCGCGAAGGGCAAGGTCCACCTCTTCAGACGTTGCAGCCGAAGGGGAGACGTACTCGTACTCGATCCGGACGTTCGCCTCCTCCCCCAGTTCCCGCACCGCTCGAAGGCATCGCCTTTCCAGGTCGTCGGCGTCTTGCATGGCAGCCCTTTCGCGATCCTTCATGTCATACTCGCCAGTCGATTTCTTGCTTCTTTTTCGCCAGTTGCCGCATGATTTCGTCGATTATTTTGTCCGAGGGCTTCTTGTTCACCCGCTGCTGCTGCCGAAGGTATTTTCTGACCGAGCCGAGGTTCGTGTAGGTAGGCTTTTCGACCTTCGTCTCCGACTTCTCGAACGTCCCGGCTATGTGTCGCGCACTCCGATTCGATATTTTGAGCCGATCTCCGAGAATCTTCTCTCCCGCAGAGTTGATGTGAATGCTGTGTTTCTCGTCCGGGTCCGGCTGAGGAATTCCAGTGGCCTCGTAGGTGTGGGATGTTTTGGGTTCCCAGTGCTCGGGCAACTTTCCCGTAAGCTCTGGCCGTTTCTTGGTGTATCCGCCGTAAGAGGCGCTGATTCGATCGGGGAATCCGGGGAAGTCGGAGTGGTTGAAGTCCGCCTCGGCTTTGTACCAGATCATCCTGTGCTTGGCGTTCTTCCCACTTCCCCTCTCCTGCTCCGACTTACCGATGATGGAATCGTGCGCCCACTTCTCGATTTCCCGGTGGAACAAGTCATTGGTGCGGTGGCCTCGCGCCGGCACAAGGTTATTCGCCCCGTTGTGCCCGCCAAGACCCTTCGAACTCCCACCCGGCAGGAGGTGCATCTTGACCCACTCCGCACCCTTCCCGAGGCCGTTGTTGGCAATGTACTCCCACCCCAGCGGCTGCTTCCTGTTTTTGTCCGGAACCTGGCCCTTCGCCTTCATCGTACTGTCGAGGAATTTTCCTTCCATGGACTTACTGGAAATATTCGACCCGGTGTTCTGCACCTTGTCGTAGTCCACGCGGGTGAGCTTGTCGTCGACCCGACCGGGGGATATATCCGGCGAGGGAAATTGTTCGGGGCGAGTGCGGTCCTGATTCGCCGGCGTGTTCACCCCGTGAATGCCGCTCATCGCCGCAGGGTTGAGCGTCCCTCGCACTCCGAAACTTTCGTCCCCCGTCTTGTAAAGCCCGGTCAAGCGGTAATAGTCCTTGAACTCCGCGAGGGCCGATATGTGATTCGACTCCGCCAACCCCTTGTCCAGGAGTTTTTGATCGCGTGGCCGGATCTTCGCGAGAATCTTCCTCAAGCGATCTTCCTTGTCCTTATCCTCCTCTTCCTTCCGCTTGTCCCTCTTTTCTTGCTTCGGATCAGTCTTCGGCTTATTTTCGTCGTTTCCTTTTTGCTTGTCCTTTTCGTTCTTCGGCTTGCCGTCCTTGTCCGTGTCCTTGTCCTTGTCCTTCGGCTTGTTGGATTCCTGGTCCTTCGGTTTGCCCGGAGGGTCATTTTCCTTGGGCTTGCCCGGCGCGTCCTTGTCCTTGGGCTTGCCCGGGTCGCCCTTGTCGTCCTTGGGCTTCGGGTCCTGCGTCGGCTTGGTGTCCTGCTTGTCCTTGTCCGGCTGCTGGTCCTTGTCCTTCGGATTGCCGTTCTTGTCCTTGGACGTCGGGGGCGTCGGCTTCGTGGACGTGTCGCTCGGGGTGTTGTTCTTCTTGTCGTCGGGCTTGCCGTTGTCCTTGCCGGGCCTGTTCGTGGGGGCCTTGGGGTTCGTCGGCTTGGGGGACGGGGCGTCGGTGTCCTTGTCCTTCGGCTTTCCGGGCTTCGTCGTCGCCGGCTTCTTGTCCTGGGGCTTGCCCGGTGCGTCCTTGTCCTTCGGCTTGGCAGGCGCGCCCTGGTCCTTCGGCTTTCCGGGGCCGCCCGTGTCCTTGGGCTTCGTCGGGGGCGTGACCTTGGCCGGGGGCGTCTGCGTCTTTTCGGGAGTCGACGAGGACTTGTCCTTGTTGGAAGCCGGCGGGTCGCCCCCGCCGTCCTTCCCCTTGTCCCCGCCCGAACCGCCCTTGTCCTTGCCGATCTTCGCGGCCACGCCCTTCAGCCGCGTGCCCACCTTCGACACGTACTTGCCGATCCCGCTGAGGATCAACTCGTAGGCCATCTCCAGCAGGACCACGATGCCCGCCGCGATCGCCTTGGCGAAGAGGACGCCCGCGCCGCCCTGCCGTACCGACTTCAGCCAGGTGATGACCGCGCCGATGGCCTTGAGGATCTCGCCCAGCGAGCCGATCGCGGCCTGGATGGCCTCCAGGATGGCCGCGCCCCAGCCGGCGCCGGGGATCAGCTTCGCGAGCACCTTCGTGATGACGATCTCGCCGATGATGAACGGGAGTTGGGGGACGATCGCGTCCCACACCTCCTTGGCGATCTTCTCTAGGGTCCAGCCGCCCTTCATGAGCTTGTTCCAGACGGCTTCGGTCAGGCCGGTGATCTCCTTGACCTTGTCGTTGAACCACTGCTTGACGGCGCTCTTGACCTCGTTGAAGAGGTGGTTCTTCGCGCCGTCGTACGCGGAGTTCTTCGCGCCGCTCAGCCAGCCGCCGGGGTCCGAGAGGATGTCGACCAGGATCATCATGAACTCGCCGAAGGCGGCGATGAACTTCGTCGCGAAGTCGAGGACCGCCTTGAGGGCGTCCTTGCAGGCCTTCAGGACGTCGAGGAGCATCTTCTTCAGGACGTTCAGGATGTCGCTGAGAAGCTTCGCGATGGACTCCAGCAGATCCTTCATGATCTGCTTCAGCGCGTTGGCGAGCTGAGTGACGAACGCGAGCGCCGCGTTGATCAGGTCCGTGATGAACTTGCGGATACGGCGGGCGATTTCGATGACCGCTTCCACCAAGGACGTGACGAACTCGATCAGGTCCTCGATGAACTTCTTGATCATCTCGACGATGCCCTCGCGGGCCGCGTTGATCCAGCCCTCGACCGTCTCCTTGAAGCTCTTCAGCGCCTCGATGATCGCGTTACGGGCGTCCTTGATGATCTGGACGACCTTGTCCCGCAGCTCGATGAACTTCTCTTTGATCCAGTCGAGCGTCTTCGACAGCCAGCCCTTGGAGTCGTCGACCTTCTCGTCCTTCTTCTTCTCCGCGTCCTCCTCGGCCTTGGTGCCCTTGTCCTTGACGTCCTTGTCGCTGGTCTCCTTCTCCTTGTCGACGTCCTTGTCGGTGTCCTCCTCTTCCTTCTTGACGTCGTCGCGGATCTTCTTCTCGCGGTCGGACTTCTTCGTGCCGAGCTTCTTCAGCTCGTCGTCCTGCTCCTTGGTCCAGTCGGAGCGCTGCTTGTCCACGTCCGTCAGGACGCCCTCGCGCTTGCCCGTCTGCTCCTTGGTGTTGGACTGGACTTCCTTGTCGACCTGCCGCTTGTGCTTCTCCTGGGACGTACGGGTGTCCTGGGTCTTCTTCTCCCGGCCCTTGCCCATGTCCTGGCGGCCGTCACTGAGCGCCTTCTTGAACTGCGGCTTGCGCTCGTGCTCGGCCACTTCCGAGGCCGCCTCGGGGGGCACGGCACCGGTGCTCGCACCGCCTCCGCCGACGCGCGACTTGCCGCCCTGCTCGGCCGGCACCTTCCCTTCGAGCCGTTCCTTCGGCGCGTCCGGATAGACCTGGTCCTCGCCCATCTTGCGACCGGCGTCGTCGGCGCCGGTCTCGGCGGCCTCCTGGCTCTTGTCGTCGGTGTTGCCGCCCTGCTCCGTGGCCTTGTCGTCGGCCTGGCCCTGCATGTCGACGCCCGGCGCGGTGCCGTTCTGCGCCTCCTTCATGGCCTCGTCCTTGGTGGGCATGCCGGCGAACTGGGCGGCCAGGTCCTCCGCCGTCACATCGAAGCCGAGCCAGTCGCCGATCCCACCGATGGCGTAGCCGGCCATCATCCCGATCTGGTCGAAGAAGTCCGGCTCCTCCATCTCCTCGGCGTCGATCTTGCCTTCCGGCTTCTTCTCGCCCTTGACCTCGGCCTTCTCGTCCTTGGCGTCCTCTGCGCGCTCGGCCTTGTCCTCGTTGTACTGCGCGGCTTCCTCGGCGTCCGGCTTGCCGTGCAGGGTTTTCGGCGCGCCGGTGGGACGGTCCATGGCGGGCGGCTTGGACGCCAGCTGCTTGTGTTCCTTGCCGACGTCCTTGTCCACGGCTCCGCCGACGCTGTCCATCGCCTCGACGGCCTGGTGCGGCTTGAGGTTCGACGCGGTGGCAAGGCCCTCCTCAGGGGAGCCGCCGGAGAGGTCCGGCGCCGCCTTGGACGCCTTCTTCCCCTTGGCCGCGGAGGCCTTGCCCCCACTGGTGGAGCCACCCTTCGAAGCGGCACCGCCACCGCCGCCCCCACCGCGCGCCGGCGCAGGAGCCGCCCGGGTGCCGGAGTCGTCGCCGCCCCCGGACTCGGCCTTGGTCTCCGCCCTGCTCTCCGGCTGCCGAGCCTGCTCCTTCGGCTTCTCCGTACGCGGCTCCTGGGCCCTCGGGCTCGGCTTCTCCGTACGGGATGAGGAGCGGGACTCCGTGCCTGAGCCTGAACTGCCCGTGTCTGAGGTGGAGTTGTCGCCGCTCGAAGGCTGGCTGGACGTCGAGCCGGACGACGGTGTCGAGCCGGTATCGGCCGAGCTGCCCGAGTCGGTCGTCCCGCCACCGGACGCGGACCCCTCCGAAGTGCCGCTCCCGCCCTCGTCCTTGGGCCCCTTCGACTCCTGCGGTCCAGCGGACTCCTCGGCCTTCGCCGCTCCCTTGGCGCCCTCGTCGGAAGCCGCCTTCTCGCCCTCGGCACCCTGCTTGGCGGTGTCCGCCGGGGACGCGGCGGCCGAGGTGTCGGAGCGGGCCTGCGCGGAGCCCTTCTCGCCGCCGCCCGAGGACTTGTCGCCGGGGCCGCCCGCGGCGGGCGTGCCCTTCTCCTCCTTGGCAGCCTTCTCGGCCGTATCGCCGCCCGTCTCCTTCGAACGGTCCTTGGCCTCCTGAACGTTGGCCTCGGCCGCGGCCGGGCCCGCCTTGGGGTTGTCGCCCTGTTTGGGGTCCCTGGAGGCGACGCCCGGGGCGGGCTTCGGCTCGTTCTTCTCCTCGGGGTCGAGCTCGCTCTCCGTACGACGCGACTGCTCCGCCGCCTCCTCCTCTGCGCCCGGCACGGGCGGGGAGTCGTCGGTGCCCGGGTCGTCCTTCTCCGCCGCCGCCTCGCGCTCGGCGTCCTCCTCGTCCTCCTGCTGACGCTGTGCCTGCACCTTTTCGGCCCTGGTCGGCGGCGGGGCAGAGAAGGAGGGGGTGGGCGTGGCGGAGCTCCCGGCGGACTCGTCGATCTGGTCGGAGGTCGGCACGTTCGACACGTCGAGGTCCTGCTCGGGAAGGAAGTCCTCCGGCCTGAGTTTGATGTCCCAGGCGCTCGGCTCCCCGCCGCCGACCTCCACCTCGGAGTCGCCGCCCTGGACGGCGGACTCCTCCCGCTCCTCCTCGCCCTCCTGGTCCTGGGCGCGGGCCCCGTCCAGCGTGCTGGCGCGGCCGAGGAAACCCTCGTCCTTGCCCGCGACCTTGGGACTGCCCTCGTCGCGACCGGGCTCGTCCTTCTTGGCCGCCTCGGCCGCGGCGGCGCTCTCGCGGGCCTTGGCGGCCCCGTCCTCGGCGTCGGCGCGCGGGCCGGCCGCCTCCTCCTGGCCGGCTTCCTTCTTCGCCTTCTCCTCGGCCTGCTTCGCCCCGGCCCGATCGCCGTCCTTCCCGCCGCCCTGCTTCCCCTTGTCCCCCTTGTCCCCCTTGTCCTGCTGCTGCCCCTGCTGTCCGCTCTTCTCCGCGCCGGACTTCGCGTCCTGCTTCCCGGCCGCCTGCGCTCCGGCGTTCCCGCCGACCGCGGCATCCTGGGACCCCTGCTGCTGCCCCGGCTTCTGCTCCGACTGCGCGGCCGGCGAAGTGGGCTGCTGCCCGTCCCCCTTGGGGCTGGACGCGTCCCCACCCGTCCGCGGGTCGGACTCCTTCTCGTCCTCCGCCTTCCCGGCGTCCGCGCCCGGAGTGCCACCCTGCGGAATCGTGCCGCCCGCGTTCTCCGGCGTACTGCCCGCGGCGGGAGCCGTGTCCCCGGACCCGGCCCCGTCCACGGACTGCTTCTCCGGGCCGGGAGCGGGCCCCGTCCGCTCGGTGCGCTGCTGCTCCTCCTGGGCGGCCTCCTGCTCCCTCTCCCGCTCCGCCTGTACGTCCTCGGCGGTGTCCTCCTCGACCTCCGGAGCGAGGAGGCCGCGCTGCCGGGCGGTGGCCTCGCTCTCCGCCTGGCCGTCCTCGTCGATCTCCGTGACCAGGTCCACCACGAAGTCGTGCTCGGAGGTGAGCAGCCGGTGCTCCAGGCGATCCAGTACCCGCTCCTGAAGCTCCTCCGAGAGCGGGGCCAGGGAGGCGCGGACGCGCTGCGCGCTGTCCGTCGGGTCGGTGCGGAGGGACCGGATGACCGTGTTGGCGAGGCGGTCGACCAGCGTGGCGGGGTCGAGGTGTTCGAGCCGATTACGGTCGGCGTGGACGGTGGTGTAGCGCATCCACGCCGGAGTGCTGGCCTCCGGGGCGATCTCGGGTGCCTGCTCGCCGCGCGCGACGGCCTGGGCGGTGTCCTCGGCGGCGCGCTCGGCCGCCTCGTGCGGCGCGCTGACCTGACCCAGGTCACGGCCCGCCGCCAACGTGCCGCTGGCGAAGGGGTGTTGGATCGTGTGCAGCAGCTCATGCGCGAGCAGGGCGCGGCCCTGCTCCGTGCCCGGCTGGTACTGGCCCTCGCCGAAGAAGATGTCCCGGCCCACCGCCACCGCGTCCGCACCGAGCATGCCGGTGAGAGCGCTCGCGTCGCGGTCGGTGTGCAGGCGTACGGAGCCCAGGTCGTGGCCGAGCTGCTCCTCCAGCTCCCGGCGCACACCGGCGTCCAGCGGCTGTCCGGCCCCGCTGACGATGTTCTTCGGCTCGGGGGCGCGGTTCTTCGCCGCGCGCTCCTTGCGTTTGCGGCGGCGTTCGGCGGCGGCCTGCTCGGCTGCCTGGGAGTCCTGAGCTGCGGAGTTCGTCATCGCGTCACCTCCCCACGGCCCGAAAGTCCCGCGTGCACCGCGCGGGCCAGCTCCTGGCCGATGCGGCGCGCGGACAACCCGGCGGGCATCGGGGGAAGTCCCGACATCCCGTCCATCGACACGGCGCCGTCCGCGGCCAGCGGCACCCCGTGTTCCCGTACGAGACGGGTCAACTCCCGCTCGAACGACGCCGATACGCGCCGCGGGTCCACGGACGGGCCGAAGCCGTCCAGGACCAGCTCGCCGATGTCGACGCGGATCTCGCGCGGCTCGGGACGACCGGCCGCGCTCTCCCGATACGGCCTGTTCACACCCATCCGCGGACCTCCGTCGGCGTCAAGGAGCGTTCCAGCTTGGAGTATTCGGTGCGGGCCGCAGCGAGCATGTGGCGCATCTGCAGCCGGTCGCCCTCCTCGGCGGCGAGGAACGCGCCGGACAGGGCGATGTTGCGGATCGAGCCGCCCGCGACGGTGAGTTGGGCGAGGAGTTCCGGATCGATGCCCTTCGTCGGGGTCTGCGACGGCAGCACCCGGCGCCAGATCTCCGCCCGCTCGTGCTCCGCCGGGAACGGGAAGTCGACGACGAAGCGGATGCGGCGCATAAAAGCCGTGTCCAGGGCCTTCTTCATGTTGGTGGTGAGGATGGCGAGTCCCCGGTAGGCCTCCATCCGCATCAGCAGGTAGCTGACCTCGAGGTTGGCGTACCGGTCGTGGCTGTCCTTCACTTCGCTGCGCTTGCCGAAGAGCGCGTCGGCCTCGTCGAAGAGCAGGAGCGCGCCGCCGCGTTCGGCGGCGTCGAAGACCTTGCGGAGATTCTTCTCCGTCTCGCCGATGTACTTGCTGACCACCTGCGACAAGTCGATGATGAACAGATCCAGGCCCAGTTCCTTGGCCATGACCTCGGCGGCCAGGGTCTTGCCCGTGCCGGAGCCGCCCGCGAACAGGGCGGTGACGCCAAGGCCGCGACGCAGCGTCGCAGCGAAACCCCACTCCTGGTGGACGGTGGGCCGCTGCCGCACATGCGCGACGATCTCCCGCAGCACGCTCGTCTGCCGGTCGTGCAGGACGAGATCGGCCCAGCCCGCCTCGGGCTCGATACGGCGGCCCAGTTCATCCATCCCGATCCGGGCCTGGTTCAGCCCCGCCCGCCAGGCGAGCCCGGCGGCGTCCAGCTCGTCCTCACCGGGCAGATCACGGCGTACGGCGGCAGCGGCGGAGCGTACGACGTGCGGTGGCAGCTGGAACTGTGCGACCAGCGACCGCAGTTCGCCCTCCCCGATGTCGGCGAAGTCCCGGAAAGCGCCCACCCACAGCCCGAGTTGCTCCTCGTCGTCCAGGCGCGGCACGGCCACCCGATCGCCGTGCGGCCGGTCCGACTGCCGCGGATCGCCGCTCGACACGACAATGGGAACGGCGGCCCCGGTCAGGAACGCGTCGGTGGCCGCGTGCTGGTCGCGGTCGAGCTCGCCGACCTCGACGAGCAGCGCGGCGGGCAGCAGGATCGCCTCGCGCTGCCACAGCCGGGCGAGCCGGTCGCGCTCCGCCGCGTCCGTGGGGATGTCCTCGGCGCTCATCGCGTACAGCCCGAGCCCGGACCGCGCGGCCGCCGCGGCGGCGATCTCGGCCCGGCTCGGCAGATCGCCGCCGACCACCTCGACGAGCAGCGGCGCGTCCGGGCGTGCGACGGTGGTCCAGCCGGCGGCTACCCGGCTCGCGGCCAGGTCGTACGACGGCGGTAGCTCGTCCGGCACCGGGGTGCGGCGCAGCTGGCCGTGCAGCCGGGCGTCCAGGTAGGGCGAGCCGAGCAGGAAGTGCAGAATGCGTTCGTCGAGCCGCAGCCGGGACAGCGTCAGGCGCGACTCGTCGTCCAGCTCCACTATGCGCCAGCGCCGCAGCGGTGCCACGGGGGTCAGAGCGCTCCAGTGCGGTTCGCCGAGCGCGGCCAGGGCCAGCGAGAAGGTGGGGTACGCCCGCTCCGGGTCACCGCTCGCGGCGGCGCAGCGGGCGGCGGTCGTGGGGTCCAGCTCGTAGGCGGCGGTGAGGAGTACGAGGTCCCGTTCGAAGGCCGTGAGGCCGAAGCAGGTGACGAGCGCGTCGAGGGGGGCGGTCGCGGGGGCCGTCGGGTCCGGTACGTGGTCGACGGCGGCGTCACGACCGGTGGAACCGTCATCGGGCTCCGCTGCCGTGCCCGTCTCGGCCATGCCCGGTTCGGCCGCGCGCGCGGCGTGGGCGTCGACACGGGCCAGGACCCGCCGGATCTCCGCGGTCAGCGTCGGGCTGCCGCCCGGTGCGTTCGCGGCACCCGTCCGATGCGTCCCCATGTCCTCACCTGCCCCCGTCGTCCCCATACCGCCTCAGCTCTCCGCGCCCTCGGGGCCACCCGCCGAGGAGGAGCCCGGTGACGACTTTGGCGAGGAGTCCGAAGAAGGCGCGGCACCCGCGCTCTTGGCCGCGCCACGTGCGGGCTTGGCCGCCTGCGCCGCCTTGCCGGGCTGCGCTTCCTTCCGGACACGGGCGGGTGCCTTGGCCGCATCCTTCGCAGGCGCCTTGGCCACGGATCTCGCGGGCGCCTTGGCCGAAGCCTTCGCAACCGACTTGGCGGGTGCCTTCGCGACCGACTTGGCGGGCGCCGTCTCAGGTGCCTTCCCGGCCGGTCCCTCTCCCGAAGTCCCGCTCTGCGCGGGAACGGGCTCGGGAGCCGGCGCACCGCTCCCACCCTCCGGCGACGCCTGCGCCCCGCTGCCGGGCGGCACCGGCGCGCCGGGCGCCCCGAAGGGCAGCACCCGCGCCGTGTACCGCTCCACCGGCTTCGCCGGCACCGGCGTCTCGCGGCCCTCGATGAAGACGAGGGCCGCCTGGTAGACCACCGAGAGGGCGTACGGCGTCTGGTGGAGCATCCCCCACAGCTTCGACGTCTCGTCGATGTCCATCACCGTCGGCGTCAACCGCACGCGCTGCGCCGCCTCGGCGAGGTCGCTGCCCGCCAGGTACGGCTTCTCACCGGCCTGTTCGATGACGTCCTTCGGCAGGATCGGGATCTCGTGCAGGGTGCGCACCACGGAGCCGATCAGCCGTTGCCCGACCAGCTCCGACTCCTCGCCGTACGCGCTGATCAGGTAGTGCAGGTCCAGTGCCGCGGCGGGCCGCTTGCGCAGGGTCCCGTCGGTGGCGCGGGTCGGCAGGTCGTTGCCCCGCTGTGAGACGTTGGGCGTGACCTGGTAGCAGAAGACGGAGATGGTGGGCTCGGACGGCGGTTCCGTCGGCGGTTTGCCCAGCTCCATCTTGACGGCCTCGTCGAACTCCGGCAGCAGATTGGATGCGATCAGCACGGAGAGGGCCTGGGTGACATGGGCGATGGCGAGTGCGTTGCTCATGGCGTCGGTTCCTCGGTTCCTCGGTCTGTCATGTCACTCCCGCCCTCGCGCCAGGTAATCCGCCAGGCTCACGGTCGCCCCCGTACGCCCCGTCGCGGGCGGCTGCTGCCGGCTGCCGCCGGACGGCGACGGGCCCGCCGTCACCTCCAGCCGCCCGATCTGCACCTGCACCACCTGCTCGGGCGTCTTCCCCGGCCGCCGGGCGGCGGCCTGTCGTACGGCGTCGCGTGCCGCCGCGGTGTCCGCGGCGCTGGGCCGCAGCGCCGCGGACACGGCAGCGGGGGAAACGGCGTCCGTGCCCGGGGGGACGGGCACGGACGCCGTGCTCCGGGGTGCGCCCCGCTCCGTGCGCCCACGGCCCGCCGCCCGGTGCGCGGCGTCGGGCGTCGGCCGCTGCTCCGCGGCGACGGGCGCGACGGGACGCAGCAGCGGCGCCTCGGGCAGTGCCCTCGGGACGGGCCGCGGTGCCGGGTCCGTGGGGGCGCGTTCGGTGTGTACGACGGTCCGCTCCCGTTCCGTGTGCGTCCGGGGCGTGGCCGCCGCCGGACGCGGTGCCTCCCCCGGACGTACGGCGGACGCTGTGGCGGAGGGCCACAGCAGGTCGGAACCGTCGTCCGGCTCCGGCGCGGTACCGCGGACCGCCTCCACCCGCTCGAACGGGCCCGGCAGCCGGGGCCGTACCCGCACCACACCCGCACGCGGACCGGCGACAGCGGCCGGAGCGTGCCGGGCGATCAGCCGGTCGAGGAAGTCGGGAACCGGCGCCCCTTCGGCGTCAGACATCCGCACACAGCTCCAGGTAGTAGCGGCGCCGCAGCGGGCTGAGCGCCAGGATCTCCGGCTCGCTCCAGCCGTAGGAGGTGGCGAGCAGATGGACGTCGAGCAGCAGGTCGCGTGCCCACGCGTCCAGTTCGGTCCACAGGTAGGAGGCGATGTCGAGCTCGGCCCGGGTGGCCTCACCGCACTCGGCGCAGGCGATGTTGAGCGTCACGTCGGCACCCGGGTCGGCGGCCTCGACGGCCTCGGCGATCCGGCGCTGGACCGGGACCGGCAGGTCACCGGCGCCCACGGCCGTCCCGTCGCGCACCGCCGAGACCAGGCACCGGGCGAGCAGGGCCGTGCGCGGGTCGGCCGCCCGGGCCGCCGCCGTCAGGTCGGCGACACCGGGCAGCCGGAACCGCACGTCCCAGCCGTCCTGTTCGACGCGCACCACAGAGTCACCCGGTGTGCCGGGCTCGCCCAACGACCGGGCGAACTCCCCGGCGTCCAGGTCGAACTCCATGTCCTCCCCGCACGCCGAGCACGCCAGCCGCACCTGCATCCGCTCCCCGAACAGGGCCCGGCGCAGCGCGAACAGGTCGGCCTCGCGCTCCCCCACCGGCAGCACCGGCAGGCGCGCGGCGTCGGCGTCCGGGCGGGCCGTGCGGTGCAGCAGCAGGGCGCGCCCGTTCGGTGCCTCGGCGAGGCCCGCCTCCCAGGTGGCCAGCAGTTCGGCCGCCCCGGTGATCGCCATGTTCTCCCCCCGCTTCCTCAACTGGCCCTAGGTCAGGCTGGGTTGAGGAACGACGGCTCCTCCGGCTCGGGCACCTCGTAGTCCCGCTCCCAGCCCTCGCACTCGAGCTTCAGCGACTGGATGGCCACCGCGTTGGCGTTGGCGTCCAGTTCGCCGAGGACCTGGTACTCGCTCGGCCAGGTCCGGTACAGCTTGTGCGAGACGGCGACCTGGCCGGCCTCGTTGAGGACCTGGATGACGATGTCCTTGCGGAAGTCGGCGAGGGACACCTCGGAGCCGAGGCCCGCGCCGACCTGCCAGACCTTGTTGGCCCAGCGGTCGAACTCGGGGTCGTGGGTGACCCCGCGCTCCAGGGTGATGCCCTCGAACTCGGAGCGGCCCGGCGACTTGCGGGGAGACGACGGGTCGCCTCCGTGCCGGTGTTTGACGACTTCCGTCGTCCGCTTCAGGGGACTGATCTTGCTGATGCCGGCGACCGTACGACCGTCCCACAGGACGAGGAACTTGAAGTTCTTGTACGGGTCGAAGCGATGCGCGTTGACCGTGAACTCAGCCATCGGATTCCTTCAGTTCTCCACGATTCCACGCGCCTAGAGCGCGAACTGCCCGGACGTCTGCTGGATTTTGACGATCACGAACTCCGCCGGCCGGACCGGTGCGATGCCGACGAGGACGTTGACGATGCCGTTCTCGATGTCCTCGGCGGTCGTCGTGTCGCTGTCGCACTTGACGAAGTACGCCTCGCGCGGGGTGCCGCCCTTGAAGGCGCCCTGGCGGAAGAGCGTGTGCAGGTACGAGGAGGCGGCGAGCCGGATCTGCTGCCACAGGTTCTCGTCGTTGGGCTCGAAGACGACCCACTGCAGACCGCGCTGGAGGCTCTCCTCGACGTGCAGGGCAAGCCGGCGCACCGGCACGTACTTCCACTCGCTGTCGAGCGCGTCCGAGCCCTCCAGCGTGCGCGCGCCCCAGACCACGGGGCCGGTCACCGGGAAGGTCCGCAGGCAGTTGACGCCGAGCGGGTTGAGCAGACCGGTCTCGCGGTCGGTGAGGTTGACCGTGAGCGAGTGCACGCCCGCGAGCCGTGCCTCGGTTCCGGCCGGCGCCTTCCACACGCCGCGCTCGGAGTCGGTGCGGGCGATGACGCCGGCGACCGCGCCCGACGGCGGGAAGGAGCGCAGCCGGCCCGTGAGCGGGTCGGTGAGCTGCAGGTGCGGGAAGTACAGGCCCGCGTGGTTGCCGCGCACCGCGTCGAAGGCGGCGAGCCCGGCGCGTGCGGTGTCGACGCTGACCCAGGTGCTCGGCGCGTCGACCAGCAGGAAGATCCGCCGCTCGGCGCACAGCCGCTGGGCGGCCGAGATGACGGTGAGCGCGTCCTCGGTCTTCTCGTACGCCGCGAGCTCGGGCAGCGCCAGCAGGTTGACGTCGGCGACGCCGCGCAGCGCCTGAATGCCGGTCTTGTCGCCCTCGCTGCCGATGAGGTCGCGCGGGCCGGGCGCCGCACCGTCCTCGCCGCCCTCCAGCGGGAAGACGGGCGGGTTGACGGAGGCCTCCAGGCCCAGGTCGTTGGCGCACTCGCCGAGGAAGCGGACGACGTCCTCGGGGTCGGTGGAGCCGGCGACGACCTGGATACGGCGGCCGAAGGCGGTGACCTCGGCGCCCGCGAAGGCGTGCTTGCCGGGCGCGTCGGGCAGGGCGCGCAGCTTGCGCTCCAGCAGCAGCGCCAACTCGGCGACGCTGCACGGGGCTTCGCCGTCGCAGTCGGGGTCGTAGAGCTTGAACTCGCGCTCGACCTCGCCGATCTTGACGGTCAGGTCGACTTCCAGGTTCGGCAGTTCGTCGCCGAAGGGCTTGGAGACGGTGCCGGACGGGTCGGGGCGGCCCTCGCCGACGACCTCGACGCGGATCAGCTTGGAGCCGGCGTTGATCACGGTCTGCGCGTAGCGGCCGTTCGCCGGGTCCATGGACAGGCCCGTGAAGCTCTCGCGGGCGTCGCCCTTGGCGTCGTAGACGCGCAGGTTGAACGTCTCGTCGGGGCACGGGGTGTCGTGGTCGACGGCGACCCGCAGGCCGTTGCCCCAGACGCCGGGCTCCTTGGCGTGCACTTCGAGGACCGGGCCCTCGCTGTGGCCCTCGGTGGACTTGAGGGTGACGCAGGCGGCCTTGCCGCTGCCGGCCTTGGCGACACGGACGATCACCGCCACGGTGCCGCCGTTGCCGAAGAACTGGTGGACCGCGTAGCCGACGGCGCTCTGCGCGCTCAGACCGCCGAAGCGGCGCTCGAACTCCGTGAAGCTGGTGACGCGTACCGGCTCGTTGAGCGGACCCCGTCGGGTGTGGCCCACAAAGGCCGTCACGGACGTGGTCAAGGTCGAGATCGTGCGGGTGCTGCTGGGAAGTTCTTCGACGTAGACGCCGGGATACGTCGGCTTGGCGGCGCTGAGAGCGCTCATCGGCATTCCCCCTCCTACTCCCTGTCTCGGGTACCGGACAAAGGCACCAAGAGATGGCAGAGGGAGGCATTCCCGACCGGGGCACGAAAACGCCACCCACAAGGGCGACGTCGTCACGTGCACCGCACCAGTTTCCCCCGTCATCACCGTGGGCGATCGACCGCACGGCTCAAGCAGCGCGCTTGTGACTCCTGATGCTCAAGTGCTCAACCCACCTTGGTGTGTTCGAAGTTGACCGAGCAAGGCGGCTTCAGGCCAGCCGGGGAGGCGGTTTGGTGAAGACCGCTTCCCGGCATCCGCACAACTCACCGGCGCGCCCCGGCCAGCTGATTCACAGTTCCCACACAGAGGTGCCGCGACAGAGCGCCGGACGGGGCCCCACCCCTCACCGGAAACCCCTTACCCGCCCCGTTCGACTGGTCGCACGCGCGTGCGACCTCCGCGAGTTGCACACAACGTGCCGTGGCTGGTTTTCCGGGGGTGACGCGAACTCGCCCCATCGGGCCCTACCCCTATAGGGCCGGTGAAATCTCGCCGCCATGTCTTGACATGCGACTGAAACGATTCGTAACTTGGCCGATCATTTAGATGCATGAAGAGAGTTCACGTACGTGAACTCCAGCGAACCACGGAGGGTGCCCATGCGGGATCGCCGACGAAGTCGCCGCCCGGCCGCCCTGCTCGTCGCCGCGGCGCTCGCGTTCGCAACGGCCGCGTGCGGCTCCGGTTCCGGCGGTGCGGGCAGCGACGACCCGAACACACTGGAGGTGTGGACCCGGAGCAATCCGGACTCCGCCGCCACCTACGAGCGGGTCTTCGCCGCCTTCACCAAGAAGACCGGCATCAAGATCGACTACCAGCCGGTCGTCAACTTCGACCAGCAGCTGCAGAGCCGGGCGTCCACCAAGGACCTCCCGGACGTCATGATCAACGACACCGCGCTGATGGGCAGCTACCAGGGCCAGGGCCTCCTCAAGCCGATCGACCCCGCCTCGATCGCGGGCCACGACCAGATCACCGACAAGACCTGGTCCTCCACGGTGGGCATCGACGGCAGGCACTACGGCATCCCGTACTCCCGTCAGGCCCAGACCCTGATGATCCGCAAGGACTGGCTGCGCAAACTCGGTCTGAAGGCACCGACGACCTGGCAGGAGATGCTCTCCGTCGCCAAGGCCTTCGCCACCGAGGACCCGGACGGCGACGGCAAGGCCGACACCTACGGCATGGTCGTGCCAGGTAGCGCCCAGAACGGCTACGCCGCCTGGTGGGGCGCGAGCTTCCTGTGGCAGGGCGGCGCGCAGATCATCGAGCCGGACGGCAAGGGCACCTACCGGCCCGCCATGGACTCGGCGGCCGCGGTGCACACCGTGACCTGGATGAAGAACAGCCTCTTCTGCGGTGATAACGGTGTCACCCAGCCGGGCGCCCTGACCGCCGTCACCTCGACGGCGACCAACTTCCAGGACGGCAACGCCGGGATGTACATGACCGGCCCGTACAACATCGTCACCTTCGACACCACGCCCGGCAAGGACAAGTACGAGGTCGTCCCGGCGCCCGCGGGCCCGGCGGGCGCCGATGTGCTGGCCGACGGCGAGAACGTCTACTTCGGCGCCAGGACGGGGAAAGCGAAGCAGGAGCAGGCGCTCGCCGCCTTCCTGATCTCCCCCGAGGGCCAGAAGCTCGCCATGACCGGCAAGAACCAGCCCGTAGTCCGCATCCCCGTGAACGCCACCCTGGACGCGGCGAAGGTCCGTGACGACGCCCGCTGGAGCGTCGTACAGAAGGCGTACGAGGACGCCTCCCAGCAGTTCCCGAACGCGCCGGACTTCGCGCCGATCAAGCAGGACACCGCCGACGCGCTCAACTCGATCTTCACCTACTGCGGCGGTGACGTCCGCTCCCAGCTGGGGGAGCTCAACGAGACCCTCGCCGGCGACCTCAAGGACCAGGACCTGTTGAAATGACCGCTACCGTGAACACCCCCGCGGCGCGCGGAGGCAGGGTCTTCGGCGTCCTCGGCAAGAAGGCCGTCGTCCCCTGGCTCTTCCTGGCGCCGGGTCTGCTGCTCGCCCTCGTCTTCAAGTTCTGGCCGATGGCCAAGGGCATCTGGCTCAGCTTCTTCGACGTGCGGCCCTTCCTCGGCGACCAGTGGATCGGCCTCGACAACTACACCCGGGTCCTGACCGACCACCGCTTCCAGGACGCCATCGGGCACACCCTGGTCCTCGGCATCGGCCAGTCGCTCGGCGCCATCCTGCTCGGCTTCGTCCTCGCCCTGCTCCTGGAGGGCCAGGCCCGCTCGCTGAAGATCATCCGGACCGCCGTCTTCCTGCCCGCGGTCACCGCGACCGCGGTCGTCGGTGAGCTGTGGCGGCTGATGTACTACCCGACCTCCGACGGCCTCCTCAACAGCGGCCTGCACCTGCTCGGGCTCGGGCCGGTGCAGTTCCTCGACAACCCCGGCATCGCGCTGTACTCGACGATGGCCATGGGCATCTGGATCTGGGCCCCGTACAACATGGTGATCCTCCTCGCCGGCCTCGCGGGCGTGGACCGTTCGCTGTACGAGGCGGCGGCGATGGACGGCGTCTCGCTGTGGCAGCGGCTGCGCCACGTCACGCTCCCCGCGATCCGCCCGGCGCTCATGATCGTGCTCACCCTCGCCACGATCCGCGGCTTGCGCGTGTTCACCGAGGTCTACGTCCTCACCGGCGGCGGCCCGGCCGGGTCCACCGACGTCTGGATGACCCGCGCCTACACCCTGGGCTTCAGCCGCAACGACATCGGCGGCGCCTCGGCGGCCTCGGTCGTGCTGCTCTGCGTGACGCTGCTCCTCACCGTCACGGTCAACTACCTCCGCAAGAGGGGAGAAACGCGATGAGCGCCCCCGTCATCGACCCCGTCCGGCCGACGGCCCCCGACACCCCGGCCGGCCGGGGCACCAAGGCACAGCGGACCACCCCGGCCCGCTTCGACACCGCGCTCGGCTGGAACGACAAGCCCTCTCTCGCTTGGGCCCTGCGCATCCTGCTCTGTCTGATCGCCCTCGCCGTATTCGCGGCGCCGTTCCTGACGATCTTCTCGGGTGCCTTCACCCCCAACCCCAGCGGCTCCTCGCTGTCGTTCCTGCCGCACGACAGCACGCTGCTGAACTTCGAGGTGGCGGGCGAGCGCGGCATCTGGGACTACCTCGGCAACTCGCTGGTCATCGCGGGCGGCGGGCTCCTGCTCCAGCTCGTGGTGTGCACCCTGGCCGCGTACGCGCTGGCCCGGCACCGCTTCCGCGGCCAGGCGCTGATCATGATGCTGTTCATGATGACGCTGATGCTCCCCGAGGAGGTCATCGCCATCCCCCTGTCGCTGGTCCTCGGTGACGTCCCCGTGGTCCACCTGGACCTCAAGGGCACGGTCTGGGGCGTCATCCTGCCGCTGGGCGCCTGGGGGTTCTCGGTCATGATGCTGACCGAGTTCATGCGGGACATACCCGACGAGATCGAGGAGGCCGCCCGCCTCGACGGCGTCGGTGAGCTGAGGATGCTGTGGCAGGTCGTCCTGCCGCTGTGCAAGCCCGCGCTCGGCGTGGCCGGCGTGCTCGGCTTCATCATGATCTGGGACCAGTACCTGCTGCCGCTGATCGCCGCCAAGGACCCCACCGACTACACGGTCACCGTCGCCCTGTCCATCCTGCGCACCGACCCCGAGGTCGGCTCCGGGGTGGTGCTGGCCGGTGCGGTCATCGCCCTGATCCCCAGCCTGATCGTCTATCTGCTCCTCCAGCGCTCGCTGGTCTCCGGCATCGCCGCCGGGGCCACCAAGGGCTGAAACCGACCCCCCACGTTTGAGGGAGACATGAAGTTCCAAGGAGTGCTGTTCTTCCCGGTGACGCCGTTCGCCGCGGACGGGTCACTGGACGAGGAACGGCTCGCCCAGCACATCGACAGCGGCGTCGCGGCCGGTGCGGGCGGCGTGTTCGTCGCCTGCGGCACCGGCGAGTTCCACGCGCTGACGCCCGACGAGATCGAGCGGGCCACGCGTGTCGCCGTCGAGACGACCGCCGGACGCGTCCCCGTCCTCGCGGCGGCGGGCGGCCCGCCCCCGGTCGCCTGCGACCAGGCCGCCCGCGTCGAACGCGCCGGCGCCGACGGCATCCTGCTGCTGCCGCCGTACCTGGTGACGGCGCCGCAGCGGGGCCTGGTGCGGTACGTCGAGGAGGTCACCGCCGCGTCCGAGCTGCCGGTGATCTTCTACCAGCGCGGCACCGCCCGCCTCACCGAGGCCACGGCCGCCGAGATCGCCGCCCTGCCCAAGGTCGTCGGTCTCAAGGACGGCATCGGCGACATCGAGCGGATGCACCGCATCGTCCGGGCCGTACGCGCCGTGCGCGGTGCCGAGGACTTCCAGTTCTTCAACGGCCTGCCCACCGCCGAGATGACCGCGCCCGCCTATCACGGCATCGGCGTGGACCTCTACTCGTCGGCCGTGTTCGCCTTCGCCCCGGAGATCGCGCTGACCTTCCACCGCGCGCTGACCGAAGGCGACGAGGCGACGACCAGCACGCTCCTCGACGAGTTCTACGGTCCCCTGGTCGAACTCCGCGACGAGGTCCCCGGGTACGCCGTGGCGCTCGTCAAGGCCGGGGTGACCCTGCGCGGCCTGGACGTCGGCGGCGTACGTGCGCCGCTGCTCGACCCCACGCCGGAGCATGTCGCCCGGCTCGCGCAACTCATCGACCACGGCCTGGAGGCGATCCGCGCATGAGCACCACCACCGGCACCCGGATCCGCGAGCTGATCGTCACCCCGATCGCCTTCCGCGACCCGCCGCTGCTCAACTCGAGCGGCGTCCACGAGCCGCTTGCCCTGCGCCTCATCCTCCAACTCGTCCTGGAGGACGGCACGGTGGGCCTCGGCGAGTCGCCGGGCGGCACCGCCCGCCTGGAGCGACTTCAGGCGGCCGCGAAGGTGGTCGTCGGCATGGACGTCTTCGACACGACCGCCGTCGCGGCCGCGATCGACGCCGCCCTGCTGCCCACCGTGCCCAGCTCCCACGAGCGCGGCTGGACCACCTCGGCGGTGGAGGTGGCCTGCCTCGACGCACAGGGCAAACTGCTGGGCCGCCCGGTGAGCGATCTGCTCGGCGGGAAGGTCCGCGACTCGGTGCCGTTCGCCGCCTACCTCTTCTACAAGTGGGCCGAACACCCCGCCCTCGACGGCCGCCCGGCGGTCGGCGACGACTGGGGCGAGGCGCTCGACCCCGCCGGGATCGTCGAGCAGGCCCGGCTGATGCAACAGCGCTACGGCTTCCGCTCGTTCAAGCTCAAGGGCGGTGTCTTCCCACCCGACGAGGAGATCGCCGCGATCAGGGCACTCGCGGAGGCCTTCCCTGGGCAGCCGCTGCGCCTGGACCCCAACACGGCCTGGACGGTGGAGACTTCGCGGTACGTCGCCCGCGAGCTGGAAGGCGTACTGGAGTACCTGGAGGACCCGACCGCGACCATCCCCGGCATGGCGGAGGTGGCGAAGGACTCGCCGCTCCCCCTCGCCACCAACATGTGTGTGATCGCCTGGGAACACCTGAAGCCGGGCATCGAGCAGAACGCGATCCAGGTGCTCCTCACCGATCACCACTACTGGGGCGGACTGCGCCGCACCCGTGAACTGGCCGCGGTCTGCGAGGCGTTCGGCATCACCCTGTCCATGCACTCCAACTCGCACCTGGGCATCAGCCTCGCCGCCATGACCCACGTGGGCGCGGCCATCCCCCACCTCGACCACTCCTGCGACACGCACTACCCGTGGAACTCGGCCGACGACGTGATCCTCCCCGGTGCGCTTCAGCTGCGCGACGGGGCGGTCGAGGTCCCCACCGGCCCGGGCCTCGGCGTGGAGCTCGACCACGATGCCCTGCACCGGCTGCACCGGCTGTACGTCGACTCGGGGGTGCGCTCCCGCGACGACTCCGGGTACATGCGGCGGATCCACCCGGACTACGAACCAGGGCTGCCGCGCTGGTGACGGCCGGAGGCTTACGGCGACGGCAGGGTGCGGCCCAGCAGATCCAGCAGGGCCGCCCAGTGCCGTTCCGTCGCCTCGGCGTCGTACATCGCGGTGTCCGCCTGGGTGAAGCCGTGGTGGGCGCCGGGGTAGACCTCGCCGCGATGGCGGACGCCGGCCGCGGTGAGGGCCTTGTCGAGGCGGTCGATCTGCTCGGCCGGGTTGGTCGAGTCCCGGTCGGCGTGGCCGAAGTAGAGCTCGGCGGTGACGCGGTCGGCGAGCAGGTGAGGGCTGTCCGGGGCGTCCGTCGCGAGGTACGCCCCGTGGAAGCCGGCCGCGGCCGCCACTCGGTCCGGATGGGTCCCGGCGGTGCGCAGGGCCAGGGCGGCGCCCATGCAGTAGCCGGTGACGCCCACCGGGCCGTCGGCCGTGAGCGGGGAGTCGGCGAGCCAGTCGAGGTAGACCCCGGCGTCCCGCATGGCCGCCTCGGGGGTGAGCGTCTGCGCGGCCGGGCGCAGGCTCTGGATGATCTCCGGTCGCTCGGCCGGGTTGATGAACTCGGGCAACTCCACGACGGGCGCCGGGCCGTGGCGGTAGAAGACATTGGGGACCAGGACCGTGTACCCGGCCGAGGCGAGCCGGTCCGCCATCCCCTTCAGGTGCGGGCGGAGACCGAAGGCGTCCATGTACATCAGCACCGCCGGGCGCGGGACGTCGCCGTCCGGACGGGCGAGGTAGGCGTCGGCGGTTCCGTCCGGGGTGGGGACGGCGACGAGTGTTCCCTGCATGTCGGCCTCAGTTCTCGATGGTCGCGTTGTCGATGAGTTCCTTGACGCGCTCCGCGGAGACCGGGACGCCCGGCGTCTCGAAGAACCAGCGCTGCGCCTCCTGTTGGCCAAGTCCTTCGGGCCGCGGGGCCATGTACGGCTGTACGTAGACCGGCGTGCCGGGCTCGCTGCGCCGGCTGTCGGCGAGCGTCCCGATGTCCACGCAGTCGTAGCCGAGGGTGTCCAGCAGCCGGGCCACCTCGGCCTTGGCCCCGGGGTCGTCGCCCGCGACGGGCAGGGCACTGCGGTCGGGGGCGCCGGAGGGCCGGGCGGAGGTTGCCAGCCGCCGGAAGTCGATGTTGTTGAACGCCTTCACCACGTGTGAGCGGGCCAGATGCCGCTGGACCAGGGCGCTGGAGGTCAGCTCGCCCGAGTCCAGTGCGGCGACGCGGCCGTCGCGGTCCGGGTAGTAGTTCATCGTGTCGATCACGGTCTTTGCGGCAAGGGCGGCGACCGGGAGGAGGTCGTAGGCCTTCAGCGGGACGGTCGCCACCACGAGATCGCCGGCCTGCGCGGCCTCCTCGGGCGTGGCTGCCCGTGCGTGCTCGCCGAGTTCGGCGACGAGGTCGGCCAGGGTCTCGGGGCCGCGCGAGTTGCTCAGGACGACGTCCAGTCCGGCGGCGACGGCGAGGCGGGCCACCGAGCTGCCGATCATGCCGCTGCCGATGAGTCCGAGGATCTTGGTCACGGTGTACGTGCCTCCGTCACTGCGTGAGCGCTGGTGAAGTGGAGTTTCGTATGTGAAACTGAGTGTCACGTTAGCGATCGAGTGCCGGAACTGCAAGTGAGGGTGGGCGACCGGATAGGGTCACGAGGTGAGCGCAGCAGCACGTACGAACACGAGAGACATCGCCCGGGCCGCCGTACGGGCCGAACTGGCCCAGGTGGCCTTCGAGTTGTTCCGGCGCGAGGGCTTCGAGAAGGTCACCCTCGACGACCTGGCCGCGGCGGCCGGAGTGTCCCGCAGCACGTTCCTGCGCTACTTCGGCACCAAGGAGGACGCCGTCCTCGGCGCCTTCGACGCCCACGGCGACCAGGCCGCCGACGCCCTGCGGGCCCGGCCCGCGAAGGAGGACGAGTGGACGGCGCTGCGGCGCGCGCTGGACACCGTGATCGAGCGCTACCGCGAGGACCCCGCGCGCGCCCTCGCGACGACCCGGCTCGTGCGGGAGACCCCCGCCCTCTGTGCGCGGCAACTGGAGAAGCAGCACGGCTGGCGCCCCGCTCTGGCCCGGGCCCTCGCGGAACGCGCCGGTTCCACGGAGCCGGCGACACTCGCCCAGACCGTGCGGGCCGCCGCCGCCCTGGACTGCCTGAACGTCGCCCTGGACCACTGGACCGCCTCCGAGGGCGCCCTCGATCTCGTGGACGTCCTGGACGAGGCCTTCGCGGCACTGGCACACCGGTAGCCGTCCGACGCCCCATAAGGTGACCCCCGACCGCACGACAGGAGGGGTGAGGGCGTGGGCATGGACGGCTCGACAGGCGTGTTGGTGACCGGCGGCAGCGGGTTCGTCGGAAGCCATCTGGTCAAGCGGCTTCTGGAGCGCGGGTATCGGGTCCATGCCACCGTGCGCAGCACGGCCGACACGGCGAAGGTACGGCCCCTGCGGGAGATGCAGGAGGCGCACCCCGGCCAACTGTCCTTGTTCGAGGCGGACTTGCTGACGGAGGGCTCCTTCGACGAGGCGATGACCGGCTGCCGGGTAGTGTTCCATGTGGCGTCGCCGTTCCGCATGCCGGAGAAGATCAAGGACGGCCGCCGGGACATGGTCGACCCGGCCCTGCTCGGTACGCGCCATGTGCTGGCGGCCATCGAGCGGACGCCCACGGTCGACAGGCTCGTCCTCACCTCCACCGTGGGCACGATCTTCGGGGACTACGCGGACGTACTCGCCATGGACGACGCGGTGCTGTCGGAGCGGTACTTCAACACCACCAGCACGGTCGAGAACAACCCCTACCACTACGCCAAGACGCTGGCGGAGCGCGCGGCCCGGGACGCGGAGGCCGCCCAGGGCCGCTGGCGGATGGTGTCGGTCAACCCCGGCCTGATCCTGGGCCCTTCCCTCACCCCGGCCTCGGAGTCCGGCAGCCTGTTCCTGCTGGAGGAGCTGTTCAAGGGCTACTTCTTCTACGGCGCACCGGACTTCAGCTTCACCACGGCGGACGTGCGCGAGGTCGCCGACGCGCACATCGCGGCAGCGGAGAACCCGGACGCGAAGGGCCGTTACATCGTCGCCGATCGGACCATGACGTCCTTCCACGAGATGTCCCGCATCATCCGGGCCCGGTACCCCCGTGACCTCCGCCTCCCGCGCACCGCGCTCCCGCACTGGCCGGTACGCGTCCTCGGCCCGGCCTTCGGGCTGACGCAGGACTACATCCGCAAACACCTCGGCATCCGCTTCCGGGTGGACAACAGCCGGAGCGTGAACGAACTGGGCATCACCTACCGCCCGATCGAGCAGACGGTCCTGGACCACTACGAGGCGTGGCGGAGTCAGCGCAGCGCGAAGTGAAACCGGAGGCCCCGCCCCCGAAGCGTCGAAGGTCACAAAAACGTATCGGACATTTCACATGTCAACCTTCACGCGAGGCTCACAAGTTGGCTAGGTTACGCCTCAGGCCGCACGACGACCTCCGGCGAACCCCGCCGGGACGTGCGGCCTCCGCTGAGTCCGGTGCGCCCCCAGGGGTTCACTGGAGCCGGGGACCCAACCGAAAATCGGGGTGAATCGGCCCAACTGCCTTTCGGGGCAAGGGCCGTAGGGCACACCTTCCGGAACCGTCCGCCCGAACCCGTCAGCTAACTCGGTAGGCGGATTACGGAAGGAGTACGTCGCCCATGGCGCCGGAACGCACCGCGCGTCCGGGGGCTTTGAGCCTGCCCGGCATGCGCAATTCCGCACTCGCGTCGGCGGCCCTCACCTCGGTGGCACTGCTCGCCCAGACGGCCAACGCCGCCCCCTCCCCCGGGGACGAGGCACCGAGCCGCGAGGAGGTCAGCCGACGGGTCAGCTCCCTCTACGACCGGGCCGAGTCCGACACGGGAACCTTCAACGCCACCCGCGCCGCGGCGACGGGACCGCGCAAGCGTGCCGACCGGCCGACGGGCGCCGGAGGCACAACCACCGCCGCGGCCCGGGGCGATGAGGGCAGACGCAGCGACCCCGCTCTCGACAACATCGCCCGGCAGTGGTTCGACGTGGCCCGCTCGAAGCTGGGTCCCACCGTTCCGGCGGCGCTGCCGGCCGACAGGATGCCGGAGCGACCCGCCGAGGCGCGGCGCGCCCGCCCGGCGCAGGGTGCGGGGGACGGTCTCACGGACCGCGGGCGGGAGGCGTCCGGCCGGCCCGTACTGGAGTTGCCCGCCGCACCGGTCGCCGAGTTGACGTCCGCTCAGGTCACGGGGACGGCTCCCGTCGCGGAGCTGACCGCAGGCCCGATGGCCGCCCTGCCTGGCGCCCCGGAGGCACCGCAGGAGGCCGCGCAGACCGACTGGAGCACCCGGTCGGCCCTCGCCCTGCCCGCCCCGACCGCCGAGCCGGCGGCCGAACCGAAGGCCGATCCGCAGCAGCGGTCCTCGCTGCGAACCGCCAAGGAGCAGAACCAGCGCAAGCTCGCCCGCGCCCGGGAGTTGCTGTCCGCGTACACCGCACCGCAGAGCACGCCGCTCCCGGCGATCGAGCCCCTGCCCGCCGCCGACACGTGGGGCACTACGCCGGTCGAGCTCCAGCCCTCGGCCGAGACGCAGTGGCAGGCCCTGCAAGCACAGTCCGCAGCCGACCTCACCACAGTCCCGCCCGGCACGACGGCCTGGCCCACCGCGCCGAGCCCGAGCGTCGACACCTCCGCGACCACCGTCCCGGGCCAGGCTCTCGACATCGCCCCCGCCCTCGCCTCGACGGCACCGCAGGACACGCGAGCCACGCGTGCCCTGGACTTCGCCCGCGCCCAGCTGGGCAAGCCCTGCGTCTGGGGCACGACGGGGCCGGGGGCTTACGACGGCCCCGGCCTCACCCAGGCCGCCTGGAAGGCCGCCGGCATCACACTCCCCCGCACCGCACAGGAGCAGGCGACCGCGGGCCAGGGAGTCGCCCTCGCCCACCTCGAACCCGGTGACCTGGTCCTCTTCCACATCGGTCACGTCGGCATCTACTCCGGAAACGGCATGATGATCCACGCCCCGGGGCCGGGGGCGGCCATCCGCGAGGAGTCGATCCACTACGCCGGGGAGCCGGCGATCCACAGCGCGATACGGCCCGCCTGAGCCATCGACAGGACCACCACCCCGCCTTCCGCCAGGCGGGGTGGTCTTCTTTGCCTCCGGGCCGCCCAGCCAGAACACCGCTCCACCTCGGCTTTGTCGATACGTCCTGACAAACCCATTGACATCATCTGCGCGCAGCCGCATAGTACCTGCCACTAGAGCGCGCTAGTGAAGCGCTCCAGTCGGTATCCAACGGGCGGTACCCGTGACCCTCCCCCCACCTGAGAACCCGCCCCGACCAGCACAGCGAGGTGCATGGGACATGCGCAGACACCACCGAGCCGCGACACTGACCGCTGCCGCCCTGGCCGCCGGCCTGTTCGCCGCGGGATGCTCCAGCAGCTCCGGCGGAAAGGCGTCCGAGGAGGGCTCCGCGGACGCTTCGGCGGGCAAGGCCACCACGCCCCGGATGACCGTGGCCATGATCACCCACGCGGCTCCCGGTGACACCTTCTGGGACCTGATCCGCAAGGGGGCCGAGGCCGCCGCCGCCAAGGACAACATCAAGCTCGTCTACTCCAGCGACCCCAGCGCGGGCAACCAGGCCAACCTGGTGCAGAACGCGATCGACCAGAAGGTCGACGGCATCGCCCTCACCGCGGCCAAGCCGAGCGCCATGAAGGCCGTGGTGGCCAAGGCCACGTCGGCCGGCATCCCGGTCGTCGGCTTCAACTCCGGCCTGGACGACTGGAAGGACCTCGGCCTGCTCGAGTACTTCGGACAGGACGAGAACATCGCCGGCAAGGCCTTCGGTGAGCGGCTCAACGAGACGGGCGCCAAGCACGCCCTCTGCGTCATCCAGGAGCAGGGCCATGTCGCCCTGGAGGCCCGCTGTGCCGGCCTGAAGAAGGGGTTCGAGGGCAAGACGGACATCCTCTACGTCAACGGCACCGACATGCCGTCCGTGAAGTCGACGATCACCGCCAAGCTCCAGCAGGACTCCTCCATCGACCAGGTGGTCACCCTCGGCGCCCCCTTCGCGCTGACCGCCGTGCAGTCGGTGTCCGACGCGGGCGCCAAGGCCGAGGTCGCGACCTTCGACCTCAACAAGGAGCTGGTCACGGCCGTCCAGGACGGCAAGGTCGAGTTCGCCGTCGACCAGCAGCCCTACCTGCAGGGCTACTTGGCGGTCGACTCGCTGTGGCTGTACAAGACCAACGGCAACTTCAGCGGCGGCGGCACCGCTCCGGTGCTGACCGGGCCCGCGTTCATCACCAAGGACAACGTCGACGCGGTCGCGGAGTTCGCGGCCAAGGGCACGCGCTAGGCGCGTACATGGACAGGCGGGGTCGGCCGTGGCCGCGACGGGGCGCGGCCGACCTCGCCGCTGTTCGTTCTCAGGCCGGCCCCTCGCCGCTGTTCATTCTCAGGCCGGCTCCTGCGGGGCCGGCCCGCTGCTGCCCCGGACGACGAGTTTGGGGTCCAGAACGGCCTCGCGGGGCTCCAGTTCCGGGTTCTGCAGCCGGTCCACGGCGAAGCGGACCGCGTTCTCGGCCATGAGGACCGCGTCCTGGCGGACGGTGGTGAGGCCGATCGGCATCAGATGGGAGAGATGACTGTCGTCGTAGCCGACCACGGACATGTCGCGCGGGACCTCGACGCCCGCCCGCGTCAGGGTCATCAACAGGCCCATCGCACAACGGTCGTTGCCCGCGAGGACCGCCGTGGGCAGGGGCAGCCCCCGGTCGCGCTCGGCCAGCAGCATCCGGCCTGTCTCGATGCCCGACTCCTCGGTGTGCGCGCCGGGGATCACCCGCTGCTCGGCCTCCAGCCCGTGCCTGCGCATCGCGGCCCGGTACGCGCGCCGCCGCTCGGCCGAGCCGGGGCCGCGCCCGCCGTCGATGTGCACGATCCGGCGGTGGCCCAGTTCCACGAGGTGGTCCATGGCCTGCCGGACGCCCTTGCCTTCGGCGCTGTGCACGAAGTCCACGCGCGCCTGGGGCACCCGGCGGCTGACCGAGACGGTGACGGTACGGCGGCCGAGTGCGTCGAGGTAGGCGGGATCCGCGTCGGGGCCGAGGAGGATCACCGCCTCGCAGCGGTGGCCGAGCAGCGCCTCGACGGCCTTTTCCTCGCTGCGGCCCTCGGCGGCGGCGGAGAGCAGGACGTCGTAGCCGAGCCGCTCGGCCTCGGGGTAGATGCCGGCGACGAGGTCCATGTGGAAGGACTGGTGGACGGTGAACATCACGCCGAGGGCGCGGCTGCGGCCGCGGGCGAGCAGCCGGGCCGCATTGTCGGGGCGGTAGCCGATCTCGTCGGCGACGCGCAGCACCCGCTCGCGGGTCTCACGGCTCGCACCCGGCAGGTCGCGGAAGATGATCGAGACGAGGGCTCGGGACACACCCGCCTTCTCGGCGACGTCCGCCATCGTGGGCCGCTGCCTGCCCGATGCATCCACCTGTGAACCCACCCTTCGACGCAGATCACCTTAGCCGGGTCTCGAAATCTCCCGGCAACAAGCTATTGACATGACATTTGGACCAGGGTCATCGTACTCGCACTAGAGCGCGCTAGTAGAGCGCGATAGACGATCTGTGGATACGTCCCTGACGTCCGTCCCCTCCCCGAAGGACTTGTCATGGCAACGGCGCCAACCTCGCTCCGCACCACTGCGGGCAACCTGTGCCTGGGCTCGGCCCCCGACTCGTGGGGCGTCTGGTTCCCCGAGGACGACCAGCAGGTCCCGTACACCCGCTTCCTCGACGAGCTGGCCCGGGCGGGTTACCGGTGGCTGGAGCTCGGGCCGTACGGCTACCTCCCCACCGACCCGCAGCGGCTGAAGGAAGAGCTGGACGCTCGCGGCCTCCAGGTCTCCGGCGGCACCGCCTTCGGTGCACTGCACCGGCCCGAGGCATGGGACGCGATGCTCGCCCATGTCCGCCAGGTCGCGGAGCTCACCGCCGCCGCGGGCGCCCATCACCTGGTCCTCATCCCGCCCATGTACCGGGACGAGAAGACCGGGGCGTTCACCGAGTCGCCGGAGCTGACCGCCGAGCAGTGGGCCGGCTTCGGCAAGGCCGCCGACCGGCTCGGCAGGCTGCTCCTCGACGAGTACGACGTACGCCTGGTCGTCCACCCGCACGCCGACAGCCACATCCAGACCCAGCCGGAGATCGAGCGGCTGCTCAACGAGTCCGACTCCCGCTACACCAACCTGTGTCTGGACACCGGGCACGTCGCCTACGGCAGCGGTGACAACCTCGACCTGATCCGGCGCTTCGGCGAGCGCGTCGGGTACGTGCACATCAAGCAGATGGACCCGGAGATCCTCGCCCAGGTCGCGGCCGAGGACCTCTCCTTCGGCGAGGCCGTCAAGCGCGGCGTGTGCGTCTCGCCCCCGGCCGGCGTGCCGAAGCCCGCCGACGTGGTGGCCGAACTCGCCCGGCTGGACGCCGAGTTGTTCGTGATCGTCGAGCAGGACCTGTACCCCTGCGCACCGGACGTACCGCTCCCCATCGCCGTGAGCACCCGTCAGCACCTGGCGGGCTGCGGCCTGGCGGGTACCCGGCGCCCGACGCTCACGACTCTCGACCGGTGAGGAGACGGCCCATGGACGTCAGGGACGACGCGACACAGACCCCCTCCCCCGTCACGGACGACGCCCCGCCGGCGGTCTCCCGCAGGCTGCGGCTCATCACCGTCATCGCCACCTTCGGCGGGCTCCTCTTCGGCTACGACACCGGCGTCATCAACGGCGCCCTGCCGTACATGACCGACGATCTGGGCCTGACCCCGGTCACCGAGGGCATGGTCACCAGCTCGCTCCTGCTGGGGGCCGCGCTCGGTGCGGTGACCGGCGGACGGCTGTCGGACGCGCGCGGACGGCGCCGTACGATCCTCACCCTCGCGGTGCTTTTCTTCATCGGCGCGCTGGGCTGCACGCTGGCACCCACGACCGCCGTCATGGTCGTCGCCCGGTTCGTGCTCGGCCTCGCGGTCGGCGGCGCCTCGGTGACCGTGCCGGTCTACCTCGCCGAGGTCTCGCCCGCCGAGCGGCGCGGCGCGCTGGTCACCCGTAACGAACTCATGATCGTCAGCGGCCAGTTGCTGGCGTTCACCTCCAACGCGATCATCGCCCAGGTGGGCGGCGAGTCCGGTGGGGTGTGGCGCTGGATGCTGGTGATCGCCACCGTCCCGGCCGTCGTGCTCTGGTTCGGCATGCTCGTGATGCCGGAGAGCCCGCGCTGGCTCGCCTCCAAGACCCGCTTCAGCGAGGCCCTGGACGTGCTCAAGCAGGTCAGGTCGCAGCAGCGCGCCGAGGCCGAGCTCGCCGAGGTGTCCGCGCTCGCCGTCAAGGAGGAGCAGGAGAAGCTCGGCGGCTGGCAGGACATGAAGGCCACGCCGTGGGTGCGCAAGCTGATGTTCGTCGGTTTCGGCATCGCCATCGTGCAGCAGATCACCGGCGTCAACACGATCATGTACTACGGCACCCAGATCCTCACCGACGCCGGCTTCGCCGCGGACAGCGCGCTCACGGCGAACATCGCCAACGGCGTCATCTCGGTGCTGGCCACCTTCGTCGGCATCTGGCTGCTCGGCCGGGCCAACCGCCGCCCGATGCTGATGGCCGGTCAGCTGGGCACCACCGTCGCCCTGCTGCTGATCGGCGTCTTCTCCCTGGTGCTCCCGCCCGGTGACGGCCGGGCCTACGCCGTGCTCGCCATGACCGTCACCTTCCTCGCCTTCCAGCAGGGCGCGATCTCGCCGGTTACCTGGCTGATGCTGTCGGAGATCTTCCCGATGCGGATGCGTGGCTTCGGGATGGGTGTCGCGGCCGTGGTGCTGTGGCTGACCAACTTCGTGATCGGACTGGTCTTCCCGTCGCTGGTCTCCGGTATCGGGATCTCCAACACCTTCTTCCTGTTCGTGGTGGCGGGTGTCTTCTCGCTCGCCTTCGTGAAGCGCTACGTCCCCGAGACGAAGGGCCGCTCGCTCGAAACCCTCGAGGCCGAACTCCGGGCGCGCTACTCCTGATTCCCCCCGTCCCGGGCCTGCCACGGCCGGGCATCGCAGAAAGGACCACCACGCATGACTGTGCGCGTAGGCGTCATCGGCGCCGGCTGGATCGGCAAGGAGCACATCCGGCGCCTCACCCACACCGTCACCGGCGCCCGTGTCACCGCGGTCACGGACATCGACGCCGTACGGGCCGAGGAGGCGGCGGCACCGGTCGGCGCGCGAGTACTGCCCGACGGTGCGGCCGTGGTCGCGGCGGACGACGTCGACGCGGTGCTCGTCACCTCCTGGGGCCCCACCCACGCCGAGCACGTGCTGAACGCGGTCGCCGCCGGAAAGCCGGTGTTCTGCGAGAAGCCCCTCGCCACCACCGCCGAGGACTGCCTGGGGATCGTCGAGGCCGAGGTCGCCCACGGCCGCCGTCTGGTCCAGGTCGGCTTCATGCGCCGCTACGACACCGGCTACCGGAAGATGAAGCAGGCCATCGACTCCGGACGCATCGGCGAGCCGCTGATCGTGCACTGCGCCCACCGCAACCCCACCGTCCCCGAGTCCTACACCTCCTCCATGGCCGCCCTGGACACGGCGGTGCACGAGATCGACGTCCTGCGTTGGCTGCTGGACGACGAGATCGTCTCCACGCAGGTGGTCACCCCGCGCGCCACGAGCAAGCGGTTCGCGCACCTCAAGGACCCGCAGATCATGCTCTTCGAGACCGCCAAGGGCGTCCGCATCGACCTGGAGGTCTTCGTCAACTGCCAGTACGGCTACGACATCCAGTGCGAGGCGGTGGGTGAGGACGGCCTCGTCCGGCTGCCCGACCCCGCCGCGGTCGGCGTACGCACCGCGGGGCAGCACAGCACCGAGGTCCTCACCGACTGGGTGGGCCGCTTCGCGGACGCCTTCGACACCGAGTTCCGCGAGTGGATCGCGGGCGTCGCGGCCGGCGACGAACCCACCGGCCCCTCGGCGTGGGACGGCTACGCCGCCACCGTCATCACCAGCGCGACCGTCGAGGCCCTGGAGTCCGGCCGCGTCGTCGCCACCGACCTCAAGCCCCGCCCCGCACTCTACGGAGGTGCCGCGTGAAGATCGCCCTCGACCCGTACATGTTCCGCGCGCTGCCCATCGACGCGATGGTGCGCACGGTCGCCGAACTCGGCTACAACTACATCGAGTTGTCGCCCCGCGACGACTTCATGCCGTTCTTCCTGCACCCGCGCGCCGACGACGAGCGCATCGCGGAGCTGAGGAACTCCCTGCGCACGCACGGCGTCCAGCTGTCCTCCGTGCTGCCGCTGTACAAGTGGTCCTCGCCGGACGAGACCGAGCGGCAGGCCGCCGTCCGGTACTGGAAGCGGATGATCGAGATCACCGCCGATCTCGAATGCCCGCTGATGAACTCGGAGTTCAACGGCCGCCCCGAGCGCGCCGCCGAGAGCGAGGCGGCCTTCTGGCGCTCGCTGGAGGAACTGCTCCCGGTGTTCGAGCGCGAAGGCATCGCTCTGAACCTGGAGGCGCACCCGGACGACTTCTGCGAGGAGAACACCCCCGCGGTCGACCTGGTCCGTGCGATCAACAAGCCGTGGGTGAACTACCTCTACTGCGCGCCGCACTCCTTCCACCTGTCGGGTGCGGACCCGAAGGCGGACATCGCGGCGATGATGCGCTACGCCGGCGACAAGCTCCAGCACGTGCACATCGCGGACTCCTTCAACCACAAGGGCTCCTCCGGCCTGCGCTACATCCTCAACCCGCCCGGCACCCCGGCCCGTATCCACCAGCACCTGGACATCGGGCAGGGCGAGGTCGACTGGGACGCCTTCTTCGGCACCCTGCGCGAGCTGAACTTCGACGGCGTGGCCACGGCCTGCGTCTTCGCCTGGGAGGAACGGGCCGAGGAGTCCTCGGCGTTCATGCTGGACCGCATCCGCAAGGAGCTGGCCGCGTAGCAAGCAGCAGTAGCAGTAGCCTGCCGCGTACGGACGTTCAGGCGGCCTTCAGGGCGAGTGGCAGTGCACTCAGGCCGCTGAGGAAGTTGGAGTAGACGGGCTTCGCCGGGCCCGTCTGCTCCATCTCCGCCACCAGGTCGCGCAGTCCTGCCAGTACGGCGCCGATCTCCGCCCGGGCCAGGTAGGCGCCGAGGCAGAAGTGGGGGCCGTAGGCAAAGGTGACGTGCTTGTTGGGGGTGCGGTCCAGGCGCAGTTCGCCGGGGGCCTCGAAGATCCGCTCGTCGTGGTTGGCGGAGGCGTTCCAGACGGTGACGATCTCCCCTGCCCTGATCGGCCGGCCGCCGACCTCGGTGTCGGTCGTCGCGGTGCGTCCCGAGTGCAGGGCGGGGGTCGTCCAGCGCAGGATCTCCTCGACGGCGGTGTCGATGCCGGCATCGCCCCGCTTCAGGGCCTGCCACTGGTCGGGGTGTTCCAGCAGGGCGAGGGCAGCACCCACCATGGACAGGCGGGCCGTCTCGTCGCCGCCGAGGATCAGGCTGTAGCAGTTGAGCATGATCTCGTCGTCGTCCAGCGGCAGCCCGTTCACCTCGCTGCCCGCGAGCAGCGCGATGACGTCCGCGTGGCCGCTGTCGCGCCGGTCGCGGGCGAGGTTGGCGAAGTAGAGCAGGATCTCGTTCTTGGCGATCCAGGCATCGGCGGCCGTACTGTCCGCCTCGTGCGAGCCCAGCGCGGAGGACGTCAGGCTCAGCACGTAGGCCCGGTCGCGGTCGGGTACGCCGAGCAGGTCGCAGATGGCGCCGAGGGGTATGCCGGCCGCCACGTCGGCGGCGAAGTCGCAGGTCCCCTTCTCCAGCGCGTCCCGCAGCAGCCGGGTCACGGTGCGCCGCACGCTCTCAACGATCGGCTCCAGGGCCCGCGGCGAGAACGCGGACATCAGGACGCGGCGCAGCCCGGCGTGCTTGGCCCCGTCGGTGATGGCGAGCATCCGGCCGGCCGCGGAGTCGCCGCCGGCGAGCAGCGTCTCCAGGACGTTGCCGCCCTCGGAGGTGAAGCGTGTGCTGTCCCGGTACACGGAGGTGACGTCGGCGTGCCGGGTCACCACCCAGAAGCCGGGGGCCGTGTCGGTGGCCGGGTTCCAGTGGACCGGCCGGTGCTCCCTCAGGTGGCGCCACACGGCGGCCAGGTCGCTCTCGGCGTGCAGCCGCGGATCGGCCAGGTTCAGCGTGTCGAGCTCTTCCGGCGCGATCGTCCGCCATGTGGTCATCCCGTTTTCCTCCCGTGTTCCGCTGTTCCCTGGTCCCTATTCGCCCATGGCCCGGATGAGGCTCTTCGGACGCATGTCGGTCCAGTGCTCCTCAACGTAGTCCAGGCACGACTGGCGGCCGGCGGCACCGTGGACGACGGTCCAGCCGGCCGGCACCTCGGCGAAGGCGGGCCACAGCGAGTGCTGGCCCTCGTCGTTCACCAGGACCAGGTGCTCCAGGGCGTCGTCGTCGAAGGGGTTGGTGGTCATGCGGAGTTCCTCCTGTGGGTGGGGTGGGGTGCGGCTGTGCTCAGTCGCCGGGCGAGCACGGGTCCGATCCGGTCCAGTGGTCCGGGTCGGGTCATCTCGCCGTGGGTGCAGGGGATGTCGTGGTTGTCGACGCGGCCTCGCACATACGGCTGCCAGGACGTATGGCGTTCCGGGTGCGCGTCGGGATCCTGGGCGGCGCTGAAGAACAGCAGGTCGCCGTCGTACGGCAGGGGGGCGAACTCCTCCAGCAGGCGCCGGTTGTTCGCCGTCACCTCGACCAGGGCCGCGAGTTCGACGTCGTCGAGGCTGCCGGGGAGGTCGGGGACGCGGCGCACCAGCTCGGCGAACCGGCTGTCCGTCAGTTCCGCATCCCCCGGCGGCAGTTCCCGCCCCAGGATGGCGAGCAGGCTGCGCAGCACCGCCGGCCGGTCGGTGGGGCGCGGGCCCTGACCCGTCCATGCACCCGGGAAGGAGTCCAGCATCACCAGCAACGCCACCCGTTCCCCGGCCGCCTGGAGCGTCGTGGCGACGGAATGGGCGACCAGGCCGCCCATGGAGTAGCCGAGGAGGTGGTACGGGCCCTCGGGCTGGATCTCGCGGATGCGCTCCGTGTGTTCGGCGACCGTCTCGGCGAGGCTGCCCTGCCGCTTCTCCCCCGGCTCCAGTCCGCGGGACTGCAGTCCGTACAGCGGGCGGTCGGCGTCCAGATGCCGGGTCAGCCCGGCGAAGCCCCAGGCCAGACCGGAGGCCGGCGGGAGGCAGAAGAGCGGCTCGCGGTCGCCGCGGGTGCGCAGCGGGAGGACGGTGGCGAGGGCTGCCGTACCGGTGTTCGTGCCCATGTCCGGGTCCGTGCCACCGGTCGTCCGGCGGGCGAGGGCGGCCACGGTCGGTGTCTCGAAGACCGCGAGCACGGGGAGTTCGGCGGCGAGTTCGGTCCGGATCCGGGTGGTCAGCCTGGGGACCAGGAGGGAGTGTCCTCCGAGGTCGAAGAAGCTGTCGTGGACGCCGATGCGGGCAGGGTCGAGTCCGAGGACGTCGGCGACGAGCGCGCGCAGCTTCTCCTCCCGCTCGGTGCGCGGAGCACTGCGGGTCGGGGTCGGGGTCGGGGCGCCGGGTGCGGGCAGGGCCGTGCGGTCCAGTTTGCCGCTGGCGGTGAGCGGCAGCGCGTCGAGGGCGACGATCGCCGAGGGGACCATGTGGGCGGGCAGGGTGCGGGCCAGGTGCGCGCGCAGTACGTCGTCTTGGGCGGCTCCTTGCGCGGCCGGTACGGCATAGGCGATCAGCCGCTGCTCGCCCCGTGCGTCCTCACGTATGGTGGCCGCTGCCTTGGCCACGGACGGATGGGTGGCCAACAGGGCCTCGATCTCGCCGAGTTCGATGCGGAAGCCGCGGATCTTCACCTGGTGGTCGGCCCGGCCCAGGAAGCGCAGCCGTCCGTCGCGGTCGCGCACCGCGAGATCGCCGGTCCGGTACATGCGCTCCCCCGGCCCGCCGTACGGGTCGGCGACGAAGCGCTGCCCGGTCAGCCCGGGTCGGCCGAGGTAGCCGCGGGCCGGTCCGCCGCCGGCGATGTACACCTCGCCCGTCACCCCGTCGGGCACAGGCTGCAGGGCCTGGTCGAGGAGGCGGATGCGGTTGCGGGCGAGGGGGCCGCCCAGGGGCGGCGAGCCCTCCTTGGGGTGGGGGTCGACGTCGGACTGCCAGGCGGTCGCGTAGATGGTGGCTTCGGTGGGCCCGTAGAAGTTGACGACCCGGGCCTCGGGGAAGGCGGCTTGAAGGTCGGTGAGGAGCTGTTCGGGAATGGGCTCCCCGCCCAGCGCGATGACCCGAGGGGAGATCTCGGGTCGGTCGGCGACGACGGTTGCCATCACCGAGGGCACCCCGCTGACCAGGGTCGCGTCCCGGCCGCCAGACGTCGTGAGTGCCAGCAGGTTCTCGACGATCTCGATACGGCCCCCGCACAGCAGCGGGGAGAAGATCTCGAACACCGACACGTCGAAGTTGAGCGAGGTGGAGAAGACCACCTTGGCCAGCCGCTCGGGGCCGAGCGCGGTGTGCGTCCACTCGACGAACTCGACGATGCTGCCGTGGGTCTCCGCGACGCCTTTGGGGCGGCCGGTGGAGCCGGAGGTGTAGATGACGCACGCGATGCTGTCGGGGTACAACGGCGGGGCTGGAATGACTTCCTGACGTCTCATCACATCAGCCGTGAGGACAGGCGTTTCCCCGGGCAGCACCTTGGCCGTCTCGTCCGTGGCGAGCACGACGACCGGCCGGGCGTCCTCGACGATGTACGCGAGGCGCTCGCGCGGGTAGGCCGGGTCGAGCGGCAGATAGGCGGCGCCGGACTTCAGCACGCCGAGGACGGCGACGACCAGCTCCGCCGTACGGGGCAGCGCGATGCCGACGACCCGCTCGGGCCCGGCGCCCAGGGCCAGGAGCCGCCGGGCCAACTGCTGTGCCCGGTCGTCGAGTTCGCGGTACGTCAGCCGGACGCCGCCATCCAGCACGGCTTCCGCGTCCGGGGTGGCCGCGACCTGAGCCGCCCACAGGTCGGTGAGGGTGCGGGTCGCCGGGGCCGGTTCCGGGCGCGGGTCCTCCTGGTGCCGGGCGAGTGCGACGCGGCCCAGCGGGAGTTCCGGGTCGGCCGCCATGGTCTCGAGGAGCCGTACGAGACGGTCGAGGGTGGCCTCGGCCCAGTCGGCGTCGAAGAGGTCGGGTCGGTAGGCGAGGCGGAAGCGCGGCCGGGGCCCCGGTACTGCCACCAGGGTCACCGGATAGTGGGTCGCGTCGAGCCCGCCCGTGCCCACGACCCGCATGCGGTCGCCGTCGTCCGTCTCGCGCCGGTCCATCGGGTAGTTCTCGAACACGACCAGCGTGTCGAAGAGTTCGGGCACCCCGGCTGCCCGCTGGATGTCGGCGAGGCCCAGGTGCTGGTGGTCGAGCAGGCGGACGTAGGCCTCCTGGACCCGCGGCAGCAGGCCGCTCAGCGGCTCGTCGGGGCGCAGTCGGATACGAGTGGGGATGGTGTTGATGAACAGGCCGACCATCGACTCGACGCCCGGCAGTTCGGCGGGGCGGCCGGAAACGGTGGCGCCGAAGACGATGTCGTCGTGGCCTGTCGTACGGCTCAGCAGGATCGCCCAGGCGCTCTGGACCAGGGTGTTCACGGTGACGCCGAGGCGGGCGGCCAGCGCGGAGAGGGCGGTGCCGGTCTCCGGCGCGAGCTCCGTGCGGGCCTGCGCCAGGCTGCCGGAACCGCGGCCGTCCGGGGCGTGCGGGGCGAGCCGGGTCGGCTGCGTCACTCCGGCCAGCGCCTGCCGCCAGGCGGCCTCGGCGGCCGTACGGTCCCGGCGGCCCAGCCAGTCCAGGAAGGTGCGGTAGGGCGGGGCGGGCGGCAGGGCGGCGGGGTCGCCGTCGGCCTCGTACAGGGCGAGGAGTTCGCGCAGCAGGACGGAGACCGACCAGCCGTCGAGCAGGATGTGGTGGTGGGTGATGAGCAGCCGGTACCGTCGCTCGCCGGTGCGGGCCAGGGTGCAGCGGAGCAGCGGGGGCGTGGCCGGGTCGAAGCCGCGGGCCAGGTCCTCGTCCAGCAGGTGGGCCCACTCCTGCTCGGTGTCGATGCCGGGGCCGGTCAGTTCGGCCTCGGTCCACGGCAGTGTGGCCCTGCGCGGCACGACCTGCACGGGCTGCCCGCCGCGCCGGCGCCGGAACGCCGCCCTGAGCGTGGGGTGCCGGTCCAGCAGGGCCTGGGCGGCGGCGCGCAGCCGGTCGGGGTCCACGGCGCCGTCGAGTTCGAAGACCAGCTGGACCAGGTAGACGTCCCGGGCGGCCCGCTCGTGCTCGTACAGGGCGTGGAAGAGCAGGCCTTCCTGGAGCGGGGTCAGGGGCAGTACGTCGATCCGTGCGGCGGGCTGCGTGGTCATGTGCTCTCTTTCGGGTCGGGTCAGCCGTCGAGGCCCGCGGCGAGTTCGTCGAGTTCGTCCTGGGAGAGGACATCCGCGGAGAGGGCCTCCGCGGAGAGTTCGTCCTCGGCAGGCGCGGTCTCCGGGAGGGCCGCGGCCCCCGATGCCCGCTCGGTGAGGGCGTTCAGCGCCACGAACCAGGCGTCGGCCAGGTCCCGTACCTCCGTCTCGGTCACCACCCCGTCCGCCCACGACCAGTCGGCCACCAGCCGGGGCCCGTCGTCGGAGTCCTGGACGACGGCGTTGAGGTCGAGCACGTGCGCGGCGCCGAGAGCGGGGTCGACACCGCTGCCGAGGGCGGAGGACTCGGGCGCGAAGGTCCACTCGCCCGTGCTGTCGGGTGCGGTGAACCGGCCCAGGTAGTTGAAGCCGATCTCGGGGGCGGGGTGCTCGGCCAGGCCGGGCGCCGTCTCGGGGTTGAGGTGGCGCAGGAGGCCGAAGCCGGCGCCGCGGTCGGGCAGTTCGCGCAGGCGCTCGCCCACGCGCCGGGCAGCGACCTCGGCGGCGGGGCCGGCGGTCAGCGCGTCGGTGAGGTCGAGTCCGCTCAGGTCGAGGTGGACCGGGTAGAGGGAGGTGAACCAGCCGACCGTGCGGGACAGGTCCAGGCCGGGCGCCAGTTCCTCGCGGCCGTGTCCCTCGACGTCGACGAGGACGTGCGAGGTGCCCTGCCGGTCCGCGACGGCCAGGGCGAGGCCGGTGAGCAGGACGTCCTGTGTACCGGTGCCGAAGGCGGACGGGACGGTGGTCAGGAGCGGGCCGGTGGCCTCGGGCGGCAGGGTGCGGCGCAGCGAGCATGTGGTCGCGGCGGTGTCCCGGGCGGGGTCGAGCGGGCGGGCGCCCAGCGCGGTGCGCGGGGCGGCGAGCATACGGCGCCACAGCGCGGCCTCGGCGACCCGGGCGGGCCTGCGCGCCTCCTCGCCGAGGAGCCCGGACCAGCGGCGGAACGACGTGCCGACCGGCGGGAGCTTCGCAGCGCGCCCTTCGGTGAGCGCCGACCAGGCGGCCTCCAGGTCGGGCACGAGGATCCGCCAGGACACCCCGTCCACGGCCAGATGGTGGACGACGAGGAGCAGCCGTCCGGGGCGCTCCGGCCCGGCGTCGAACCACACCGCCCGGACCATCGCCCCGGCGGCCGGGTCGAGCAGCCCGACGGCCCGCTCGAACTCCTCGCTCACCACCGCAGGGAGATCCTCACCGGCGTCCTTCCGGTCGAGCAGGGCTGTGGCGCGCACCCGGCCGACCGGACTGACGTCGAGTTCGCCGGACGGGGTAAGCCGGGCCCGGAGCATGTCGTGGTGGTCGATCAGGGCCTGCAACGCCTCGGTCAGGCGCGGCAGTCGGGCGCTCGCCGGGACGGTCAGGAGGACGGACTGGCTGAGCCGGTCGATCGGCCCGCCGCGCTCCAGCAGCCACCGCATCACGGGGGTGAGCGGCAGCGCGCCGACTCCGTCGTCCTCGGTGCGGCCCGCACCCACCGGGCCGCGGGCCACCGCGGCGAGGCCGCTGACGGTCTGGTGCTCGAACACGTCCCGGGGAGTGATCACGACGCCGGCCTCGGCCGCCCGGCTCACCAGCCGGATCGAGGAGATGCTGTCCCCGCCGAGGGCGAAGAAGCCCTGGTCGAGCGGGACGTCCGACAGCTTGAGCAGATCGCGGAAGAGGTCGGCGAGGATCTGCTCGGCGGGCGTCGCGGGCTCCCGCTCCGTGGGCGTCACGGTTGCCGTGGGGGCGGGCAGGGCCTTGCGGTCGAGCTTGCCGTTGGGGGTCAGCGGCAGGACGTCGAGGACGACGACGGCCGACGGCACCATGTAGTCGGGCAGCGACCGCTCGGCGTGCCCGCGCAGCTCTGCCGGGTCGGGGGTGGAGCCGGGGGCGCCGGGTACGACGTACGCCACCAGCCGCTCGTCGCGCACGACGACGACCGCCTGCGCCGCCTCGGGGTGGGACGCGAGCGCCGCCTCGATCTCTCCGGGCTCGACGCGGAAGCCGCGGATCTTGACCTGGTCGTCGGCCCGGCCCGCGTACTCCAGCTCACCGTCGGCCGACCAGCGCGCCAAGTCGCCCGTCCGGTACATGCGTTGGCCCGGCTCCCCGAACGGGTCCGCCACGAACCGCTCGGCCGTCAGTCCGGGCCGCCCCAGATAGCAGCGCGCCACACCGGCACCGGCGAGGTACAACTCGCCCACCACACCGGGCGGGACCGGTCGCAGCCAGGCGTCCAGCACATGGGCTCGCGTCCCGGTGACCGGGCGTCCGATGGGTGGCGCCTGGTCACCGGAGAGCGGCACGCTGATCGTCGCGCACACCGTCGACTCGGTCGGACCGTAGGCGTTGGCCATGCGGCGGCCCGGCGCCCAGCGGGCGACCAGCTCCCCCGGGCACGCTTCGGCACCGACGACCAGGGTGCGCAGCTCGGGGAGGTCCCCGGTGGGGAGCGTCGCGAGCGCTGCGGGCGGGATGAGGGCGTGGGTGATGGACTCGTCCGTCAGCGTCCGCCGTAGCGGTTCGCCGACGAGGGGTCCGGTCTCGGTCGGGACCACCAGCGTCCCGCCCGCGGCGAACGCCATGAGCAGTTCCATCACCGACGCGTCGAACCCGGGCGCGGAGAACTGGAGCACCCTGGAGCGCCCATCGAGGCCGAAGCGCTCGATCTGGGTCTGTGCCAGTGCCGCCAGTCCTCGGTTCTCGACGACGACGCCCTTCGGCACGCCGGTCGAGCCGGAGGTGTAGATGACGTAGGCGGCTTGCTGCGGGTCGTGGGCCGTCGGGAGGTCGCCGGGTACGCCGGCCGGCGCCAGGTCCCGCAGGACATGGGCCGGTCGGGCGTCGCCGAGCATGAAGTCGATCCGCTCACGCGGCAGACCCGGGTCCACCGGCAGGAAGGCCGCCCCGGTCAGCGCCACCGCGAGGATCGCGACGATCCGGTCCACGGAGCGCGGCATCAGTACGGCGACGACGTCGCCGGAGCCGACCCCGCGTCCGGCCAGGACACGCGCCAACCGTTCGGCTCGGGCGTCGAGTTCGGCGTACGACAGGTCGTTGAGCGCCTGGGCGTGCGGAGTTCGCCGTACCTGCTCCCGGAAGAGCTCGGCGAGGGACGTCGGTCGCACCTCGTCCGACGTGGTGTTGCACTCGGCGATCCGACGGAGTTCGGCGTCGTCGAGAAGGTCGAGGTCACCGATGCGCCGGTCTGGGTCGTCGGCGACGGCGGCCAGCAGGCGCACGAGCCGGCGGACGAGGTGCTGAGCCGTGTCGGGGTCGAACAGGTCGGTGCTGTACTCGGCGACGACGTCTATGCCCGCGGTCGAGCCGTCCGCACGGCGGTGCTCGGTGAGGTACAGGGACAGGTCGAAGCGGGCGGCGCCGGTCTCGACGGGCTCGCGGGTGACGCGCAGGCCGGGCAGGGAGAGGGCAGGCTCGGTGGTGTGGCCGGTGAAGGCCAGCATGACCTGGAAGAGGGGGTGGCGGGCGAGGGACCGCTCGGGGCTGATGGCGTCCACGAGGAGGTCGAACGGCACGTCCTGGTGGGCGTATGCGGCCAGGTCGAAGTCCCTGGTGCGGTCGAGTAGTTCGCGGAAGGTGGGGTTGCCCGAGGTGTCGGTGCGCAGGGTGAGGGTGTTGACGAAGAAGCCGACGAGGTCGTCGAGCCTGCCGTCGGTCCGCCCCGCGACGGGCGTGCCGATGGGGATGTCGGTGCCGGAACCGAGCCGGGTCAGCAGCGCGGCCAGCCCTGCCTGGAGCACCATGAACAGCGTGACGCGCGAGGAGGCGGCGAGGTCGGCCAGCCCGGCGTGCAGATCGCCGTCGAGGGCGAGGGCGACACGGTCTCCTCGGCCACTGGGTTCGGCGGGCCTGGGGCGGTCGGCGGGGAGAGTCAGTTCCTCGGGGGCGCCGCTCAACGCCTCCTTCCAGTAGCCGGTCTGACGTGACATCAGGCTGTCCGTCGCGTCCTCCGGTCCGAGCAGTTGGCGCTGCCAGCACGCGAAGTCGGCGTAGTTGACGGGCAGTTGCCGCCATTGCGGCGCGTGCCCCGCCGACCGTGCTTCGTACGCCGTCTCCAGGTCGCGCATCAGCGGTGCCATGGACCAGCCGTCCACCGCGATGTGATGGGCGAGGAGCAGCAGGACGTGGGTGTCGGGCGCGAGGCGGTACAGGGTCGCGTGCAGCGGGAGGTCCGTCGCGAGGTCGAAGCGGTGTCCGGCCGCCTCGGTGAGCAGGGCGGGCAGTTCGGCCTCCGTGGCCGGTGCGACCGGCAGGGACGGCCGCGCCTCGTCCGGGGGCAGGATCCGCTGGTGCGGGGTGCCCTGGACATCCGGGTAGAGCGTGCGCAGCGGTTCGTGGCGGGCCACGACGTCGCCGAGGGCGGCCCGCAGCGCCTCGTGATCGAGCGGGCCGGTCAACCGCAGCGCCCACGGCACGGTGTAGGTGGTGTGGCCGCCGTCGAGGCGGCTCATGAACCACAGGCGCTGCTGGGCGTACGACAGCGGGAGCGGCTCCGTACGACGGTCCCGGGGGGCGAGCTCGGGGCGCCGCTCGTCCTCGATCTCGCTCGCGCGGGCCGCGAGTCCGGCGGGCGTCGGTGTCTCGAAGACCGCCCGTACGGGCAGTGCCGTGCCGAGCACCGCCCTGATCCGGTCGGCGAGCCGCATGGCGAGCAGGGAGTCGCCGCCCAACGCGAAGAAGCCGTCGTCGGGGCCGACTTGGCGGGCGTCGAGGCCGAGGACGTCGGCGAACAGGCCGCAGAGGATCTCCTCGTGCGGGGTGCGCGGGGCGCGCCCGGCGCCCGGCGCCGCGGCGGGAGCGGGCAGGGCGGCACGGTCCAGCTTGCCGTTGGCGGTCAGCGGCAGCCGGTCCAGGACAACGACGGCCGAGGGCACCATGTGGTCCGGCATCGTCCGGGCCGCGTGCCGGCGCAGTGCCGCCGGGTCGGGCGCGGTGTCGGACACGGCGTACGCGACCAGCCGTCCGTCCCGCACGAGCGCGGCCGCCTGCGCCACCTCGTGGTGGTCGGCCAGCGCCGCCTCGACCTCGCCCAGCTCGATACGGAAGCCGCGGATCTTGACCTGGTCGTCGGCCCGGCCCGCGTACTCCAGCTCACCGTCGGCCGACCAGCGCGCCAAGTCGCCCGTCCGGTACATACGTTGGCCCGGCTCCCCGCACGGGTCCGCCACGAACCGCCCGGCCGTCAGCCCTGGCCGCCCCAGATAACCGCGCGCGAGACCCGCGCCGGCCACGTAGAGCTCACCGGTCACGCCCGGAGGAACGAGTCGCAGGCCGGCGTCCAGTACGTAGGCGCGCAGGTCGGGGATGGTCCGGCCGATGCCGCTCAACCGGCCCTGGCTCAGCGGGAGTCCGGTGACGTGGACGGTGGTCTCCGTGATTCCGTACATGTTGACCAGTGCGGGCGTGTCCTGCGGGTGGCGCGTGTACCAGTCGGCCACCAGCGCGGGGTCGAGCGCCTCGCCGCCGAAGACGATGTACCGCAGCGGCAGGTCGTCGGGGACGCCGACGCGCAGCAGTTCCCCGAACGCCGACGGGGTCTGGTTCAGTACCGTGACCCGTTCGCGGGCGAGCAGCCGCAGGAACGCCGCCGGTTCGCGGCTCACCTCGAACGGCACGATCACGAGCGTGCCGCCGTGCAGCAGCGCTCCCCACAGCTCCCAGACCGAGAAGTCGAAGGCGTAGGAGTGGAACAGGGTCCACACGTCGTCGGGACCGAAGTCGAACCAGTGCCGGGTCGACTCGAAGAGCCGGATCACGTTCCGGTGCGGTACGGCGACGCCCTTGGGCCGGCCCGTGGAGCCGGAGGTGTAGATGACGTAGGCAAGGTGATCGCCCGTCACCTTCGGTGAAACCTCGGGTGCTTCGGGGAGCGGCCCGTCGAGCGTCAGCACCGGGGCCTCCGAGGCGGGCAGGTCCGCGGCCTTCTCTCCGGTCGTCAGGAGCAGGACCGGGTGGGAGTCCGCCAGCATGAAGGCGAGCCGGTCCGCGGGATACTCGGGGTCCATCGGCAGGTAGGCGGCGCCGGTCCTGAGTACCGCCAGTACGGCCACCACCAGCTCGGCGGAGCGGGGCAGCGCGAGGGCGACCAGTCGTTCCGGGCCCGCGCCGTGTGCCGCGAGCACTCGGGCCAGCCGCTCCGCGCGGGCGTCGAGTTCGGCATAGGTGAGGCGGGTGCCGTCGTGCACCACGGCGGTCGCGTCGGGGGTGCGGGCGGCCTGGCGCGCGAACAGCTCGGGCAGGGTGGCCTCCCCCACGCCCTTGGCCGGAGCCTCGCCAAGCAGGCGCTCCCGCTCCCCCGGCAGCAGGATCTCCACCTCGCCGAGGCGTCGCGACGGGTCCGTGGCCAGGGCTTCGAGGACGCGGGCGAACCGGTCGAGGAGGGCGCGGGCGCCGGTCCCGTCGTACAGGTCGGGTCGGTACGACAGCCTCAGTGCCAGGCGGCGGGCGGGCAGGACGGCGAGGGTCAGCGGGTAGTGCGTGGCGTCGCGGCCGGGGAGCTCGGTGACCCGGGAGGCGCCGGGGCCCGCGGAGCCGGGGTGGTTCTCGAAGGCGAGCAGGGTGTCGAAGAGGTCGCCGCCGGTGCCGGTTGCCCGCCGGATGTCGGCGAGGCCCAGGTGCTGGTGGGCGAGCAGGCCTGTCTGCCGGTGCTGGAGGCCGGTGAGGAGGTCGGCGACGGCTGCGTTGTCGTCCCAGCTCACCCGGGTGGCGACGGTGTTGATGCAGAAGCCGACCATCGAGGCGATGTTCCGCAGCTCGGGCGGGCGGACGGACACTGTCTGGCCGAAGACGACGTCGGTGCGGCCGGTGAGGCGGCCCAGCAGTACGCCCCAGGCGCCCTGGACGAGGGTGTTGAGGGTGATGCCGAGGGAGCGGGCCGTGGTCTCGGCGGCCCGGGTCAGCTCTTCGGTGAGTTCGACGACGAGTTCGGCCGGGAGGACGGTCGTGGGGTTCGTGGGGTTCGTGGCGTTCTGGCTGTTCGAGGCTTTCGGGGTGTTCAGGGCGTTCGGGGCAGGAGCGAGGAGGGTCGGCTCGGCCACACCGTCCAGCGCGTCACGCCAGGCCGTCTCCGCCGCGTCCCGGTCCTGCCGGGCCAGCCAGGCAAGGTAGTCGCGGTAGGCGGGCGCCGGAGGCAGGGACGTCGGGTGCTCGCCCACATACAGGGCGCTGAACTCACGCACCAGCAACTGCTTCGACCACCCGTCGAGCAGGATGTGATGGTTGGTGATGACGAGGCAGTACCGGTCCGCAGCCCGGCGCACCAGCAGGTACCTGATCAGCGGCGGCTTCGCGAGGTCGAAGCGGCGGGTGCGCTCCTCGTCGAGCAACCGCTCCCACTCCTTGTCCCGCTCCTCCACGCCGAGCGCCGACAAGTCCGCCTCAGCCCACGGCAGTTCGACGTCCGTGGGCACGATCTGCACGGGCGCCCCGGTCTGCCGGCGCCGGAAGCAGGCGCGCAGGTTGGGGTGCCGGTCGAGCAGAGCCTGCCCGGCGGCGCGTACCGCGGCCGGGTCGACCGGGCCCGTCAGCTCCAGGATCTGCTGGGCGGCGTAGACGTCGGGGGCGTGCTCGTCGTCGTACAGGGCGTGGAAGAGCAGGCCTTCCTGCAACGGCGACAGGGGCAGGATGTCGGCAATTCCGGACCGAGTCACCGTCGGTTACCTCCACTCGCTTCCGAACTCGGCTTCGAGTTCGTCGATCTCTGCTTGGGACAGGGACACCAGGGGCAGGTCGGACGGCGTGTGTCCGCCTCCCGGGGTGCCGGCGGCCTGGGCGGTCAGCTCCTCGCGCCACAGGTCGGCGAGGGCATGGACGTCGCCCTCGGACCAGATGCCTGGGGCCCAGGACCAGGTGGTGTCGAGCCGGCCGTCGGCGGTGCTCACCGCGGTGATCTCCAGACCGTGCGCGACGGGCATGGCGGCGTCATGGGCCGCGCCCAGGTTCCGCAGCGGCTCCGGCGCGGGCGAGAAGTCACCGTCCGCCGAACGGGCCGTACGGCCCAGGTAGTTGAAGCCAACCTCCGGGACCGGGAGGGCGGCGAGGGTGGGTCCGGTCCCGGGGTTGAGATACCGGAGCAGGCCGTGGCCGATGCCGTGGTCGGGTACGGACCTCAGCTGTTCCTTGACGCTCTTCAGCACGTGCGCACGGTCGCCGAGGTCGATGCCGGTGAGGTCGAGCCGGGCGGGCGCGACGCTGGTGAACCAGCCGACCGTGCGCGACAGGTCGACTCCCTCGGCGACCTCCTCGCGGCCGTGCCGCTCGATGTCGATCAGGAGGGCCCGATGGCTGAAGCGGCGCGCAAAGGCGGTGGCCAGGGCGGCGAGCAGCACGTCCTCGGGACCGGCGTGGAAGGCGGCCGGGAGGGCGGTGAGCAGTTCGTCGGTGACCTCGGCCGGGAGTTCGCGGGTGAGGTGGCGCATCGCGCCGGTCACGTCCCGTTCCGGGTCGGTACGCCGGGCGCCGAGGAGGGGGGCGGGCTGCTCCAGCATCCGCTGCCATACGTCGAGTTCGGAGGCCCGCTCCAGCGCCTCCCGCTCCAGCAACAGGGCCCAGTGCCGGAAGGAGGTGCCCGCAGCGGACAGCTCCGTCTCGCGCCAGGCAGCGGCCAGGTCGGTGCGCAGGAGGTTCCAGGAGACGCCGTCCACGGCGAGGTGATGGACCGTCAGCAGGAGACGTCCGGGAAGATCCGGCCCGGCATCGAACCACGCGGCACTCAGCAACCTGCCTTCTTCCGGGTTGAGTTGAGGTCGCCGCCTCCGTTGCTCGGTCACGGCAGCCACGTCGGAGACAGCCACCCGCTCCAGCAGTCCGCCCGCGTCGACGCTTCCCGGCGGCAGGATCTCGGCCGTCCAGTCGTCGACACTCAGCCGCATCCGCAGGACGTCGTGACGGTCCACGAGGGCCTGGAGCGCGCGCGTCAGACGCTTCTCGTCGGCGTCGGCCGGCGTGACGAGCAGGACGGACTGGCTGAACGAACCGATGGGGCCACCGCGTTCACGCAGCCGGTGCAGGGCTGGGGTGAGGGGTAGCTCGCCGACCGCCGGTTCCTGGCCCCGGAACGGCGTGTCGGGAGCCGGGCGGGCCGCCGCCAGCGCGGCGAGCGCGGCCACGGTCCGCTGCTCGAACACATCGCGTGGGGTCAGCCGCACGCCCGCGGCGATCGCCCGGCTCACCAGATGGATCGAGGTGATGCTGTCGCCGCCGAGGTCGAAGAAGCCGTCGTCGACGCTCACGTCAGCCACGCCGAGGACCTCGGCGAAGAGCTCCTGGAGGACCCGCTCCTCGGAGGTGCGGGGCGCCCGGCCCGCACCCGCCGACACACGGGCCGGCTCGGGCAGGGCCGCACGGTCCAGCTTGCCGTTGCCCGTCATCGGCAGGGCGTCCAGCGGCACGAGGGCCTCGGGCACCATGTGGGCGGGCAACTGGCGGGCGCAGTGGGCGCTCACGGCCGCAAGGTCGGTCTCACCGGCGCCGACGACGTACCCGACGAGACGCCGGACACCGCCCCCGTCCTCCCGCACGACCACCGCGGCCTGCACGACGGCCGGATGGGCGGTCAGCACACCCTCGATCTCACCGGGCTCGATCCGCAGTCCCCGGATCTTGAGCTGGCCGTCGGCCCGCCCGCGCAGCTCCAGGGTGCCGTCGGCACGGCGCACGGCGAGGTCACCGGTGCGGTACATGCGCTCACCGGCCGGCCCGAGGGGGTCGGCGACGAACCGTTCGGCGGTCAGGCCCGGACGGTTCCAGTAGCCGCGGGCCACATGGTCGCCGGCCACATACAACTCACCCTCGACGCCGACCGGTACGGGGTTCAGGCGTGTGTCCAGCACATAGGCGCGGGTGTTCCACATGGGCCGGCCGATGGGCACGGGCCCTGTCGGGAGGTCGTCGCCGGGTTCGATGCGGTGGTCGGTGCAGCCGACGGTGAGTTCGGTCGGGCCGTAGTGGTTGATCAGCCGTACCTGCGGGTGCTCGCGGCGCCACTGGCGCAGGGCCTCGCCCACGAGTGCCTCGCCGCCGAGCATGAACTCCTCGTCGGGTGACAGGTCGTGCGGGAGCGCGGGCAGCAGCGGGAGGTGGCTGGGGGTGGCCTTGAGGAAGGTGTAGCCGCTGCGCAGCGGGGCGGCGCCCGCCTCGTGGAACGCGGCGATGTGCACGCGCCCGCCGGCGGCGAGCGCCCCGTACAGGGTGGTCACCGTGGCGTCGAAGGACATGGTGGCGTGCAGCAGCGAGGTGCCCCGCAGGCTCGGGTACGCCTCCACGCAACGGGCCACGTAGGTGGTGAGGTTGCGGTGCTCGACGACGACGCCCTTGGGACGGCCCGTGGTGCCGGAGGTGTAGATCAGGTAGGCGGGATCGGCGGGCCGGGCCTCGGCGAGCAGCGCGTCGGGGTCCTCCGGTGCGGCGTCCGGGGACACGACGGGACAGGCCACGGGCTGCCGGTCGCGGGTGATCAGGCACACCGGGGCTGCGTCGGAGAGCAGGTGGGCGGTGCGCTCGGCCGGATGCTCGGGGTCCAGCGGCAGATAGGCGGCGCCCGCCTTGAGCACGGCCAGCACGGCGACCGCGAGGTCGACCGAACGGGGCAGCGAGAAGGCGACGACACGGCCCGGCCCGGCACCGTACGACGTCAGCACACGCGCCAACCGGTCTGCGGCCACGTCAAGTTGATGATACGTCAGGCTGATCGAGACGTCTTCGACTGCCACGGAGTCCGGCGTCCGCGCCGCCCGCGCCTCGAACATCCGGGGGAAGGTGGTGTCCGGAACCTCCCGTGCCGTGTCGTTGAACTCCACGACCAGGCGGTGCCGTTCGCCGTCCGCGAGGATGTCGAGCGCCCCGATCGCCCGGTCGGGATCGTCCACGGCAGCCCGCAGCAGCCGTATCAGCCGGGCGGCCAACTCCTCGGCCGTACGGCGGTCGAAGAGGTCGGCGCTGTACTGGAGCACGCCCTCGATGCCGTCCGGCGAGCCGTCCGCGGCGCGCTGCTCACCCAGGTTGAAGGTCAGGTCGATCTTCGTCGCACCGGTCTCCACGGGCAGCGTCCGGGCCTGGAGTCCGGGGAGGTCGAGGCTCGGGTCGGCGGTGGGCCGGAAGGCGAGCATCACCTGGAAGAGCGGGTGCCGGGCCGGCGAGCGCGGCGGGTTGAGGGCCTCGACCAGGTGCTCGAACGGCAGGTCCTGGTGGGCGTAGGCCGCCAGATCGGTCTCCCTGACCCGGTCCAGCACGTCCCGGAAGGTCGGGTCGCCGGAGGTGTCGGTGCGCAGCACCAGGTTGTTGAGGAAGCAGCCGACCAGGTCGTCGAGCACCTCGTCGGCCCGTCCCGCGACCGGGGTGCCGATCGGGATGTCGGTGCCCGCGCCGAGGCGGGTGAGCAGGGCGGCGAGCCCTGCCTGCACGGCCATGAACACGGTCGTGCCGGTCGCGGTGGCCAGCGAACGCAGCCTGCGGTGCAGATCGGCGTCGAGCCGGACCTGGATGTCACCGCCGCGGTGGGTGGCCCGGGCCGGGCGCGGGCGGTCGGCGGGCAGCGGGAGTTCCGCGGGGAGTCCGTCGAGCACCTCACGCCAGTGGGCGAGTTGACGGTCCTGGTCGTGACCGAGGACGCCCTGCTGCCAGGCGCCGTAGTCGGCGTACTGGAGGGGCAGCGGCGCCCAGTCCGGCGCACTCCCGGCCAGCCGGGCCCGGTACGCGGTCGCCAGGTCCCGGACGAGCGGGTGCAACGACCAGCCGTCGGCGGCGATGTGGTGCAGGACGAGAAGAAGCACACCGTCCTCGGGCCCGAGGCCGATCAGATGGGCACGGAGCGGGATTTCCTCGTCGATCCTGAAGCCGACGGACGCCAGCTCGCCCAGCCTCCGCGCGAGTTCGGCCTCGTCGCCGACGGTGTCGATCCGCAGGTCGGGCCGTACGGCGTCCAGCACCCGCTGGCAGGGAATCCCGTCCGCGTCCGGGTACACGGTGCGCAGGATCTCGTGCCGGGCGACGAGGTCGGCCAGTGCGGCGCGCAGCGCCTCCGTGTCGAGCGTCCCGCCGGTCAGCCGTACGGCGAGCGGGATGTTGTAGGCGGCGCCGGGCCCTTCCAGCCGGTGCAGGAACCACAGCCGGCGCTGGGCCGACGACACCGGGGGCTCGCCCTGCGCCGCCTGTGCGGTCTGTGCCGTCCGTGCGGTCTGTACTGTCCGCGCCGTCGGCCTGCGAGCGGGGCGGGGTCGTACGGCCGTCCCCGTGCCGAGCAGCTGGGCGAGCGCGGCCGGCGTGGGTGCCCGGAACACGTCGCGCAGGGTCAGCTCGGTGCCGAGCGTCCCGCGGATACGGCCGAGGAGCCGCAGCGCGAGCAGCGAATGGCCGCCGAGGGCGAAGAAGCCGTCACCGGGACCCACCTCGTTCAGGCCCAGGGCATCGGCGAACAGGCCGCACAGGACCTCTTCGTACGGAGTCCGGGCGATGGCGGGCGCGGGTGCCGTCCCGCTCGGCGGCGACGGCAGCGCGGCCCGGTCGAGCTTGCCGTTGGCCGTGAGCGGCAGCCGGTCCAGGACCACGACGGCCGACGGCACCATGTAGTCGGGCAGATGGGCCGCGAGGTGGTCGCGCAGGTCGTCCGGTGTCGGTGACGTGCCCTCGGCGGGGACGGCGTAGGCCACCAGGCGACGGTCGCCGGGCCGGTCCTCGCGGACGACGGCGACCGCCTGGGCGACCCCGGCCCGGCCGGCGAGCGCCGCCTCGATCTCGCCGGGCTCGATACGGAAGCCGCGCAGCTTGATCTGGCCGTCGGCCCGGCCGTGGAACTCGAGTTCGCCGTCCGGCGTCACGCGGACGCGGTCACCGGTGCGGTACATGCGGGCGCCGGGCGGGCCGAAGGGATCGGCGACGAAACGCTCGGCGGTCGCGGCCGGGCGGTTCAGGTAGCCGCGGGCCACACCGGGGCCGGCGACGTACAGCTCCCCCACCGTGCCCGACGGAACCGGCTGGAGGGCGCCGTCGAGCACGTGGGCGCGCATGCCGTCCAGGGGGCGGCCGATGGGCAGCGGGTCCGGCACGTGGGCGCCGGGCAGGCAGGGGCGGTACGTGGCGAAGGTGGTCGTCTCGGTCGGGCCGTAGCCGTCGGTGACGGTCAGGCCCGGGCAGGCGGCCAGGACCCGGCGCACGGCGGCGACGGGGACGGCCTCGCCGCCGGTCCACACCTGGCGCAGGCCCGTGAAGCAGCCGGGGTCCTCCTCGGCAGCCAGCCGGAAGAGCCCGGCGGTAAGCCACAGCGCGGTGAGCCCGTGTCGTTCCGTCAGGCGTGCCACGGCTGCGGCGTCCACGTCCTCGTCCGGGTCGGCGACCACGGCGGTGCCGCCGTTCAGCAGCGGCACCCACATCTCGTACGTGGAGGCGTCGAAGGCGGTCGGCGAGTGGACCAGCACGCGCGCGTGCGCGCCACCGTCGAACGCCGAGTCGGTGGCCAGGGCGGTGATGTCGCGGTGGGGGACGGCGACGCCCTTCGGGGTGCCGGTGGAGCCGGATGTGTAGCTGACGTAGGCCAGTTGGGCGGGGTGCACCTGTATGCCGGGGTCGGTGTCCGGTTCGGTGGCGAGTGTCAGGTCGGTGGCGGTGACGACGAGCGGGCCGCCGTAGGCCTCATCGGTGGGCTGGACGTCGGTGGGCTGGACGTCGGTGGGCTCGGCGTCGGTCAGCAGGACCGCCGCCCGCGTCTCGGCCAGGATCCGCCGGGTGCGGGCCCGCGGGGCACGTGGGTCGAGGCCGACGTACGCGCCGCCCGCCTTGAGGACGGCCAGCAGCGCGACGACAAGGTGGTCGGAGCGGCGCATCAGGACCGCCACGCAGTCCTCGGAACGGACGCCGAGGCCGATCAGCCGATGGGCGAGCCGGTTGGCGCGGGCGTCCAACTCCCGGTAGCCGACGGCTCGTTCGCCCTGGACGAGCGCTGTACCGGTCGGGTCGGCGGTGACCTGGGCCGCGAACAGTGCGGGCACGGTCGTGCCGCCCGGGCGCGCGTCGCTGCCGACGAGCCGCGAGCGTTCCCCGGCAAGGGCCGTCCCGACCCGGCCGACCGGGGTGCCGGGGCCGAGCACGGCCGCCGCGAACTGCTCCAGGAAGTGCGCGAACCGCCGGTGATGCGCGGCTAGTTCGGCCTCCGAGTAGTGCGCGGGGCTCGCGTCGAGGTCGAAGCGGATGCCGTGGCCGTCCGCGCGGTCGTACACGTTGACGGCGAGGTCCTCGACCGGACCGGTGGAGAGGTTGTGGCGGGTGGTCGGGTGCCCGGCGAAGCGCAACTCCGGCCCGAACGCCATGATGTTGACGACGGGCCCGAAGAACCGCCGCCCGTCCTGCGGCCAGTCCAGCTCCCGGCGCAGGTCCTCACCGCGCAGGCGCTGGTGGGCCAGCAGTTCGCGGGTGGCGGTCGCGGTCTGGCGTACGAGGTGGAACGCGGCCGTGTCGGGCCGTACGGACAGGCGCAGCGGGAGCACGTTCGACGCCATGCCCGGCGTGGCGAGTTCCGTCTCGCTCTCGCGGGCGGTGACGGCGAGGCCCAGCACGATGTCCCGGGCTCCGGTGAGCCGGTGCAGATAGGCGGCGGTCGCGGCGAGGACGACACGCGACCAGCGGGTCCCGGCTCGCTCGGCGGCCGCGTGGACCAAGTCACCTGCCGCTTCGGGGAGATGACCGGTGCGGCGCAGGAAGCGGGCGGCGACCTGGGGCGGGCGCGTGGACAAGCCGACGGGGTCGGGGCGGTCGGCGAGGGCGCGGGGCCAGTACGCCTGGTCGGCCGTGTGCCGTTCGCCGGACCGGTATGCCTCGTCGGCGGCGGCCAGTGGGGCGAGCGGCGCGGACTGTGAGGTGTGGGGGGTGCCGGCGATGCGGGCGGTGTAGGCGTCGGCGACCCGGCTCGCGATGAGGGAGCAACTGTAGCCGTCGACGGCGATGTGGTGGTAGCGCTGGTACCAGATCCAGTGGGCGTCCGCGAGCTTCAGCAGCGCGTACCGGAAGAGCGGGGCCCGGTCGAGGTCGAACGGTGTGGCGAAGTCGGCGGCCATCCACGCCTCGGCGGCGGAGCGGGCGTCGGGCTCGTCCGTGAGGTCGAGGACGGGCAGGTCCCAGTCGGGGTCGGCCTCGACGGTCTGGCGCACGGTGTCGTCGGCGGCGGCGAACCGCACCCGCAGCGTCTCGGTGGCGTCCACGACCTGGCGTATCGCGGCCCGGAAGTGCTGTGGGGCGACGGGCCCGTGGATCTCGGTGTACTCGCCCACGTTGTAGGCGGGGCCGGCCGGATCGAGCCGCTGTCCGAACCACATCGAGCGCTGGGCGGCGGACAGGTCCAGGTCCAGTGCGTCGGTCATCGGCCCTCCGCCACGACGACGGAGCCGGCGCCGGTCAGCAGTCGTTGCACCTGCTCGGCGACGTACAGGGGACCCGTGTCGCGGCCCGGCCAGGGGACGCGCAGCCAGGGTTCGGCGGGGATCAGCGTGAGGTCGTGGGCCTGGCGGGCGCGGCCGCCGCCGGTGATGTTGAGGAGCACGAGTTCGTCGCGGCGGACCTGCCCGGCCCGCACCGCGTCGGCCAGCGCGGCGAGGGCGACTCCGGCGCCCGGCTCGATGTCGATGCCCTCGACCTCTTCGAAGAGCGCCATGGCGGCGAGCGCGGACTCGTTGTCGGTACATCGCACGGCGCCGCCGCTCTCGCCGAGCACGTCCCGGACTCCGCCGCGGACGGTGAACGGCGGGCGACGGTTGGTCAGTTCGCGGGCGAGCGGCTCGTGTTCGCGGTGGGCCGGGGCGGGTCCGGTCTCCCGCCAGGCGTCGTACAGCGGCGTGAAGGGCGTGTTCTGGCACATCAGCAGGCGGGGCAGCGCCTCGTCGCCCGTGCGGAGGCGACGTGCCGTCTCGTGCGCGCCGATGGCCCCGGTACCGCTGCCGACGGCCTGTACGTACGTCTCCGGCAGCCGCCCCAGCTCCTCGGCGGCGGCCGGTATGACGGTGCCGAGGCCGTCCCGGCGTCCGACGTTGCGCGCGCCGCCCTCCGCGTGGTGGCCCGGCAGTTGGGCGAGAAGGTCGGCGCAGGCGATCGCGTCGCTGTAGGTGGCGGTGCCGTCGAGGACGACGAGCCGGACACAGGGGTCGAGCGGGGCGGGGAACCGCATCCGCTCCAGGGCGGGGGCGGGCACGACGAGCAGACAGGGCACCCGGTGCCGGCCGGCGGCCCAGGCGAAGGCGGCGGCGGTGTTGCCCGCCGACGGGATCACCAGGACCGGCGGGTCGGCAGGCAGCCTGCCGAGCACGGTGTACGCCTCCAGGTCCTTGAACGTGCAGGTGGGCAGCTGCGCCCCGCGTTCGGGCCAGTGGCCGTTGAAGGCGACCCACAGCCGGTCGAGGCCGATCCGGCGGCCGAGCCGTTCGGCGGGGAGGACGACCGGGCCGGGCACGTCGGGGAAGGTACGCGCCACCGGCAGCAGAGGGGCGTACCGGAACAGCCCGGTGCCTTCACTGCTTTCACCAGCGCGGGTTCCGGTTCCGTCGTACTCGGTGCGCAGAAATGCCGGTTCGTGGCCACGGGGGCAGTCGAGGAGGAGACCGTCGTCCGCGTAACGGGTTCCGCACGAGGAACAGACGAGTGTGTAGTGACGTGTTCCCGGACGCACTCCGGACATCTTCGCTCGCCTTCTGCAGTTCCGCATTTCGCTGATCAATTTGACCGTGCTCTTCAGGAAGGGCGGGCGACGGGCGAATTACCTTTTCACAACGCCGGGTTGACGGATGGGAAGCGCTTACTCATTTCTTACTCGGAACGTCGGACTGTTCAGTTCCGCTTCATCTGCCCTTATCTGCCGGACCGTCGGGAAAGCACATGCCGTGGAGATCATCCGAGGCGCCGCAAGTCGTGAGGAAAGGGTGGCGGAAACATGGGTCATACGCCGATGCATACGACTGCGGGGAAAGGGGTAGAGCTCTCCCCCTGGCTCCCGTCCCAGGTTCCGGTTTCCCTTCTGTCGCCGCATGACGGGGCAGCGAACGGCACGTACCGGGCGCCGTCGCCCGAGTCGCTGCTGACGGCGTATCGAAAGATGGTCCTCGGGCGCCGCTTCGACGAGCAGGCGACCGCGCTCGCCCGGCAGGGCAGGCTCGCGGTGCACCCGTCGAGCCTCGGCCAGGAGGCCTGTCAGGTCGGTGCCGCGCTCGCGCTGCGCGCCACGGACTGGCTGTTCCCCACCTACCGGGACTGCGTGGCGCTGGTCAGCCGGGGCATCGACCCGGTCGAGGCGCTGACGCTGCTGCGCGGCGACGCCCACTGCGGCTACGACCCGCTGCGCCACCGCACCGCACCGCAGTGCACCCCGCTCGCCACCCACGCCGCGCACGCCACCGGACTGGCCCACGCCGAGCGCCTCAAGGGCGTCGACACGGTCGCCCTGGCGCTGGTCGGCGACGGCGCCACCAGCGAGGGCGACTTCCACGAGGCGCTCAATCTGGCGGGCGTGCTGCGCGCGCCGGTGGTCTTCCTCGTGCAGAACAACCGGTACGCCATCTCCGTCCCGCTGTCCGCCCAGTGCGCGGCACCGGGCCTGGCCTACAAGGGCGTCGGCTACGGCGTCCGCGCGGAACAGGTGGACGGCAACGACGCCGCGGCCGTCCTCGCCGTGCTGAGTACGGCGATCGAGGACGCGCGGGCGGGCGGCGGACCGTGGCTGGTCGAGGCGCACACCTACCGCCTGGGCCCGCACACCAGCGCCGACGACCCCTCCCGGTACCGCCCGGCCGAGGAGGCCGAGCACTGGCGCCGGCGCGACCCGATCACCCGCCTGGAGTCCGCCCTGCGCGAGCGCGGCGTGCTGGCCCCCGAGGCCGCCGAGTCCGCGACCGCCGAGGCGGAGGCGTACGCCGCCGACCTGCGCGCACGGTTCACCGAGGACCCCGAGCTGAACCCCCTGACCCTGTTCGACCACGTCTTCGCCTCGCCGCCTCCGCACCTGACCGATCAACGCGCCGCGCTGCGCGTCGAGTTGGAGGGACGCTGACATGACGACGACTGTGGCGATGGCGCAGGCGCTCAACGCCGCCCTGCGGGACGCGCTCGGCGCGGACGAGCGCGTCGTGGTCTTCGGCGAGGACGTCGGCCGCCTCGGCGGCGTCTTCCGGGTCACCGACGGGCTCACCGAGGAGTTCGGCGACCGGCGCTGCTTCGACACCCCCGTCAGCGAGGCCGGCATCGCGGGCCTCGCGGTCGGCATGGCGATGGCCGGGTTCCGACCGGTGGTGGAGATGCAGTTCGACGCGTTCGCCTACCCGGCGTTCGAGCAGATCGCCTCCCACATGGCCAAGATGCGCAACCGAACCCGAGGTGCGCTCCCCCTGCCGCTGGTCGTCCGGATCCCGTACGGCGGCGGCATCGGCGGCGTGGAGCACCACAGCGACTCCAGTGAGGCGTACTACGCGCACACGGCCGGTCTGAAGGTGGTGACGCCGGCGACGGCCGCCGACGCCTACTCCCTGCTGCGCGAGGCGATCGACGACCCGGACCCGGTGATCTTCCTGGAGCCCAAGCGCCACTACTGGACCAAGGAGACGCTCCGACTCCCGTCCCGCACCGAGCCGTTCGGCACCGCCGCGATACGCCGGCCCGGGAGCGACGCGACGTTGGTGGCGTACGGCCCCTGCGTCGCCGTCGCCCTGGAGGCGGCCCGGGCGGCCGAGGCCGAGGGCCTCGACGTGGAGGTGCTGGACCTGCGCACCCTCGTCCCGCTGGACGACCGTACGCTCACCGCGTCGGTACGCCGCACCGCCCGCTGCGTGATCGTGCACGAGGCACAGGGCTTCGCCGGGGTCGGCGCCGAGATCGCGGCCCGGGTGCAGGAGCGGTGCTTCGACGCGCTGGTCGCACCGGTGCTGCGGGTCACCGGCTTCGACATCCCGTATCCGCCCCCGCTGCTGGAGGACGCGCATCTGCCGGTCGCCGGGCGGGTGTTGGAGGCCCTGCGCCGACTGCTGCCGGGCGGCATCGTGCAACGGCCCCGTCAAGTCGCGCCCGCTGCCGCCGACTCGACCGGCCACACCTTCCATCTGCCCGATCTGGGCGAGGGGTTGGCGGACGCCGAGGTGCTGGAGTGGATGGTCGCGGTGGGCGACGCGGTCCGGCAGGACCAGGTCGTGGCCGAGGTGGAGACGGCCAAGTCGGTGGTGACGCTGCCGAGTCCGTACGCGGGGACGGTGACGGCCCTGCACTGCCGGGCGGGCGAGACCGTGCGGGTGGGGGCGCCGTTGCTGACGGTGACTCAACCCGCCTCGGAGGAACCGGGTTCAGGGGCCGTACTCACCGGTTACGGGACGAACGGGGCGCGGTGGTCCGCACCGGCATCCACCGCCACCGCCACGGGCTCCGCCACGGCCACGGGCACCGCGGACACGCCGATCCGCCCGTCGGGCACGGACACCCGCACGCAGCTCGACGCCACCGCCGACAAATACCTCCGCAGTCACCGCGACACGCCCGCCGTCACCATCTGGGCGGACGCCGACGTCACGAACCTCCTCGCCGCCCGCGCCACCCGTGGCACAGGCCTGCTGCCGCTGCTCGCGCAGGCGTGTCTGGCCGGGCTCGCCGCCTTCCCCGTCCTCAACGCCCGTGTCGACACCGGCCGCGGGGAGATCGTCCGCCTTCCCGACGTGCACCTCGGCTTCGCCGCGCAGACCGCCCACGGCCTGGTCGTCCCCGTGGTCCGGGACGCGCACCGGCTCACCCTGGACGACCTCGCGGCCGAACTGCGCCGCCTGACCGGCCTCGCCCGCGAGGACGCCCTCCCCCTGGAACACCGGACCGGCGGCACCTTCACCCTGAACAACTACGGCCCCCTCGGCGTCGACGGCGCCACACCGATCCTCAACCACCCCCAGTCCGCGATGCTCGGCGTCGGCCGCATCACGGACCGCCCCTGGGCGGTGGACGGCCGCGTGGAGGTGCGCAAGGTCGTCACCGTGTCGCTCACTTTCGACCACCGGGTGTGCGACGGGGGCACCGCGGCCGGATTCCTGCGCCATGTCACCGACCACCTTGTCACCGACCGTCTAGTCACCGGCCCGGCGACTGACGGCGGCTGACTCACCGGCGGCTCTCGGGAGAGCGGCGGTCCGCCCTGCGCTGTGCCAGCCACAGGGCGACCTCCTCCGAGATCGGCTGCCCGGTCTCCAGTTCGACGAAGCCGAACTGGCCGCCCTGGTTGCACTCCAGGAACCACCAGATGCCGTGCTCGTCCTCGGCGAAGTCGAAGGCGGCGTACGCCAGTCCGCCGAGGGTGACGTAGTCGTGCACCGACTTGCCGATGCGTTCGGGGACCGGGACCGGCTCCCAGACGTGCCCGGTGTCGCCGTAGCGTCCGTCGACCTGGCCGGGTTCGGCGGTCTTCCGCGCGGCGAACAGCCGGGTGCCGACACTGGTCAGCCGGATGTCGGCCCGCTTGGGTACGTACCGCTGCAGCAGCGCGGGCCCGGCCGCGACCGCGGAGAAGTCCGCGCCGGGGCCGACGAGGGTGGTGGGCAGGGCCAGCCCGGGGTCACCGGGCGGCGGCCCCGAGGCGGACTTCACCACCACGTCCCGGTACTCCTCGGCGAACTCCCGTGCCAGCCGGGGTGACGTGGTGAAGACCGTCGGCGGTACGGCGAAGCCGCTGAGGTGGGCGACCCTCAACTGCCAGGGTTTCAGCCGGGCTTGGTCGGCGTTGCGCGGATGGTTCATCCACCGTGCGGCGGCGGAGTGGAGCATCCCGTACAGCGCCTGCCGGGTCTCGGCGGTCAGCCACGGTGAGGGATGCGCGGCGTGCGCGGCCGGTTCGCCGGGCCTGCGCACCCATATGGAGCGCAGGCCTCCCATGCTGAGCACATGTCCGTTGACCGACAGGTGCCCGTCGAAGTCACCATGGGCGTAGTCGGCGGACAGCACGGCCTTGCCCGGCAGGTCGGCGGGGTCCAGCCGCATCACGGGAGTCCCTGTCCCGTGCAGCCTGGCCACCACCATGTCGGCGGTCACGTCCTCTTCGGACGTCAGGATCAGTACGGTCATTCGCGTACGGGTCGTCAGTCGTCGAAGTGGGTCGCGGATCCGGCGGTGGACGTCGTCGTGCCGACCGCGAGCAGCAGGTCCGGGTCACTGATGGCGGGGCGGCCGTCGGGCAGCACGTTCAGCTGGCGGGCCGGGTCGAAGTGATAGGGCGTCACCGCGTTCGGAAGCCCTCTGGGGAAGGCGTAGTTGAGGGTGAACGGTCGCATGGTGAGCCTCCAATGCAGTGCAGTGAATTACCGTCACTTACGCACTGCTTGTGTAAGGAATTCATCACTTTCCGCCACATCGGCGTGAAGACCGTCACACCCTTCACCGGATTCCCTGACTCCTCACAGGAGTCCTTGACGCTGAACCGTTTCATCGCTTCTCTCGAAACGCAGTTCTTCATGGGAGCGCTCCCAACCTCCACGTGAAAGGGATCCCCGTGCAGACACCCCCGCACCCCGGACGCGCCCTTTCGGTCCTCCTCACCGCCGCGCTCGTCGCCTGTCTGCTGTCGCTGTCCTGGGCGGGCGGCTCTGCGGCGCGGGCCGCGGCCGGCGACGGCTCGGTGTCCGACCCCAACATCGTCTACGTGGGCCGCTGGGACACGAGTTCGGGCACCGCCGCCGTGCCCCAGTGGTCCGGCGCGTACCTCCAGACGGCGTTCACCGGCACCACGGTGAAGGTCAGGGCGAGGGACGCGGTCAACTTCTACGCGAGCGTCGACGGCGGACCCGACGTCTTCCACGCGGGCGTGCGCGGGACCGTGAACCTCACTCCCCAACCCCTGTCCTCCGGCACCCACACCCTGCGGATCTCCTACCGCTCCGGCGACACCGTCTTCCAGGGTCTGGTGCTGGACCCCGGAGCCCGCACGGTCGGTCCGGCCATACCGTCCGGGCTGGTCGAGTTCGTCGGGGACTCCATCACCGCCGGCGCCCTCACCGACCGGCTGGCGCTCGACTCGTACGCCTGGAAGACCGGCGAGCGGCTGGGGATGCGGCACACCCGGATCGCCCGCGCGGGCTACTGCCTGGTCGCCCAGTCCGGTTGTACGGGCCTGAGCAGCCAGTACTTCAGGACCGGCAGCACCGGCGAGCAGAGCTGGGACTTCTCCCGCTACGGGGTGAGCGCGGTCGTCATCAACCTGGGCACCAACGACATCGGCCACGGCGTGTCCGGACCCGCCTTCCAGACGGCGTACACCAAGTTCCTGGGCGACCTGCGCGCCAAGCACCCCGAGGCGCACCTCTTCGCCGTGCAGACGCTCAAGAAGCGCTATGTGACGGAGACCAGGGCCGCCGTCAGCGCCCGCAACAGCTCCGGCGACGCCAAGGTGCACTACGTCGACACCACGGGCTGGCTCACCGACGGCACCGACTACGAGGACGGCAACGGCCATCCCAACGAGGCGGGGCACACCAAGTTCGCCGCCCGACTGGCGCCCGTCATCGCCGCCCGGCTGGGCAGCGTCGCCGGTGTGTCCGCCCAGGCGGCCGCTCCCGGCGGACCCGGCGACCCCCACATCAGGTTCGTCGGCCGCTGGGACACCCGGAGCTCCAGCACCCTCTACACGCCGTACTGGGCCGGCGCGTACTACCGGGTCGGCTTCACCGGCCGGACGGTCAAGCTCAAGCAGCGCAACACCATCGACTTCTGGGCGCGCATCGACAACGGGCCGGTGGAGTTCTACGACGACGTCAAGGGCACGGTGGACCTGACCCCGACGGCGCTGGCCTCCGGCAACCACACCCTTCAGGTCAACTACCAGGTGGTCGCCGGCTCGTACCGCGGCGACGCCGTCTTCCAGGGGCTGGTCCTCGACAGCGGCGCGACCACCTTCGCGCCGTCGGCCCCGGCCAAGGTGATCGAGTTCGTCGGCGACTCGATCACGGTGGGCACCACCACCTCGCAGAACGCCCGTACCGCGTACGGCTGGCTGATCGGCGAGCGGCTCGGCACCGAGCACACCCAGGTCGCCCAGGGCGGTGCCTGTCTGGTGGCCACGGCAGACGGATGCGTGGGCCTGGAGCAGCAGTTCACCAGGCTCGATCCCAACTCACCCACGCCCGACTGGGACTTCACCCGCTACCAGGCGGACGCCGTCGTCATCAATCTCGGCACCAACGACGTGGGCCACGGCGTCAGCTCCACCCAGTTCCAGTCGGCTTACACCAGCCTGCTGCGCAAGGTCCGCGCCGCTTATCCCCGGGCCTGGATCTTCGCGCTGGAGACCTTCCGCGGCCGCTACGTCCCGCAGACCGAAGCGGCCGTCAAGGCGGCCGTCGACGGCGGCGACAGCCGCGTCTCCTTCGTCGACACGACGGGCTGGCTGGGCTCGGGCGATCTGACGGACTCCGTCCACCCGAACGACCAGGGCCACCGCGTCATCGCCGACCGCCTGGCACCGATCATCGCGGCGAGAATCGGCGGCTGACCGCGCCGGTCATCCCTGCGAGGCAACGACAGACGTCATCTCAGGGCATCGGCATTCCTCCGCCCTGGAGTCGTTCCAGGTCGGAGGGGCGGACCTGGATGACGAGGAGGGCGATCACCGCGGCGATCGCGGTGAAGATCGCGGCCATGATGAAGGCGGCGGAGACTCCGGCGGTGAGGACCTCGTCGCCCCAGGGTGGCGGGAGCTGGCCGGTGCGTTCGAAGCTCAGCCGCTCCGCTGGGGTCGCGTCGGCCCGGAAGGCGGCCATCTGTTCGTCCATCTCGTTGCCGCTGGCCGTACCGAACACCGTGACCAGGATGGACAGCCCGAGGGAACCACCCACCTGCTGGGTGGCGTTGAGCAGTCCGGAGGCCGCGCCCGTCTCCCGGGTGGCCACGTTGGACAGCGCCATCAGGGTCAGGGACACGAACTCCATGCCCATACCGAGGCTGAAGACGAGGATCGGGCCGAGGATGCTGCCCGCGTAGGTGGAGTGGACGTCGGTCAGGGTCAGCCAGGCGAGGCCGGCGGCGGCCAGGATCGCGCCGGTCACCATGAAGGGCTTGGGCCCGTACTTCGGCAGGAGTTGGGAGGCGAGCCCCGCGCCCACCGCGATGACGGCGCTCACCGGCAGGAAGGCCAGCCCGGCCTGGAGCGGGCTGAAGTCCAGCACGTTCTGGACGAAGAGGGTGAGGAAGAAGAACATGCCGAAGATCGCGGCGGCGAGGCTCAGCATCATGCCGTAGGTGCCCGCCCGGTTGCGGTCGGCGAACATGTGCAGCGGTGTGATCGGCTGCCGGGAGCGCCGCTCGATCAGGATGAACGCCAGCAGGACGACGACGGCCGCCCCGAACGCGGCCAGGGTGAGCGGGTCCCGCCAGCCGTCCTGCGCGGCCCGGATGAACCCATACACCAGCAGCACCATGCCGATGGTGGAGGCCAGTGCGCCCGCCAGGTCGAAGTGACCGGGGTGGCGCTCGGACTCCCGGATCCAGCGCGGCGTGGCGAGCGCGATGAGCAGCCCGATCGGCACGTTGACGAACAGCACCCAGCGCCAGTTCAGCCATTCGACCAGGATTCCGCCCGCCAGCAGCCCGATCGCGCCGCCGCCCGCGGAGACCGCGGCGAAGACGCCGAACGCCCTGTTGCGGTCGGGCCCTTCACGGAAGGTCGTACTGATCAGGGCGAGGGAGGTCGGGGACGCGATGGCGCCGCCGACGCCCTGGAGGGCACGAGCGGCGAGGAGTTGCCACTCGTTCTGGGACATGCCGCCGAGCAACGAGGCGAGTACGAAGAGCAGTACGCCGAAGATGAAGACGCGCCGTCTGCCGAGGATGTCGCCCATCCTGCCGCCGAGCAGCAGCAGCCCGCCGAAGGTGAGCGTGTAGGCGTTGATCACCCAGGACAGGCTGGTCGTGGAGAAGTCGAGCGAGCGCTGGATGTCCGGCAGGGCGATGTTCACGATGGTGATGTCGAGCACCACCATCAGCTGGCAGGAGGCGATGACCAGCAGCGCCATACCGCTGCCACGGCCATCGCCCCGCTCCGTCTCCTGCGGGGTGGTCCGTGCTTCGGGTGTCGGCTCGGGGTTGCTCATGGCATCGCGCCGTGGCGGGGATTCGGTGGCTGGTTCCCGCCACCATTCGACCGTACGCCGCCGCGGGACGGGCCTCCAGTCGATCACGGAGCCGGGCCGTGACGCCCTTGGTGGGGCCCTGGTGGGCCCCAGGTCAGCGACCGGCGCGGATCAGGCCCGTGAGATAGCGCCACAGCGAGGAGCGCTGCCGGGCGGACTGGTCCGGCAGCACCGGCTCGGCCGTCTCCGGCGTCGGCTCCAGCGCCGCGGGCGGAGCCGACGCCCGCTCCGGTGGCGATGTTCGCGCGGACGCCGAGGGCCGCTCGGGCACCGAGGCGAGTTCGTACCGTACGGGCAGTGAGCGCAGGCCGCGCATGAACGGGGAGGAGCGCCACGGAAGTTGGTCGGCCGGGAGGGCGAGGTCCAGATGGGAGAACCGCTCGAAGAGCCGGCCCACGCCTACCGCCGCCACCGTCGACGCGAGCTCGCGGGCCGGGCACTGGCGGCGGCCCGCACCCCAGGACAGGTGCGCCCGGGTGCTGATGGTGCTGCTCGGCGCCACGTGGTCGGCGAAGAGCGGGTCGGCGTGCGCGGCGGCGGAGGAGACCCACACCGGGTCGCCGGCCCGGATCGTGTAGTTGCCGAGCTCGGTGTCCTTGGCGGCGAAGCGCGGTACGAAGTTCACCAGCGGCGGCTTGCGCATGACCACCCGGTTCATGGTCTCCCTGATCATCCCGGCGGACAGGCTGGCGCGCACGCCGCCGTCACCGGAGATGACCTCGACCACGGTGTTGGACATGAGGATCCCGACGTGGTCGGAGGTCATGCCGAGCAGCATGAACAGCTCACGGGCCAGTTCGTCGAGGGACAGGTCTGGGTGCGCGGCCAGAAGGTAGGAGGGGAAGTCGTCCCCCGGCTCCTTCAGCTTCACGGCCGCCAGTTCCGCGAGCGTCGCCAGCAGTCGCTCCAGGGCGGGCTCCGCGTCCGGGCCCGCGTCCAGGACTCGCCACATGTCCATCAGCGCGTCGTCGCCCTGGGAACCAGGGAAGCCGAGCAGATGACTGGCCACCATCAGAGGCAGCGGCCGGGAGAACTGCGCGGACAGGTCCGCCACGCCCGTGCCGCCGCCCTGCCCCACCAAGGTGATCAGCTCGTCGGCGTAGGCGGTGACGGCCGCCTTCAGTCTCTTGGCCTGGGGGTGGCCGGGATCCTGGAAGGGTTTGAGCGCCGCGTCCCACGCCGTCCGCAGCGTCCCGTATCCGGGACCGCCCTGGATCAGCACGTGGTTGACCTCCAGGGACGGCCCGAGCGGCCAGTCGGCGGGGACTTCGCCCTCCGAGCGGGCCCGCCAGTTCTCCAGCCCCTTCGGCCAGCCGTCGTCGTCCTGGAGGACCTGCAGCGCCTCCCGGTAGCCGAGGACCAGCCAGGCGGGCACACCCAGCAGGTCGACCGGGGCGACGGGGCCGTGCTGCTGCCTCAGCCGCTCGTACACGAGCGAAGGGCGCGTCTCGTAGTCGCGGGTCAGCAGCGGTTCGGGAGCCATCTCCTCCAACCGGGAGCCGTCGACGTCCGCGGCTCCGCTCTCACCCCAGTGGGATTCCATCTGCCTGCCGCCCTCCGACACTCCCCGCACCGGCGCACTACCAGTCAGTAGCCAACAACGCCGGTGACCCTACCCCAGGGGGCACTTGCGGGTGAACGACGGGTGGCAGGGGGGCGTCGCCTCCCCACCCGGCGTCAGGCCAACTCCTCGGCGGACTTCGCTCCCTGATCGCGCAGCCATGCGACCAGCGTGGGATGGCCGGAGCGGTGGGCGGCGTCGAGTGGGGTCAGCCGGTCGTAGCCGACCCAGTTCACGTCACCGCCCCGTCGCAGCAGGTAACCGGCCGTCCGGCGTTGCCCGCCGTGGCAGGCGCACCACAGCGCGGCGGTGATGTCCTCCTCGGTGGGCGGGTCGGACTCGGATGTGCAGCAGGCGGCGACACGGTCGGCCTCGCCGAGGGCGGCGGCCTGCCACAGGGTGGTGCGGGCGCCACGCTCCAGCAGTCGTCGCGCGCTCTTCCACTGCCCGAAGGCCACCGCGTCCGCCAGCGGCGTGCCGTTGCCGATGACCGCGCCGTCGGCCTCGATGTCCGCGCCCAGGTCGAGCAGGGCGTCCAGGACGGGCACGTCGTCGGTGCTGGCCGCCCAGTGCAGCGGGGTCTCGCGGTGCGCGCCGGTGAACCGGGCGTTCACGTCCGCGCCCGCGGCGACCAGCGCGGTCACCGTCGCGGGACCGTTGGGCAGGTGACCGGGCCAGTCAGTAGCGACATGCAACAGAGTCCGCGCGGTCTTCATGGTGCCCAGCCGTGCCGTGGCCAGCCCCGGATGAGCGGTGAGCAGGTCCTGCAACGCGCCCACGTCGCCGGTCCGGATCGCCTCGACGGCGGCGCGGGCCGGCGGAGCGGTCGTATCGATGAACATCGGGCCACCTCCCAGGTCCCCACCTGGATAGCACGGCCCACTGACAACGCCCCCTCCCGCAGGCCACGGCGCCCCTGTCCGGCCGCTCCCGAACCCCCTTCTGTTACGCTCCCCGGGCCTCCCGCGGGGGAAGTCCGGTGAGAGTCCGGCGCTGACCCGCAACGGTGTGCGCGGGGACCATGTGGTCCGTCGCGCAAGCCCGATCGCCCGTGGTGGGTGCGACCCATTGACTGCTCGCCGTGGACTGCGAGAGGGGACCGCGCGGCCGGCACGGTCGCACGGGCCGTCTCCTGATCGATGTCCACAGGCGGCCCCAGGCGAAGGACCGCCCGCCCGTGCACCGAAGTCCGACCCGGACAGTGAGACCGAACCTGAAATCCGGAGCGTCCCGACTGCCCGGTGCGTCACGCGTATCCGTGGTGCCGCTGGTCCTCGGGCTGGGGCTGCTCCTGCTCGTCTCACTCGTGTGCGGCGTGGGGCTCGGCGCCGCCGGGATCGGGTGGGGAGATGTCTTCCGGCTGCTCGGGGCGGGGTTGACCGGCGGGACCATCGACGCCCGGGACGTCGCCGCGTACACCATCGTCTGGGAGATCCGGCTGCCGCGTGTCGTGCTCGGTGCCGTCGTCGGGGCCGGGCTCGCGTCGGTCGGGGTGGCGGTGCAGGCGATGGTGCGCAACGCGCTCGCCGATCCGTTCGTGCTCGGCATCTCCTCGGGCGCCGCGGTGGGCGCCAACGCCGTGATCCTGCTGGGGGCGTTCGCCGGGCTCGGGGTCTGGGCGCTGTCCCTGTCGGCCTTCGGGTCGGCCCTCGCGGCGACGGCGCTGGTGTACGCCGTGGCCCGGTCGCCGCACGGCCTCACCCCGCTGCGGCTGATCCTGACCGGGACGGCACTGGCGTACGGCTTCGAGGCCGTCACCACCGTCATGGTGTTCGGCGCGGCCCGGGGTGAGGCGGCACGGTCGGCGATGATGTGGCTGCTCGGGAGCCTGGGCGGCGCGACCTGGGCCCAGGTGCCGCTCGCCGCGGTGACCGTGGCGGCCGGGTGGACGTGGCTGCGGTGGCGGGCCGAGGCGCTCAACGCCCTCGCCATGGGGGACGAGACGTCCGCCGCGCTCGGCGTCCAACCGGCTCGGCTGCGCAGGGAGTTGTTCCTCGTCACCGCCGCCGTGACGGGAACCGTGGTCGCGGTCAGCGGGGCCATCGGGTTCGTCGGGCTGATGGTGCCGCATGTCGTACGGATGCTGGTCGGCGCCGATCACCGGCGGGTGCTGGCCGTGGCGCCCCTCGCCGGGGCCGTGCTGCTGGTCTGGGCGGACCTGCTCTCACGACTCCTCCTCGCCCCCGCCGAACTGCCCGTCGGAGTGATCACGGCCGTCGTCGGAGTGCCCGCGTTTCTGCTGCTGATGCGGCGCGGCGGCTATGCGTTCGGAGGTCGGTGACATGCGGCTCGACATCGAGGGGATCACGGTCGAGGCCGCCGGGGCGCGACTGGTCGACGACATCGAACTCGCCGTGGGCAGTGGGGCGTTCGTCGGCCTCGTCGGCCCGAACGGCAGCGGCAAGTCCACGCTGCTGCGGTGCGTGTACCGGGCGCTGCGTCCGACCGGGGGCGCGGTGCGGCTCGACGGGGACGACGTGCACACCATGGCGCCGCGGGCCGCCGCCCGGGTGCTGGCCGCGCTGCCGCAGGAGTCGTCGGCCGAGTTCGACTTCACCGTCGCCGAGCTCGTGGCCATGGGGCGCCTCCCGCACCAAGGCCGTACGGCCGCCTCCGACCGGGAGATCTGCGCGGCGGCCATGGACCGCACCGGCGTCGCCCACCTCGCCGACCGCGGGTTCCTGGCCCTGTCCGGCGGCGAGAAGCAGCGCGTGCTCATCGCCCGCGCACTCGCCCAGCAACCGAAGGTGCTCGTCCTCGACGAGCCCACCAACCACCTCGACATCGCCCACCAGTTGGACGTGCTGTCCCTGGTGCGGGCCAGCGGCCTGACCGTGCTGGCCGCCCTGCACGACCTCAACCTGGCCGCCGCGCACTGCGACGTCCTGTACGTCATCGAGGGCGGCCGGGTCGTCGCCTGCGGCGCCCCGCACGAGGTCCTTCAACCCGTCCTGCTCGCCGAGGTGTTCGGGGTCCGTGCCCATCCGGTACGGCACCCGGAGACCGGCGTGGTCCAGCTCCTGTTCGACCTCCTGCCTCAAGGATCCACATGCGCAAGCTCATAGCCACGGCCCTCTGCCTCGCCGCGACCGTCACCGCGACGGGCTGCGGAGCCACCGTGGAGAAGTCGGCGGACTCCAAGTCCTCCGCGGTCACCCTCACCAACTGCGGCCGCAAGGTCACCTTCGACAAGGTGCCCGACCGCGTGGTCACCAACGACGTCGGCATCACCGAGCTGATGTTCGCGCTCGGTCTGGAGGACCGCATGGCCGGGTTCGCCATGCCCGACGACAAGGGTGAGCTGAGCGGCGTGCCGTGGAAGGACGGCTACGACAAGGTGAAGTGGCTGTCGAAGGACCAGCTCACCAAGGAGAACGCCCTCGACGCCCGCGCCGACCTCGTCTTCGCCGGCTGGAACTACGGCTTCCGCGAGGACAGCGGCTTCACCCCCGACGCCCTGAAGAAGCTCGGCATCCCCTCGTACGTCCTCACCGAGTCCTGCCACAGCGGCCGCACCGAGACCTCGCGCGGCATCATGCCGCCCCTGGACGCCCTCTACACCGACCTCACCAACCTCGGGAAGCTGTTCGGCGTCGAGAAGCGGGCCGCCGCTCTGATCGCCGACTTCAAGAAGCAGGTCGCCGAGGTGCACGCGAAGGCCCCCGCGGGCGCCGACCGGCCGAAGGTGTTCCTGTACGACAGCGGGCAGGACCAGCCCTTCACCTCCGGCCGCTACGCCGCCCCCGAGCAGATCATCAGCGAGGCCGGCGGGACCAACGTCATGCACGACGTCCAGGACTCCTGGACCACCGTGGGCTGGGAGAGCGTCGTACAGCGCGACCCGGACGTCATCGTGATCTGCGACTACGGGGACGTGAGCGCCGAGCAGAAGAGGAAGTTCCTCCTCTCCTACGCGCCTCTGCGCAACGTCTCCGCCGTCAAGCACCAGCGGATCTTCGTCCTCGACTACGTCGACCTGGTCGAGAGCCCCCGCAACCCGTCGGCCATCGCCCGGCTCGGCACCTATCTGCGCAAGGTCGCCGAGGAGCGCTGACCGTCGGCGCGGGACCGCTCGAAGTGGCTCGGTCTGCCGTCGCGGTGGACCAGGCGGCCGAGCCGCTCCGCCCTGGCCCGGGGCATGAGCGTCCAGGTGCCGTCCGGCTCGCGCAGGGCGGCGGAGTGCCAGGGGGTGGTCCAGGCGTCGGGGGCGTCGGGGGCGTCGAGGAGGCGGATGCCGAACTTGGGGGCGCCGGCCGGCTGGGGGTGGATCGACAGGCGTACGGCGCGCGGATGGTGGTCGGCGATCAGGTCGCCCCAGGCGCGGCTGCGCTGGATGACGCCGTACGCCCGCCTGCGGCACTCGCGTTGGAGGGCGGAGCGGGTACCGGTGAAGCCGGCGGTGTCCTCGACAAGGAAGCGGGTGATGCCCCGGTACAGGGCGAGGGTGGGGGCGTCGGTGCGGACCTCGGTGCGCAGGGCCTGAAGCGTGGGGGCGTAGCGGTCGTGGACGTGGGCGCGTTTGGTGTCGTGGGGGAGGTCGCCGAGGACGTCGCGCAGGTCGAAGACGGAGAGGCGGCGCAGGTCCGACTGCCCGATGAGCGCGCGCAGTTCGTCGGAGTAGGCGTCGATGTCGTGGTCGGGGACGCGGATCAGGTCGCCGAAGACATGACCGTCGGAGCAGATGACGACGCGGGCGCCCGGCGGGTGGAGCCGCTCGATCCGCGCGCAGAGTGTGTCGAGGAACGTGAGGGAGAGGCGTTCGCCCATGTCGGGGAGGTGGCCCAGGGTCTTGGCCGGGTTGGGTGACTTGCAGGGGAAGCCGGGCAGGGTGAAGACGATGGGGGCGCCCTCGCGGACGAAGTCGGTGATCCGGCGCAGTTGATGGGGGAACTCCTCGGCCGAGGCACGGGCCGGGTCGGTCGTGCGGTGGTGCGGCAGGAGCAGGTTCAGGATCTCCGCGCCGAGGGTCTTGGGGAGGGTGTCCGGTGCGGTCGTCAGCAGCATGTCGTTCCTCCAGGGGGCGGGCGTACGGGCATGGCGGCATGGCGCCTTGGCGCCTTGACGCCTTGACGCCTTGACGGGGCAGGCGCTGTCGGTGGGGTGGGGTGATCAGCCGGAGGTCGGGATCAGCTGACGTACGGGATCCGCTGGAGTACGGCCTCACAGCCGTCGGTCGTATCCGACGGGCAGGTGGTTGGTGCCGCGGCCCAGGACGGCCGGGATCCACTCGATGTCCTCGTCCCTGATGGCGAGGTGCAGTCCGGGGAGCCGTGCGAGCAGGGTGCCGAGGGCGATCTGGAGTTCGGCGCGGGCGAGGGCCGCGCCGGGGCAGAAGTGGATGCCGTGGCCGAAGGCGAGGTGGGGGTTGGGGCTGCGGTCGAGGTCGAGGGTGTCGGGGTCGGGGAAGCGGCGCGGGTCCCGGTTGGCGGCGCACAGGGAGACGATCACCGAGTCGCCCGCCGGGACCTCGGTGCCGTGCAGGTCGCTGTCCTGGTCGAAAAAGCGCCAGGTGGTCAGCTCGAAGGCGCTGTCGTGGCGCAGGAGTTCCTCGACCGCGCGGGGCATGAGGCCCGGGTCGTCGCGCAGTCGGACGAGCCGGCCGGGGTGGCGGAACAGGGCGATCAGGGCCGTGGTGAGCTGGTTCGTGACCGGTTCCTGGCCCGCGACCAGCAGCTGGAAAATCATCGAGTCCAGCTCCTCCTGGGTCAGTTCGCCCCGGTCACGGGCCACGACGAGGCGGCTCAGCAGGTCGTCGTCGCCGCGGTCCCGCTTGTGCGCGACGACCTCTGCGATATAGCTCTGCAGACCGTGCAGACGGGCCTCGTACAACGGCCGCCCCGGATCCGTCGGCCCGACCGGCTGGACGACCTTGCCCCAGTCGCGGTCGAAGCGCGCGGCCAACTCCCCCGGCAGGCCGATGACTTCGGCGAGGGCCTGGAAGGGGAAGTGGGCGGCGAAGCCGGCGACCAGGTCGGCGGGCCCGGTCTCCGGTAGGGCGTCGACGAGCGCGTCGGCCAACTCCTGCAGCCGCGGCCTCAGTTGCTCGACTCGGCGCGGCGTGAAGGCATCCGTCACGAAGCGCCGCATGCGGGTGTGGACCGGCGGGTCCTGGTGGAGGAGATGGGCCTGGAGCTGGGAGTGCTGCGGCTCGGGCATGATCGAGGCGCGGGCCCGCCAGCGGTCGTTGCCCCGGTCGTGGTTCTTGCCGAGGCGCTCGTCGTTCAGGGCGGCGTGGGCGGCCTCGTAACCGGTGACGAGCCAGGCCTGAACGCCGCTGGGGAAGAGGACACGGTGGACCGGTCCGGCCTCGCGCATCCGCTCGTAGAGGGGGTAGGGGTTGCTCTTGTAGGGGCAGCCCATCAGCGGGACCGGGTCGGGGAGCGGCTGCTGCGGGTCCACGCCCGGGAGGGGTTCCTGGTCCTGGACGGTCATGGGTGGGGCTCCTCAGAGGGCGAGTTCGGGCCGGTGGTGGTCGAGCCACAGGGCGAGGTCGACGACGCGTTCGAGGCGGAGTCGGTGGCCCCACTCCAGGTGCTCGGGCGGGGTGTCGAGGCAGGGCTTGATGCGGGTCTCGTCGGCCAGCGAGCGGACCTGTTCGAGGGACAGGGCGTCGCGGGCCAGGCCCTGCAGGCCCCGGTTGTAGTCGGGGTGGTGGGTGGCCGGGTAGTGGTTCTTGGGCCGGTGCAGGACCGAGTGGGGAGCCAGCCCCGTTCCGGCGGCGCGCAGGAGGCTCTTCTCCCGGCCGTCGAAGCTCTTCAGCGCCCAGGGCGCGTCGAAGGCGTACTGCACGAGTCGGTGGTCGCAGTAAGGGACGCGCACCTCCAGGCCCTGCGCCATGCTCAACCGGTCCTTGCGGTGCAGGAGTTGGCGCAGCCAGCGGGTCAGGGACAGGTGCTGCATCTCGCGTTGCCGATGCTCGGCGGGGGTCTCGCCGTCGAGGTGGGGCACGGCGGCCAGGGCAGTGCGGTAGGTGTCGTCGCGGAACTCGCCGATGCGCAGGCCGAGTTCGGGGTTGAGCGGCATGGCGGCCTCGTCGCCGGTGACCAGCAGCCAGGGGAAGGTGTCGGCGGCGAGCGCCTTGGGGTTGTGGAACCAGGGGTAACCGCCGAAGACCTCGTCGGCGGCCTCGCCGGACAGGGCGACGGTGGAGTGCCGCCGTATCTCGCCGAACAGCAGATACAGCGAGGTGTCCATGTCGCCGACCCCGATCGGCGAGTCCCGGGCCACGACGACGGCTTTGCGGTGCTCGGGGTCCAGCAGCGCACGCGGGTCCAGTACGACCGTGCTGTGGTCGGTGCCGATGAAGGCGCCCGCCTCGGTGGCGTACGGGGTGTCGTGGCCGGTGCGCAGGACGTCGCCGGTGAACTGCTCGGCCTGGTCGCTGTAGTCGACGGCGTAGGAGCGGAGCCGGGCGTCCGGGCCTTCGCGCAGGCGGAGTTCGTCGGCGAGCAGGGCGGTCAGGACGGTGGAGTCGATACCGCCGGACAGCAGGCTGCACAGCGGGACATCGGCCTCCAGCCGGCTGCGGGCGGCCTTACTGACCAGGGTGCCGATCCGGTCCACGGTCGCGTCCCGGTCGTCCTCGTGTGCACCGGCCTCCAGCTGCCAGTAGCGGCGCTCGCGAACACCGTCCCGGTCCAGGACGAGCAGGCCGCCCGGCTCGACCTCCCGTACGCCGGACCACACCGTCGGCCCGGTGTTGAACAGCAGGCTGTACGCCTCCCGGAGCCCGTCCGCGTCCACCCGGGGCCGTATCTCAGGGTGCGCGAAGAGCGCCTTGGGCTCGGAGGCGAAGGCCAGGCCTCCCTCGACGGCCGCCCAGAACAGCGGTTTGACGCCGAGCCGGTCGCGGACGAGGAGCAGCCGCTGGGCACGCTCGTCCCAGACGGCGAACGCGAACATCCCGTCCAGGTGGTCGGCCGCTGCCTCGCCCCACTCAATGTAGGCGCGCAACACGACCTCGGTGTCGCTGCGTGTGCGGAACACATGTCCGCGGCCCACGAGTTCGGCGCGCAGCTCGTGGTGGTTGTAGACCTCGCCGCTGTAACTGAGGACCACTGTCGGCGTGTCGGGGCGGTCGGTCATCGGCTGGACGCCGCCCGCGACATCGATGACGGCCAGGCGCCGGTGTCCGATCGCGGCGCGCTCGCCGAGCCAGACGCCGCCCGCGTCGGGGCCGCGGGGGGCGAGGGTGGCGGTCATGGCCTCGATGACCGGGGCCTGGGTGCGGGCGTCGTGGTGGAAGGACGCCCAGCCGGTGATTCCGCACATGGGAACTCCTGGATCAGGTCGGGACGGTGTCGGTGGTCCGCTCGGGCGCCGCGGCGGCCCGTCGGCCGGGCAGGGCGAGCAGTGGTACGGCGAGACAAGCGGCAGCCGCGGCCAGGGTCAGCCCGGCCCGCGCGCCGGTGCCGGGCCCGGCCAGGGCCCAGGCTGCGGTGGCCAGGGCGGGGCCGAGGGTGAAGCCGAGGCTGCGGGCCACCTGCACCGTCGAGCCGACGGTGGCGGTCCTCTCCGCTGGGGCCGCGCCCAGGATCAGGGCCTGCGTCGGACCGCCGTTGAGGCCCATGCCGACACCGGCCAGCGCCAGCCGCCAGGCCACGTCGAGCGGCGTCCAGCCGTCGCCGAGCGGGATCAGCAGGAGCAGTCCGGCCGCGGTGAGCACGGCACCGGTGACCGCGACCCGCCGGCAGCCGATAGGAGTCCCCCCGCTTGAGCGCAGCCGAGAGTGGGGGAGGTCGGCGAGCCGTCCGCCGAGCGGCCCGGCCAGCCCCATGCCGAGCGGGAAGGCGAGCACGGTCAGCCCGGTCGCGGTGGCGCTGACGCCCTCGTCCTGCTGGAGGTGGAGGGCGACGACGTAGTACATGGCCGCGAAACCGGCCGCCAGCGCCAGCACCGCGCCGTGGGCCCGGAACAGCCCGGCCGCCCGCAGGACAGCGGTCACGGGACGGCCACCCGGCCCGCGCAGCCACCACCACAACGGAGGTACGGCGGCGGCCGCGAGCAGGAACCACGGCGGTTCCCCGGATCCCAGGGTCAGGGCGAGCAGGAGCACGGCCAAGCCCCCGGCCACCGACAGCGCGTCAGCCAGTGACCGCCGGTCGGGCCCGCGCAACCCACCGTCCCTGGGCATCGCCTTCCAGGCGACGGCCAACACCAGCAGACAGAACGGAATCTTGACCAGGAAGACCCAGCGCCAGCCCAGCTGGTCCAGCAGCAGCCCGCCCACCGCCGGGCCGGTCACCGCGCCCAGCGGGCCGAGCGTCGCGGGCACGCTCATCGCCCTGCCGCGCGCCTCGGGCCGTACGGCACGGATCGCCAGCACCGGCATCAGCACGAACAGCACCGCCGCGCACACGCCCTGCCCGACGCGGGCCGCGATCAGCCAGGCCGCCCAGGGAGAGAGTGCGGCCAGAGCGCTGCAGAGCGCGAAGCCGGCGGTCGCCGCCAGCAGCGCGGACCGCGTCCCCGCGCCGTCCAGCCACCGGCCGACCGGCAACAGCAGGGCCACGACCGGGAGTTGGTACCCCAGCACCGCCCACTGCGCCGTGGCGGTCGAGACGTGCAGGCCCTCGGCGATGTCGGCCAGCGCCACGTTCACGATGTTCATGTCGAGCATCGCCACGAACGACAGCGCGCCCGCCACCGCCACGAGAACCCAGCGGTCCCTCACTCTCGCGCCCCTCCCCCTCGCGGTCGGCTGCCGGACAGCAGCCTCGTTCCAGAGGTCGGGGACGCCGGGGGCTGAGTTCCCGGGCGTGGTCGAAAATTTGATCGACTTGGGGTCGGCGCCCCGGTACGGCGTCAGGCCGTGCTGATGCCGTCCAGCTTGCCGGACTTGGCGTCCGCGACCAGCGACGAGAACTGGTCGGCGCTCATCTGCACGCGCTGCCCGAAGTCGTCCGTGAGGATCACCCGACGCTCGGCCGGAGCGGTGGGGTCGACGAACAGTTGCGGACAGCCGCAGTCGCAGTTGCCGCAGAAGGTCGCCACCGGGGCCAGGCCCTCAATGCCTTCGATCTCGCTCATAGTTCACACAGCCTTTCGCGATCGTGGGCGCTCACCGTTGTGACACCCGGGACCAGCCCCCAAGACACCGCTCGGGGCCGACATTGGGATACCCGCACCGGTCGGCTCCACCGGTTCCGTCCTGCATGTCCTGTCCGCCCTGCGCGTCCGGGCCGTCTTGCGCGTCCGGGCCGTCTTGCGCGTCCGGGCCGTCCGCCGGTGTTCTGTGATCGAAGGCGATCAGCGGGTCGCCGGTCAGCGGATGGTCCACCACCGTCGCCCGTACGCCGAACACGTCGGCCAGCAGGGCGGGTTGCAGCACATTCCGGGGCGGGCCGGAGGCGACCACGTGGCCGTCGTGCAGGACGTGCAGCCGGTCGCAGACGGAGGCGGCGGCGTTGAGGTCGTGCAGCGACACCAGGGTCGTGCGGCGCTGCGCCCGGAGGAGGGCGAGCAGTTCGACCTGGTGGCGGATGTCGAGGTGGTTGGTGGGCTCGTCCAGGACCAGGACGTCCGGCTGCTGGGCGAAGGCGCGGGCCAGCAGGACGCGTTGACGCTCACCGCCGGACAGTTCGGCGAAGCGGCGCCCGGTGTGCCGCGCCATGCCGACGTCCGCGAGGGCACGGGCGACGACGTCCCGGTCGGTGGCGTCCTCCCCGGCGAAGGCCCGCTTGTAGGGCGTACGGCCCATGGCGACGACCTCGCGGACGGTCAGCTCGAAGTCGCCGCCACGCTCCTGCGGGAGAGCCGCGACATGCCGGGCCGCCTCGGTGGGGCTGAGCCGGCGCAGGTCGGTGCCGGACAGCAGGACCCGGCCGGAGGCCGGCTTCAGGTGCCGGTAGACGGTGCGCAGGAGCGTGGACTTGCCGCTGCCGTTCGGGCCGACGAGGCCGGTGATCTCGCCTTCGGCCGCGATGAGATGGGCGCCGGCGACGACCGTACGGCCGGTGTAGGCGACGTGCAGGTCCTCGATTTCGATCTTCAACGTCCGCTCCCCCGATTCCTCAACGCCTGCTCCTCCAGCTCCTCAACTCCCGCTCCCCAACCGCCGGTCCAGCAGATACAGCAGCGCCGGAGCGCCGATCAGCGAGGTGACGACGCCGACCGGCAGCTCCTGCGTCTCCATGGCCGTACGGCACACGATGTCGACCACGACCAGGAGCAGCGCCCCGAAGAGTGCCGAGACGGGCAGGAGGCGGCGGTGGTCGCCGCCGACGATCAGGCGGCAGGCGTGCGGCACCATGAGCGCGACGAAGGCGATCGCACCGGAGACGGCCACGAGGACGCCGGTCAGCAGGCTGGTGAGCGTGAACAGCTCCCGGCGCAGGCGGGTGGCGTCGACGCCGAGCCCGGCGGCCGTCTCGTCGCCCATGATCAGCGCGTTGAGCGCCCGGGCCCGCGCCTGGAGCCACAGCAGGGTGACGGGCACGGCGACGGCGGGAGCGGCGAGCAGCGGCCAACTCGCGCCGCTCAGGCTGCCCATGAGCCAGAACAGCACGCTGTGGGTCTGCTGTTCGTCGCCGGCCTGGAGCACGAGATAGCTGGTGAAGCCGGACAGGAACTGCCCGATCGCCACCCCGGCCAGCACCAGCCGCAGCGGCGCGAAACCCCCGCGGCGCCGGGCCACCGCCCACACCAGCGCGAAGGTGGCGAGGGCGCCCGCGAAGGCAGCCCCGGACAGTCCGAGCCCGAGTGCGCCGCCCGTGCCGAGGCCCAGCACGATCGCGGCGACCGCCCCGAGGGAGGCGCCGTTGGAGATGCCCAGGAAGTACGGGTCGGCCAGCGGGTTACGCACCAGGGCCTGCATCGCCGTACCGACGAGGCCGAGCCCCGCGCCGACGAGGGCCGCCAACAGGGCGCGGGGGAGGCGGAGTTGCCAGACGATCAGGTCGTTGGTGCCGGGGCGCGGCGCCTCGCCGGACAGGCGGCGCCAGACCACGTTCCACACCTCGCCGGCCGGGATGGACGTCGAGCCCCAGGACACCGCCGCGGTGAGGGCGGCGAGCAGGGCCAGGGCGAGGGCCAGAGCCAGCGGCCCGGCGGGCACGGAGCGGGTCCGCGCGGGCTCCTGCGGATCACGCCGCTCCGCCGTGCCCTTTCGGCGCACCAGAGTGCCGATCATGATCAGCCGACCTTGCCCGGGTACAGCGTCTTCGCGATCTCCTCGACCGTGTCGGCGTTGGTGACGCCGGCGATGGTGGTCTGCTCGGAGCCGATGCGCAGGAGGTGGCCCTCCTTGACGGCTTTCAGGCCCTTGGTGGCGGGGTTGGACTCCAGCCACTCCTGCGCCTCGTCGAACGCCTTCTCGTTCCCGGCCTCGCTGCCCCGGTTACGCACGCCGAGCTGGATCCAGTCCGGGTTCTTGGCGATCACGTCCTCCCAGCCGACCTGCTTGTAGTCACCGTCGCAGTCGGCGAAGACGTTGCGGGCCCCGGCGAGGGTGATGACCGCGTTGGCGACCTGGCGGTTGCAGACGGCCATGGGCTGCTTGGTGCCGGCGTCGTAGTCGAAGAAGAAGTACGTGGGCCGCTCACTCTCGGGCGTGCTGCCGACGGCCTTGCGGACCGCGTCCACCTTCGCCTTCATGCCGTCGACGAGTTCCTTCGCCTTCGCGCGCGTGCCCGTGACGGCGCCGAGGGAGGTGACGTCCTCCTCGACGGCGGACAGGTCGGTGACCGGGCTCTTGCTCGTGGCGGCGCACGCCGTGGACTTCAGGAAGGTGTGCTTGATGCCGGCCGCCTTGAACTCCTCCTCGGTCGGCGCGTCCCCCATTCCGCCGCCCATGTTCATCGAGGCGAAGGTGTCGATGTACAGGTCGGCGCCGGAGCCGAGGAGCTTCTCCTTGGGGATCACGGTCTCGCTGAGCACCTCGACCTGCTGTGCCTGTGCGTCGAGCTCACCCGGCAAGGTGCCCTTGCCCGGCGGGAAGCCGGTGCCGGTCACCTTGTCCCCGGCGCCGAGGCGCAGCAGGAGTTCCAGGCTGGAGGCGTTGCTGGTGACGATGTGCTTCGGGGCCTCGGTGAAGGTGGTCCTGGCGCCCATGCAGTCGGTGACGGTGACCGGGTGGCCCTCCGAGTCGCCCTTTCCTGCGGCGGTGCTCGCCTCGCCGCTGTCCCCGCTGTCCCCGCTGCCGCAGCCCGCCGCCAGCAGGCCACCGAGTACGGCTGCCGTCGTACCCCGCCACACACGAGAACGCATCGAAACTCCCCACGATCCACTGGATGCACGGGCGGATCTCCGCCGCCCGTTCCAGTAGTCGGGGCGATGCCGGTGTCAGTTCCCGGCAGGGGGAACCGACACCGGCGCTCCCGGTCAGGCGGCCACAGCCGCCGGTTCAGCCACGGCCACGGCCGCCGTTTCAGCCACGGCCACGGTTACGGCTACGTCCACGGCATCGGTCGCGACCTCGGCCTCGGCCTCCGCCTCGGCCTCCGCCTCGGTCAGCAGCTCGACGAGAGTCGCCCGGGCGCGGGCGACGCGCGAGCGGACCGTCCCGACGGGGCAGTCGCTCATCTCGGCCGCCTCCGCGTAGGGCAGGCCCACCAGCTGGGTCAGGACGAACGCCTCGCGGCGCTCGTCGGGCAGCGCGTCCAGCAGGTCGAGCAGCGCGATGCCGTCGTCGAAGCCGGGCAGACCGATCGGCTGGGCGCGTTCCGCCATCAGCGTCCAGTCGTCCGAGTCACTCAGCCGAGGGCGGGCGGCGGCGTACCGATGACTGTCGATCACCGCGCGGCGCGCGATGGACAGCAGCCACGCGCGCGCCGAGGAGCGGCCCTCGAACCGGTGCAGGCTGCCGAGCGCCCGCAGGAACGTGTCCTGCGCCAGATCGTCGGCGGCCTGCGGATCGGCGGAGAGGTGCGCCACGTACCGCACGACGTCGCGGTGCAGGGAGCGGACGAAACGGTCGGTGGCGTCCGGGTCACCGCCGCGGGCGGCCAGCGCCCACGCGGTCGTGGACTCGTCACAGGAGGCCGTCTTGGAGGTGTTGTCCGCCTTCGTGCGACTCACGCGGGTCGCGCGCGAGGAAGGCAGGGCAGGAGTGATCACCTGAGTCCTTCTCGGTAGTCCGGACTCCGGCACGGCGGCGGGCACTCACGGCGTCGCCGCCGTGCGCCAGGTCACGTGTACGTGAGGCGTGCGGGCACGCCGTACCGGAGGTGTCCGGGGATGCAAGGGATACGGCCGTACGGCAGGTACGGCCAGGGCCCGAGGCACGGTCGGTGTCTACGACACGACACCTGTACGGCCGTCGAGGAGTCGACGTCCGTGCCCGTACGGCCTCGGGGAACCGGCTGTCTCAGACGACAGCGATCCCCGCCGGAGGCCCCCGAGAAGTGATCGTGTGAACGAGCGGAAGCAGCCGCGGCGCCCGATCGGAGCGGCCGCGGCGCGGCCTGAGGCGCGGGCGGTGCGGCGGTACGGGCAGGGCGAGCGACAGCCGCAGCGGGGCAGCCAGCCATCCGGCGACGGCCCGCAGAATGCGGAACGCGGCACGTTCACCGTGCCCCAGCCACAGGCCGCACAGCAGCGCGGCGAGGGTGTGGGCGGCGAACATGCCGAACGAGGACGTGCCGGCCATGTCGTGGCCCATGCCCATGTGGCCCATGCCCATGTGGGCCGTGTCCATGTGGCCCGGGTCCATGTGGCGCATACCGATGTGCCCCATGGACATAGAGGCCCTGGAATCCATGGACATGGGATCCATGGAGCCCATGCCCATGGACATGGAGCCCATGCCGTGCGCGGTGGCGCTGGAGGACTGTGCGAACTCGAAGGCCGCGTGCAGCCCACCCTGGGCGACGACCACCACGGACACGACCAGTGGGAGTCCGCGCTCCCGGCCTGCCAGGCACCAGCCCGCGCCGCCCGTGAGGACCGCACCGGCCGCCAGCGTCCACCAGGGGACGGTCGCGCCCGACATCAGTACGTGGCCGAGGGCAGCGAGCAGCACACAGACGGACGCGAACACCGCGGCCCGTATCGTGCGCACACCCCACCCAGCAGTCATGACGGCCCTCATCCTCGCATCCTGGGCCCACTCGTCACGGGTGGGTACGCACAACACCCCCGCCCCGGACTCAAGCCCAGAAGAGTGATACAGGACACATCAGTAAGAGGGAACTGGGCGCGCATGCCGACCGACAACTGGATGGTGTGGGGCTTCCTGGGCTTCCGTCACCCGTCCTGGCCGGGGCGGGTGGGGCTTCCTGGGCTTCCGTCACCCGTCCTGGCCGGGGCGGACCACCATCGCCTGAACCTCGATCCGACCGCCGCGCTCGAAGTGGAGAGTGAACGGCACATACGTGCCCGTCCGCCACCCCGGCTCAGCGCGCAGCGTCACATCCAGGCCGTACGGGGACATGGCGAGGCCGCGACCGGCCGGGACGCGGGCCGAGTCGACCGTCTGCGCGTACGCCATCCGGCCGTTGGTCATACGGTGGCGGCTGAGCGTCGCGTCGTCTCGGACGGCCGACGACGTCACCTTCAGCAGACGGTCGTCCGCGCCCCCGGAATTGGTGATCCGGAAGAACGCGGCGGTGTCCCGGACGTCGCCGTACGGCAGGAAAACCCGCCCGTCGGTGACCGCGATCCGGGCCGGGCTGCCCGCGTTGCCCGAGCCCACCCAGGTGGTCAGGCCGCCCAGGGCGACACCGCACGCGGCGATCGGGGCGAGCGCGGCGAGCAGGCCGTCGGCGATCCGGCGGCGGGTCGGGCGCCAGGCTCGGGGGGCTGCCGTTCGCTCGGCTGTGGATATGGTCATCGGGTACGACCTCCCGGGCCTTCCTGTGCGGCGCCCACACGGCCCTGGCCCTCATGTGCGGCGCGGACATGGCTCTGATCCCCGTGTGCGATGCCCACATGGCTCTGATCCCCATGTGCGATGCCCACATGGCTCTGATCCCCATGTGCGGCGCCCACATGGCCCTGACTCCCATGTGTGCCACGCGCACGTCCCCCAGTCGACGTCGGCTGCCAGGCCCGCAGCCGCAGGCTGTTGCCCACCACGAGCAGCGAGCTCGCCGACATGGCCACCGCGGCGACCATCGGGTTGAGCAGGCCGACCATGGCGAGCGGCACGGTCACGACGTTGTAGCCGAAGGCCCACAGCAGGTTGACGCGGATCGTGCCCAGGGTACGCCGGGCAAGCCGTACCGCGTCCCCGAGCGCCTCGATGTCGCCACGCACCAGGGTCACGTCGGCGGCCCCGATGGCGACGTCCGTGCCCGTGCCCATGGCGATGCCGAGATCGGCGCCGGCCAGCGCGGCCGCGTCGTTGACGCCGTCGCCGACGACCGCGACCCGGCGGCCGTGTGCCCTCAACTCCCGTACGAGGTCGGCCTTGTCCTCGGGTGTGCAGCGCGCGTGCACCTCGTCGATGCCGAGCGCGGAGGCGACCGCGCGGGCGGGTGCCTCGTGGTCTCCGGTCGCGAGCACCGGGTGTACGCCGAGGCGCCGCAGCCGGTCCACGGCTCGGAAGCTGCCGGGTCGTACGACGTCCCCGATCTCGATCAGTGCCTCCGTCGCCCCGTCGACGCGGACGAGGACCGGCGTGTGCGCGGCGGCCTCCGCCGCCGGGAGGGCGTCCGCCAGCGCCGCGGGCAACTCGCCGTCGGACGCGAGGACTTCGACGAGTCGGCCCTCGACCCGGCCGCGCACGCCCCGGCCCGCCTCCGCGTGAAAGTCGCGAACCTCGGGCAATGTCGCCTGCTCGGGCAGGGCCCGACAGGCGTACGCGGCGATCGCGCGGCCCAGCGGGTGTTCCGAGCCCTGCTCCACCGCCCCGGCCAGCCGCAGTACGGCCTCTTCGCCGAGCCCGCCGGGCACGGCCGTGACGCGGGTGACGCTCATGTGCCCGGAGGTGAGGGTGCCGGTCTTGTCGAGGACGACGGTATCGATGTGCTGGAGCCCCTCCAGGGCCTGTGGGCCCCGGACCAGGACGCCCAGCTGCGCACCGCGCCCGGTGGCGGCCATCAGCGCGGTCGGGGTCGCCAGGCCCAGCGCGCAGGGGCACGCCACGACCAGGACGGCCACGCACGCGGTGATCGCCGCCTGCGGATCGGCCCCCGCCCCGAGCCAGAACCCGAGCACGGTGACGGCCAGCGCCAGCACCACGGGCACGAACACTCCGGCCACGGCGTCGGCCAGCCGTTGCGCCCGCGCCTTCCCCGCCTGGGCGTCCGTCACGAGCCGTGCGATGCGCGCGAGTTGCGTGTCCGCGCCCACCGCCATGGCCCGCACGTGCAGCAGCCCGCCCGCGTTGACGGCACCACCCACCACCGCCGACCCGGGCCCGACCTCGACGGGCTCGCTCTCCCCGGTGACGAGCGACAGGTCTACGGCGGAGTTGCCCTCCACCACCTCCCCGTCGGTGGCGACCCGCTCCCCGGGCCGTACGACGAAGACCTGCCCGACCGCCAACTCCTCGATGGAGACGCGGCGTTCGGTGCCGTCGTCCTCGCGGACCGACACTTCCTTGGCGGCGAGCCGGGCGAGTGAGCGCAGTGCCGCCCCGGTGCCGTGCCGCGCCCGCGCCTCCAGGAACCGTCCTGCCAGCACGAACAGCGGGACACCGACGGCCGCTTCGAGGTACAGGTGCGCGCTGCGTCCATCAGCGGCTCCGCCGCGGGCGTCCGCGGCGGAGGTCAGCAGAATGAACGGCATCCGCATCCCGGGTGCCCCCGCGCCGCCGAGGAACAGGGCGTACGCGGACCAGCAGAAGGACGCCACGACGCCCAGTGAGACCAGCGTGTCCATCGTCGCCGTCGAGTGGCGCAGCCCGCGCAGTGCCCGCACATGGAACGGCCAGGCACTCCACACGGCGACCGGCGCGGCCAGCACGAAGCACAGCCACTGCCAGTTGCGGAACTGCCAGGCGGGCACCATCGACAGCAGGAGCACCGGCACCGCGAGCAGCGCGGTGACCAGCAGCCGGACACGCTCCTGACGGGCGTCGTCGGACTCCGGTCGGTCCCCGCGCCCGTGCTCGTCCTCGCGCTCCCCTTCGTCCCGACGCGCCCGCTTCTTCGGCGGCTCGGGCAACGCGGCCGTGTATCCGGCCTGTTCGACGGTCGCCACCAGTTCCTCGGGGCGTACGTCCGGCGGGTGGCTCACCCGGGCGCGCCCGGTGGCCAGATTCACCGTCGCGGTCACGCCCTCCAGGTTCGCGAGCTTCTTCTCCACCCGCCGTACACAGGCCGCGCAGGTCATCCCGCCGACGGTCAGGTCCGTGGTGGTCACCGGGGGCGCCGGTTCGATGGCCATCAGCCGCCGCTCCCGTGCCGCATGTCCATGTCCCCCATATCCCCTACGTCCGCGCCGCCGCCGTCGCCGCCGCCGCTCGTTCCCGAGCGGTGCATGCCGGGCGCGACGGGTCCGGTGGCCTCGCCGACGACGTACGACACCGTGAAGATCAAGGCGAGCAGCAGCAGAAACCCGCAGAGGGCGGGCGGCACAAGTGGGGGGTGTTTCATCGATGGCCTCCTGACGCACGTACCGCTACAGGAGTCGGGCACGGAGGGCCGGGAGTTCCCGGCCGCCATCTCAGAAAGCCCCGCCGCGACGGCTGGCCTCAGAAAGCCCCGCAGCGTCGGCTGGCCTCAGGAAGCCCCGCCGCGTCGGCTCCTGAACCACCACGCCCCGGCGCCGAGCGCGACCACGACGGCGGCGCCGATGCCGAGCGGCACGGCGACCGGCGTGCCGTCGTCGCCTTCCGTGTCGTCCGCCGCGGCCTGGGCCGACGGAGTCGACGATGCGCCGGTCGTCGGCTCGCCCGAGGGGGTGCCGGTCGTCGGCGATGTCGGCGTCGGCTCCTCGGCGGGCGTGGGGCTCACGACCTTCGCGCCGGGTGCGGCGGCCTTCAGTTCCAACTGGGGCGCGGGATGCCCGTGGCCGTGGTCGTCGCCGGCGCTCTCCTCCTCCAGTTCGATCCAGCGGTCGACGCGGCCGTCGCTGTAGGTCTGCAGGGTCTTGAAGACCAGCGTCTTGGCGTCGGGCAACTGCCGTACGGCGACGACGTACTCGGCGTTCTCCCCGACCGCGAGCTTCGGCCCGGACACGGTGTAACCGCGACTGGTGGGGGCGAGTTTCCAGCCCTTGGGGCCTTCCTTGTAGGTGATGTCCTCCGGCGTGATGCCCTCGGGCAGGATCACCTCCAGCTTGCTGATCCCGGCCGTTCCGGACTCCGACTCCGCGGTGAAGGTCAGCGCGACGTTCTGGTCCAGCGCCCGGGCGCCCTCCGCCTCGACCTCGGTGTGCGCCGCGGCCGGTCCCGCGGCGGCTACGGCGATCGCGAACGCGGCCGCGGTGAGGGCGCCGGTGCGACGCAGGCTGCGGGTCAGGGTGGGGCGGGGCACGTGTGACTCCCTCGTACCGGTGATGTGGTCGCTGCATTCAAGCGCAGGGGACACCTCAACGCGAGGGGCCCTCGGGCTGAGGGTGGCGGAGACAGGAGGCGACGACCACGAAGGGCCACAAGGACTGAAGGGCTGTCACAAGGCGTTCGGCGACACCGTCGGAACCGCCCTGATGCATTTCGATCATGAACCAGGCCGCGCTGACGACCATCAGTGCGGTCGCCGTGAGGGAGGGAACGGGCCGCAGTCCCCACGGCGCGACGCCACGCCGTTCGGCGGCCAGCACCGGCCACACCGCCAGCAGGGCGAACGCGACCGCGGCAACCGAACCGTGGCGCAGGGATCCCCCGCTGCTCGGCGGTGGGAGCAGAGCCATCAGGCACGCCACAACTCCACCGGCACCCAACGCCACGCGCCCGGGGAGTGCGGCCGGGCGCAGCCCCCAGGCGGTGAGCAGGTGACACACACCCAGGGCGGCCAGCGCCCCGGTCATCACCCAGAACCCCGCGGCGCCGTGGGCAGCGAGGACGCTGATCGTCTGCGTGGCAGGGTCGTAGGCGGGCCCTTCGAGCAGCGCCGCGACCGTCCATCCTCCGATCAGCACGACTGGCGCACATCCCGACGAAAGCAAGGCCCATCTTGGGACAGATTGCATCAAGCAACGGTAAAACGTCCCCTTCCGCCACCCGCCGCGCACACGCCGCACCGTCGGACCACCGTGCGCACAAGGACACCGGTGCAGGTCGCGCCGGGTGCGAGCGGGTCGGGTGGAACATCGGCCACTCGGCGTGCAGTTCGGCGCCGACGAACACGACGAGGGCCACCGCGGCCACCGCAGGAACAAGAGATGCGCCGGAGAAGGGGCATCGGGGTTCGTAGTTACCGGCATGCGGCGAACAGTCGGGCGACCGTCGAACGAATCGACCGTAAACGCCAGGCCGCGCCACCCCTTCCGGCCCATAGAAATATCCACCAGCATGAAGGGCCCCGAAGGGCCCTGAACGGGCCGGCCGGGCAGAGAGTGCTGGGGGTAGGAGATGCAGCGCACCATGGGGAAGCATGCGGTCGAGTGGCTGGCCGAGGCCGCCACGGATCCTCGGGCGTGCAAACAGCAGTGGGACGACGGCGCGGATGCGGTCCTGTTGGAGGCCGGACGGCTCTGGGACGTGCTCACCGTCCCCGAGCACCTCGGCCTGAGCGCCCTGGGTCTCCTGAAACGGGCGCAGTTACGGGCGTCCGGCCCCGTCCTCGTGAACTGCGGGGCACGCCGGGTCGGTTTCTTCCTGCCACCCGATCCGGCCACCGAGTGGGTCGGGCCCGGCGTACGGCATGTCGGCAGGGGGTCATGGGTTGCCGTACCGCCGCCCTACCGGTCCTCCGGATGGCGTCTGGAGTGGCTGCTGCCACCCGACGGCACCGGCGCCCTGTACGACCCGGCCGTCGTGGAGTTGGCGCTGCGCGAGGCCGGCGGCACGCTGGACGTGCTGGCGCGCGTCAGTCGGCCGTAAGCGGGGCGGTGACACTGACGCGTCCGCTGCTGCCGTCCCACTCCCACACGGCTGGCGGTCCGGGGAGCCCCCGGGGGATGACAACGGCCGGTACGCGCTCGGCCGCCTCGACGCGCCGCTCACCCGTCGGTTCGGCGTCTACGGCCCGGGCCAGACCGGTCCACCGGCCGACCGCCCAGGAGGTGACGGCCTGCCCTTGACCATCGGCGGCGGCAACGGAATCCCACCGTGTGTCGCGGCGCCCCGGAACCGCGCGGCCGTTGGCGCGCCACTCGGCGACCAGCGCCGCATAGATCGACGGCCGGCCCGCGACACCGGTGGCCGGTACGACGTACGACAGGGGCGCGTCATCGCTTCCGAGCACACGCCGCGCCGTCTCAGAGCTGTCCATGCCAGGGCAACGGCGAGGCGTGCGCCGGTGGTACGCCCGCCGCCCCTGCTGCCACCCAGTCGAGTGAGACCCCATCCCCCGGATGGAGCCATGGTGCGCTCGACACACACGGTCCGCCCTCGATCGAGACAGGAGCCGCGTCCATGGACCGACGACACCACGTTCTCTCCCTCTTCGGCATCCGCAACGACGCCGAAGAGACCCCCGACTGCCCGTGGTGCGCCGCGTTACGTGAGGCGAGCCCGCCGCCGACGGCCCAGCCGTCCTCGTCCCCGTCGCCGTCGCCGGGACGACGGCACGACCCGTATGTCTCAGGAGCCCAGTACGACGACTGGTGAGGGACAGCGGCGACTGGTGAGGGATCGTGCGGCTCAGGGCCGCGCGTCAAGGGTGTGCGGGGTGCGCTGGTGCAACTGGGCGGCGAGTACGGCGACGTCGTCCTCGGCGTGCCGGGCGTCGAGGCGGGCGAGCACCGTGTCGATGACGTCCTCGACGCCTGCGGCGGACGTGCAGCCGACGCCGGCCAGCCGCTCCAGGGACTGGTCGATGTCCTCGCCGCGGTGCTCTACGAGCCCGTCGCTGAACAGCAGCAGCGTCTGGGTCGGCTCCAGCCGATAGGTGGCCGGCTCGTAGCCGCCGAGGCCGGTGCCCAGGGGCGGGCCGACCGGCACCGGCAGCAGTGAGGTGTGCCCGTCCCCATCGATCACGGCCGGGGGCAGATGGCCGGCGCTGGCCAGGGTCACCTGCCCCCGGTCGGGGGCGAGGCGCGGGATCAGGCAGGTGGCCGGGCGGCGGTCCGGGTCCGCGGCGGCGATGTCGTCGAGCTGGCGCAGCACGGGGTGCGGCGGAAGGTCGACGGAGGCTGTGTAGCGCAGGGCGGAGCGGTAGGCGGTCATGTCCACGGCGGCCTCCAGGCCGTGCCCCATGACATCGCCGACGACGAGCAGCGTCCGGCCGAAATGCAGACGGACGGTCTCGCACCAGTCGCCGCCGCCCAGAGCGCTCTGCCCGACGGGCATGTAGCGGATAGCGACGTCGAGGTTCGGGTGCGGGCGGCCGGGGCCGGTCGTGTGCCGCCGGGGACCGGATACGGCCCCCTGTCCTGACCCGGACCGGCCGTTCCCCGCGCCGCGGCCAGGGCCCACCGAGTGTCGGGCAGCGCCGCAGGGTCCCCGTGGACGTCCTCGTACTCCGTCCTGGCCTCACCCTTGCCGCGCAGCACCGCCGCCGTACCGCCCACCTGCCCGGCGGCCTCCCGGGCCAGCTCGGCGCAGGTGGTGCCCTCGTCCAGCCTGGTGCCGATCCGGGCCGCCGCCTCACGCAGCGCGATCAGCCGGGACGGGGCGCCGAGGTCCTTTTCGGGTACGCCGCCCGGCGCGACGGGCTCCACCGTCGCCGGCCTAGGGAACGACCGCAGCCAACGCACCAAACAAAACGCGAGCACAGACAGCGTGCGGATGGTGATACGGCGGAGTCGGACAGGCCTGGCGCCCCGGTCAGCTCCGGCGCGTTCCGCTGTCGTAGGGGCGCGCGCCCTGCCACCTGCCTGTTTGGCGCGCGGGCGCTCGCCCCATACGGGGAATTGAGCTCCGGGCGTATGGCCGCGACACCGGCCACCCGGTGCACTAGGGCATCGCCCGGTCACGGCCGTCTCGGGCGTCGGCGCACCACTGAGGAGGCTTTTGTTGGCACTCACGGAGTGGACGAAGTCAATGGAATGGCTGGCCGCGGCGTCGGAGGACCCCGGCGCCTGCAAGCAGGAGTGGCAGAACGGCAGCACCGGGGTCACGCTCCTGGCAGCCGGACGGTTCTGGGACGTGCTGATCGTGCCGGAGGAACTCGGGTTGCGCGTCGCCGACCTCCTGGAGGAGCTGCCGCTGCTCGACTCGGGCCCGTGCCTGCTGGACACCCGACGCCGCCACGTCGGCTTCCTGCTGCCCCCGGAGCCGCAGACCGTCTGGATCGGCACCGGGGTGCGCCTCCTCGGCGCGGGCACGTGGATCGCCGCCCCCGCCCCGCACTGCCGCTGGGGCACGCTGCGCTGGCTCGTCCCGCCGGACGGTACCGGCAGGCTGACCATGCCCGAGGTCCTGGAAGTGGCCCTGCAGCGCTGCGCGAGCGAACTGTCCCGCCTCCAGGGCCACCCCGGCCGCCCCGCCCCCACCCCGCTCGCCCTGCCGGCACCGGACGAAGGGCAGGACAACGGGCCGCAGCTGGTCCGCCAGGGCGCATCAGGGTGATACGTACGGTTGTGACCGGCCCGGCCGGATCCAGATGCCCACCAAACTCCGTCAGGGCGAAGCCAATTCAGCTCGGAACCCTCGCGACTGACGTCCCGCCTCCCCCCCCCAGCCTCCCCGAGCACCTCGTCGACGGACTCGGCGCGAGCCACGGTCCCACCGTGATCGGCACTGTCCAGTCACCGCGCTCGACGCCGCCATCGCCGCCATCGCCGCCTACGTAACCCACGCCGACCGCACCGAACTCCCCTGCCGGCCCCTACTGTTCAACAACGTCACCCTGCGACTGCCCTGATCGTCAGGCGGGTACGGCGCCGACCAGGCCGCCGTCGATGACGAGGTCCTGGCCGTTGACGTAGGACGCGTCGGAGGAGGCGAGGAACGCCACAGCCGCAGCGACCTCCTCGGGGCGTCCGAAGCGGCCTGCGACGATCCGGTCGGTCACCGCCTTCGCCTCCGACGCGCTCAGAGCCGCGCAGGGGTACATCGGGGTGTCGATGTAGCCGGGGCTGATGGAGTTGACGCGGATGCCGCGCGGGGCGAGTGCGGCGGCGAGGGTCCGGGCCAGGTTGTGCACGGCGGCCTTGGTCGCCGAGTACAGGGTGAGGACGCTGTTGCCCCGGTGGAGGGTCCAGGACGCGTTGATGACGACGGAGCCGCCGTCCACGAGGAGCGGCAGTGCCTTTTGGACGGTGAAGAACACTCCCTTGAAGTTGGCTTCGACGCCGAGGTCGAAGTCCGGTCCGGTGATGTCCTCGAACGGCAGGAAGGTGCCGGTGCCCGCGTTCGCGAAGAGACTGTCCAGGCGGCCGTGACGGACGCGGACCGTCTCCATCAGCGCGTCCGCCGCGCCGAGGTCGGCAGCGTCGGCCACGACCCCCGAGGCGTGGGGTCCGAGTTGTCGGACGGCGGCGTCCACCCGTTCGCTGGTGCGGCCGGTGACGACGACGTGGGCGCCTTCGGTGATGAGGCGGTGTGCGGTCGCCAGGCCCATACCGCTGGTTCCGCCGGTGATGAGGACGGTCTTCCCGGTGAAGCGGTTCATGCCCGTGCTCCCGTCAGGGTGTGCGCGACGTGGTCGGCGAGGTGGGGCAGCCAGTCGGGCCGCGCGTTGCCGAGGAGGTGATCGCCGTGGGGGACGGAGAGGTACGTGCCGTGGGGTGCGGTACGGGCCAACGACTCGCCGTTGGTCACGCCGGGTATGACGTCCTGGCCTCCGTCGACGACCAGCAGCGGAGCCGCGATGCGCGGTGCCAGGGCGGCGAGGTCGACCTGGCGGGCGAAGTCGCGGGCGGCTTCCGCTCCTTGCGTGCGCCGGGCCATGATGTCCCGTACCGGCGGGGGCAGTTGCTCCCAGTCGAGGCGGAAGGGACCGCTGACCGTCGCGACCACGGCCACGCGCGGCTCCAGCGCCGCGGTGCGGGCCGCGAAATAGCCCCCCAGGCTGAGGCCGACGACTCCGATGCGTGCGACGCCGAGCGCGTCTATGACCCGGCCCACGACCTGCTCGTAGTCCGGCCGGAGAGTCGTCGTGGCCGCGAGCACGCCCTGCCCGGGGCCGTCCATCGCGAACACCGCCAGGCCCCTGGCCAGCAGCGCGGACGCCACATCGAGGAACTCCTCCTTGGCCGAGTCCAGTCCGGGGGCAAGGATCACTGTGCCGGGGGCGTCGGAGGGGCCACGCAGCCAGCCGGTGAACCCCTCGCCGCTCACCCGCCGCGCATCGGGCTCCACCAGGGCCAGGGCTCGGCTCAGTGCGTGATCGGCCTCGGCAGCGGCGCGCTGGGCCTCCGCACCCGGCGCGAGCGTGGCGAGATGGAACCACCGGGCCGCCATCAGCAGATGCTCGCCCGCCGAGAGGGAGGATCGCGCCTTCTCCGCGCGCTCCACGTGGGCGTGTCCGGTACGCAGGAAGGACGGCCCCCAGTCGGCGACCGAGGTGAGGCCGTCGGTGACACGACGGTATTCGTGGGGGTCGACTCCCGCGCCCGTGGCGCGTGTCCACTGGGCGGCGGCGAAGCCGGCGGCGTTCATCGTTCGTCTCCCGTCGTCAGGACGGCCTTGCCGCGTATCCGGCGCTCTCGCAGGTCGACCAGTGTGTCGGCGGTCCGCGTCCAGTCGTCGATCCGGCCGATCTCCGGGTGCAGCCGCCCTTGTTCCACGAGGCGCACCAGTGCCGCGAGGTCGGGGCCGTAAGGTGCGCCGGCGTAGTGGAAGTGCTGGATGGTGACGCGTTCGGGGCCGGACAGAAGGTCGAAGAAGTCGAGGGTCACCGGGATGCGGCCGGCCTGACCGAACCAGACGAGCGTGCCGCCCGCGCGCACCTTCGACAGTGCCACCGACAGGTCCGGGCCGCCCGTGGACTCCAGCACGACGTCGAACGGTGCTTGCGCCGCCGCGACCTCGTGGACCAACTGCGCCCCCCGCTCGGCGAGGCGCGCACCGCGCGCCGGCGTGGCCGTCACCGCGGTCACCTCGGCTCCGGCCCCTACGGCCAGCTCGCTGAAGTAGTGGCCGACCCCTCCCGAGGCACCGGTCAGCAGCACCCGCCGGCCGGCCAGGGACCCGGCTGTCCGCAGCAGCCGCAGAGCGGTGATACCGGCCAGGGGCAAGGCCGCCGCGCGTACGCTGTCGATGCTGTCCGGGAGCACCGCGAGGGAGTGCGTGGGCACGGCCGCGTACTCGGCCCAGCCGCCCTGCGCCGGATGGCCGACCACGCGGGTGCCGACACCGGGGCCTGAGCGATCGGCCGCGGCCTGTACCACGAGGCCTGCGATGTCCTTGCCGGGCAGCAGACCTGGCCGAGGCTGTTCGAGGAGGAACGTCTCGCCCCGGTTCGGCGCGAACGCCTCCACCTTGATCAGTACCTCATCGGGCTCCGGGACGGGTTGGGGGACCTCGGCAAAAGCGACCGGACACGCCCCGTCCCCCGTGGGAATCAGTCTTCGCATGCCGAGGATGCAACCCCTGCGAATGCCCCGCGGTCCAACAACGACCGAACGAGATCGACAACTTTCGGTTGTCGCCTAGGGTGAGGGGCCATGGATCTCGACCTGGCGCAGGTACGTGCCTTCGTGCACACCGCCGAGGAACTGCACTTCGGGCGGGCGGCAAAGGCGCTCGCCATCTCCCAGCAGGCGTTGTCCAAGAGGATCGCGCGACTGGAATCCCTGCTCGCCACCGAGCTCTTCCACCGCGACGGCACCGCGGTACGCCTCACCGAGAGCGGACAGCGTTTCCTCCTGCCGGCCAGGCACACCCTGGCCGCCGCCGACGCCGCGGTCGCGGCGGCGGTCGGAGAGCGACGCCCACTGCGCGTGGACGTCTGGGGGCACCTGTACGCACCGATGCGGACGCTGGCCCAGGTCGCCCAAGACGCCGGGGAGTTGACGATGGGGCACGGGCGTGACCTGCCGTCGGTGACGGCGTCCTTGCTCAACGGCGACATCGACGCCGCCTTCGGTCGGGTTCACCCTCCGTTGCACACCGGGCTGACCCACCGCCTCGTCCGCCTCGAGCCGGTGGACGCCGTACTGAGCGCGGACCATCCCCTCGCGGCCGAGCCGGCCCTGCGACCGGACCAACTGCGCGGCAGCGTGCTGTGGGCACCCGGCGCACTGGACCGGCTCGACTTTCTCCACCAGTTCGCCGACCGGTTCGGCATCCGCGACCGAGCCGCGAGCGTCAACCTGGGCCTCGCCCATTTCCTCGCCGAGGTGGCCGGAGATCCGCGCCGCTTCTCGCTGCTGCCCGCCGACGTGCCCCTGCCGGACCTCCCCCGGCTGCGCTCCATCCCCCTGGTCGACCCCACGCCGCTGTACGCCTGGTCGCTGCTGTGGCGCACAAGCAACCGGCAGCCGGGACTCCACAGCCTCACCGCCGCCTGCGCTGCACAAGCGGGCCGGCTTCGATGGCTGGAGTACGACCCGGCGCGCGACTGGCTGCCCGAACCGCCCCCGAACGCACTTCGCGACACCCGACGTCGAGCGGTACCATCCGACCGCGCCGCCGACAGCGGGTTCGACCTGGGCTCACCCCTGCGAGAACTGCCATAGACATCGGCTCCCTGGCCGCGGCAGGGGACGGCCCGCTGCCCGTGGACCACCGTCCGGTGCTCTTCACCGCCGCACCCGTGCCGGTGCACTACCTACAGCCCGCCCCGCGGACCCTGGTGCCGGACCCGCAGGCGAGCGGGGTCGATGCGTGGGCCGACGCCGTGCTCGACGTCATCGTCCGCCGGCGGACCGGGCAGGGCCCGGCCGCACACCAGGTGTGGCTGCCACCCCTGCACAACCCTCCATCCCCGCGCGCCTTGCTCCCCGGACTCGCCACGGAGCAGGACCGAAGCCTGATCAAGCCCGGCTACGAGGGGCGCGCCGACCGCCTCATCGCCCCGCTCGCGTCGCCGACACGCCCTTCGAGAAGCGGCGCGACACGCTGTACCGGGACTTCTCCGGTGCCGCCGCAACACGCGGATCGTCAGCGGGCCCGCAGGCAGGCAAGTCGGCCTTCTCCGGAGGACCGTCTCCCCCTTCGCACTGCCCCGTACGCCCGGCCGCGTATGCACAGAAGCCTGCCTTCTCCCGTGTGTTGGACCTCGCGGCCTGGCGGGTCACCGCGACCCTGGAGGCCGACGTTGGTGAGCGGCCGCCCGTCGGCCGCGGTCTCCCGGCCAGGACGCGCACGGCCGCGTCTTCGTCCCGAGGTGGCCTGAGTGGATATCCGCGGGCGGCCCGGGCCGTGAGGCGAGGGGTCCGGGCCGCGCGTGGCTCTCAGCCGGTCACCAGGTCACCGGCAACTCGACCGGACCGCGGATGAGGACATCCGTCTGCCAGGGCACCTGCCCGGCAGGGACCGCCAGTGTGAGCTCCGGCAGACGCGTGACGAGGGTGGTCAGCAGCAGCTCCGCCTCCATCCGGGCCAGCAGCGGTGCGACGCAGTGGTGGGGGCCGTGTCCGAAGGCCAGATGTGCGGGTCCCTGACGGTCGAAGTCGATCCGCTCAGGGTGCGGATAGCAGCGGTCGTCCCAGTTGGCCGCGGTGTAGGAGACCTGGACGACCTCTCCCTCCCGGATGAGCACACCCCCCACCTCCACGTCCTGGGTGGCGATGCGCGGCTGGCCCACGCCGTGCTTGTGCGGAATCCACCGGAGCAGTTCCTCGACCGCCCGCGGCGTGATCTGCGGTTGCGCCCGCAGTCGCTGGACGAGACCGTCATGGGTGAGCAGGGCGTACATCATGTTCGCGGTGTTGTTGCGCACGGCATGCCAGCCGTTGAGCGCGATGAGCGTAGCCAGGGCGAGCATCTCCTCCTCGTCGATGCGGCCCTCGCCGACAGCGGCGGCCAGGTGGGTCATCAGGTCGCGGCGCGGCTCGCGGCAGCGCCGTGCCGCCAGCCGCAGGAAGTAGCCGCGGGCCGTCTCCTTCACCTGCCCGGCCCGCTCGGCCGCCGCGTCGTCGCGGGCCCGCGTCAGCAGCGTCTGCGCCCACTGCTGGACGAGGGGCCGGTCCTCCTCGGGGATGCCGACCAGCTCACCGAGCACAGCCATCGGAAACGGCGAGGTGACATGGCGTACGAGGTCCGCGGGCGGCCCCGCCTCCAGCAGGCCGTCCACCAGCCCGTCCAGGATCTGCCGGGCGCGCGGGCGCAGCGCCTCCACTGCGTTGCGCCCGAAGGCCGGGGTGACCACCGAGCGAACCCGGGCATGGTCGGGCGGGTCGACGAAGCTCACCGCCCGGTCCAACGGGATCAGGTGCTTGGTCATCCTCGGCGTCGGGCGACCCACGATGTCCCGGGTGAAGCGGGGGTCAGAGGTGACGAACCGGACGTCCTCGTGGCGGGTCACCAGCCAGCACTCGCCCTCCCCGTAGGGCAGGCGAATGCGGCGTACCGGCGCCGTTCGGACCGACTCCCGCAGGAACGGGTCGAAGTCCAGGCCGGGCAGATCCTCCACCTCGTACAGCCGAGCCCGATCATCGCCGGGCCTCTCGGCAGCCGCTGCCGGTTGCCGGTCCGGGAGAGGGGGGTGTCGTTCCGTGTGCTGTCCGGTCGTCATACCGGGTCCCTGTCGTCCCTGGCCCCTGTCTGTGCAGGCATGCGGTGCCTGAGGGGGGTGAGTTGCTCGATGTCGTAGCGGGCGCGCAGTGCGGCGATCGCCGTGTGATCGGGCGGTCCGCCCGCGGAGAGGATGTCCAGCAGCTCGTCGAAGTAGCGTTCGTGATCGGGGGGCGGTGCGGCCTGAAAGAACATCTTCGCCGGTCTGTCGGTGGGGTTGGCGAAGGCGTGCGGGCACCCTGGCGGTACGACGATGACGGTGCCGGAGGTGGCCCGTACCGCCCGCCGGCCCGCGACCGACTCCCATTGCCGCCAGTCGTCGGAGGTCCGGGCACGTGGTTCGAAGGCGAGCACGTCGAGTTCGCCTTCAAGGACGTAGAAGAGTTCCTCGCTGCGGGCGTGGACATGCGCGCCGACGTCGAAGCCGGGCGGTACGACGACTTCGAAACTCGACGCGTAACGCGAGTGGGTGCCGGTCACCTTGAACGTGACCTGCTGCGCGGCGGTACGCACCGTACGGCCCTCGCCGGGCGGAACGACCAGGCCTGAGCGCGGAGCGGGCAGGGTCATCGGGCCTCCTGCAGTGCTCGTGCCGCCGGAACGACCGCCCCGGCCCGGCGCGTCGTGGCGGTGTGGTGGTGGCTGCCTGCCCGGGTCCAGGTGCCGAGGGACATTTCCGCGGTGATGCCGGGGCCGAAACCGGCGAGCAGTCCGCGGGCCCCTTCGGGCGGGCCGCCGGCATCGAACAGGCGGCGCAGCGCGTCGAGGACGACGACGCTGGCGACGTTGCCGTATTCGGTGAGGGTGGCGCGGCTGAAGCGGAACGCCTCCGCCGGCACGCCGAGGAAGCGGCTGAGATCGTCGAGGATGCGGGGGCCGCCGGCGTGGACGATGTAGAAGTCGAGGTCTCCGGCGTCCCAACCATGGGTGTCGGCGAGTTGGCGCAGGGCGGGAGCGAGGGGTTCCATCGTGCCGGGTACGCGCTTGTCGAGCAGGAAGTGGAAGCCGGTGGCGCGCACGTCGTAGGCGATCCAGTCCTCGGTGTGCGGGATGAGGTGGGAGGCGTTGCGCTCCAGCCGGATACCGGTACCGCCGCTGCCGCGCACGACGGCGGCGGCGACGCCGTCCCCGAACAGGCCGTTGGACAGCAGCGAACCGACGCCGAGGTCGGTCGGCTGGTAGCACAGCGAGCAGAACTCGCAGGCCACGATCAGCGCGTTGGCGTCGGGGTAGGCGGTGCAGAAGTCATGCGCCCGGTTGATCGCCGCGCCGCCGGCCGCGCAGCCCAGCTGGGCGATCGGCAGCTGGCGCGTGCTCGGGGCGAACTCCATCGCGTTGATCAGCCATGCGGTCAGAGACGGCATCATGAAGCCGGTGCACGACACGTAGACGATCAGGTCGATGTCGGCGGGGCGCAACTGCGCGTCCTGCAGCGCTCGCCGTACGACCGCCGGAACGCGGGCCTTGGCCTCGGCCGTGTACAGCCTGTTCCGCTCCTCGAAGCCGGGATGTCTCAGCGTCTCCTCGATCGTCTGTACCAGGTGCCGGGTACGCACCCCGGTGTTCTCCATCAGGCGTAAGGCGAGCGGGAGTTGAGGATGGCCGGCGTGGCGGTCGCGGGCCAGCGCCAGTGTCTCCTCCATCGTGATCACGTGCTCAGGGACGGAGACGGCGGGTCTGCACAGGGTGGTCATGAACTGCTCTCTTCGAACCGGGATCCCCGGCGGCGGTCCGCCCCCGGGTGCATGGGGCCGTACGCCTACGGCCTGCTTGCAGCGATGAGTGATCGGAAGTCGGCCGGAAGCGAGGGCGTCCGGCTGCACGAGCGCGATAACGACGCTGGTGGTGCCCCCGCTCCCTGGTGATCCCTCTCATCGTGACCCGACCACTCAACAGCCCTGGGCAGCCCGCCGGAGGGCGATGCGTGATCATCGCCCGGACGAGTGACGAGCCTGTTCGACGCGGAATCCCGCGCCCTGGCTGACGTGCCCCGCGGGTCGAGAAGCGGAGGTGACCTGGAGGCCGCACGCATGCGCATGGCGCTGTCGATCGCCGCCCGGCCGGCGCGCCCCAATCGGGACCTCCCCGCGGGTTTCGCAGCCGTTGCGGCAGACGCCGAGAGGGCCCCTGCGGCAACCTGCCCGACCGGAACTGACTGCCGACCGTGCCGAGTTCGTTCTTGACGCGCGTGCACTGGATAGGAAGTAGCTGTGGTTTTGTCTGACGGAATCCGACACCACTTGTCATTCAGGGGCGAGAAACAAGTTCTTCACGGGATGCGGCTGCCATGGCGCCACCGAAGTCCGAGGGTGACGTGCACGCTGCGCTCCGCCGTACTGCCCCAACAAAGATGTCGTACCGGGCGGACCTTGAGCGCACCAGGGCGGCGGCCCGATCACACGGCGCCGCAGGCTGACGTTGCTGGCCTTTACCGACAGCAACCGAGACGCATCGGGATGGCATGTCGGATGGTCTGTCAAACGGCTCCTGCGGAGCTTCAGCCTGTCAGCCGAGCCTTCCAGATCTCTTCGCTGGGCCATTGCCGAGCCCAGTCGGCGGAGACTTCTGCGTAGTCCTGGAGCGCAGACTCGGGTGCTTGAATCTCAATCAGGTCTTCGACGACGAAGCCGCAGGACCGCAGCAGACGGAGCATCTCTCCATGCGGCAGGATGAACTGCACGTGATTTCCCCAGTCCAGCCGGGTCAGGCCAAATTGCCTGCGGGCCAAGGTGGTGGATGCCGGCCCCTCGGGCGGTACGCACAGTGCGAACAGCGGCGAGTAGCGCATGAAAACCAGCTGGCCTCCAGCAACGAGAAGCCGGGCAGCCTCCGGGATCCACTCGTAGGGGTCGCACCACAACGAGGCACCGTACTCACTGATCGCCAGGCTGAACGTGCTGTCGTCGTAGGGCACCTTCTCAGCCGCGCCCAGAACAAGGGGGAACTCGATGCCGAACTCTGCCTGCATCGCGCGAGCGGTGGTGAGCTGCTTCTCCGAGAGGTCGATCCCGACAGGGTGAGCCCCTGCTCTGGCCAGCCAGGCAGAAACGTAGGCAGTGCCGCAGCCCAGCTCAATGGTGGGCATCCCGGCGATGCCGTCGGGGAGCACGGAGACCTGCGACTCGGGAGTTGCCCACAATCCCCAGCGCGGTTCCAGCTGCGACCAGTGATCGCGGGCGAGCGGCCCGTGCCACGCCGCCGCCTCGTCATCCCAATAGCGTCGGTTCTGCTCCAGATGGTGCGCAGGGCCGTCATGAGTCATGGAGGCAGTGGATCGAAGAAGCTGCCGTCCTGGCAACGGATTTACCACGTCAACAGTCGCCGTCGAGAACACTCGGCCGGAACGACGATGAGGTCGCTCAAGGTCGCGATCAAGAACCCGCAAGGAAGGAGAAACGCACCTTCCGTTGCGGATTATCCCTGTTCGTGTCCGCCAAACTCCGTCAAGGCAACAGTCAAGGTACCCGAGCGCGGAATCTCCACCGGATACATTTCGCGGTCTTTCGGGCGGGTGCCGGGGCCCTCAGTATCCGCCCGCATCGTGCGAGCCGTGGCGAGCTGCTTCTGCGACAGGTCGATCCCGGTCGGGTGGGCTCCTGCTCCGGCCGGCCAAGCGGAAACGTAGGAACTTGCCGCTCGGTCCGTGGATGCTGGACGGCCTTCCCGGCCCGACACGTGCCCACGGGGAGCCATGGACCGTCCTAAAATGGAATAAATTATCCATCGATGATCGAGGGCAACGTGTCGGCCAACGGTGTGGCATCGAACTTCTACCCGTTCGGCGCCGCAAGTGTCGGCGAGGCGCCCGAGCGCGACGACGCGCTGGTCAGTGCCATCGTCGGTGCCGTGGAGCTGGCCGGAGCGCATACCGGAAGCGTGTTTCTGCTCTCCGGCGACCACCGCTCGCTCGTAGTAGCCGCGTCGTGCGGGTCGCCACCCTCCCTGCTCAGCGGGTGGCGTCGGATCCCGGTGAACAGCGGTCTGCCGGTGGCGGAGGCGTACCGCTCCGGGCGCATGGTCCATCTGGCCGGCGCGGAGGAGACGATGCGGCGCTTCCCGCAGCTCTCGGTCGCCCTGCCCTACCCGTTCGGCTCTGCGTCGGTCCCCGTACGGGCGGGCGAGCGGACCTTCGGCACCATGGCCGTGGTGTGGACGGCCAGGCCGGACGGGACAGGGTTGTCGAGGGCGCAGCGCCGGAAGCTGCGCTCCGCCGCCGACCGGCTGGGCACCACCCTCGCCGGACTGCGGGCCCGCGGCGCGCTCGGTGAGTACGACGAGCGAACGGCTCCGGTAGTGGTCCCGCTGCCATCCGCTCCGGTGATCCGGGTGGGTCTGTTCGACTGGAATCTCGAGACCGGAGCCCTCACTGCCGACGACGAGCTGTGCGCGATCTTCGGAATGCCGCCCCGCGAGTTCGACGGACGGGCGGCCACCCTGGCGGCCATGATCGAGCCCGCGGATCTGCCCGGCTTCCGGTCCGCCGCCCGTGCCGCGGTCCAGGAACGCCACGTACTGGCACACTGCCTGCGCATCCGGGACGGCCGCGGAGGCCACCACACCGTCGAGCTGTGGGGCCGGGTGCCCGAGAGCCCTGACGACCTGGAGGCCTCGGCCCATCTGGTCGGCGCCGTACTCGACTCCGGGAGCCGCATGGCCGCCGTGGCGGCGATCGAGCGGCTCGCGGACGGCTTCTTCGCGCTCTCGCCCGACGGACGCCTCGCCTACGCCAACCACAGCCTGGAGAATCTGCTGCGGGTCCGCCAGGACGAACTGCTCGGCCGACGCCCCTGGGACGTCCTGCCCTGGCTGGCCGATCCCGTGTACGAGGACCGCTACCGGGCCGCCCTGGTCTCCCAGCAACCGGTCTCCTTCCTGGTCCGCCGCCCACCGGACAACTGGCTGGTCTTCTCCCTCCACCCGGGCGCTCAGGGCATGACGGGGTGGGCGGCACCGGCACGACAGCCCGTACCGGCCGACACCGGACCCGGTGCAACCACCCTCACGGCAGGGGGGCCGCCCGCCTCCTGGTCACCTCCGCCCGCGGCCCCGCGCGTGGGTTCCCTCTACCGGGTGCTCACGCTGGGCAGCGCGCTCACCGAGGCGGTCACCGCGCACGAGGTGTTCGAGGCCGTCGCCGAGCAGCTGCTGCCCGCTTTCGGCGGTCAGAAGCTGGCGATCGCCGTGGTGGAGGAGCGGCGCCTGCGCCTGCTCGATCAGCGCGGCTACTCGAAGCGCTTTCTCGCCCGGTTCGAAGGCACCCCGCTGCATGCCCGGCTGCCCGTGACGGACGCGCTGACCTCCGGGGCCCCGCTGTTCGTCGAGTCCCGTGAGGAGCTTCTCGAGACCTACCCCGGGATCATCGTCAGTCCATCCAACTCCTGGGCGTTCCTGCCCTTGATCGCCTCGAACCGCCCGGTCGGCGTCTGCCTGCTCGGCTTCGACGACGTCCACCGATTTCCCGACGAGGAGCGCGGAGTCCTCACCGCGCTGGGCGGCCTCATCGCCCAGGCCCTGGAACGCGCCAGGCTCTACGACGCCGAATTCGCCCTCGCCCGCGGCCTGCAGAACGCGCTGCTGCCGCACGGGCTGCCCACGCTGCCGGGCCTCGATGTCACCGGGCGCTATCTTCCGGGCACCAGAGGGATGGACATCGGCGGCGACTGGTACGACGTCATCCCCACCGGCGACGAGGTCGCGCTGATTGTCGGGGACGTCGAGGGGCACAACGTCGCCGCCGCGGCCGCCATGGGCCAGCTGCGCAGCGCGGTACGAGCCTTCGCCACCGCCGGCCACCGGCCGAGCGACGTCGTCGCCAACACCAACCGACTCCACATGGACCTCGACCCGGCGCTCCTCGCAAGCTGCTGCTACGCCCGCCTCCATCCTCGCTCGGGGGTCGTGCGCATCGTCCGTGCCGGCCACCCCCCGCCCTTGCTGCGCCTGCCCGACGGGCAGGCCGAAGTCCTGGATGTGCCCGGCGGCCCTCTGCTCGGCATCGACACAGCGGCACACTTTCCGGAGTCGGAGGTGCGCCTCGTACCCGGGTCGGTCCTGGCCCTGTACACGGACGGACTGATCGAGAGGCGGGACTCGGACATCGATTCCGACGTCGACCGGCTCCGGGCGTCACTGGCCCGCATGGGCGGGGGCCGCCTGGAGGATCTGGCCGACGCGCTGCTGCGGGACGCCCGCCGTTCCGCCGACAGGGCGGACGACATCGCCCTCCTGCTCACCGAGTACGCCCCGCCACCGCAGACGGCGACATAGCCGGCGTCCGCACGCGCCGACTCCGGCCCGTCGCCGTGAGGCAGCAGGCTCTCCGACGCCGCCGTCCCCTGCCCCGGATCTTCCCCGTACGCCCCCTGCCAACCCGACGGGTCCCAGGTCCTGCCACTGTCCCTCGTGGCGGCCGCAGTGATGTGAAAGGGGCCACATATCCGCTGGCCGAGCGGCCGGAGAAGGCTCGGTTGAACTCGTCGACGGTTGCGGTCAATCACTGCTCGCATGGCGGCCGCGGTTTCCACCGGAATCTCGCGCACGCCGAACACCGACTCCAGTGGCGCAGTCCCCGCCCGGGTCGGCTCCCCGGTGGCCGCATCGAACCAGCCCTCGGCCAGCTCGCCCATGTGCCGCTCGAACACAGCGAGAATGACACCGAGCGCCGTCGCACTGTTGCCGATTTTGTACGCGGCCCGGGAGGTCTCCAGGGCATCGAGTACCGGCTCGTACTGCTCCAGCCCGGCCACCCACCGCTGGTCCGCCGTAGCCGTCGACCGGGCCGCATCGAAGGCGGCCTCCGCCCGCTCCAGCTCGTCGGGCAGGAACATGAACTGCACGCTGGCGAAGTCGAGGTTCGCCTCATCCAGTGAGGCGAACGTCCACCTTCTTCAGCAGATCCAGTGCCTTGTCGTCCAGGCCGGTGTACTGGCGCCACTCCACCGACTCCAGCTCGTCGTACAACTCCTTCAGAATCGCCGGATCGTCCTTCCCGGCGATCGCGTTGCGGGAGAGTGGGCGCGATCTGCCGCTTGGTGAAAGCGTGCCGACCACCGGGCGCCGGTCGACTCCAGCCCCTACCTGAACGACGGCTGCCCGGTGAATCACTCACCAGCCGTGGGACCGTCCGCCACTGACCCCACCCCAAAAGCCAGGTCACAAAGGTCCAGGGTCCGGGGGAAACACACGAAGACGCCCGTTCGCCACACCGATTCCAGGCAACCACCTCACGCAAAGCACCCGTCCAACCGCGTTTCCGCAGGTCAGAACGTTCCTGCATAGATGACCACTGGTGGGGCGGGTGGGACTCGAACCCACGGCTGACGGATTATGAGTCCGCCGCTACACATTAAGGGCGAGCCGGACTCGTTGGGTACGGCCGGACTTCAGACCTTCAGTCGGCATCCTCGTCACGCAAGGAACGACAACCGCACCTGCCGACGAGGATTGTCCTTGTTCGTGTCCACGAGGCACACCGACTGCCACGTCCCGAGTTCCAGCCGCCCAGCCAGCACCGGCAGCGTCGCGTGCGGCGGGACGATCGCCGGGAGGACGTGGTCGCGGCCGTGGCCGGGGCTGCCGTGGCGGTGTTGCCAGCGGTCGTCGGCGGGGAGGAGGGAGTGCAGGGCGGCCAGGAGGTCGTCGTCGCTGCCGGCGCCCGTCTCGATGATCGCGATGCCGGCCGTCGCGTGCGGCACGAAGACGTTCAGGAGGCCGTCGCGGCCGGCCGCCGCCTCCTGCAGGAAGGCCTCGCAGTCGCGGGTGATGTCCACGACCCGCTCCGAGGAGCCGGAGGCGACGTTCAGGACTCGGGTGGTGAAGGCGTCTGACATGTCGTCCATCCTCGCCCATGCACCGGAGTCGGCGCGCCAGGAGACGGGCCGAGACGGCCGAGCCGTGATACGCGAGGTCCACCTGACGAGACACCGTTGACCGGTGCCGCGCCATCTGGCTACTTTCAGCGGCATGTTGCGTTCAGCCCTGCTCACCACGCGCGGTCACATCGACCTGCTGCGGGTGGCCTCCGCCGCGTGTCGCCGCGGCCGCTGACGCCCGTCTTCTCTCCTCACCCACGCTTCCTCCGCGTATCCGCCCGGTCCTGAACTGACCCGGCGGCGCTGAAGCGCGCCCCCATCGACGCTCATCGCCCCATGGAGCGCACTCGTGAGCATCAGCCATGCCCCACCCAGCTCTATCGAGACCGATATTCCCCTCAAATCCAACTTTGAGAACCCGACCGCCGTCGATGTAGTCCCCCTCCTCCCCGCCTCCTCCCGCCGCACCCGCGTCCCCCGCTGGCTGCGTCGCACCACCGGCCCCGTCCTGCTCCTCATCCTGTGGCAACTGCTCAGCAGTACCGGGCTGTTGACAGCAGACGTCCTCGCCTCGCCCGGCCGCATCGCCCAGGTCGCGGGTGACCTGATCTCCGACGGCTCACTGCCCTCGGCCATGGGGACGTCCCTCCAGCGCGTCGCCGCCGGGCTGGCGCTGGGCACCGTCGTCGGGACCGGACTCGCCCTGCTCTCGGGCCTGTTCCGGATCGGTGAGGACCTCGTGGACGCGCCGGTACAGATGTTGCGGACCGTGCCCTTCGTCGGGCTCATCCCGCTGTTCATCATCTGGTTCGGGATCGGCGAGGCGCCCAAGGTCGCCATCATCACGCTCGGCGTGACCTTCCCGCTCTATCTCAACGTCTACGCCGGTATCCGCGGCGTGGACGCCCAGTTGATCGAGGCCGGGGAGTCCCTCGGGCTGTCCAGGTGGGGGCTGGTGCGGCATGTCGTGCTGCCCGGTGCGCTGCCGGGCGCCCTGACCGGCCTGCGCTACTCGCTCGGCATCGCCTGGCTCGCCCTCGTCTTCGCCGAGCAGGTCAACGCCGACTCCGGCATCGGGTTCCTCATGGTGCAGGCGCGGGACTTCCTGCGGACCGACGTGATCGTGGTCTGCCTGATCGTCTACGCCTTCCTCGGCCTGCTCGCCGACTTCATCGTCCGCTCCCTCGAAAGGCTGCTGCTGCAATGGCGACCGACGTTCACCGGCCGGTGAGCCCCAAGGCCACCCAGCCCGTGCAGACCACCCAGGCCGTGCAGCCCGTACAGGTCGCGCAGCCCGCACAGGCCGTGCACGTCGAGGGGCTGACCCGCTCCTTCGACGGGCGCGCGGTCATCGACCGGCTTCAACTCAACGTCCGGCCGGGCGAGTTCGTCGCTCTCCTCGGCCGCAGCGGCTGCGGCAAGTCCACCCTGCTGCGTATCCTCGCCGGCCTCGACCGCGACATCGAGGGCACCGTCCTGGTGCCGCGCCGCAAGGCCGTCGCCTTCCAGGCGCCGCGGCTGATGCCGTGGAAGAAGGTGTGGCGCAACGTGCTGCTGGGCCTGCCGGGCAAGCCCGGCCGCGCGGTCGCCGAGCAGGCGCTCAAGGAGGTCGGCCTGGAGCACCGTACGGACGCCTGGCCCAAGACGCTCTCCGGGGGCGAGGCCCAACGCGCCTCCCTCGCAAGGGCGTTGGTCCGTGAACCCGATCTGCTGCTGCTCGACGAGCCGTTCGGCGCGCTCGACGCGCTCACCCGGATCAAGGCCCAGCGTCTGGTGGGCGAGTTGTGGCAACGGCGCGGCTGCGCGGTCCTGCTCGTCACGCACGACGTCGAGGAGGCCGTACTCCTGGCCGACCGCGTCCTCGTGATGGACGACGGGGTCATCGCGCACGAGCAGCGCATCGATCTCGACCGGCGCCGCGACATCACCGACCCCCGGTTCGCGGAACTGCGCGCCGGCCTGCTGGAGCGCCTCGGCGTCGACACCGCCGCCGAAGCAGCCTGAGCACTCCAGGCGGCCTCCAGCACTCCAGGCCTCCAGCACTCCAGCTCTTCAGGCCTCCAGCTCTTCAGGCCCCAGCCCCCAGCCCTCTTTCTCCACGCCCCCTCTTCCTCCACCCCCCCCTTCCTCCACCCCTCAGTTCCACAGAACGGATCCGTCATGCGACGTCGCCTCGTCCCCGCCGCGCTGCTTCTCCCCCTGGCCCTGCTCCTGTCCGCCTGCGGAGGCAGCTCGTCGGCCTCGACCGGCGGCGACACCGACGGCTCGGGCTCCCTCACCCTCAACGTCGGTGACCAGAAGGGCGGTTCGGAGGCGATCCTGCGCGCCGCCGGAGAGCTGAAGAACCTCGACTACAAGATCAAGTGGTCCACCTTCACCTCCGGTCCGCCACTGCTGGAGGCGGTCAACGCCGAGGCCGTCGACATCGGCGGCGTCGGCAACACCCCGCCGGTCTTCGCGGCGGGAGCGGGCTCGAAGATCACGGTGGTGGCCGCGTTCCACGGTGCCTCGAAGGGCGACGCGATCCTCGTACCGAACGACTCGAAGCTGACGAAGCCCGAGCAGCTCAAGGGCAAGTCGATCGCCGTGGCGCAGGGCTCCTCCGCCAACTACCAGCTCGTCGCGTCCCTCAAGGCGGCCGGGCTGACGCTGAGCGACGTCGACGTCAAGTACCTGCAGCCGGCCGACGCGCTGGCCGCGTTCACCGCCGGCAAGGTCGACGCGTGGGCCGTGTGGGATCCGTACACCTCGCAGGTGCTCGTGGCCAAGCAGGGCAGGATCCTGACGACCGGCGACGGGATCACCAACGGCCTCACCTTCCAGGTGGCGGCGCCCTCCGCACTGCAGGACAAGAAGAAGGCCGGTGCCATCAAGGACTACCTGGCGCGGCTGCGGCGCGCCACGGCATGGGTCAACGGCCATCAGGAGGAGTGGGCCAAGGTCTGGGCGAAGGACACCGGGCTGCCCTACGACGTCGCGCTGGCCTCGGTGAAGCGGACCAACGCCACCCGGATCTCGGTCGCGGTCGACAAGCCGCTCATCGCCTCGGAACAGGAGATCGCCGACGCCTTCACCGAGTTGAAGCTCATCCCGAAGAAGGTGGACTTCGGTGACTTCGTGGACACGCGGTACAACGGTGGCCTGCCGCCGTCGACCACCGAGTCCCGCGCCTCGGGGGGTTCGTGACATGACCGTCCATCTCCACTGGTTCCTGCCGACCGGCGGCGACGGCCGCACCCTGGTGGACCGGCACGCCTATGGGGCCAACCAGGCCGGGAAGCCGATCGGCGTACGCGCCCCCGACATCGACTACTTGGCCCAAATCGCCAAGGCCGCCGAGCGGTTGGGCTTCGAGGCGGTCCTCACTCCGACCGGCACCTGGTGCGAGGACGCCTGGCTGACCACCGTGGCCCTCGCCCAGCACACCGAACGCCTGAAGTTCCTGGTCGCGTTCCGGCCGGGCCTGATCTCGCCGACGCTCGCCGCGCAGATGGCGGCGACGTACCAGCGCATCACGCGGGGGCGGCTGCTGCTCAACGTGGTCACCGGCGGCGACTCGGCCGAGCAGCGCCGCTTCGGCGACCGCCTCGACCACGATCAGCGGTATGCCCGTACGGACGAGTTCCTGTCCGTCGTACGTGGGGTCTGGCGCGGTGAGCCGTACGACTTCCACGGTGCCCACTACCAGGTCGACGGCGGGCTGACCGCACTGCCGCCGGACCCGGTGCCGCAGCTGTTCTTCGGCGGTTCCTCCCCGGCGGCCGGGCCGGTCGCGGCGCGGCATGCGGACGTGTATCTGACCTGGGGTGAACCGCCCGCGCAGGTCAAGGAGAAGATCGACTGGATCCGCTCGCTCGCCGAGCGGGAGGGCCGTACGGTCCGGTTCGGGATCCGGCTGCACACCATCTCCCGCGACTCGTCCGCCGACGCCTGGTCGACCGCCCACCGGCTGCTCGACGACCTCGACGCGGGCACGGTCGCGGCGGCGCAGGCGGCGCTCGGGCGCAGCGAGTCGGTGGGGCAGCAGCGCATGCTCGCCCTGCACGGCGGCTCCCGCGGCGATCTGGAGATCTACCCGAACCTCTGGGCGGGCGTCGGCCTGGTCCGGGGTGGTGCGGGAACCGCGCTGGTCGGGAGCCATGCCGAGGTCGCCGAGAGGATCGAGGAGTACCACGCGCTGGGGGTCGAGCACTTCGTGCTGTCCGGGTATCCGCACCTGGAGGAGGCGTACTGGTTCGGGGAGGGGGTGATTCCCGAGCTGGCGGCCCGCGGCCTGCTCGGCGGCACGGCCGCGGAGGCCGAGGCCAAGGCCGAGGCCGGTGTTCCGCTGCTCGTCGCGGGCGGGCGCTGATCTCCGGGGCCGGAGATCCGGGGAGCCCGGGAAGATCCTCGCCCCCGAGGGGGTTAGTGGAAGCGTGAACAACACTGAGGCGGTCGCGGCGGCCGAAGCAGTCGGCGCGGTCGGCGTAGTCGACGTGGTCGTCATAGGCGCTGGTCAGGCAGGACTGTCCAGCGCCTACCACCTGCGACGCACCGGTTTCCAGCCGGACCGCGACTTCGTGGTGCTCGACCACTCCCCCGGTCCGGGCGGCGCCTGGCAGTTCCGGTGGCCCTCGCTGACGTACGGCAAGGTGCACGGGATGCACGCGCTGCCCGGCATGGAGCTGACCGGCGCCGACCCCGAGCGGGCGTCGTCCGAGGTCATCGCCGAGTACTTCGACAGCTACGAGCGGAACTTCGACCTGCGTGTGCGGCGGCCGGTCGACGTGCGTGCCGTACGCGAGGGCCCGGACGGGCGGCTGCTCGTCGAGAGCTCGGCCGGCACCTGGTCGACGCGAACGCTGATCAACGCGACCGGCACCTGGGACCGGCCGTTCTGGCCGCGCTACCCCGGTCAGGAGACGTTCCGGGGGCGGCAGTTGCACACCGCGCAGTACCCCGGGCCCAAGGAGTTCGCCGGGCAGCGGGTCGTCGTGGTGGGCGGGGGCGCCTCCGGCACCCAGCATCTGCTGGAAGTCGCCCGGTACGCCGCCGCCACGACGTGGGTCACGCGGCGCCCGCCCGTGTTCCGCGAGGGCCCGTTCAGCGAGGATGTGGGCCGGGCGGCCGTCGCACTCGTCGAGGAACGGGTCCGGCAGGGCCTGCCGCCGAAGAGCGTCGTCTCCGTCACGGGACTCCCCCTCAACGACGCCGTCCGGCAGGGGCTCGCGGACGGGGTCCTGGACCGGCAGCCCATGTTCGACCGGATCACACCGGACGGGGTGGAGTGGCAGGACGGGCGGCGCGTGGACGCCGACGTGATCCTGTGGGCGACCGGTTTCCGCGCCGCCATCGACCATCTGGCCCCGCTGCGTCTTCGCGAGCCGGGCGGCGGGATCCGGGTGGAGGGGACCCGCGCGGTCGCCGACCCTCGCATCCACCTGGTCGGCTACGGGCCCTCCGCCAGCACGATCGGCGCCAACCGGGCCGGCCGCGCGGCCGTACGGGACATCAGGAGGTTGCTGACCGAGGAGCCGGCGGCGGCGTGACGTCCGGCGGTCGGTTCGGCGGTGGCCGGCTCGGATGCGGCCCACTCGGATGCGGCCGGCTCGGCGGCGGCCCACTCGGATGCGGCCGGCTCGGCGGCGGCCGGCTCGGCGGCGGCCGGCTCGGCGGCGGCCCGTCCGGCGGCACCGAACACCGAGCGTCCGGCTGGTCCGGCACAGTGTCGCGCCGAGTGCCAGGCGCGGCACCGGTCGCCGTGGCGCGCATCCCTCCGGTACCGGCCGACGACCCGGTCGCCGTCCGATGCCCCGGACGTCACTTCGTCGGCTTCGGGCTTGCCGGGCTCGCCTTCTGCTGGGCGTTGAACTCGGCGACATTGCGCTGGTGTTCCGCGTAGTCGGCCGTGAAGCGGGTGTCGCCCGGCTTGACCGTGACGAAGTACAGCCAGTCGCCCGGGGACGGACTGATCGCGGCGCGCATCGCGTCCTCGCCGGGGTTGTCGATCGGCGTGGGCGGCAGGCCCATGCGCTGGTACGAGTTGTAGGGGCTCTCGATCCGCGTGTCGGCCTCGGTGGTCTTGAGCGTGGAGCGGCCCAGCGCGTAGTTGATGGTGGAGTCCATCTGCAGCGGCATCCCGCGTTCGAGCCGGTTGAAGATGACTCTGGCCACCTTGCCCATGTCGGCCTTGCTGCCGGCCTCGGCCTGGACGATGCTCGCGATGGTGACCGCCTGATAGACGTTCATGGCGTTGCGCTGAGCGCCGGCGGCGATCGGGGCGCCGCTGAACTTCTTGTTGGCGGTGTCGACCATGGCCGACAGCAGGGAGTCCGGCGTCGCCTTCGTACCGTTGTGTTCCAGTGGATACGTCGCCGGGAAGAGGTAGCCCTCGGGGTTGCCGTCGGCGTCGTTCGGGAGTTTGAGGTCGAGCTTGCCGAGGGACTTCCTGGTGGACCCGGGCGGCAGGGCGAGGGCCTTGTCGACGGCGGCGTACACCTGGCTCGCGCGCCAGCCCTCAGGGATCACCAGCGAGGTGGGCCGCGCCGGCTCCTCCTCGCCGAGGATCAGCAGCGGCACCGCCACGGCGGCACCGGCCACGACGGCGCCGGCGGCGATGAGAGCGATACGGCCCCGGTGCGTCAGTCGAATCGTGTTCCGTGGCGGAGTGTTCAAGTGCATGCGGGCACGGTATCCCGCAAACACTTACAAACCCGACATAACGTCACCTCGTCGGCTCCAGTTGGGCGTCCCGGCGAACCAGCCCGGCATAGCGCCCCTCCCGCTCCAACAGTTCCTCGTGTGTGCCCCGTTCGGCCACGCGCCCGGAATCGAGGACCACGATCTGGTCGGCGCCCCGAATGGTGGACAGGCGGTGCGCGATGGTGAGGGTGGTGCGGTTGGCGGACAGCGCGTCGATGGCTTCCTGGACGGCGTGTTCGGTGCGGGTGTCCAGGGCGCTGGTCGCCTCGTCGAGGATCAGGACCGGCGGGTCGCGCAGGATCGTACGGGCGATGGCCAGGCGCTGTTTCTCACCGCCGGAGAAGCGGTGGCCGCGCTCGCCGACGACCGTGTCGTAACCGTCGGGCAGACCGGCGATGTGATCGTGGATCTGGGCCGCCTCGGCCGCCGCGCGCAGCTCCTCGTCGGTGGCGTCGGGCTTGGCGAAGCGCAGGTTGTCGGCGACGGAGGCGTGGAAGAGGTACGTCTCCTGCGAGACGACGCCGACCGCCCGGGCGAGGGTGTCGAAGTCGAGGTCGCGCACGTCGACACCGTCGAGAGTGACGCGGCCGCCCGTCACGTCGTAGAGCCGGGGCACGAGGTGTCCGAGCGTGGACTTTCCGGCGCCGGTCGGGCCGACGACCGCGAGGCTGCCGCCCGCCGGGACGGTGAGGTCGATGCCGTCGAGGATCGGTCCGCTCTTGCCGTCGTACCGGAACTCGACGTTCTCGAAGCGGACCTCGCCCTTGATGCGGTCGAGGTGGACGGCGTCCTCCCGCTCGGTGATGTCGATGGGCAGGTCGAGGTACTCGAAGATGCGCTGGAAGAGCGCGAGCGAGGCCTGGATCTGCACGCCGGTGGACAGCAGGCTGACGGCCGGGCGGAACAGGCCCTGCTGGAGCGAGACGAAGGCGACGATCGTGCCGATCGAGACCTGCGGGCCGCCGAGTTGGAGGGCCGTTCCGGCAGCCCAGTAGATGACGGCGGGCATGGCGGCCATGACGATGCCGATGACGGCCATGCGCCAGCGGCCGGCCATGTTCGACCGCACTTCGAGGTCGACCAGCCGCTCGGACTCGTCGGCGAAGGCCGTGGCGAGCGAGTCGGAGCGGCCCATCGTACGGCCGAGCAGGATGCCGCTGACCGAGAGCGACTCGGTGACCGTGGCGGCCATCGCGGCCATCTGCTTCTGGCGCTCGGTGGTGATCTTCTTGCGTTCCCTGCCGACGCGGCGACTGATCCACACGAACAACGGCAGCAGGAGCAGCGAGACGACGGTCAGCCGCCAGTCGAGGGCGATCATCGCGATGATCGTGGCGACCACGCTGGTCAGGTTGGAGACCAGGGAGGTCGCGGTGGAGGTGACGGTGGCCTGCATGCCGCCGATGTCGTTGGCGATGCGGGACTGGACCTCGCCGGTGCGGGTGCGGGTGAAGAAGGCGAGCGACATGCGCTGGAGGCGGCCGTAGACGGCGGTGCGCAGGTCGTGCATGACGCGCTGGCCGACCGTCGTGGAGATCAGCGTCTGCAGCACGCCGAAGATGCTGGTGAGGACGGCGCTGAGGATCATGCCGAGCGCGAGCAGGGTGAGCAGGCCGGTGCGGCCCTCGGGGATCGCGACGTCGAGGATCGCCTTCAGCAGGAAGGGTGTGGCGACGCCGACCAGCGACGAGGCGCCGACGAGGAGGCCGACGACGGCGAGGCGTCCGCGGTACGGACGGAAGAGTCGCAGGATGCGGCGCACCTGCCGGGGTTGTTCCTGCTCCGCGGCGGATGGCGTCCAGGTGGGTTCTTTGTCGGGGTGCATGGGCTCCTACGGGAGGTGTGGCGATACGGACTGACGGAGCTTAGCTCATTGTTACCTATGCTCACAATGAACGTAGTCCTGATATTGTTCCCGCATGACCACGCCCGATCCCGACGGCCCGCTCGCCGAGCAGTTGCTGCGCTTCACCCGCCGGGTGCACCGGATCCAGAAACGGCACCTGCAGGAGTGCGGCCTGGGCGTCACCCCGGCCCAGTCCCGCCTGCTGCGCACGCTCGCGCACTACGACTCGCCTCCTCGCATGGCCGACCTCGCCGAGCGCCTGGAGGTGGTCCCGCGTGCCGTGACGACGCTGGTCGACGGGCTGGAGACGAGCGGGAAGGTACGGCGGGTGCCGGATCCGACGAACCGGCGGGTGATCCGCATCGAGCTCACCGACGACGGACGCAAGGCCCTGCGGGAACTGCACGGTGCGCGACGGTCGGCGGCTCAGGAGATCCTGGCGCCGCTGACGGGCGAACAGCGCGAGGTGTTGGGCGAGTTGCTGGACACGTTGATCGACGGGGGCGCCGAGCGGCGCTGCTGAGCGGTCGGCACCGCCAGCACTGCCGGTACTGCCGGTACTGCCGAGACGCGACTTCCCCTCCCGGGCCGTGTCCGGTCGGCTGCGTTGAGCGAACGGGCATGTGCGGGTGCGGGTGGACCCGGACGATGTAGCGGCCGACTCGCCGGGGCCCGTCAAGGCAGGCCGGCTGCGGCGGGCCGGACCGGACATGGCGATGACCTGGAGCAGCGCGGCGAGTCCCGGCGAGGGCGAGAGCTGAGGCCGGGCGACCGTGCCGACGCAACGGGGCGGCGCGCAAGAGGCGCGGCTGTCGCCCGGCCCCGCGGCCGCTGTCGCACAGTTCCTCGCCCCGGACGGCGCCGTGGCGGGTGCGGGATTCCTGGCCGGCGACGGCCTGCTGCTCACCTGCGCGCACGTCCTTCAGGGGGCGGGTCACGGCCTGAGGGACGCCGTCCTGCGCGAGGCACCCACCGGCCTTCCCGTGCTCGCCGTCGGATCCGCGCAGGGCTTCGACGGGCAGCGGGTGCGGTCGTTCGGCTTTCCTGCCCAGGCACATGCCGACGGCTGCGTTCTCCTGCAGTTGGACGCCGCGAACTCGCTGGCCCAGGGGTTCAGTGGCGGACCGATCGTGGACGAGGAATCCGGGCTCGTGATCGGCATGGTCACCGCGATCAACGCCCCGGACCGTCACCAACGCGGCGTGAACATCGCGTATGTGACGCCGGGTGAGACGCTCCGCGCCGTCTGCCCGGCTCTCGCCGCCCAGGACACCTGTCCCTATCTGGACCTCAAGCCGTTCGGCAAGGAGCACTGTCACTGGTTCCACGGCCGGGACAGGGCGCGGGACAAGGTGCTCGCGGAGCTGAGGCGGCGCCGGGGCGTCCTGCTGCAGGGGCCCTCCGGTTCCGGGAAGTCGTCCCTGGTGCAGGCAGGCGTATGCCCCAAGTTGCCGGACGGCTGGCTGACCTGCACCGCACGGACCGGCCAGGACTGGGCCGGTGGCCTGGAACGGATCGTACGAACGGGCCTTCCGGGAACTCGGCCCCGGTCGGTGGTCGGTTGCCGAGCGCATCCTCAGTGCCCTCGTCCGGCACTACGAGACGGGTCAGACCGATGATGTCCGCCAGGCCCGCTCGGTCGAGGACCTGCGCGAGCTGACCGAGGACTCGGCCTTCGACGAGGTCCTGGCCGTTCTCGCCCGCCACCGGCTCGTCATCACGCACACTCCGCCGGGCGGCATCGGGCCGCGCCGCCGTCGGGCGCCATCGCCGACGCGCGGAGCGAGCCGACGGAACTGGCCTGCGCTCTCACCGGCGGAGGCCTCAGCGAGGTGGAGTGGGCGTCGTTCGTTCCGTCGCTTCCGTACCAGGACACCTGCTCATGAGCCGGGCCTCGCGGTGACGGACCGCGGCCACCGCCCTGTACTGCTGGGCGGTGGCCGCGATCCTGTCGGCAGTGACCGTCAACTGGCCTCGGAGGCCGTGTCCTTGGTGGTCTGGGCCGGTACGGCGACGGACTCCTCGGGCTCCGTCGTCTCGGGCTTCTTGAGCCCCGCCTTCTCCGTCTTCTCCGACTGCTCCGTGTTCTCCGGCTTCTCCGACTCGTCGTCGTCCAGCTCGACCACGATCTCGCCGTCCAGGACCTTCTTCGCGCGCTCCTTGTCCAGGGCGCCCTCCCAGCGGGAGACCGCGAAGACGGCGACGCAGTTGCCGAGCAGGTTGGTGACGACGCGCATCGAGTCCATGATGCGGTCCACGCCGAGGAGCAGGGCGACGGCTCCGGCCGGGATGGCGCCCAGCGAGGAGGCGGTCGCGGACAGGGCGAGGAACGCCGAGCCGGGGATGCCCGCCATGCCCTTGCTGGTCAGCATCAGCACCAGGACCACGGTGATCTGCTGGCTGAAGCTGAGGTCGACGCCCACGGCCTGGGCGATGAACAGCGTGCCGATGGACAGGTAGAGCGAGGCGCCGTCGAGGTTGAAGGAGTAACCCGTCGGCAGCACCAGGCCCACGGCGTCGTCGCGGGCGCCGGCCTTGCGCAGCTTCTGCATCACGCGCGGCAGGACCGACTCGGTGGACGCGGTGCCGAGCGCGAGCAGCATCTCCTCACGGATGTAGCGCAGGAACTTCCAGAGGCTGAGCCCGGTGACCACCTTCAGGGCGACGGCGAGGAGCGCGATGAAGAGCGCCGCGGCCGCGTAGCACAGGATGATCAGCTTGCCGTAGGTCTCGATCACGCCGAGCCCGTAGTTGCCGATCAGGACGGCCATCGCGCCGAACACCGCGATCGGGGCCAGCCGCATCACGAAGCCGACGATCGCGAAGATGATCTCCTGGGCCTGCTCGATGGCCGGCAGCACCTTCGGCACCTTGGTGTGCCCGAGGTGCAGCAGCGCGGCACCCACCAGGCAGGCCAGGATGAGCACCTGGAGCAGGGAGTTCTCGGCGAAGGCGCCGATGAAAGAGGTGGGAATCGCGTTGAGCGCGAACTCGGTCGTCGAGGGCAGGTGTCCGCCGCCCGTCTTCGCGTCGACCGCCGAGGTGTCGAGCGTGGACGGGTCCACGTTCATCCCGGACCCGGGCTGGACCACGTTGGCGGCGAGGAGTCCGATGAGCAGCGCGAGCGTGCTCGCGACCTCGAACCAGATCAGGGCCTTGAGCCCGATCCGGCCGAACGCCTTCAGGTCACCGGCCTTGGCGATGCCGACGACGACCACGCAGAACACGAGCGGCGAGATGATCGTCTTGATGAGCCGGATGAAACCGTCGCCGAGCGGCTGCAGATCCGCGGCGAAGCCGGGCCACAGCTTCCCGACGACGATTCCGAGCACCAGCGCGCAGGCAACCTGCGCGAAGAGTGAGGTACGCAGTGTGCGTGCGACGCGTCGCGGCAGCGGCGATTCGGACGGCGGCACGGGAACTCCTTGAGGACGGGCGGCACACAGAAGTCGGGGACGGAGACTTCTGTCATACGGAAAGCGGATTCCGTGGCGATCACTTTGCGGGTGATGTTGGTCCCGCACAAGACCCCCGTGTTGCATCCGTGTAAATCGCTCCCTGAGTGACGCATCGCACACGACTGGCCTCAGCAGCCCCGGCGATCCTCGGTGAGCACCCCCTGGACACTGGTGAGGGAACGGTCGTAGCACCCGTCCGAGCCGTACAGCCGGTAGCGCTCACTCGTCGTGCCGACCGCGTGCCGCTGGTCGCGCGGCACGTTCAACGTCCATGAGGCGTCGCCCTCGACGGTGTCGTCGAGCCACGACCACGCGATCCGTCGTCCGGCCTGGGCCGTCCCGACCGCGGCACGGTCACCGAGGGTCAGCACGGTGCGCAGCCGGTCGCCCGCGCCGATCGTGATGGAGCCGTCCATCGTGTATGTCCGCTGCGTACGGGTCGTGCGGGCCGGTCCGCGTCCGTCGACGGTGACCGACTGGTCGTCCTTCCAGACGGCGTCGAGGGCGTCCAGGTTCTCTCCGTCGGTCCAGCGGTGCACGGAGGTGTTCGTGAGCGCCCGGCCGACGGTGGTCGTCACCCGGCCGTGCGAGGTGTCGACGTATCCGGCGACGGTCAGCCGGTGACTACCCTCTGTGTCCACCCGGTGCTCCGAACCGGGGGTGTACGTCGAGGAGTTGGCTAGGTTGCCGACCTGGTGCGCGGTGAGCTTCCCGGTGACTTGGGCGCTCTTCGCGTCCTGCCACACGAGGACGTTCACGGGCGCGCTCCAGCCGCTCTGCCCCTCGGGGACACCGACGACGGAGACCTCGACGCGGTGCGGGTGGCCGTCGTTGAGGAGGCCGGCGAACGGGGTCAGGTCGTATTCGATCGGCTTGACGTCGAAGGCGCGCGGCCCCGGAGTGACGTACCAGAGGAAGGGGTTGGACCAGCCACCCGTCCACACGTGCGGGAACGGCGCGGCGATTCCGGCGAGTTGGCCGTCGACCTTGATCTGCACCTCGCGGTAGGGACCGCCGCCGGCCTTGCAGGAGTAGGGCGCCGGGTCGGGGGCCGACAGATACCAGAACTCCTCGCAGCCGCCACCGGAGCCGGTGGCGTACACCTCGGCGACGATGCGTTCGCTGTTGCGCGGGGTGGTGATCGTGCTGTCCTGGAGGGTGAGGACACGGTCGGGGGGCGTGCCGGGGCGGCCGGGAGTCGAGGCGGGGTGACTGGTAGTCGAGGCGGGGCGGCCGGCGTAGAACGTCAGCGTGACCTTGACGTCGATGATGCCGGTGTACGTGTCGTCGACGACGTTCCCGATGAGCATCTCGACGTCCTGGCTGCCGCGGAAGGTGTCGCTGTAGCGGGTGACGTCCTTCTCGACGGACCACTCGATGCCGTCCGGTGACGGCTCCGGAGTCGACGTGCGGAAGATCTCGACCCCGCCGACGTGCAGATAGCCGAGCCGGTCGAACTGGCGCCCCTTGACCTTGCCGTCCATCCGCAGCACCACCTTGCTCCAGCGGTCGCCGCAGCCTCGGGGCGGGGTGTACGTGCCCTTGTACGGGGTGAAGTCGCGGAACTGCGCCTCGGCGACGGTGACTTGGCAGGACTTGCCGGAGGGCTTGGCGACGGGCGGGGCGGCGGTGATGGGGTCGTGCCAGTCGGTGCCGAACTCGGCGGGGGCTTCGGCCGGGACGTTGGCGGGGACGTCGGCCGGGACGTCGGCGGGTTCCGCCGCGGGGGCGGGGCTCGCTCCGAGGAGGGTGCTCGCCAGGAGGGTCGCTCCAGCGAACATGGACATGACGATCCGTCTCTTCATGGCCGGTGTTCTACGGGGAGTTGGGCATCCCTCGCAATGACGCCTCTTCAGGCCTCCCCCATCAGTGGGAGCTCTTCAGGTCCGCCCTGTCCCCCATCACCACGACAGGATGCCGGTCCGGATCGAGCGTGCGCAGCAGGTACTCCATCGCCGATCCGGACAGACTGACGCAGGCCGACGTACCGCTGCCGTGGTCCATGTGCAACCAGATGCCGCCGCCTTTGTGCTCACCCCCGGGGCGGGTGGAGTCGTTGGGCGGAGTGCCCTTGACACGGTTGTAGTCGATGGCGATGACGTAGTCGAAGTCGTGCCAGTACGACTTCGCCCACCAGCGCGGCGCCGCGAAGGCCGCGGAGCGTGTGTACGGCAGCTTGGCCCCCGGGTCCTCCCGTACGCCACCCGCGTCGCTGAGCGTGAACACGCCGACGGGGCTGCGGTTGTCGCCCTCGTGGTGGTCGGTGGTCCAGCCCTTCTTGCCGTTGTGCGCGGGCCAGCTGCGGGTGCGCTCCCAGGTGGAGCCCTGCTTGGTGTAGAGCACGACCGTGGAGTCCGGGGAGTCCTTGCCGTTGCCGTAGACCGCCACGACCTGGCGGGAGTTGGCGGGGATGCGGCGCTGCCACCGGTCGGCGACGTCCGGGATGCGCGTCGGATCCGAGGTCGTGGCCGGCCGCCTGGGCGCGGCCTTGCCGACGTCCCCACCTCCGCCGTGCTGCGCGCCGCCGCACGCGGTCAGGGTCGTCAAGGTCGCCACGAGGGACCCGAGGGCCACCGTCGCGACCATGGCACGCCGTACTCCGCCGTTGCGCACTCCGCCGTTCACCACTTCGCCGTTCCGCACTCCGCCGTTCCGCATCACTCCATGGTCGCACCGAGTTCGGGACGGCAGCCGGAGCGACCACCGGACGGCCAGTCGCGGGGGCAACCGGGCGATCGGCCAGATGGGCAGTCGGATGGCCGGCCGGACAGGCGGCCGGACGAGCAGCCGGACAGGCAGCCGAATCTGTGCGGCGGCGCGGAAAACCGTTTGCGTCCGGCCACGCTGCGACGCGAACCTGTCACGGTTTGCTGCCGCCGTGCGCGGTGCGCGGTCCGTTCCGCGCGTCGGCTTCCGATCGATTCCCCATCCCCCTCCCTATCCCCTCCCCCCACTGACACGAGCCACTGGGACGTCATGCAGATTCAAGACCTTCCGTATCCCGACCCAGGTGTGCCGGACGCACGCTCGGGCCCCCGATTCCTGTGGTGGCTCTTCAGGAACCAGCTGGGCGGACAGCTCAAGTCCCTGGCCTGGGGGCTGCTGCACTTCCTGTCCGTCTCCGCGCTGCCGTTCTGCGTCGGCGTAGCCATCCAGGCCGTCGTCGACCGCTCGGGGGCGCGACTCGCCCTCGCGGGCGGGCTCCTGGCACTGTGCAGCGCCGGAAACGCCATCGGCGACACCTTCCTGCACCGCACCGCCATCACCAACTGGATCACTGCCGCCGCCCGAGTCCAGCAGGTACTGGCCCGCAAGGCCGCGCAGCTGGGCTCGGCGCTGACCCGGCGCGTCGCGGCCGGTGAGGTCGTGGCCGTCTCCACGGGCGACGTCGAGAAGATCGGCTGGTTCGTCGAGGCCTGGTCACGGTTCACGGCGGCGGCGGTCACCATCGTGGTGGTCTGCGTCGGCCTGGTCGTCTACCAGCCGGCGCTCGGTGTGATCGTCGCCGTGGGCCTACCCGTACTGGCGGTCGCCGTGCTGCCGCTGCTGCCCCGGGCGACCCGACGGGCCGACTTCCAGCGCGAGAAGGCCGGGCGGGCCACCGAGTTGGCCTCGGACACCGTCGCCGGTCTGCGCGTCCTGCGCGGCATCGGCGGCGAGGAACTCTTCCTCGACCGCTACCGCCGCGCGTCGCAGGACGTGCGCCACGCGGCCGTGCGCAGCGCCCGGATGTGGTCCCTGATCTCCGCGATCCAGGTGCTGCTGCCGGGGCTGCTGCTGATCGTGGTCATCTGGTACGGCGTCCACCTGGCCCGCGAGGGCCGGGTCACCGTCGGCGAACTGGTCGCCGTCTACAGCTCGATCATGATCCTCACCTATCCGCTGCGGCACTTCGAAGAGATCGCGATGGCCTACTCCTTCTCACGTCCCTCGGCCCGGCGGGCCGCGCGCGTGCTGTCGCTGGAGCGGGTCACCGACACCGAAGGGTCGCGCGACGGGTCCGAGGTGCCCTCCGGGGACCTGTACGACCCGGCCACCGGACTGCTCGCCCCCACCGGCCGGCTCACCGCCGTGGTGTGCGGCGACCCGGACGCGGCGGGGCGACTGGCCGAACGACTGGGCGGACACGGCTCCGAGGAGGGCACGCCGGTGCTGCTGGGCGGCGTCCCGCTCGACGAGCTGCCACTCGACTGCGCGCGTACGGCCGTCCTCGTGCAGGACAAGGACCCGGTGCTGCTCTCCGGCACGCTGCGCGAACTGCTGGACGTGCCGCGGTCGGGCGACGTCGGTCCCGAGGAGGCGCTGGACGCCGCGCAGTGCGAGGACGTCCTGGCCGCGCTGGTCCAGGGGTCGCTCGGCGCCGAGGACCCGATGGACGCCCGCATCACCGAACGCGGCCGGTCCCTGTCCGGCGGCCAGCGCCAGCGCCTCGCGCTCGCCCGGTCACTGATCACGGACCCCGAGGTGCTCGTCCTGGACGAGCCGACCTCGGCCGTCGACTCGCACACCGAGGCACGGATCGCGGAGGGCGTGCGCAGCCTGCGGACGGGGCGCACGACGGTGGTGTTCACCTCCTCACCGCTGCTTCTGGACCGCGCCGACCGGGTCGTGCTCGTCCATGAGGGCGAGGTCGCGGCGGTCGGCGTGCACCGCGAGCTGGTGCACGGCGAACCGCGGTACCGGGCGGTGGTGACCCGGGAGACCGACGAAGAGGCCACCCTGAACGCCTCGTTGAACGAAAACGATGCGGTGGGCGAAAGCCCACGGTCGGCGTCGGCCGCCCTCAACCACGTACTGAAGGAACTGGAAGAGATCGAGGAGTCGGCATGATCGGCGTGGCACCACCGGCGTACGACCCGGCGGCCCCGACCACGGCGAACACCCTGCCGGTCGGCGCCCCCGCGACCGTACGCGCCTATGTGGTCGAGCTGTTCCGTCGGCACCGCCGTGCCTTCCTGCTGCTCATCACCGTCAACACGGTCGCGGTCGTGGCCTCGATGGCGGGGCCCTGGCTGCTGGGCGGACTGGTGGAGCGGGTGTCGGACGGCGTCGGCGCGCGGGAGCTCCATCTGGAGCTCACCGTCGGGCTGTTCGCGACCGCACTCGTCGTCCAGGCCGTGTTCGTCCGGCAGGTGCGGCTGCGCGGCGCGATGCTCGGGGAGCGGATGCTGGCCGATCTGCGCGAGGACTTCCTCGTCCGGTCGGTCGGGCTGCCGCCCGGTGTCCTGGAGCGGGCCGGGACGGGCGACCTGCTGTCCCGGATCACGACCGACATCGACCGGCTGGCCAACGCGATGCGCGAGGCGGTGCCCCAGCTCGCGATCGGCGTGGTGTGGGTGTTCCTGCTGCTGGGCGGGCTCGTCATCACCGCACCCCCGCTCGCGGCCACCGTGCTGCTCACCGTGCCGCTGCTGGTGACCGGCTGCCGCTGGTACTTCAAGCGGGCGCCGTCCGCCTACCGCTCGGAGGCCGCCGGGTACGCCGCCGTGGCCGCCGCGCTCGCCGAGACCGTGGACGCCGGGCGCACCGTCGAGGCCCACCGCCTCGGCGAGCGCCGCGTGGAGCTGTCGGAGCAACGGATCAAGGAGTGGACGGCGTGGGAGCGCTACACGCTCTGGCTGCGGTCGGTGCTCTTCCCGTTCATCAACGTCACCCACGTGATGCTCCTCGCCTCGGTCCTGATGGTCGGCGGCGTGTTCGTCCTCCAGGGCTGGATCGGGGTCGGCCAGCTGACCACGGGTGCGCTGATCGCGCAGATGCTGGTGGACCCCGTCGGCCTCATCCTGCGCTGGTACGACGAACTGCAGGTGGCCCAGGTGTCGCTGGCCCGGCTGGTCGGGGTCCGGGACATCGAGCCGGAGGCCGGGGACGCCCTGCTGGCGCCCGACGGCCGCGACGTGCACGCCGACCGGGTGCACTTCGGCTACCTGGAGGGCGTGGACGTACTCCGCAAGGTCTCCCTGGAGGTCCCGCCCGGGACCAGGCTGGCGCTCGTCGGGCCCTCTGGGGCGGGCAAGTCCACGCTGGGCCGGCTGCTCGCGGGTATCTACGCGCCCCGGGACGGCCGCATCACCCTCGGGGGTGCGGAACTGTCCCGGATGACCGCCGAGCGGGTCCGCTCCCACGTGGCCCTCGTCAACCAGGAGCACCACGTCTTCGTGGGTGCCCTGCGCGACAACCTGCTGCTGGCCCGCACCGACGCGACCGACGCCGAGCTGTGGGCGGCGCTGGGCGCGGTGGACGCGGACGCGTGGGCCCGTGCGCTCGACTACGGCCTGGACACCGAGGTCGGCTCGGGCGGGTTCGCGCTCACACCGGCCCAGGCTCAGCAGATCGCACTGGCCCGTCTGGTGCTGGCCGACCCGCACACACTGGTCCTGGACGAGGCGACCTCGCTCCTCGACCCCCGCGCGGCCCGCCACCTGGAGCGCTCCCTGGCCCGCGTCCTCGACGGCCGCACAGTCGTCGCCATCGCCCACCGCCTCCACACGGCCCACGACGCCGACGTCATCGCGGTCGTCGAGAACGGCCGCATCAGCGAGCTGGGCAGCCATGACGAGCTGGTGAACGCCGACGGGGCATATGCGGCGCTTTGGCGGTCTTGGCATGGGTGAGTGGAGGTCTTGGCATGGGTGAGTGGTGAGTGGAGGTCTTGGCATGGGTGAGTGGGGTGGGGCTTGGCTGAGCTGAGCTGAGCAGGGCTGGGGCGGGAGCCTTGGCCGACTGGCGCCAAGGCGAGGTCTGCCAGGGCTGCCGGGAGCCGAGGCCGGCCGGAATCGGCCCTAACGGTCGGCTCGGTCCGGAAGCGTGGCTGACCAGGCCGAAAGCGCAGGCGGCCCCGGCCCGATGTCCTGACAGACCGGGGCCGGGAAGGAGCGCCGGTCAGGGCGAGCGCCCCGGCTGACCAGGCCGGAAACCCGGTCGGCCCACGCCGGGAGCGCCGACCACCCATGGCACGGAGTGCGGGTCGCCGCGGCTCGGAAGAGCGGCTCGCGGTGACCGGGGGCGCCGGGGCGGCTGTCATCGGTCGGTGGCTGGACGTGGGACTGGCGGTGTGGAGGTGGCCCGGCGCGACGGCGCGGTTCCGGGGCCCGGCCGATCCGGAGGGCCCGCCCTTGCTCCGTGCCGTTGCGCCGGGGCGAAAAGGGGTGGAAGGCTGGATAGCGGCACCGGTTCGGGGAGCACCCGGGAACCACCCGGTTCGCGCCGGGTGCGGCCTGTGCCCCGCGCCGCGGCGGACCACCGCCGACCGCGGTGAGTTCGGGCCCGTCCCCACCACCTGGAGGTACCCGTGAACAGCGCCGACGGATGGGGGGACGACGTCTACCAGCCCGACGCATCCGGTCAACGTGAGGACACGGGGCTGCTCGACGTGGAGGACACCCTGGAGAACGACGGCGTCGACGACCCCCTGGACCGGGGTTGGTCCCCTCCGGAGCGGCCGTGGGCGGTGGAGCGCTCCGATGTGACGGCCGCCGAGCGGCAGCAGGGCGAGACCCTCGACCAGCGGCTCGCCGAGGAGCTTCCCGATGTCGTCGCCCCCGACGGCGACGGCCTCGGCGACGCCGAGGGCACGGACGGAGAACTCCTCGACAACGAGGTCGGCGCCATGCGCTCCGGCCGCCTCGTGGCCCCCGACGAGGGCGCCCACGAGGACGAGGAGAGCGCGCTCGTCGCGACGGACGTGGGCATCGACGGTGCGGCGGCGTCCGCCGAGGAGGCTGCCATGCACATCGTCGACGAGGACTCCCTGTCCGGCTGACCGACAGTCCCTGTACGGCCGATCCCGCAGCCCCTGTGGCTCAGCACCCGCGCCTTCGGCCCCGCTCCTTCGGCCCTTGCCGATGCCGCCATACGAGGAGTTCGCATGCAGCAGGACAAGCACCCCGACTACCACCCGGTCGTCTTCCGCGACCGCTCCGCCGGTTACGCCTTCCTGACCCGGTCCACCGCGACCAGCGACCAGACCATCGACTGGGACGACGGCGAGACCTACCCGGTCGTCGACGTGGAGATCTCCTCGGAGAGCCATCCCTTCCACACCGGCAAGGCCCGAACGCTGGACTCCGAGGGCCGCGTCGCCGCCTTCGAGCGGCGCTACGGCGGTGGAGCGGGGCAGGGTGGCTGATCCGGGCACCGGGACAGCTGATCCGGGGACCGGAGCGACGGATCCGGAGACCAGGGCGGCTGACCGGGAGACCGGGGCGGCTGACCCGAAGGCCAGACCGGAGATCCACGCCGCCCGGCGCCTCGGCCCCGCGGGCGGATCACCGGTGCGGCGACGCGCCCGCTCCCTCCCGCTCAGATGGCGACGTGCCCGCCCCGTCCCGCTCAGATGACGTTGAGCGCCGCCGCGCAGCCCACCCCGCCGAGCACCATGAACGCCGGCATCAGCACCTTGAGCTCGACCCAGCTGCCCGCACGGAACCGCATCGCCTTGGGCGGGCCCACCGGGTACCAGCGCTTGCGTCCCACCGGGATCGGCCACAGGATCGGGCAGCCGGAGACCGTCAGCGCGTCCCCGATGTCGTGCACCAGCGCGCCCAGCACGATCGGCAGCCCCAGCCACAGATACTCCTGGCCCGGCGCCGTGAACAGCCAGTCCGAGCCGTTGCCCGGCTTGTCCAGGACCCCGGCGATGATCCACGAGCTGGTCGCGGCCAGCAGCCACACCAGGACATCGGCGCTGGAGCCACGGGTCGCGCGCCACAGCAGGCCCTCGATGGCCAGCACCATGTGCGCGAACAGGATCGCCAGCACCGCCCAGCGTCCACCGGTGATCGCCAGCACCGAGGCGCCCCCGCCGATCAGGACCGCCCACAGCCACGTGTGCGTGAGCGTGCGATGCCCACCGGAGCGACGCGGGTCGCCCTGCTTCCTCGTCCCCTTGTAGACGGCGTACGACAACTTGTCGACGATCTCGCACAGCCAGCGCGACAGCGGACCGAACGCCCGCGAGATGGTGGCCGCCTTGTGGTCGAGGTCCGGGGCGAGGGCCGCACCGGCGCAGATCAGCGCGCCGGACAACAGGACGGGCCAGGGCATCCCGTGCCCCGCAGCGGCGGCGGCAGCTCCGACGCCGAGCCAGGCAGCGGCTCCCGACAGTGAGTGTGCTGGTCCCATCATGGCCGTTGCCCGCCCCATTCCTCGTGTGCCGCTGTCCAGTTGACCGGGTTCGCTGACTTGTCGTCGGCGACACAGCGTAGCGTTCGCGATCTTCGCCCCTGCATCCGATTCCCCTGTGGAGCGGGAGGGCAGGCAAGATGGGTGGGTGACCCTCATCGATCAGCTGCCGCCGACCGCCGACCCCGACGCCCTCTACGAAGCCTTCGAGTCGTGGGCCGAGGAGCGTGGTCTCACGCTCTACCCCCATCAGGAGGAGGCGCTGATCGAGGTGGTCTCCGGCGCGAACGTGATCGTGTCGACGCCCACCGGCTCCGGCAAGAGCATGATCGCCGCAGGCGCCCACTTCGCCGCGCTGGCCCGGGACGAGGTCACCTTCTACACCGCTCCGATCAAGGCGCTGGTCTCGGAGAAGTTCTTCGAGCTGTGCAAGATCTTCGGCACGGAGAACGTCGGCATGCTGACCGGCGACGCGTCCGTGAACGCCGACGCTCCCGTGATCTGCTGCACCGCCGAGGTGCTCGCGTCGATCGCGCTGCGCGACGGCAAGCGGGCGGACGTCGGCCAGGTCGTCATGGACGAGTTCCACTTCTACGCGGAGGGGGACCGCGGCTGGGCCTGGCAGATCCCGATCCTGGAACTGCCGCAGGCGCAGTTCATCCTGATGTCGGCGACGCTCGGCGATGTCTCGATGTTCGAGAAGGACCTCACCCGGCGCACCGGCCGCCCGACGGCGGTGGTCCGCTCGGCGACCCGTCCCGTGCCGCTGTCCTACGAGTACAAGCTCACCCCGATGACCGAGACTCTGACCGAGTTGCTGCAGACCAAGCAGGCGCCGGTCTACATCGTGCACTTCACGCAGGCACAGGCCGTGGAGCGGGCGCAGGCGCTGATGAGCATCAACATGTGCTCGCGCGAGGAGAAGGACCAGATCGCCGAGCTGATCGGCAACTTCCGCTTCACCACCAAGTTCGGCCGCAACCTCTCCCGTTACGTGCGGCACGGCATCGGTGTGCATCACGCCGGCATGCTGCCGAAGTACCGCCGCCTGGTGGAGAAGCTCGCGCAGGCCGGTCTGCTGAAGGTCATCTGCGGCACGGACACGCTGGGGGTGGGTGTCAACGTCCCGATCCGCACGGTGCTGTTCACGGCCCTGACCAAGTACGACGGCAACCGCGTCCGCACCCTGCGCAACCGGGAGTTCCACCAGATCGCCGGCCGGGCCGGGCGCGCGGGATTCGACACGGCGGGCTTCGTCGTCGCCCAGGGGCCCGAGCACGTCATCGAGAACGAGAAGGCGCTCGCCAAGGCCGGCGACGACCCGAAGAAGCGCCGCAAGGTCGTCCGCAAGAAGGCGCCCGAGGGCTTCGTCGGCTGGACGGAGAGCACCTTCGACAAGCTCATCTCCTCCGAACCGGAGCCGCTGACCTCCCGCTTCCGGGTCACGCACACGATGCTGCTGTCGGTGATCGCCCGGCCTGGCAACGCCTTCGAGGCGATGCGGCACATGCTGGAGGACAACCACGAGCCGCGCAAGCAGCAGCTGCGGCACATCCGGCGCGCGATCGCGATCTACCGTTCGCTGCTGGACGGCGGCATCGTCGAGAAGCTCGACGAGCCGGACGCCTCCGGCCGCATCGTCCGTCTCACCGTCGACCTCCAGCAGGACTTCGCGCTCAACCAGCCGCTGTCCACCTTCGCCCTGGCCGCGTTCGAACTGCTGGACCCGGAGTCGCCGTCCTACGCCCTGGACATGGTGTCCGTCGTCGAGTCCACCCTGGACGACCCGCGGCAGATCCTCGTCGCCCAGCTGAACAAGGCGAAGGGCGAGGCCGTCGCCGCGATGAAGGCGGACGGCATCGAGTACGAGGAGCGCATGGAGCGCCTCCAGGACGTCACCTACCCCAAGCCCTTGGAGGAGCTGCTCTTCCACGCGTACAACACGTACCGCAAGAGCCACCCCTGGGTCGGCGACCATCCGCTGTCGCCGAAGTCCGTCATCCGGGACATGTACGAACGGGCGATGTCCTTCACGGAGTTGGTGTCCTTCTACGAGCTGGCCCGCACCGAGGGCATCGTGCTGCGCTACCTCGCCAGCGCCTACAAGACCCTCGACCACAACATCCCGGACGACCTCAAGTCCGAGGATCTGCAGGATCTGATCGAGTGGCTCGGCGAGATGGTGCGCCAGGTCGACTCCAGCCTGCTGGACGAGTGGGAGCAGCTCGCCAACCCGGAGGAGATGACCGCCGAGGAGGCGCAGGAGAAGGCCGACGAGGTCAAGCCGGTCACCACGAACGCGCGTGCCTTCCGCGTCCTCGTCCGCAACGCCATGTTCCGCCGCGTCGAGCTCGCCGCCCTCGACCAGGTCGAGGAGCTGGGCGAGATGGACGCGGAGGCCGGTTGGGACGCCGAGGCCTGGGGTGAGGCGATGGACAAGTACTGGGACGAGTACGAGGACCTCGGCACCGGCCCCAACGCCCGTGGGCCCAAGCTCCTGGTGATCGAGGAGGAGCCGGCGAACCGCCTGTGGCGCGTCCGCCAGATCTTCGACGACCCGAACAGCGACCATGACTGGGGCATCAGCGCGGAGATCGACCTCACCGCCTCCGACGCGGAGGGCCGCGCGGTGGTCCGCGTCACCGACGTAGGCCAGCTGTGAGCACAGGAGAATCCCACCCATGACGACGAACCCGGCCGAGAGGCTCGTCGACCTGCTCGACCTGGAGCAGATCGAGGTCAACATCTTCCGTGGCCGCAGCCCGCAGGAGTCCCTGCAGCGGGTCTTCGGCGGCCAGGTGGCCGGCCAGGCACTGGTCGCCGCCGCGCGCACCACGGACGGCGACCGTCCGGTGCACTCGCTGCACGCGTACTTCCTGCGCCCCGGCAGACCGGGCGTGCCGATCGTGTACCAGGTCGAACGGGTGCGGGACGGCAGGTCGTTCACGACCCGCCGGGTCACCGCCGTGCAGCAGGGCCGCACGATCTTCAATCTCACCGCCTCCTTTCATCAGCCTGAGCAAGGGAGCTTCGAGCACCAGCTGCCGCCGGCCCGCAAGGTGCCGGCCCCGGAGTCGCTGCCGACGGTCACCGACGAGATCCGGGAGCATCTGGGCGCACTGCCCGAGCAGTTGGAGCGGATGGCGCGCCGTCAGCCCTTCGACATCCGCTATGTGGACCGGCTGCGCTGGACCGCCGAGGAGGTCAAGGACGCCGAGCCGCGCAGTGCCGTGTGGATGCGCGCGGTCGGGCCGCTCGGCGACGACCCGGTCGTGCACACCTGCGCACTGACCTACGCCAGTGACATGACCCTCCTGGACGCCGTCCGCATCCCGGTCGAACCCCTGTGGGGCCCGCGGAGTTTCGACATCGCGTCGCTGGACCACGCGATGTGGTTCCACCGGCCTTTCCGCGCGGACGAGTGGTTCCTGTACGACCAGGAGTCACCGATCGCGACCGGTGGGCGGGGACTCGCCCGTGGGCGGATCTACGACCTGGAAGGGCGCCTGCTGGTGTCCGTCGTCCAGGAAGGTCTGTTCAGGGCGCTGTAGCCCGGGGGCTTCTGCGACGCAGCCAGCTCAGCAGGCCGCGTGGCGGTTCCGGCTCCTGGGGCCGGGGCGAGACGAGGTGCACCGGATGCGCCGGCGCCGGGATCCGCGTCGCCGTCGGGCGCGGGGCCGGCCGCCTCTCGCGTGCCGCTTCCAGTACTGCCGTCAGGTCGGCCCGCAGCAGGCCGATCTCGTCCGGGTCGTCCGCTGTCATGATCCTCTCGGCCAGGTGCGCGGCGGGCGAACCCGGTGCGCCGGATGCCGGCGGTCCTGGCCGGAAGTGGTTCAGATGGGAGCGCTCATAGGGGTCGGGGACGATTTCCGCGATCTGGACGGGGTCGAGGAAGGCGGCCAGCGCGCCGGCGCTCTCCCACGGGTCGTCGGCCAGTCGCAGCAGGAATCCCCGATGGCGTCCCCGCCAGTTGCGCGCCCGCAGATCCACGCCCGCGTCCAGCATGCCGCGCAGCCCTTCGGGCATACGTCGGTCGTTCAGCAGCGGGGCGTTCTTCTCGTCGGCGGCGAACTGCTTCAGCTCCTCGGCGAGATACAGCCACACCACGGCTCGGTAGCGATTGAGGTACCACTTCGCCGGGACGACCAGCCCCAGGCGGGCCAGGCGCGTGAACCTGCCGATGGACACGTCCATGACGCCCGCGCCCTCTGTCGTACCCACCACCTTCACGCGGTCCTGCAACGACTCGGCGAACCCGGCCCCCGAACGCAGCCGGTCGATCTCCGACCGCGGGACACGCCGGCCCCCGCCTCCCTCGTCCGGCACGGTCCGGATGATTCCGAGGTGAACGGCGAGGTCCAACTCTCCTCGCTTCAGCGCCAGTTCGCGGGCCGCGCGACTCGGCGTATACGACAGGTGGTGCGGTTTCGTGGCGGTGTCGCCTGACATGGTCGGTCTCCCCCGTGGAGTCAGTGGCTCACGCTGTGTGCGCTCGCCGTGACAAAAACCGTAGCCGGTCGGGCGGATCTCGTGGCGAGCCTGTGGATAACTCCATGGGGGACGGCGAATCAGCAGGTCAGACGTCTGTGATCGGTGACCGTTCGGGCTGTCGGGCGTCCACGTCGAGGTGTTCGCCGACCCGGTTGACGAGCAGGGTCATCTCGTAGGCGATCTGGCCGATGTCCGCCTCCGCGCCGCTGAGCACGCACAGACAGCTGCCGGTGCCCGCCGCCGTGACGAACAGCACCGCGTCGTCGAACTCGACCATCGTCTGGCGCACTCTGCCCGCGCCGAAGTGCCGTCCCGAGCCCTTGGCGAGGCTGTGCAGTCCGGACGAGACGGCGGCGAGGTGCTCGGCGTCCTCGCGCCGCAGTCCGGTGCTCGCGCCTGTCACCAGACCGTCGTTGGACAGCACCAGCGCGTGCCGCACATGATCGACGCGCTCCGTCAGGTCGTCCAGCAACCAGCCAAGTCCCTGATTCTGCGCCATGTTCCGGTCTCCCCGTGTAGATGTCTCCCCCTGCACCGGAGGATCTCTTCGCCACCCTTCCCGACGATCCGGCCCGCGGGCAAGGAGGATGGGGGGCATGGCGCAGAAGATGACCGATGAGGAATGGCGGGCGTTCGTCTCGCAGGGCACACGCACCGGAAAGTTGTCGACCGTGCGAGCCGACGGGAGTCCGCATGTGACGCCGATCTGGTTCGTGCTGGACGGGGACGAGGTGGTGTTCAACACCGGCAAGTCGAGTGTGAAGGGCCGCAACCTGGTCCGTGACGGACGGGTGGCGCTGTGCGTGGACGTCGACCGGCCGCCGTACGACTTCGTGGTGCTTCAGGGCATCGCCCGGATTTCGGAGGATCTCGAGGAGCTGAGGCACTGGGCCGGTCGTATCGGGGCGCGGTACATGGGCGAGGAACGCGCGGAGGAGTTCGGGGCCCGCAACGGCGTTCCGGGTGAACTCCTCGTCCGCGTCACGATCGAGAGAGTACTGGCGGAGAAGGGTGTCGCGGACTGACAGCGGTCCCGAGGCCGGTCGGCGCCATGGGCCGACCGCGGCTGAGAACCGGTCGCCCCATGGAGCCGGTCGGCTCGCAGGGAACCAGTCAGCCCACGGAGTCGAGCAGCCGGGCGGTGTGCATCCGCCCGGCGTACTCGACGAGGCGGATCAGCACTTCCTTTCCCGAGTCGCGGTCCCGGGCGTCGCAGAGCACGACGGGTGTGCCCCGGTCCAGATCGAGGGCGCGTGAGACGTCGTGGGCGCCGTACGTCCGAGCGCCCGCGAAGCAGTTGACGGCCACGACGAACGGGATGTGCCGGTGCTCGAAGTAGTCCACCGCGGGGAAGCAGTCCTCCAGGCGCCGGGTGTCCGCGAGGACCACCGCACCCAGGGCGCCCTGTGACAGTTCGTCCCACAGGAACCAGAAGCGGTCCTGCCCCGGGGTGCCGAAGAGGTAGAGGGACAGGCCGGACCGGATGGTGATGCGTCCGAAGTCCATGGCGACGGTCGTGGTGACCTTCTGGTCCACGCCGTCGGTGTCGTCCACCAACTGCCCGGCTTCGCTGAGCAGTTCCTCGGTGCGCAGCGGCCGGATCTCGCTGACCGCGCCCACCATGGTGGTCTTGCCCACGCCGAATCCGCCGGCGACAAGGATCTTCAGCGCCAGGGCGGCCGTCTCGCCGTCGGAGGCGTCGGAGTGCTCGGAGACCATCGATCACTTCTCTCGGGAGTGCCGGCATCGGTCGACGTCACGGTGCGAAGTCAGCATCATGACAACTGCGGCTGCCCTTCGTGGGATTGGACTGCTTTTGGCTGGTTCTGGCATGTCATCTACAGGGCCCGCAATCCTTCGATCACCTCGCGAAGGATCCGTTCGTCCGGAAGCTGTGCGGGTGGTACCGGACGGCTGACGGTGACGCAGCCCGTTTCCAGTAGGTCGCCGAGGAGCACCCTGACGACCCCCACGGGCAGATCGGCGCCCGCGGCGAGTTCCGCCACCGACTGCGTCTCCGGTCGGCACAGTTCGATGAGGGCCCGGTGTTCCGGCCCGAGCGCGGTGTCGTCGTCGGCTCCGGGCGCGGCGGCGTCCAGTGTGACGAGGGCGATCAGGTCGAAACGCGCTCCGGTGGGGCCGGGGTCGGTGCGTCCGCCCGTCATGGCGTACGGGCGGACGAGGGGCCCGGCCTCGCTGTCGTACCACTGGCTGCCCTGCTCGCGCGGGGCGCCCGTCGTGTCCTCGGTCATGCGCACGGACCGCCCTTCCGGCTCATCCTGCGGCGGGCGGCCGCGCTGCCACGCGTGTTGGCGTGTGGAGGTGCTCGCCGACACGTTTGACCAGCCGTGCCATCTCGTACGCCACCAGTCCGATGTCGGCGCTCACGGCGGTGAGGACGGCGAGACAGGAGCCGTCGCCCGCGGCCGCCACGAACAGGAAGGCGTCGTCCATCTCCACCATGGTCTGGCGCACTCCGCCGGCGCCGAAGTGCCTGCCCGCGCCCTTGGCCAGACTGTGGAAGCCGGAGGCGACCGCGGCGAGGTGCTCGGCGTCCTCGCGACGGAGGCCGGTCGACGCACCTACGGCGAGTCCGTCGTTGGACAGCACCACGGCGTGCCGTACCTCGCTCACTCGCAGCACCAGGTCGTCCAGCAACCAGTCGAGTTCACCGGACCGCTGAGCGGCTCTCATGCCCGGATCCTGGATCATGCGGGGTCTCCTTCGCTGCTGTCGCTGCGCGCTGTGGAATCGGGAGTGGCACCGCAGCCGGGCTGCCTGCCGCCGCCGCGCACCCAGCCGTCGCGGTAGGCCGCCATGCGGTCCCGTACGAGTTCGGGGGTGCGCTGGTCGTCGTCTCGGGCGGCGGGCGGCTGCGCCGGCTCCTCGGGACGCCCCTCGCGCAGTTGGGGGGCGAGACTCGCCTGCCTTACGCGGCGTGGGAGGTCGTCGGAGGCTTCGGAGTCGTCCGCAGGGCGGTGCAGTCGCAAGGTGGTGACTCCGGGGGGTGTGGGGTCGGTCGTGGTGGCCTCCGCCGCGGCCGGTGCGGGAGCCACCAGTGCGGGCCGGTCGGCGACCGCGTGGACGGACTCCTGGTGCCGGTCGGCGGCGGGCACGCGCGCGTACTCGCGCTCGGCAGGCCGCTCGCTGTCCGCTTTCCTGCCGGGGGAACGTTCCGCCGTGGCTTCGTGCAGCAGGGCGGTGGGCAACAGGACGACCGCGGTGGTGCCGCCGTAGGGCGAGGTGCGCAGGTGGACCTTGATGCCGTGCCGTGACGCGAGCCTGCTGACGACGAAGAGGCCGAGCCGGTCGCTGTCGAACAGGTCGAGCGCCTCGGACTGTTCGATGCGCCGGTTGGCCTCGGCGAGGGTCTCCTTGCCCATGCCCAGGCCGCGGTCCTCGACCTCGACGGCGTAGCCGTTGCCGACGGGCTCGCCGGTGACGCGTACGCGCGTGTGGGGCGGTGAGAACTGGGCTGCGTTCTCGACGATCTCCGCCAGGAGATGGGTGAGGTCGGCGACGGCCGCGCCGATGACCAATGCCTCGGGGAGCTGTCGTACCTCCACGCGCGCGTAGTCCTCGACTTCGGAGACGGCCGCGCGGACCACGTTGGTCAGGGAGACCGGCATCCGCCAGGCCCGCCCGGGTGCCGCTCCCGAGAGGATGATCAGGCTCTCGGCGTGACGTCGCATGCGGGTGGTGAGGTGGTCGAGCCGGAAGAGGTCGCTCAGCTCGTTCGGGTCGTCGGAACGCCGTTCCATGCTGTCCAGCAGGCTCAGTTGGCGGTGCACGAGAACCTGGCTGCGGCGGGCGAGGTTGACGAAGACACCGGAGATGCCGCTGGCGAGCTCGGCGCGCTCCACGGCGGCCCGGAGCGCGGCGCGGTGGACGGTGCCCAGGGCCTCGGCGACCTGGCCGGTCTCGTCCTCGGCGGGCGGTCCGGGCGGTGCCTCGGCCTGGATGTCGATCTCGTCACCGGCGCGCAGTTTGAGCATGGCCTCGGGGAGTTTGCGCCGGGCGATGTCCAGGGCGCCGTTGCGCAGACTGACCAGCTCGACGACGAGGCCGCGGCCGATGCGTACCGAGATCACGAGAGAGGCGGCGACGGCTGCGAGGCCGAGGAGGACGGCGGCGCCGGCCGGGGTGAGCAGGCCACGGGTGAAGGGGTCGGCGCTGTCCGCGACTCCGCGGCCGGCGTCCTGCTCGATCGTCCGCATTCCGCCCTGCACGCGTGCGTGTGCCTTGCTCCAGGTGGCTTCCCCCGCCGCGTCGATCGCCCGTACGCCCGGTGCGGTGGCCAGGACCTTGTCCTCGACGGCGGCCACGCTCGCGTAGGCGCTGCCGTCGGCGAGGCTCTGCCAGGCCGCGTGTTCCGGGCCGCGCAGGTCCGCGACGGCGGATTCGGTGAGCGTACGGCGGGTGTCGACGGCTCCGGTGAACAGCCTCAGCCGCTCTCCGTCGAGGCGCCCGGCGAGGCGGGCGCTGTCCAGCACGACGTCCTCCTGGGCCAGCGCCTCGCCCGCGCGGGCGAATTCGAGCAGCACGCGCGCGTCGGAGCCGAGCTCGGCGTCCTGGATGCCGGTGAGCGCGCCGCCCACCGAGAACGCGCTCGCGATGGTCTTCGTGTACCGCCCGTACGCCTCGTCCCAGCCGGCGCGGCGGTCGAGCACGGCACTGCGTACGGTGCTCAGCTGCTCGGCGCCGGTGACGAAGGCCTCGAGCCGCCGGGCCACCCCGGCGGGGAGCTCCTCGCTGTCGGCGACGGTGCTGTGGTCGCCGAGCCGCAGCTGCGCCACCGCCCTGTCGGTGCCTTCCGCGAGCCTCTTGAAGTCTGCGCTCTGTCCGGTGGAAGGGTCGGTCGCGTAGCGCACCGCGGCCTCGCGTTCGGCCTGGAGGGCGGCGACGGCGGCCGTGACGGGGGTCCTGATCTCGGAGTCGACACGCTGCAACTGGCGCAACCTGGAGACGTCCTGAGCGGTGCTGACGGTGGCGTAGGCCCACAGGGCCAGCAGCGAGACGACCGGCACCATCAGCAGGCAGACGATCTTGGCGCGGACGGTGCGCGGCCGTAGGCGCCAGCGCTCCACGCGCGTGGGTGGGTCGTCCGGCGCCACGCCCGTGAGTTCTTCCGGGCCTTCGTCGGCCGGCGGTCCGGCATGGGCGCGGCGGCCGCGCACGGGGGGCGGGGACGGCGTCTCGGCGCCGGCTGCGATGGTCCTACGGGGTGTACGCATGGCCTCCTCGCTCGGAAGTGGTTCGGGGGCGTGCCTTTGCGGGCCGTCACCGGTCCGGACCCGCCGCTAGCCGGCGACGCTCTCGACCGACCGCTGGGCCGACGCGGATGCCTCGCGCTCCCTCGTGGTGGGCGACAGCGCGACGAAGGCCGAGGTCAGGAAGAGATAGGACCCGAGGCCGACGGCGAGGGGGAAGATGAACTGCATCGCCGTGGCCCCGGGCAGGACGTCGCCGGAGGGCGTGACGTCCACGCCGACGGCGAACATCCCGGTGTAGTGCATGCTGCTGACCGCCGCGCCCATGATCAGGGAGGCGATGGTGACGGCGACGGGCGACTTGATGTTGAGCGCCGCCCACAGGGCCGCCGTCGCCGCGAGGACTGCGATCATGACGGAGAGTCCGACGAGGACGGGGTCGTAGGTGACGTCGCCGTGGAGTCGTACGGCGGCCATGCCCAGGTAGTGCATGCTCGCGACGCCGAGTCCGGTGGTGAGCCCGCCGAGGAAGAGCGCCCGGGTCCGGTCGCGGCTGTATCCGACGGCGAAGACGCCGGCGCAGACGACGGTCATGGCGACGAGGAGGCTCACGATGGTGAGCGGCACGTCGTAGCGGATGTCGGTGCCGCTGACGCTGAAGCCCAGCATGGCCACGAAGTGCATGGTCCAGATGCCGGTGCCGATCGCCGAGGCCGCGGTGACGAGCCAGTTGCGGCGCGAGCGGCCGGTGGCGCCGAGCGCGCGCACGGTGCAGCGCAGGCCGAGCGCGGCGCCTATGCACGCCATCACGTACGACAGCACAGGGGTAAGCCAGCCCAGGGCGGCGTGGTCCAGGTGTCCCATGACCCCGGGACGCTAGCGGGGGCACGGGCGCACGAAGGGGGCGCATTTCGAAAGCTGTTGGAATATGACGCACAGATGCACCGGAACGATCGCGTCACGCTCGAACGTGTGCACAGCGGCGTCATCCGTGCCAGTGAGGGATCATGCGGAACATGAGCGACGACCACACACATGTGCAGGAGTTCTTCACGGCCCGCGCCGCCGACTGGGACAGCCGGTTCCCCGACGACGGGCCCGCCTACGCGGCCGCGGTCGCCGAGCTCGGGCTGCGCGAGGGGGGCCGCGTGCTCGACGCGGGCTGCGGCACCGGGCGCGCCCTGCCGCCCCTGCGTGCCGCCGTGGGGCCCTCGGGAGTGGTCCTGGGGGCCGATCTGACCCCGGCCATGCTGGAGGCCGCCGTACGGGCCGGACGCGACACCGACGGGCAGTTGCTGCTCGCCGACGTGGCCGCGCTGCCGTTGCGGTCGGAGTCGCTCGACGCCGTGTTCGGGGCCGGCCTCATCGCGCACCTGCCCCATCCGGCGGCGGACCTGCGGGAGTTGGCCCGTGTGGTGCGCCGTGGCGGCATGCTCGCACTGTTCCACCCGATCGGCAGGGCGGCACTCGCGGCACGCCAGGGCCGCCAGATCACCCCCGACGACCTGCGAGCCGAACCCAACCTCCGGCCGCTGCTGGCCGGTTCCGGATGGCGCATGACTTCGTACGCGGACGAGGACGACCGCTTCCTGGCGCTGGCCGTGCGCGAAGCCTGATGTCTCAGCCCCGCCCGGCGACGGCCGCCACGAAGGCATCAGGGTTGTCGAACATGACGTTGTGGCCGGCGCCGGGTACGGTCACCACACGCACGCCCGCGGCCTCCAGGGCTTGCCTGCCCGGGAGTTCACCGCTGAGCTCGCCCTGAAGGAACACCCGGTCGACGCTCAGCCCTTCGAGGATGTCGCGCATGATCGGCTCGGAGCCTCGCCTCAGCCCCACGGCGCTGCGGTGCAGGGCGCGCGGATCGGCCAACCGCATGGTCGCCGCCCACAGAGGCCCGACCGCCTCCAGCACGCGCGCGTGCGCGCCGCCGACGAACTCCTCCTCCTCGTAGGCCGTGATCCATGCGCTCCCGGGACCGGGTGGAGGCGAGGCGTCGAGGTTGGCCTCCGTCAGGACCAGCCGGGAGACGAGGTCGGGCCGACGGTGGGAGAGCACGATGGCGACAGAACCGCCCATGCTGTGCGCGACCAGCTCCGCACCGCTCAGTTCCGCCGCGTCCAGCGCCGCCGCGAGGGCGTCGGCGTGCTCCTCCAGCCGGTAGCCGAAGTTCTCGGGCCGGTCGCTGATGCCGTGCCCGGGCAGGTCGACGAACAGGCTGCGCCGGCCCGACAGCTCGGGTCGAGCCGCGACATGCGCGTGGTACACGGAGGACACCGACCCCAGTCCATGCACGTACAC